>DVGO01000027.1 GCA_018712645.1 Candidatus Faecousia faecavium | reverse complement strand
GATCCGAAAAAATATGAAGCCGGTGATCTGCATTGGCTCCACAAGGCAATCAGCAATTTAAAGGCGTTTCTGATCGGAACCTATCACGGCAGATGCACCAAACTGCAGGCCTATCTGGACGAGTACTGCTTCCGCTTCAACCGCCGCATGACCGGCGATCAGACTTTCCTTCGCTTAACCAGAGCCGTCGCTACATCTTGTGGTGTGCTGAGTTAAGTCGATAAGCATTTAATTTTATAAATAATGTTTTCCTAACTTTGAGGATCAGATAAAATGCACATTTTGCCGGGTTAAGAAGTGTAGCAGAAGGAGAAAATATATGAACAACACTATCCAATTGGAGGATTTTTCTCAGGACGAATTGAAGAACTTTCTTATCAATATCCATGAAAAGTATTGGGTAGAATTGAAAAAATCATCCGATCTTCCCGTATCATTTTGGGAAACTTATTCATCGTTCAGCAACACTTCCGGTGGTTTTATTGTTCTTGGTGTCGAAGAAGGGCATCCATACAACACGATTAAGGGTGTGAATAATCCGGATAAGGTGTTAACTGATCTATGGAACAATGTATCCAACCCCAGTAAGGTAAATTATAGGAATATCGACAACCAGGATGTGTATACATATATTATTGATGGAAAGTCCGTCATCATCGTATGTATGAAAGAGGCACCTGAAAGTATGAAGCCAATTTACACTGCTGGAAAATATGAGAATACCTGGATCAGAACCGGAGACGGCGATAGAAGAGCCACAAAGGAAGAGTTGGCAGCCTTGATGCGTAATGCCCAACCAGGACAAGATTCCTTAGATGCGGATGGCTTCTCTATGGAAGATCTGGATCAGAATTCCGTCCTTTCCTTCAAGGAACGGGTGAATCTTCGCTTCCCGAAGAAACGCTATCTTGAAATGGATAATACCGAGTTTCTGATTGAAATAGGTGCTTGTACGCGGGTGCGATCAACGGGTGAACTTAAAATCAAGCGTGGTACACTTCTTTTCCTCGGAAAAGTCAACTCTATTAAAGAGTTGTTTCCGCACTATCATGTCGATTTTTTCAATCACCGCGGCAACAATCCTAGATGGTCGGATCGTGTATCTGATGATGAGCCCAGTGATGACGAAATGAATCTCTTTAATTTCTACCGTATTGTTTACGAAAAGATGCGGCTGTTGCTACAGGAAGGCTTCCAGCTTGATGGACAGCAACTCAGAATTCCAGCATCTGCTTTCGACGAAACTATTCGTGAGTGTTTGATCAACTGTCTTGCGCACGCAGACTATATTCTCGGCTATCCCTCTACTAAAATTGATGTGTATGATGGGTGGTTCCGATTCACCAACCCTGGTAAGATGTTAGTGCCTCCGCAACAGTTCTGGGTTGGCGGTGATTCAAGGCCTCGCAATGAAGTAATCATGAAGTTGTTCCGTCTGTTGGGCATGTCTGAACGGCAAGGCTTTGGTGGTCCGCTAATTTATAAAACTGCAATGCAGAATGACTACCGGCGTCCAGAAGTTATTTCGGATCTTGAGCATACTGAGATCAGAGTCTGGAATATTGACCTAGCCGATTCTTATCCAGACTTGACAGCAGATGAAAAAAGCATTCTTAGATTTATCGCAAAGGGAAATAGAACTCCATCGATAAAGAACATCAAAGATGCACTGGGGATCACGGACTACGCAACCAGAAAAGCAGTCCAATCCTTGGAGGAATCCCATTTGATTCGAAAGATTGGCAGCGGACCGTCAACAGCATATACTTTACAGATCGACAGCATCGAATTTCTTACACAGCTACAAGTAGTAATGGAACAATTGAAGAAGCAAATGCAGTAATCGTGCACTTATTAAGACTTATCTTTTGGTTATCTTTTGATCATCTTTTGATAGACTTAAAAACAAGAGCGGAATTGTTCCTAGATATCCGAATTTACACACGAATATTAAACAAATATTGTAAAAATAGTTGTCATGTATCTTTTGAATATCTTTTGACGACTACGGAAAACATTCACTAAGGTGACATCACCCTTAGGTTCCTCTGGCTTAGCCGTGCAGGTTCGAGTCCTGTCGCCCGCACCATAAAATGCCTCGCACCATCAGGTGCGGGGCATTTTATCGTATGGAACAAAGACAGGACGCGAACCCATCCAATGGGACATTCCGGTGGAATGTCCCGGCCACCAGTGCAAACACTGGTGGCAACCATAATGTCGTCGAGTCCTGTCGCCCGCACGCCGCTGCTCCTCCTTTCCAAATCGAACCCGCTGCGCTGGGCTTCGATTTGGTTTTTATTTATATTGCTATTGTATCAGAAAAGTCCTCGCACCATAAAGCGAAGTGCTCATAAGACAGTTAACAGCCACAATAGGTTGAACCGCTGTGTCTGTTCTTGTATTTTATCCCGTTATGTGATAAGGTGGAACCGAACATACCTGCAAATCGGAATTTGTAAAGGAGTGAAATTGTCGTTATGAAGGATATCAAAACCACTTGTAAAATCGCACTAGTACAGGCAGAGCCTGTTATGTTCAGCAAAAGCGCATCACTTAAAAAGGCACTTCAATATATTTGTGAAGCAGCAAGCCAAAAACCGGATTTAATTGTTTTCCCGGAACTGTTTATTCCGGGATATCCTGTTGGAATGAATTTCGGTTTTAGCATGGGAAAACGAAGCGAAGAGGGACGAAAAGACTGGAAACGATACTACGATGCCTCTGTTGTTGTCGGAGATTCGGAGTTCCAACAACTCGCAGAGGCAGCCAAAAAAGCGGAGGCATACATCAGCCTTGGATTTTCCGAGCGAGACGCTGTTAGTGGAACGCTCTACAACAGCAATGTCATTTTTGAACCGAACGGGTCATATAAGGTACACAGAAAGTTGAAGCCCACAGGCTCTGAGCGTGTTGTATGGGGAGATGCGAATAAGGATTATTTCCCTGTTACTGAAACACCGTGGGGACCAATCGGCAGCATGATCTGTTGGGAAAGCTATATGCCGCTTGCTCGGGTAGCGCTCTATCAAAAGGGAATCACCATTTATATTTCGCCAAACACCAATGACAATCCAGAATGGCAATCCACTATTCAGCACATTGCAATCGAGGGGAAATGTTTCTTTGTAAATGCTGATATGATTATCAGACGCAGTTCGTATCCTTCTGACTTGTGTGAGCGCAATATCGTATCGGAACTTCCGGAATTTGTGTGCAGAGGCGGAAGCTGCATCATTGATCCGTATGGTCATTATTTGACAAAGCCGGTTTGGGATGAAGAAACCATCATCTATGCAGAGCTCGATATGAGCCTGCCTGCCGCCTGTAAGATGGAGCATGATGCGATTGGACATTATGCACGTCCGGATATCCTTGAACTTAAAGTCAACGAAAAATAATAGTCTGTTGGCTCATCAACTTCCGATTTGTCGAACAGATACAAGGGCGCACTTCTATACGGGTAATCCCCGTATGTGCGCTCTGTGAGACGGAACACCCCGGACACCTGAATGTCCGGGGTGTTTTGCGTCGCTGCGTTCCGAACAAGGAATTGTATCCCTTGCGCCGCTTTGCAGCTATCCTCCTAAGGCAAAAGGCGTGACTTTCTTCGTGGCACACTTTTTGCATATTTTACTGTCTTATGGATCCCTGCGAAAGGTGCGGGGACTTTTTTCGTATGGGAAGCATAGACAGGACGCGAACCCATCCGATGGGACATTCCGGCGGCAGCCAAAGTGCCTTGTTTTGCCGCACAGACGGTTAAAATGTCAGGCGCATCTGATACCAGGCGGCGCCGCCGTGGGTGGAAGCGGAGGGGCCTTCGCTGACAAACCCAAACTTGGCATAGTAATGTACCAGAGCTTCTTTACAGGTCAGAACCAGTCCCTTACGCCCCTGGGCGTGAGCCTGGGCAATCACATGGCGCAAAAGCTGCTGGGCGCAGCCCCGTCGGCGGTAAGCTGGAAGGGTGTCCACCCCAAAGATCATCTGCCAGGAACCCTGAGGATCGTGCATTGCGGCGTTGTCATACATCTCGTCCAGAAGGTCGGCTTCCGTGCTCACCATGCCGTTGACAAAGGCAACTACTTTCCCATCCTCTTCCAACAGCCAGAAATGATCGGGATACTGCTCCAGCCTCTGGCGAAAGCTATCCCAGGTAGCTGCCTCAGCAGGGGGAAAACACTCTGCCTCAATTTGGGCAATCACCGGTAGATCCGCCGGATTGGCGGTACGAATCTGCATGACAAACGCTCCTTCCCAGGGTTATCCCTGCATCATGATTCTGACAATTTCCTTATCGGTTTCCCGCATGCCCTGACGGCCCAGCTGACCCACATTGCGGATGGTGGCCTCCACACCCTTGGTGACGATGCCGTCACCGGAGCGGAACTGCTGTCCGTTCAGGTACATATGGTAGCCCAGAATGCCCGCTTCCACGCTGGAAGCGATTTTGGCTGCGCAGCTGGGTTTGGCACCATCGCAGATAATGCCGGACACAATGGCCAGCGCGTTGACCAGGGTATGGGAAATGGCTTTGCAATCTGCGCCATGCAGATATGCAATGCCGCAGCCGGCGGCACATCCGGCGCTGACGGCGCCGCAATAAGCGGACAGCCGACCAATGCCGGTTTTTTCGTGAATGGCAATTAGATTGGACAGCGCCAGCGCGCGATAGCAAGTTTCCTGGGAAACCTCCAGAGCCTTGGCATATTCGATCACGGGCACGGACACCGTAATGCCCTGATTGCCGCTGCCGGAGTTGATTACCACCGGAAGTTCGCAGCCGCTCATCCGGGCGTCGGAACCGGCAGCCGCTTTGGCAATGGCACGGTTGCGCACGCTGTCACCGTAGAACTTGAGCATGGTAGAGCCAACGTTGGCACCGTAATCGCCCCGCAGGCCTTCCTGGGAAATTTCCGTGTTGTACTGAATCTGGGTGTCCAGAATGGGACGGATATCCTCCAGGTCGCAGGTATCGGCAAAGTCGCAGATATCGGCAATGGTCAGCAGGCTTTTGTCCGTCAAACCGCTTTCGGCGGGATTTTCTCCTCCGCAGCCCGTAGGCTCCTCTTCACTGCGGTCCAGCAGTACCTGATCGTTCTTTTGAATCAGCACAATGTTGGTATGATAGTGGCTGATGCGCACCACAGCCCTTTCCTCACAGCAGTGCAGGGTCACCAGAATGTCAAAGATGATACCGTTATCCACAGCTTCCACGGTAACCGGCACGGTCTGCAGAAAATCGCGCATCTGCTGCTTCTGCTCGCTGGTGACCTCTGCAATGACTTCCAGAGCTTTCTCTGCTTTGCCGGCCACGATACCGGCTACAGACGCGGTTTCGATGCCCTTCATGCCGTCGGTATTGGGAACGATAACACTTTTTACGTTTTTAATAATATTGTTGCTGACGCCGATGGTGACCCGATCCGGAGCTGCGCCCAGAACTTCCCGGGCCTTGGCAGCGGCGTAGGCAATGGCGATGGGTTCGGTGCAGCCCATGGCGGGGATCAGCTCTTCTTTCAGAATCTGCACATAGGCTTGATAGCGTCTGTCGGTTTTATTCATTGGGTTTTCTCTTCCTTTCTGCTGCGCTTCTCCTGCAAAATGTCCAGAATGGTTTTTTCCGTGCCCACCATCCCCGGGGAGGCAATGCGTCCCATATTGCGCATGGTTTCTTCCGGGGTCGCAGCATTGATTCCATGGATACTGTCAATATAAATGTTTTTCATGGCCATGTCAACTGCCTGCCAGGCGGCATCCACCGCAACCACGCCCTTCATGGTGCAGCCCTGGTTTCCGCCGTCGCAGATCATGCCGGTGATGCTGCCGGCCAGATTGTTGATGGTGCAGTGCATTTGTTCCACACTGCCCCCTCGCAGAAACACCAGACCGCAGGCCATGCCGGTACCGGCGGCAATGGCGCAGCCGCAGAAGGCCGAGAGCTTTCCGGAATACTCCTTGATGTACATACACACCAAATAGCTCAAAGCGGTGGCCCGGAGCAGCGCTTCTTCCGTGTATCCGTTTACCTTGTAGGCTGCGTACAGGGGCATTGTGGCGATGATTCCATGGGCGCCGGAGCCGGTGATGCTCATGGCCGGTTCCGGAAGACCCAGCACCCGGGCTTCAATGGCTGCGTTGCACAGCAAAGAGGCGGTTTTCTGCTCATTTTGAGAGAAAACCTGTCCTCCATTGGCTGCCAGCAGGTACCGGGCGAAGGTTGTTCTGGGACTATGCAGCCCTGCTTCAAACAGTGCGTAGTTGGTGGTAAAAGCCTGCCGGATAAAGGTCAGCTCTTCCACAGAGACAGAGCGCACATAGTCGCAAAGCTGCTTCAGAGTATAACGATGAATCAGCGGCGTATCGCTGTGATCTGCCAATGCCGTCTGAGGCTTTTCAAAGATTACGGTGTCATTTTGGGTAATTTTTACGATGTTGGTGTGGGCGTCACGGATGGTGACACTGGCGCATCCGCTTGGGGTTTTCACCGTTGCCAGAATGAAAATGGTGCTGGTGATTTCCCGCATGGTAACCTGAACAGCGCCGGCGCTTACCAGTTCCAGTGCCTGCTGGGCCTGCTCCGGGGTAATGCCGTCCAGACATTGCAGACCCTGATCCGGGTCGGATCCTATGGCGCCCAGGGCGGCGGCGTGGGCATTTCCCATCTGAATGCTGCCGGGAATACCGCAGGTGAAGGCATTTTTGTACATGCCGCTGTTCAGTTCCAGCTGAATTTGCTGGATGGGGCCTTCGGTGTATTTCCGGGCGGTGGCTGCGGCAAAGGCAATGGCCCCCGGCTCCGTGACCCCCAACGCCGGGCGCATGTCCTGGCGTATCAGTTCTGTCAATTCATGCATTGTGCAATCCTCCCGTAAAGCAGCCCCGGCGCGGCCAAGGCGCCGTCCGGGGCTGCTGATAGGTAACGATAATGTTTATCCCAGAATATCCTTCAATTCCAGGGTCATGGTGCCGTCCTCCCGGACAAAGCAGGGAACGCCCAGACGCTGGGTACCCCGGATGTCGGTATACAGTTCGCTGGTTTCCCGCACATGCAGGTAGGTCTGCAAAGCAGCGTGGCAGGACAGAATGTCCTGGAAGCTGGCTTCCACGCCGGCGGCGGTCAGGCAGTTGAGGGCATACAGGGTATCCGGGCAGAGATGACTGCCGATTACAGTAACTTTCATAATGGTGATTCCTTCCTAATTTGGGTTATTTTACCGCGATGGCCTCGATTTCACACAGGACGCCTTTGGGCAGTTCCCGCACTGCCACACAGGAGCGGGCAGGCTTGGAGATAAAATACCGGGCATAGACTTCATTGAATGCGGCGAAATCGGCCATATCTGCCAGGAAGCAGGTGGTTTTGATGACCCGCTCAAAGCCGGTGCCGGCAGATTCCAAAATGGCGCCTACATTCTTGCAGCTCTGCTCTGCCTGGGCGGAAATGCCCTCAGGAACAGTGCCGGAAACCGGATCAACGGGAATCTGTCCGGAGGTAATGACAAAGCCGTTGGCTTCGTAGCCCTGAGAATAGGGGCCGATGGCGCCGGGGGCGTTGGAGGTTTGCAGCAAATTCATAAACAGTCTCCTTTTCGTGACAATGGGATTATTTCAGTTTGCCGGCTGCCATTTTCTTTTCCAGCCAGTCTTTGCCTTCCACGATCCGGGTGACCATCATGGCGGCGATGGTATCGCCGGAAGCGTTCAGACAGGTAGCGGCAGGATCAAACAGGAAGCCCAGGGTTGCAATCAGGGGGAAGGCCTCAGCGGGGAAGCCGAACATGCTGACAATCAGCATCTCGCCCACCAGACCGCCGCCGGGAGCGCCGGAGAGAACGAAGGCGCTGAGCACGGCAACCGTCAGAGCCATGGCATAGGTGCCCACACCGGTGAAGGGCATGTTGAACACGCCGAACAGGAAGGCGATTTTCACAATGGAGCTCAGAACGGAGCCGTCCATGTGCATGGTGCAGCCCATGGGCAGCACCAGGTCGCTGACGTCCTGGGGAACACCGATGTTGTCGCAGGCTTCCTTACTTACAGGCAGGGTTGCAGCGGAGCTCTGGGTAGCAAAGGCGGTAATGGCGGGGGTGAAGATGTTGCGCAGCATCTGTGACTCCTTTGCAGTAGTGATGCGAGGAACAGACCGTCGGCCGCCGGGTCTGTCCGTTACATCCCTATACTATACTGATTTTTCGGGAAACGTCCAACAACGCTTGTTTCTTGCAGAGAAACATATTTCGGCATTTGTTTCTTCACAATGGTAATTTTTGTTGTAAAATCCCGGGAAATATTATATAATAGGAAATAGCAAAATATCTTACATATTTTCCCTTTTGACGAAACTGTTTATATTACAAAAAATATGTGGGATAAATTATGGATATTGCACAAGAAATCGGCGCGAAAATACGCTACTACCGAAAGCAGCAGCATATGACCGTGGATCAGCTGGCCCTGGCGGTGGGAAAGAGCAAATCCAGCATCTCCAAATACGAGCAGGGGCAGATTGTGATTGATATTCTGTCTCTTTACGCCATTGCCGAAGCACTGAACGTCAAAGTTACCCAGCTGCTGTATTTACCTCTGGCGGCCTATACCGCTGCCCCCTCCGGAACCATACCGGCTTTTTTTGCCGGGATGAACCACTTTTTTATGTACTATTATGACGGGCGGACAAATCAGGTCACCCGCAGCGTGCTGGATATTACCTCCGGCTCGGAACCCGGCGTGTTCCACGTTCAGATGTTTATGAACGTCCATGACTATGACCACTATCAGCTGTGTGAGAACTATTACGATGGTATTTTAACCCATTACGATGCCCTCAGTCTGCTGGTGTTTCAAAACCAGAATATGGAAATGGATCGCTATCAGATTGGCGTGCCCAGTCCCTATATGAACACCACCACAAAATGGGCCTTGGCCTATGGCATTTCCAGTCGGCCGCTGATGCCCACCTCTACCAAGGTTTTGCTGTCGAAAACCATTCAGCAGGAAACCCCGGAATTCAAAAAAAGCCTGCGGCTGTCCAAAGAGGACTTTCGTCTGATGAAACTGTACAACATGCTTACGGTATTCTGAAAATCACTCTCCCATCCCCTCTAAAACTGCAAAGGCGCGTGTTCTGCACCCGGCTGCAAAGCCGTTAGAGCACGCGCCTTTTTTGTTTTTTCTAGGAAGTCAGGAGGAAATCTTATTGGTTTCCCCGGCCATGTCCAGATAGTGCTCTTTGAGAATGCGCACACATTCTTCCATACCCAGAGCGCTGCTGTTCAGGCAAATGTCGTAGTTTTCCACATTGCCGAAGTTTTTCCCGGTAAAGTAGCGGTAATAGGAGGAACGCTTTTCGTCGGCTGCTTTCAGCTGGGTCAGGGAGGGATGGTTGGTTTCCTTGTACACGTTCTGGATTCTGTCCATGCGGCTTTGGGGATCGGCATAGATGAATACCCGGAACACCGCCGGACGGTGGGACAGCACATAATCGGCGCACCGGCCCACAATGATGCAGCTTCCCTTCTCGGCCACCTCCCGGATTACCTTGGCTTGGTGCAGGAAGGCTTTTTCTTCCACGGAAAGATCGTGCCGCAGATTGGAAGACAATTCATGCAGCAGCCCGCCCACGTCGGATTCTTCGGCAGCCTTAAAATAGCTTGGGTCAATTTCGCTGGATTGAGAAGCCAGGTCAATCAGTTCCTGGTCGTAGAAAGGAATGTGCAGCTGCTTTGCCAGCAGTTTGCCAATTTCCCGTCCGCCGCTGCCGTGCTGCCGGCTGATGGTGATGACGGTCTCCCGGGGGCCGCTCGCCGGATGCTCCGGATGAACCCCCTGGTCAAATTCTCCTGCCCATTCAAAGCCTTTCTTGGCAACGATGACCGCAATCACTTCGTTGATCACCGCTGCTGCCGCAATGGTGCCTTGGACAATCTGAGCGCATTCCGGCGCGGGGGCGTTCAGGACGGAAACGGCAATTCCCGTAAACACCAGGGAGACACCGGAATGGGGCAGCAGGGTCAGGCCCAGATATTTTTTCACGGTTGTAGGAGACTTGGTAATGGCAGCGCCAAAGTAGGCACCGAAATATTTACCCGCTGCCCGGGAGACGATGTACACAGCGGTAAAGATGCCCGCACCCAGCATCAGGTGATAATCCAGCGGCGCACCCAGATTCAAAATTACCACAATCATCAGAATGTTCAGTATGGGGTTGAACACCTTCATGATCTGCTCCAGCCTGGTTTCGCTGATTAAATTGGAGAAGGTAGCGGAAAATGCCATGCCAATGAGCATGAAGTTCAGCACCGGGCTGGGCATGAGCACATAGTTAAAGAAGAATCCCACACCGGAGGTGGCCAGAATCAAGGCAATCAGCAACCCCAGGGTCTGGCGGTCGTTTCTTTCCTTTTTCAGCAGCATCCCGGCGGCGTATCCGGTGACGATGCCAATCACCAGGGGCAGCACCACCATCAGAGGAATCATGTAAAGGGGCATCTGCCCGGCGGACAGACTGCCCATAACTCCGGAGATCACGCAGAAAAAGACAATGCACCCCACAATATCATCCAGGGCGGCCATGGGAATCAGGGTTTTGGTAACGGGGCCGTCGGTCTTGAATTCCCGGACAATGGACAATGCCGGAGCCGGCGCAGTAGCCAGAGCGATTCCGCCGAAAATCAGGGCCAGGTAAAGGGGGATGTCCGAAAAATAGAAAACAATGCCGAACACCAGCGACACCAGGAAGAAGGTTCCCAGAGATTGGGTCAGGGTGGTGATGACGATGGCTTTGCCGGAGCGCTTGATCTTCTTCCATACCAGCTCGGTGCCGATCATCAGGCCCACGGCACATTCCATGACGTGAATCGTGTTCTGATACCAGGCGGCGTCCAGAAGCTCCTGGTTGATTAAGGAAACTGCATGGGGTCCCAGGATCATGGCGCAGATCAGCCAGCCCAGAATGGAGGGCAGTTTCAGCTTGGCAATCAGTCTTCCGCACAGGAAAGCAATGAAAATGGTAACGCAAAGTCTCAGCAGTAACAGAAGCATTTTATCGGGTCCTTTCTAGTTCATTCTGGTTTTCGGGGTTACCCTTCCGGCTGCTTGGCAAGGCCGTAGAGCAAAATGTCAAACAGCTGGGCCATTTTCCCCTCGTGGGCATCAATCAGGGTTTTGTAATCCTCGGTTTCCAGGGCCTTGTTCTGAAAATACCCGTTGTACATCTCCGAGAAGATCAGGAAGCAGGACAAAGCGGTTTCCGTGGTGATGCCCTCCCGCAGAGAAAGTCTGCAGAGAAATGTTTTCAGATGCCGCTGATAATAAGCATCAAAATCCTTCCGGATGGCATGAATCTGCCCAATCAGGTGTTTGGGCGGCTGCAGAACAGTGTTGAAGAAAATGTTGCTGTAATGGGGATTTTCCGCGAAGAAGCTCTGGCGGATGGCCAGCCATTTGGGAATGTCAAAATCCTCGGGAGCGGGTTCCCGCTGCTGAATGTAGCAAAGCATTTCCTGATAGCACAGGGAAACGCATTGCAGGTACAGATCGTCCTTGCCTTTGAAATTGTGATACAGCAGCCCCTTGGATATCTGGCTCTCGGCACAGATGGTGTTGATAGAAGCGCTGTCATAGCTTTTCGTGCCGAATTCCACAATGGCTGCCGCCAGAATCCGCTCTTTGGTGCGCTGGGTTTTTTCCTCCTTTTTCATATCCAACCTCCGTTATAGACTTTGTGGTCTATTATAATCAAAAAAGACCAGGTGGTCAATAATATAGCTGTGAATTTATTGTGAAGCTTTTCACAGGTGCAGAAAAGGTCGGGTGTCTTTGGCATAATTTTTGGGGGCTTTGGAATATACTACTTCCGTATTTTGGATATTGGAGGTGGTTTCCATGAAAAAATCCCTGACCTATTGGCAGACGGTGGGATTTTTCTTCGTCTCGGTGGT
>DVGO01000026.1 GCA_018712645.1 Candidatus Faecousia faecavium | reverse complement strand
TTCCCCTGGAGGATCTGAAGAAGCTAAGTGCCACCGATGTGGAATCGACCTTTTATCCGCCGGACAATATCCGCCGAAAGGCCGAGGATGTCATGCCGAATTATGAAGCCATCTACGAAAGAATCATGCGTGATGGCAGCAAGGGTAATTTTTTCGTCAAATGTGCGGCAGGCAGCAGACACAAATCCACTGCCTGCCAAAGTGTTATTCCTCTTTCTTTTCCAAATCCGCCTGTATCTTCGGCAGCAAAAACCGGGCAAAACGAAGAATGGCGTGTTCCGGGATTTGTGTGCCGTAATCCTCCTCAGGCTGGGTGACAACTTCCACAATCTGATCTTCTATAATCTGTTCTGGCATATCTGTCACCTCCTCACCGTTCCTGCGCCCGCTGGCGCTTGCGGCAGTCGGCTTCCAGCAGCTTCAAAATCCGCTCCTGAATCCGGGCAACGCTGTAGCTTTTGGGGAAGTATTTCCGCAAATCGTCCACCCGGAAGCTGATCTTCTCCTGCTGGTTGGCCTTGGGTTCCCGGAGAATTTCAAAAACCTTATGCACAATCCCTCCCTTTCTCTGATAGTGTCCCAAGATACTCGGACAGCCGCTGGATATGCCCCTCCCGGCAGAGTACCTCCGCTGTCTCTTCTGCCAGAAGCCGATCATTGCCCAGCAGACAGTCCAGAAGGTGATTGACTGTGGGTAATGCCTGCATCGTCTCGGCAAAGCAGGGGTGGATTGGGTCACCCGGCTTCTCAGGACGATACCGCAGCTGCCAGATGTGAAGATACCGCAGATAGTCCCGCAAAACGCAAACACAGAGCCGCTCCCTGTTCCGGGTTGGCTCTGCATGGTTGGGAAACGGCAACGGTTCATGTTCCGCACCAATTCCAAAATCGCTTTTCAATTTCTGTGCGGCGGCGTAGGGCGACAGCCCAAACAGTCGTGCGGTGAAGTCGATGACATCCCCGCTGGCCCCGCAGGCGAAGCAGAAGAAATAATCCTCATTCAGCTTCATGCTGGGATGCCTGTCCTTGTGGAATGGGCAGCAGGTCATGCCGTTTGGCAGTACCCGCAGCCCATAGTGTTCGGCAGCTTGCTTTAATGTGACAGCTGCCTTGATGGTTTCAAATACGCGCATTATCTTGCCTCCATAAAAATATTGGGGAGGAAAATACCCGCTGGGGTTGGCAGGCATCTTGCCTCCTCACTATGGTTATGGGGAAATTTTCAAAAAACAGGCTAATCGCCGGACAAGCCTATTTCAAAAAACCGGACAAACCCTCTTCCAATTATAGAACATTTGTGCTATAATGAGCGAAAACAATTTTGGAGGGTTGTGTGATGATGAATACGAACGATGCGGTATCTCTGGACTTCTGGAACGGACTGGCTTTCTACTCCGGGAAAAGCTTCCCCTGCGGCACCATTGGCTGTGACGCCCTGAATATCCCAGCCGAAGTGATTGAGAAACTAAAAGAACTCTGCACGGTGCAGTATGCGCTGATAAACTCTCTTACTTTCGGCCCCGGAAATCCTGCATTGCTTTCGGCGGCGCGGGAAAGCGCCCAGCAGATTGCGAAGCTTCTGAAAGATGTGAAGCCCTTTTCCTATATGGATGTGCCTGATGTGGAAGATCGGACTGAACGGATTTTCTCGGAAGCATACCTGAACAACGCAATCGAATACAGCACTGTCTTTGGCGGCAGCACTCTGGACATTCTGTCGGACCCAAAATACGAACAGGGCAAAACCCTGCTTCGGACGCTGCCGGTGCTGGCGCAGTTGGGATACTCTTTGGAGCAATATCAGCAAACCATGCTTGCCTTTGCGGAGAAGCTGAACGATCCCGGATTCAAGCGAACGCCCCAGAACATTGCCACTCTCTTTGGGGAGTGCTTCCCGAAGATTGAAAAATTCGAGAACAATGCTGCCTGGATGGCAATGACCAACGCCACAACCCAGTACACGACGCTGCTGCGGCCTGACAGCAAGACGCCAGTAATCGCAAAGCACATGATCTATGTTTCTTTCGTGGGTATGTTCCGCTCCGATCTGTATGAAGGACTGTGTGTGGGACACGCTCCCAAAAAGTGCCGAACCTGCGGACGCTGGTTTCTGACCATCAATGCCAGACCAACAAAATACTGCGGTGGTTATGCTCCCGGAGATAAGCGGCACAGAAGTTGCAGACAGGTTGGGAATCTGAAAGGCAGAAAGGAACGGGAGCTGGCAGAAGACAATCCTAATGTGGAGCTATATAAGAAGCGGTTGGATTCCATCGACCACCGTCTGGATAGAAATCGTACAGATCCCGCGCTGGCGAAGATGATGAAGAAGCTGGCGAAAGATAAAATGCAGCGGGCAAAAAACAGCGTCGATTATGCCAACGGGAAATACATTCAGGAGATGGAGCTGGACGCTTTGGAAGCGGAAGCCAGAGCGCTTTTGTGATTTTGAAACAGAGGAAGGAGGTGCCCCATGCCTAAGTTAGCGGAAGGGTACACTATCAGATATGGCTTCCAGTGTCTGGAAAAGAGCGTGACCCGGTTTGAGGCGGAACACGCCTTTCAGATATCGCCGGAGCCGCTGAAGGTGGAAGATATCAATCAATACATCGTCATGGCAAACCGGGAGCACAATCTTCTGTATGTCTGCTTTTATCTCCACCACATTGAGAAAATCCTGAACGGACGGATTTACAGATTCTTCCACCGGGAGGGATTGTACGCTTATGACCCGGTTCGCCTGCTGGATTACAAGCTGAACTGCGTATCTGCGATTGTGGATTGCTGTCCGGGATACGATCCCGACAGGGGCGCAGACTTTCTGACCTACGCCTACTATGATATCGGCAACGCCATTCTCAACTGCCGCCGCTATGAGGAATCCGGCTCCTTCAAAAATCTGGACGAGTACAAAACCGTCCGGGGCATTGCGTGGCTCTATAACAAAGCAAGAGATTCCCGGAAGAAAACCATTGCAGCGTTCATGGAGAAAACCGGCTGCACCAAAAAGACAGCGGAGGATTATCTCACCGCAGCCCGCAAAAATCGGGGTATCGTTTCTATCTATGATACCGTTCTCCGTGAGAGCGGCAAGGAATTCAGCGAAGACTTCGATGCAGATATCAACGAGGACGATGGTGAGGATTTAAGCCGGGATGCCGGTGGCGTGTACAGTGCAATGCTCTGGGACAGCTCCTGGGGTGGTGCTGTCCGGCGGGCACATAGCAAACTGGATTACCGTTCTCAGATTCTGATAGAGCGGCACATGGCAGTCTGCATGGACTGCCGCTGTGTGCTTCCCATGCGTCGCCGTCCCACATGGGAGGATCTGGCAGCGATGTTTGAAGGCTCCACAGCCAGCGGCGCGGAGCGGGCTTACAAGAAAGCGGTACAGAAGCTGGAACAGCTGCTGATTGAGGATGGTCTCTTTCATACAATCGTGCTGAAACGCAAGCGTCAGAAAAAGCGAAAAGAAAAAATCGCCGCCGCGACCTACCTGTATCAGGCAGACAGCGACGGCGAATGGGGTGAGATTCAGTTTGACTTTGAAAACAAAACGGCAGAAATCATCCGACTGGCAGACTGGGACAAAATGATTTCTCAGCCTTTTGCCAAATACGCAATTTCCTATCTTTTGAATTGTCAGAATGAGAAGCTGCCGAAAGAAACGGTGATTTCATTTGAGGAGTAGCGCGAGAGAGTAGCGTCGCTGCGGCGGGTTTGATATACCTTTTGCTCCCCTGGTGATGCCGCTCCATTGCGAGGCGACCCTGCGCTTCGCCTTTCCATTTCGCAACACCACCTACACCCGAACAGGCGGATTTTGCCTCGGGGCAAATCCTGAATTTCAGCGCATGGCGCGCCAAAATCCGCTGGTTCTGTGGCTGACGGAAAGTGCTTGTTCCCGCCCCGAACAACCCCTTTCCGCCACCCACGGTCGCCAAAGGTATAACACACTAGACTTTGCGGGCAAAGTCGTGTGCCACGAAACCTCTGGTTTCATTGGATTCTTCCTGCCAGAAGGGCTCTGCCCTCCTTTGGATTCCACCCGCCAAGGCAGCGCCGCCGCCTTTGGAAACCACTGCCAAGGGGTGCGGGTCGCCAGTGGCGACCTCAAAGTGTCGCAGACACTTTGAAGCACCGACCGAGCCGGCAGGCGAGACCGCTGTCCCCTTTGGAATCCTCTGCCAACAGGGCGCTCTCGCCCCTATTGGATGACCCTGAGCCAAAGGAACTGCCGTCCCTTTGGAATCCCAGATGCGTTTTGAAATGAGTACCCACAAAGAAAAATGGTTTGTGGGCATTCATTGCAAAACGAAAGCTGTTGCAGATATTCACACAGAAAATCTGATACAGCCTTTCCAACCAGCCCATTAACCCTCAAAGGGAAATTTGTAATCCAGGCCGCACTCATCGCGAAGCTGGATGAACTCCTTCTGGATCGCTTCACCCACCGGTACGCCCTTATCTTTTCGGAACTGCCAGGACAGGTACTCCTTCTCACCGGCGGTGTAGATCCGCTCCGCACCGGGAGCCTTGGCGGATTCCCGCAGGCCGCGACAGATGCCGCCCGCGGTTTTTTTGAAGGTGTCCAGACCCATGAAGAACTCGGGGTTGATGACAAAGAAGAAGTGACCCAGATGGTACATGCAGTTGTTGCCGTTCTCATCCTTGCCGTTCAGAGCCTTCATGAAGGGACCGCCGCACAGAGCAGCCGACAGGATTTCCACGATGGTAGTGAAGCCGTAGCCCTTGAAGCCGCCGGTCTCTTCGCCCAGGCCGCCCAGAGGCGCCAGCGCACAGTTGCCGGCGCGCATCTGCTTCAAAATCTCAGCGGACTCGGTCATGGTGCAGCCGTCCCGGGTGACGGTCAGGCCGGCAGGAGTGGACTTTCCGCTGCGGGCATAGAACTCGATCTTGCCGTTCTGGATGGTGGAGGTGGCGCAGTCAAAGTTGAAGGGGAACTCTTCGTCGGTAGGCATGGTAAAGGTCAGGGGGTTGGTGCCCATCATAGGTTCCACGCCGAAGGTGGGAGCAACGGAGGGGCGGGCGTTGGTGCCGGAGATGCCGATCATGCCGGCCTTTTCCGCCATGGTGGTCCAGTAGCCCGCGATACCGTAGTGGGTGGAGTTCATGATGGCACCGCCGGCCATGCCGTAAACCTTAGCCTTCTCAATCAGCATTTCCATCATCTTGTAGGAAGCAACCATGCCCATGCCGTTGTTGGCATCCATGACCACGGTGGTGGGAGTTTCCCTCAGAATGTCAATCTTGGTAACAGGGAGCAGGGTGCCGTTCTTGATGCGGTCTAAGTAGATGGGCTTGAACCGGTTGCAGCCGTGGGACTCAATGCCGCGGCGGTCAGACTCCAGCAGCACATCGGCACAGATGGCTGCGTCCTCCTCGGGAACACCATACGCCTTGAACACGTCAATCATAAAGGAATTGATCAGTTCCCAGTCAACAAAGGGTCTTGTTTCTTTGACTTTCATTGCAGTAAACCTCCCCAAAAATAATATTTGTGCATATCGGCCTCGGTCAGCAAGCCGCCAAATTCCAGTTTATCAGGCGGCTGAGCAAAACTGATAAGCACAAAATAGTCCTTACCTTAACCGTTTATCTGCCCTGACACAGGCGATCCGGTTTTCTTCACTTCACCGTCAGGGCCCAAACGTAGCTGGTTCGGTGCTTTCCGTCTTCATAGCGGATGGCGCCGGATTCAAAGAGAACCAGCACCCGGCCGTCCGGGGCATTTGCCAGGCCCTCGGACATGGGGATGGCATTGATCTGATGGGTCTGCCGGTTTCCGTCCAGCAGGAAAGCGGGAATGTGCTGACCGTTGAGGGGCAGGGTCAGATCGGGTTCCTGCCTCAGTTCCAGGTCGTAAATCAGCAGGGAAGAGTCGTTGGCTCTGCCGTAGGACTGGCTCAGCACCAGGCGGTTGTCAGCGGTAAGCGTGATGCCCTGAATGCGGTCGGGGGCTGCCAAGATCACATCCGGCATCGGATATTCCCCGCCGCCAAGCAGCCGGGCATGGCCCCGGCTCATATTGAAGCCCAGAATGTAGCATCCGTACTCGCTGCCGCCCGCAGCCGGGGTGGTGAAGTTCATATTGGGTGACAGACCGTAGTCCTCCTTGGGGTGGTAGAAGTTGCCCACCCACAGATAGCCGCCGGAGTAGTTCATCATGGAGGGGGACATGGCCATGGGAATGGTTTCCTCCAGAGTGATGTTGTGAGCGCCCTCTGCCGGCAGATCAGCCAGGGCAATGGCCGCAATGCGGTAGGAACCGTCATTTTCCTGCTTCGCGGACAGGTACATATGGGTTTCGGTTACGGAGACACCGCCCACATGGCTGGTAAAGGGCGTCCCATCGGAATTGTACAGGTAGTACTCCGCCACAAGCTCGTTGGTCTGTGCTTCCATGACCATCACAGCGGATGGGACTCCATCTACACTGTAGGCGGAAATATAGGTTCTTCCGGTAGTGGGGCATACGGCGATTCCCTGGGGAGTCAGTACCTGCTTCAGGCCGGGGATCAGAAACAGAGGCTCCGCCGCGGCCAGAAAATCGGAATAAACATCCTTTCCTTCATAGGTGGCCTTGCGGACATTGGATTCCTGGGTCAGCCGCAGGGCGGTGGTGTCACCGGTTTGAACCTGGGGCAGAATGGTTTCCGGCTGGGTTTCCATGACTTTCGGTTTGCTGCAGCCTGCAAGCAGCAGACAGATCAGCAGCGCAGATGCGATCCTTTTCAAGTTCCAGGCCTCCTTTTCTGGTTATTTGGAAAACGCTTCCCGGGGGAAGGCGTGGGTATGCGCCTTACGGCCCTGTCTGTCCTGGACAGTGAAGTACACATAGGGTGCATCCTCCGGGATCCGAAAGCTGGCCTCATGCAGGTCGCTTCCGTCGGGATGATAGGCGATTCGGGTATATTTGGGAGACATATGCATGGTGACACGCACGGCGTCGGAGCATTCTATGCTGGCTTCCTCTCCGCTGATTCTCAGGCTGTAGATCTCCGGGCCGGTGGTGGCGTAGAACCGGCCTTTTTCCAAAGATTCCACAACGGCGCGGTAGCTCAGCTCCGGCGCAATGACCATGGTCCAGGAGCCAAAGGAATCGCTGAGGAAGTCATCCAGAGGCGCTGCATTGTGGTTATCATCCGCGCCGTGCAGATACCAGAATTTCCCGCGCCGCAGCAGGGAATCATACAGGGCCATATTCTCCTCATAGCCGTTGATTTTCATGGAGCCGGTGTTAAATACCTCCAGGCTGAAGCAGCCGTTCAGATTCAGAATGTCCTCCGCGCGCTCCATGGACCAGCATGGATGGTTGTAGCTGACCAGATAGCCGTTTTCCGAAGCGGTATCGATGAACTTCTGGATATACGCCGGATCATACCTTCTGGGGCCTAAATCCCGGGATTTGGGCAGACTGTCCGCGTAAGCCTTTGGAAGGTATTTGCTGAAATTGGGATCGTAGCCGATGAAGGTAAGGTTTCCAGGCTCCCTGGCAAACAGGTTCAGGTGGATTTCCGGGCCGAAGTGATCCAGAATGCACCGGGAAGAGGGGCGGATATAGGCTTCGTAGCCGGTGAGCATAAGAAAGCTCTTTTCTGTAAATCGGCTGTGGTCGTAGGGGGCCTCGTGATCCGTGATGGCCAGGATATGGTAACCCCGCTCTTTGTATGCCTGCACAAGCGCTTCTGGGGGCATACGCCCATCCGACAGGTTGGAGTGGCAGTGCAGATTGGCTTTCCACTGCCGGTCCTCTTTGGAGACAAAATCCATGGTGACAATTCCTTTCTACAGGACGTCTCCCAAAATCCCTTAAACGGCTTTTGGGGAGGTCGCCTGCAATCTGATAACAGCCTTGGTTGGGATCCAACCAAGGCTGTCGCGTTTTCTGTTTTACTTCATGGCAGCCTTGGAGTAACCGGTCATCATGTACTTCTGGAAGCACATAAACAGGATCACCAGAGGAAGCACGGCCAGAACAGCACCGGCCATGATCTCGTGCTGGTTGGCAACAGCCTGACCGGCGAAGGTGTTCTTCAGAAAAGCCAGACCGATGGTCAGCACACGGCGGGGCTCATCGCTGGCAATGATCTTGGGCCAGAAATAGGCATTCCAGCCGTTGGAGAAGGTGACCAGCAGAACCGTGAACAGCGTGGACTTGCACATGGGCAGCAGCACATTCCAGATGACGCCCAGGCGTCCCAGGCCGTCCATATAACCGGCGTCAATGTAGCTCTGATCTACGGACAGAAAGGAGTTGCGCATCATGAAAATGTAGTACGCTGAGATGGCATCCGGCAGAATCAAACCCAGGAAGGTGTTTACCAGCCCCCAGCCGGCACACATGATATAAATGGGGATGAAGGTGACCTGAATGGGGATCATCATTGCGCCCAGAACGATGTAGAAGGTAATGTTCCGTCCGGGGTACTTGCCAAAGGCAAAACCGTAGGCGGCCAGGGTACCCAGGCCAATCTGAAGCAGCATAATACCGGCGGTCATGATGATCGTGTTCAGATAGTACTTGGAGAAGTTTGCCCGGGTCATCACGTTCACATAGTTCTCCGGATGGAACTCATGGGGATACATGGTGGGGATGATCAGCTGGGATTCCTCCGCAGATTTCAGAGAGGTTGCGATCATCCAGTACAGAGGGAAGAACATCACAATGGTGATGAGGACGACAACGATGGTCTGAACATGATAGCCTGCGGAGTGCTTTTCATGATGATCGATCAGTGTATTTTTCGGCATAGCGTTCACTCCTTTTTAAGAATCATAGTTCACATTGTTATCCGAAACCTTCATGGTAGCCACCGTGATGACCAGCAGGATCACGAAGAACATGACCGCGGAGGTTGCGGCACGGTCCATACGGAAGTCCACCATGGCGTAGCGGTAGATCAGATAGACGAACACTTCCGTGGAACGGGCGGGGCCGCCGCTGGTCAGAATGTCGACGGACTGGAAGACCTTCATGGAGGACAGGAACGTGGTGACCAGCAGGAAGACGGTGGTGGGAGCCAGCAGCGGCAGGGTGATGCCGAAGAACTGCTGGGTTTTGTTGGCGCCATCAATGGCGCTGGCTTCGTAATACTGGGACGAAATGCCCTTCATGGCAGCCAAATAGATCATCATGCCATAGCCTATGACACGCCAGCAGGTGGTAATCAAAACCGACAGCAGCGCGGTGCTTTCCTGGTTCAGCCAGTCAATGGGTTCAATGCCCATCAGTCCCAGCAGATAGTTGAGAACACCGTAGTCGGTATTCAGGATCCACAGGAACACCACGGCACAGGAGGACATGGCCACATATTTGGGAACGAACACCACGGCCCGCATCAGCGTGAAGCCCCTGGTAGCCCGGTTAAACAGCAGGGCAAAAATCATACCGCCAACGATGGTGACCAGGATTTCGCCCATGGAGTACAGGAAGGTGACCTTCAGGGAGTTCCACAGATACTTGGCGCCGGATCCCGCGAACAGCCATTTCCAGTTCTTTAGGCCCACATATTCCCATGTTGGCTTCAGAAGGTTCCAGTCGGTAAAGCTGATCTGCACCAGCTTCGCCACGGGGTAGTAGGTGAAAATGGCCAGGAACACCAGTGCGGGCAGTACGAACAGGAAGTCCACCAGTTTGGAGCCGTTTTTGCGGGTAAGGATGGTTTTCTTCGGCGGTTGAAGGTTTCTGGCCTGAGTTCTGGTTTTTGACATCGTATCAGATCCTTTCAGCAGCATTTGATATGGTGAGTATCTGCAGGGCACCCGGGGAATCTGCCTGCCAATTCTGGGCGAATCACCTGCCCTTACAAACCGTTTTCAAAATTCCGCAATATACCCTGTATTCCGGGACTTTGAAAATGGAATGTGATGCTGATTCTCTTTTAAAATGTTTAATCCGGATTGATTAAACATTTTATTAGAGAATCATATGAGACGGGAATATGTGATTTTCTGTTCCGAAAATCACATATTCGGCAACGCCGTCAGGCGGTGCCTTCTCGATAAAAATGAACATTTTTATCGAGAATTAGTATGAGAAGAATCGTTGGGAGCGGATATGGCCGGCCGCAGAACGCGACCGGCCATAAAGAGAAGAATTAATCGGCCAGGATTTCGTCAATTTCAACGACCATGTCATCGGAATTGGAGGCAACATCACCGTTCTGGTTCATGATAATGTCCATGTAGGTCTTCCAGGTGGTAGCCAGCTCACTCCAGGAATCGTTCTGGATTCTGGGATTGATCAGATCCAAGTTGTCGAAGATGCACTGGAACGCGGGCTTGGCCTGCAGGAAAGCAACGCCTTCTTCGGTCTCGAGAACGGACTTACGGGTGGGCATATAGCCGGTGCCCTCAGCCCACTTCATGTTGACTTCCTTGCCAACCAGGTACTGCAGGAACACCCAAGCCGCGTTCTTGGTGGCCTGATCGTTGTTGGCGGGGATGCCCAGGACACAGCCGCCGACCTCGGAGTACTTGTTGCCGGTGGAAGCAGCGGGATACCAGGCCATACCGACCTCAAAGTCACACTTATTGACATAGGCGTTATACAGGGAGGAGGTGTGCATGACGGAGAAGGTCTGGCCGTCATAGAACTTCTGACGCATATTAGCGGAAGCATCGGTGCCGGTGGCGAGGTAAGCCAAACCGCTGTCGCACCAGCCCTTGATCATGGAGGTGACGCCCTGAGCGGTTTCACTGTTCAGGTCACAGGTGTTGTCATCCGTGATGATCTCAACGCCCTCGTTCAGGTACAGGGTCTCGAAGTACCACTGATCCCAGCCGGGAACCACGGTGCCGTAGCCGCCGCATGCAGCAGCACCGGCCTTCAGGAAAGCCTCGAAGTCCTCGATTTTGGTGGGAGCGGTGATGCCGTTGGCATCGGCCAGGGTCTTGTTATAGTAGATGACCTGAGTGGAATGCAGGAAGGGCATAGCAACCTGCTTGCCGTCACACTGAGAGGAAAGCAGCAGACCGGAGGAGAAGTCATCCACATCGTAGCCGGTGGCGGCAATGTAGCCGTCCAGGTTTTCGAACACGCCGTTGGCGCCGTACTGAGCAACGTAGTCCGTGTTGGCAACGCAGATGGCGGGCAGGCCGGTGCCGGCAGCATTGGCGGCAATCAACTTCTCGTTGACATCCTTGTATGCGCCGATGTACTCGGCCTTCACAGTGATCAGATCCTGGGAGTTGTTGAACTCGTCGACAACCTCAGCAACCAGATCGGCGTACTGATCCTCCAGAGCGTGCCACCATACGATCTCGATGGGCTCGGTGACAGCGTACATATCGGCAGAGGCGGCAGGCTCTGCGGTGGCGGAATCACCCTTGGGAGCGGTGGCGGCGGTGGCAGCCACAGCGCTGTTGGTAGAGCCGCCGGAGCAGGCAGCCAGGGACAGAACCATGACCAGTGCCAGCAACATTGCTAAAAGCTTCTTCATTTTTTGTTATTCCTTTCTGTATAAATAATCAATACCATGCCAGTCCAAACGGACCGTTTACCCTGTGAGTTTATCACTTCTTTTGACATATTACAAGTAAAATTCCTGTAAAGTCCTGTAAAATTCTTTCAAAAAACTTGTTATTTGGATGTTTTTGTGATATATCCAATTATACGGAAATCTCATAGGGCTTATGTCATGCCCCTGCCCTGGGCAGCTGCTTAATGAAAGTACAAGAATGCTGAGCAAAGCCGATATGCAGAAAGCTTTTTATGAACAATGAACAAAAAATTTGCCGACTATGAATTTGTCTTCGCGTTCCTTGAAAAGTCCCGGTTTCCGTGATATACTCGCGATGAAGCATGATTTGTGCTGAAAATAAAAGAAAAAGAGTTGGTTATTTCCCTATGAATACAATCAAACTGGACACCACCGGTACCAATGTAAAGATGATCGCCCACCGGGGCCTCAGCGGCCTGGAGCGTGAGAATACCTGCGCTGCTTTTGTGGCTGCGGGCAATCGTGAGAAGTATTTCGGCATCGAAACCGACATTCACCGCACCCTGGACGGCAAGTTCGTGATTTTCCACGATGATAACACCAAGCGGGTGGCCGTGGATTCTATGGTGATCGAGGAAACCACGTTTGATACCCTCAGGTCTGTGCGTCTGGCGGAGCGGGACGGCGTCAAGAGCCGGGGCGATCTGATCATGCCCACACTGGAGGAGTATATTTCCATCTGCGCCCGGTATGAGAAGGCTGCCGTCCTGGAGCTGAAAAACGAATTCACCGCCAGCGATGTTTACAAGATCATGGGCACCATTGACAAGATGGGCTATCTGGATCATACCGTGATTATTTCCTTCTGCCTGAAGAACCTGATCCGGCTGCGCAAGCGTTATCCCAATGTGAACGCCCAGTTCCTTCTGAGCGCCTGGGACGACAAGCATCTGCAGAGCCTTGTAAAATATGACCTGGGTCTGGACATTAAGCACACGGCTGTCACCGAGGAACTTTGCCGGAAGGTGCATGAAGCCGGCAAGAAGGTCAACTGCTGGACCGTGGACACCGTGGAAGACGGCCGCCGTGTGATCGGATGCGGCGTGGACTTTATTACCTCGAACATCCTGGAGTGAGCGAAGCTGTATGCATATCTTGTTTAACCCCGAGAACAAATTCTGGAACTTCATGGGCAAGATTACGGACGTGTTCTGCATGAGTTTTCTGTGGCTGCTGACCAGTCTGCCTGTTTTCACCATCGGCGCCTCCACCGCCGCCTTCTACAGCTTCACCCTGGATGCAGTCGGCGACAATGAGGGCAGGGTGATCGGCTCGTATTTTACTGCCTTTCGGGCAAATTTCAAAAAAGCCACACTGCTGTGGCTACTGCAGCTGACGCTGGGAGTGCTGCTGGCGGTCAATCTGTATGCCGCCTGGATTTTCTACCTGGCAAAGGGCGTCATTGCCCTGGGCTTTCTCAGCCTGTCCGTCTGCGCTGCCCTGGTGGCAGTCTGCTGCAGCGTCTACATCTACCCCATTCTCGCCGCTTACGATTTCCCTGTGAAAAAGATTCTGACGGACAGCTTTATTATGGCAACCGGAAATCTCCATGTTACGATTTCTGTGCTGGTTCTGTTCTTTCTGGCAGCTGTGGGCATTTACTATCTTGGCGGTCTGTTCTTCCTCTGGATCGGTCTGGCAATTTTCTTCTCCTCTTATTTTATTTGGGGACTGTTCCTGAAATACGCAGGGGTGAAAATTGAGGAAAAGGGAAAAAAGAAGAATCCCCCCAAGGATCTCTATCTGTGAAAGGAACTGCCATGAATATTGTTTCCCGCATCCGCAGCTGGTTCGCCGCAGAGTGTGACAAGCTGCGGCCCATGACCCTGAAGCAACGCTTCAGCTACCTGACTACCTACTATACCAAATGGCTGGTGGGGCTGCTCATCGTGTGCCTGTTCGTCGGTTATGTTGGAGATGCCCTGGTACAGAGCAGAAAGCAGATTGTGCTGCAGGGATTCATCACCAACGATGACTACAATTATTTCCCTGCCGCAAAAATGGAGAAGGAGTATGCGTCCACCCTGAATCTATCCTCCCGGGAGCGGATCGTATTTGATGACACGCTGTACATCGACCTGGATGGCTCTGCGAATGAATACACCGCAGCCAGCAACGGCAAGGTGATCGCCGTTATGGCCGTCAATCAGCTGGATTTTATGATTACCACAATGCCCGTTCTGGAGCATTTCCGCGGAGAACTGCCCATGAAAAATCTGGAGAAATTCCTTCCGGAGGATATTCTGGCCGCTGTGGAGGATTCGCTGGTTCCGGGGTTGGACGAGAATGGGGAAGAGGCTTACATTGCCATCAACATGGCCTCAAGCCGTTACCTGAAGGGGCTGGAGCTTCAGCAGGATTTCTATCTGTTCATTCCTCACAACATTCCCAATGAGGAATCGCTGCTGCATTACCTGCGGTTTTGCTTTGAACTTCCCCAGCCCGGTTAAAGGAAAACCAGGCGGTGGATTCTGAGGCTTTGGGCAAAGGATTTCATCAGAGCTTCCCTAATCAACAATGGAGGACGACACGATGACGGATTTGAAGCAAAAGCGGTTGTTTTTGCTGGATATGGACGGAACCATCTACCTGGATGAGGATCTGTTCGACGGAACGTTGGACTTTCTCAACTATGTCCGCAGCATCGGCGGCCGGTATATGTTCCTGACCAACAACTCTTCCCAAAGCGTGGATAAGTACATAGAGAAGCTCGCGCGGATGGGAATTGCCGCAGTCAGGGAGGATTTCCTCACTTCCACCAATGCCACTATTGTTCACCTGAAAAAGAAAGACTACCATAAGATCTACGCGTTCGGCACGGCCGCCTTCCGCCAGCAGCTGGTCAAAGCGAGGTTGCCCATTACTGACCGCGTGGAGGACGGTATTGACTGCCTTTGTATGGGCTTTGACACAGAGTTGAGCTTTCAAAAGCTGGAGGATGCCTGCATCCTGCTGGGCAGAGGAGTGGATTACATTGCTACCAACCCGGACTGGGTGTGCCCCACCCGGTACGGCTTTGTCCCCGACTGCGGCTCTGTCAGCCAGATGCTGTTCAACGCCACCAAGCGGATGCCCACCTTTATCGGAAAGCCCCAGAGAGCCATGGTGGAGCTGGCCCTGGCGGAAACCGGCTATACCCGGGAGCAGACGGCGATCATGGGTGACCGTCTGTATACGGACATTGCCTGCGGTATTAACGCCGGCATCAGCGCTATTTTCGTTCTCAGCGGTGAGGGCACGATGGAGGATCTGAAAACCAGTGAGGTGCAGCCCACCCATATCTATGAGAATATCCGCGCGCTTTATGAGGATCTGATCAAAGAATGAATAGGAAAGCGGCATCATCCACGAGCTGTTCAAAGGCTGCCTGGTAGGCTTTCACAGTATGAGGCCGTCCAGCAGAATCCGTCTGTCCATTACTTTCACATCCTTGTCATTAGTTTGATGGTATCATATACAGGTATACACATATACACAGCCCACCGGTCGAATGATCGGTGGGCTGTGCTGTGTTTATTCTGTTAATCCATCAGTCAGTGTTCCAGCGTATTGGTAGTGTCAAGAGTTATGCGCAAAATTGATTTTGGAATCTGACAGGATCTATTACAGGGGGCGGCTTTCATTATCGGAGATCCCCACTTTTTAGGGTTCACGCCAGGTTGAAAAATGCGGATTTTCAAAATATACGGAAAACGCCATATCCGATTATCTATCTTTCCACCATCACCTCCAGAATCATCCTCGCCCCCAACCGAAAGCTGTTCTGAAACAGCAGGCACTCTGCCATATCCTGAAATTCCCGCACACTGTCAGCATATCGGGAGAACAGTTCTTTCTGTGCATCCGTCATGGTGGCCTGGAGCTTTTCTTCGTTCCGGCTGATTCGTTGAAGGGCTTCCTTGTATTCTGCACAGGGTAATGTGTCATATTCCGTTGGTTCGATATTGCCGTACCAAAATTCTTCCAGAATGTTCATGCCCTATCCTCCCCGTAGATCAGCTCCTGGAGTATGATTTCTTCGGCTCTGGCGCGGATATTGTTCATGGCACTCACCCAAGCCATTGGGTCGCCGGCTTTCAGGGCTTCCGTGATTCCCTCAGAAGATTTTATCTGCTCAATGATCCGCTCCAACCTGTCCTGTGCCTGCTCATTCAGATCAGCAAGGTATGTCCACAGTTCGCCTGACAGGAGCAGGCAGTTGTACTGAATCGGCTTGTGCTCTTTCAGATACTCACGGTGCATTCGCCCCCCACCTGCCAATGGGGTGGGATTCTTCCGGTAGCGTCAGATTTGGGATGTAGTAGTCTCCAACGCGAATGTACTGAATTTCCATATGCAATCCCCCTTTTGGTTGATACTGCTATTGTACAGAAGAAGGAAAGTTTCGTCGAATATACAAAGCCCCCGGTTGTGCGCAAGGCAAAACCGGGGGCACGGGCTCAGTATGTAATGTCTTTGATGAAAATAAGAAATCCGAACGCATTCCCGGTCGGGAATAAGTTCGGATTTTTCATGTATGGTGGAGGAAGTGAAAGAACGGATCTTTTACAGTGTGGAAGATCTGAACCGGGAAGTCCGGCGCATTGTGAATGAGCTCAATTCCAGGAAGAAAACC
>DVGO01000025.1 GCA_018712645.1 Candidatus Faecousia faecavium | reverse complement strand
CAGTTCGAGTTTACCGCACCGGCCATCCTGTTTGCCTGTCTGCTGTTCGCACTGACGGCCCCCAGCTATATCTGGAGTATTCTGGGATAAGGCGGAAAGGATGGTGACGGCCTATGTTTGATTGGTTGGGAGATATCCTCTCGGGGATGGGAGATGCCCTGAGTGTGGTATTCGAGGGGTTGGGTGCGGACATTGCCGTGGACATCTGGAACGCACTGGTGGAGTGGATCTACACTACCATCTTCGACGCAGTAGCGGATCTGTTTACCAGTATGAACAACATGGGCGCAGAGATTTTTACCCTGGGCTGGGTAAATGCCGTTGTCCGGCTGTTCACGCTGTTTGGATGGGCACTCTTTGCTGTAGGTGTGGCTGGGGCAGTATTTGAGGTGGCCATTGAAGCCCAGACCGGAAAGACCAGTATCCAAGGGGCAGCAATCAACATTCTCAAAGGCTTTTTCGCCTGTGCCTTGGTGGGAGTGGTCCCGGTAGAGCTGTATAAGTTCTGCGTCTCTTTGCAAAACAGCTTTGCCGGTGACTTGACCCGAATCTTTGCCGGAGCACAGGGAAGTACCATTGGAGAGATCGGAGGCTTTGTGCTGAGCAGCGTGTTTTCCCCGCCCGGCAGTTCGGAGCCATTCTTAAAAATGCTGTTCTTTCTGCTGGCCTTTTCCTACTGTGCCATCAAGGTGTTCTTTGCCAATATCAAGCGGGGTGGAATCCTGCTGATTCAGATTGCCGTAGGCTCGCTGTATATGTTCAGCGTTCCAAGGGGCTACACCGATGGCTTCAACCAGTGGTGCAAGCAGATTGCCGCCATCTGCCTGACTGCATTCCTGCAAACCACATTGCTGTTTCTGGGAATGCTGACCATCCAGGAGAATCTGCTGTTGGGCATCGGCATTATGCTCACCGCCAATGAAGTCCCCAGGATTGCCCAGAAGTTTGGTCTGGACTCCAGCGTCCGGGTAAATGTGTCCAGCGTGATGTACAGTACCACCTCGGCAATGAACCTGACCAAAAGTCTTATGCGAAAGCCCTAGGAGGAAATCATGAAAACCTATATCTATCCCCAGAACCTGAAAGCCAAGCCGCACTTGTGGCTGTGGGGCATGCGGGACTTTGTGATCCTGGCGCTGCTGGTACTGTTGTCGGCAGTGCTGCTGGTTCACTCCGAATTTCTGGCCCCCATGGCTGGGGCATTGTGCTTTGCCTTCGTGACCATCCGTATGGAGGATACCACAGTGATGGATTACCTGAGCTATGCTCTGGGGTACTTTGTAATCCGCCAAAAAAATTATGAATGGAGATAGTCTATGAAGAAACGAAAATCCGGCAGACGGTCGGTGCAGGAGCTGATGGGTATCCGGGGCTTTACTAAGTACGGTCTGGAAACGGTGTATGGAGAGCTGCTGTTTTTCCGGGTGCAGCCCATCAACATCTCCGTGCTGTCTGCCGAAAATATCCGCCAGAAGATTCATGCGCTGCAAACGATTCTGACGCTGATGCCGGACATCGAGATTTTGTCCACGGATTCCTGCGAATGCTTTGATGCCAACAAACTCTACCTGCGCAAACGGGAACGGGAGGAGGGAAATGCCAGTGTCCGCCGGCTGCTGCATAAGGATGGCCAGATGCTGACCCACCTGCAGGCGGAGATGTCCACGGCCCGGCAGTTTGTGTTCCAGCGCCGGTGCACAGGCCTCAAAGCCGAGCAGGTGCTGAGCCTGGTCAATGATACCCACAAACAGCTGGCAGGGGCAGGCTTTGAAATTCAGCGGATGAGAAAGCCGGAGATCAAGCGATTTCTCGCCATCTATTTTGACGCATCCATGGACGGCGACCGGATGCCGGATGTGGATGGGGCCCAGTATGTGAAAGGGGGAAAGGACAGCCATGCTTAAAGGAAAAAAGAAGTCCCGGAAGGAAATGCCGGAGCAGCCCAGAGTAAAAGATTTCTTTGACTGCATCCTGCCGGGCAATATCAAATTCTTTGCCAACTACTGCATTATTGGTGACACCTACCGCTGCGTCTGGGTAATCCGGGAATATCCGCCTACCACAGAGGAGCAGGCCATCCTGGCCCAGCTGGCAGACCGAACGGGGGTTACCTTGCATCTGTATCACCGAAGGGTAACCCCCATGGAGGAACGGCAGATTGTGAACAATGCAGCCCGGAAAAACCGGCTCATGGCGGGCGTTCATGACATCACCCAGGCTATGGAAGCGGAGGGGAACCTTCAGGATGTGCAGACGCTGCTGGCCACCATGCGCAACAACCGGGAGATCCTGCTCCACTGCAGTGTGTTTGTGGAACTGAAGGCCAAAAGCTTTGCAGCCCTGGAGCAGCTGCAGTCGGAAATCGCCATGGAACTGACCCGGGCGAAAATCTCGGTGGACAAGTTGACCCTGCGGCAGCAGGAAGGATTCCTTTCGGTGCTGCCGGTGGGGCGAAATCAGTTTGGGGACCAATATGAGCGGGTACTGCCTGCTGGTTCTGTTGCCAATATGTACCCGCTGAGCTTCTCCGGTAAAACGGATCCACAGGGGTTCTACATCGGCCGGGACAAGTACGGTACCAACATCCTGGTAGACCTGGATCGCCGGAGCAATGACAAGACCAATGGCAGCGCCCTGATTCTGGGCAACTCCGGCCAGGGTAAAAGTTATCTGATGAAGCTGCTGCTGACCAACTTCCGGGAGGCAGGGAAGGCTGTGATACTGCTGGATGTGGAAGCAGAGTACGAAGACCTGACCCAGAACCTGGGTGGCTGCTATGTGGACTACCTGTCAGGCAATTATATCATCAATCCCCTGGAGCCGAAGCTTTGGGCGGACGATCCCCAGGAGCAGGAGGAAGGGCCGGAGGCCTTCCGGAAAGCCACCCGGCTGAGCCAGCACATTGCTTTTCTCAAAGACTTCTTCCGCAGCTACAAGGATTTCACCGATGCCCAGCTGGATACATTGGAAATCCTGCTGGAAAAGCTCTACGCATCCCGGGGGATTACGGACAGCACAGACTTCTCTGCATTGAAGCCCGTCCAGTATCCGGTAATGGCGGAATTTTACTGGCTGTGTCAGAAGGAGTACGCAGAGTTTGACGATACCCAGAAGCACCTGTATACCCAGGAAATGCTCCGGGAGGTGTGTCTGGGGATTCACTCCATGTGTGTGGGTTCGGAGAGCCGGTTCTTCAACGGCCACACCAACATTGCGGACGACCAGTTCCTGTGCTTCGGAGTGAAGGGCCTGATGGATACCAACAAGCGGCTGAAGGACGCCATCCTGTTCAACATCCTGTCCTATATGTCCAACCGGCTCATTGGCATCGGCAAAGCGGTGGCCGCCATTGATGAGCTATACCTGTTCCTTACCAACCAAACGGCCATTGAGTACATCCGAAACTCTATGAAGCGGGTTCGTAAAAAAGATTCCTGTGTGGTGCTGGCCTCTCAGAATATTGAGGATTTTCTAATTCCCTCTATCCGGGAATTCACCAAGCCCATGTTCTCTATCCCGACCCACCAGTTCCTGTTTTTCCCCGGCTCCATTAACCCAAAGGAATACCGGGATGCACTGCAGGTGGAGGAAGCGGAGTTTGACCTGATCCGCAGTCCGGAACGGGGTACCTGCCTGTATCGCTGCGGCAATGAGCGGTATCTGCTCCAGGTGCTGGCACCGGAATACAAAGAAGAAATCTTCGGAAAGGCAGGCGGAAGATGAGTGCTGCCGTTGGTGCAGCCCTTAAGAAAATTGCGGTGGCACTGGTTACCGACCGGAAGGTGCTGCAGAAGGTGGGAATGGCGGTTCTGGTGATCGTGGTGGCACTGTTTATGCCCATGGTGGCCATTGTCAGTGTGTTCAGCGGAACCTTGGAGCTGGACACCGCCGCTTTGCAAGCCCAGATCCAGGAGAACCTGACCCCAGAGCAGCGACAGATGCTCCAGCACACGGAAGATACCATGAATGCCATTTCCTCTGCCTTACAGGAAGCCCAGATGCCGGAGCGGGTAAAGGAAGCCCAGGTACTCTATATCCTTGCGCTATATGATCATGGCAGCCAGCCGGGATTTGTTTCCCGGCTGGTTTCCTGTTTTCAGAAGGAGCAAACGGATGAGCAGCTCATTGCGGTGGTGAACCGCACCTTTGGCACGGACATTCAGACC
>DVGO01000024.1 GCA_018712645.1 Candidatus Faecousia faecavium | reverse complement strand
TCGATGGCGGCACAGTCGGTGCCGATGATCTTCACGCCCCGGTCAGCCAGAGGCTGGGCCAGGTTGATGGCGGTCTGACCGCCCAGGGAAGCGATCACGCCGTCGGGCTTCTCAAACTCCAGAATGTTCATCACATCTTCGGTGGTCAGAGGCTCGAAGTACAGCTTGTCGGCGGTGGTGTAGTCGGTGGAGACGGTTTCGGGGTTGTTGTTGATGATGATGGCTTCGTAACCGGCCTTGCGGATGGTCATGACGGCATGGACGGTGGAGTAGTCGAATTCCACGCCCTGACCGATACGGATGGGGCCTGCGCCCAGCACCACAATCTTCTTTTTATTGGACAGAATGGATTCATTTTCCTGTTCATAGGTAGCATAGAAATAGGGAACATAGCTTTCAAATTCAGAAGCGCAGGTGTCAATCATTTTGTAGGTCGGGAACATCCCAGCTTTTTTGCGCATTTGATAGACAGAAAGCTCTGTAGTATTCCAGAAATCGGCGATTGCTCGGTCCGAAAAGCCCATTCTCTTTGCGTGATACAGGGAGCACAAATCCTGCTGTTCCCATTGCAGACGAGATTCTTCTGCAACAATGTTTTGCAGTTTTTGCAGGAAGAATGGGTCAATCATTGTGATTTGTGTAATTTCGGAAATGCTGGTTCCTAACCGAAGCAGCTGGGCGATGACAAAAATCCGGTCGTCTGTCCCAGATTTGATATACTGCAGCAGCGTTTTCTGAGTCCACTGATCGAATTTGGGAAGATGCAGGTGGTACGCGCCGATTTCCAGAGAACGAACGGCCTTCAGCAGGCTTTCTTCCAAAGTTCTGCCCACGCTCATCACTTCGCCGGTGGCTTTCATCTGGGTGCTGAGGTGGTTATTGGCATCGGCAAATTTATCAAAGGGGAACCGCGGCATCTTGGTTACCACATAATCCAGAGCCGGTTCAAAAGATGCCGGCGTGTTGGCCAGAGAGATCTCATCCAGGTTCATGCCCACGCAAATTTTTGCGGATACCCGGGCGATAGGATAGCCGGAAGCTTTGGAAGCCAGAGCAGAAGAGCGAGATACCCGGGGATTGACCTCAATCAGATAGTACTGGAAGGAATTGGGGTCCAGCGCAAACTGCACATTGCAGCCGCCAGCGATTTTTAAGGCCCGAATGATCTTGAGCGCACTGTCACGAAGCATGTGATATTCTTTGTTAGTCAGGGTTTGGGAGGGGCATACCACAATGGAATCTCCGGTATGAATGCCAACGGGGTCCAAGTTCTCCATATTGCAGATGGTAATGGCAGTATCATTGTGATCGCGCATCACCTCGTATTCAATTTCTTTATACCCTTTGATACTTTTTTCAATCAGTACCTGGTGAACCGGCGACAGTGAGAGTCCTTGTTTCAGCAGATCCAAAAACTCCTGCTCATTGTCTGCAAAGCCGCCGCCGGTGCCGCCCAGGGTGAAGGCTGGACGCAGAACTACTGGGTAACCGATGGTTTTTGCTGCTTCCACACCTTCTTCAACGGATTCAGCAATACAAGAGGGGAGAACTGGTTCTCCTAACTTCTGGCACAGCTCCTTGAATAACTCCCGATCCTCAGCCTGTTCAATGGAGGCGCTGGTGGTGCCCAATAATTCCACACGGCATTCTTTCAAAACACCCTTTTTCTCCAGCTGCATGGCCAGATTCAGGCCGGTTTGGCCGCCAATGCCGGGAACAATGGCATCGGGCCGCTCATAGCGGATGATCTTGGCCAAATATTCCAAGGTCAGCGGTTCCATATAAACCTTATCGGCAATGGCAGTATCGGTCATAATGGTAGCCGGGTTGGAGTTGCACAGAATGACTTGGTAGCCTTCTTCTTTCAATGCAAGACATGCCTGTGTTCCGGCATAATCAAATTCCGCAGCCTGGCCGATCACAATGGGGCCGGAGCCAATTACCAATATCTTTTTCAAATCAGTTCGTTTTGGCATTGCGATGTTCCTCCATCAGGGCGAGAAATTGATCAAATAGGTAGGCACTATCCTGTGGTCCGGGAGCACTTTCCGGATGGTACTGAACGCTGAAAGCCTGGTCCTGGGGACAGGCTACCCCTTCCACAGTACCGTCGAGAATGTTCCGATGGGTAATTTGCAGAGGGGTGGATTCCAGACTGGCAGCATCTACGGCGTAGGAGTGATTCTGGGAGGTGATTTCGATTTTCCCGGTTTGGAGATTCCGAACAGGGTGGTTTCCACCCCGGTGACCGAATTTCAATTTGTAGGTTTTGGCGCCGTAGGCCAGGGATAGAATCTGATGTCCCAGACAAATACCAAAGATCGGCACGCTACCTTTAAGTTCCTGTACCAGAGAAATAACCGGTGCAGCATCTACTGGGTCTCCGGGACCATTGGAAAGAAATATGCCATCCGGACGCAGTTTGCGAACAGTTTCCGCACTGCAATTCCAGGGGACAATGGTAACGTTGCATTTGCGCTGGTTCAGACAGCGCAGAATATTTTCTTTCATTCCGCAGTCCACGGCAACCACATGGAATTTGCCATCCGGAACAAAGGACTGGCGGATGGATTGATGGCTGACCCGGGATACAGCATCGTGTGGAATCGGCGTGGAAGTAAGCAGCGCCAGACATTGATCCGTGGGCATGGATGCATCAGCAATGCACGCCCGCCGGCTTCCCTGATTCCGAATCCAACGGGTCAGCATCCGGGTATCCACACCGGAAATGCCGGGAATGTCATATTGCTTCATAATCTCTTCCAGGGTGTTGGCACAGCGGAAATTGGAGGGGATAGGTGTGTACTCCCGGACGATCAGGGCACCGATGGTTGGAGTTTTGGTTTCGTAATCGTCCTTTGCCATGCCGTAGTTGCCAATCAGCGGATACGTCATTACCACAGCCTGGTCGGTATAGGATGGGTCGGATAGAATCTCCTGATAGCCCACCACCGAAGTATTAAATACCACTTCGACAGTTTTGTTTACGGCAGCGCCAAACCCGTAGCCGTAAATTTCGGTGCCGTCATCCATTACGATTTTTCGATCAAAATTTGTTTCCCAAGTCATGAGATATCCTCCGTGGTGCTCTTGTGAATTTTTTCTTCAAAGCGGTCTTTGGCGCCTACATCCGGTAAATCGGTGGGATAGCCTCCGCCAAAACAGGCAGTGCAGAAGCCAACGTCGCGACCAGTCAGCTGACGAACATGGGCAAGACTTAAAAATCCCAGTGAGTCTACACCGATGATTTCGGCAATTTCTGGAACACTATGTTGATTGGCTATGAGATTTTCTGCACTGTCAATGTCTGTTCCATAATAGCAGGGGGCCACGAAGCAGGGAGCGCTGACCCGCATATGGATCTCCTTTGCCCCGGCCTGGCGCAGCAGAGCAATAATCCTGCGGCAGGTAGTGCCCCGGACGATAGAATCATCAATGAGTATCACACGTTTTCCTGCAACCACCGGACGAATGGGGTTAAGCTTAATGTTGACGCCGTTTTCCCGCTGCCCTTGCGTCGGAGCAATAAAGGTGCGGCCAATATACTTGTTTTTGGTGAATCCGATGGCATAGGGAATTCCTGATGCATTGGCGTACCCAATGGCAGCATCCAGCCCGGAGTCTGGTACGCCGATTACCACATCGGCATCCACTGGGTGTTCCTGAGCCAGATATGCACCGGCCTTTTGCCGGGCCATACTTACGCTGTATCCATCTACCATAGAGTCTGGCCGGGCAAAGTAGATGTATTCAAACACACACAGAGATTTGGGAACTTGACCACATCCACTGCGGTCGCTGCGGATGCCGTTGTCATCCACTACCACCACTTCGCCAGGTTCCACATCCCGGACAAAGGCTGCACCGACGGCATCCAAAGCGCAGGTTTCGGATGCAAATACCATACTCCCGTCTGTGCACTGCCCAATACACAGAGGCCGAAAACCATGGGGGTCCCGGGCGGCAATGAGTTTGGTAGGGGAGGAGATTACCAAAGAATACGCTCCGGACAGGCGGTCCATCGCCATTCGCACGGCTTGTTCAATGCTACCGCAGTGCAGCCGTTCCTGCACAATGATATAGGCGATGACCTCAGAATCGGTGGTGGTGTGAAAGATAGAGCCCTTTTCTTCCAGCTGACTGCGCAAGGTGAAGGAATTGGTCAGATTGCCGTTGTGAGCCAGTGCCATCCGGCCTTTGTGGTGGTTGATTACCAAGGGCTGAACATTGCGCTTTCGGTCACTGCTGGTGGTAGCGTAGCGCACATGTCCTACCACAATTTTCCCATGTCCCAGGGAAGAGAGGCGTTCTGCGCTGAATACATCATTGACCAGTCCCACGTCCCGATAGCTGGAAAAACACCATCGTCATTGACTACGATTCCGGCGCTTTCCTGCCCCCGGTGCTGCAGGGCGTAGAGGCCGTAGTAGGCAAGGGTTGCCAGGTCCTGTTCCTTTTTTGCGTAAACGCCAAATACACCACACTCTTCATGAATGTGGTGTGTTTGGGATAAATATACCTGATGATCCATATATCTATCATTTTCTCCTTTGTTATTTGCCGCTGTCACCATAGTTTGCCAAAACCCGGGCGCTGGGGTCCGATACATCGCAGCCTTCCCAGGATTTGTTGGGCATCCAGAAGTCTACAACCATTTGGGATTGACCTGGGTAGTACTTTTCAAAAATCTCCCGGTAGAGTAAAGATTCTTTTGTAAATGGCTGGGCGTGGGAATAGCGTTCTCTCTTTACCTGGAAATCTTCTTCGGAATACATCTGCTCAGCATAGGCTTTCAGGTGGTCTACCATAGAGTGACCTACCGCATCGGAGAAGGCTGCCTTTTCCCGGTAGAGGATGCTGTGCGGCAGATAGTTCCCTTCAAAGGCATGGCGAAGCAAATATTTGCCTTTTCCATATCGGTTCACTTTCTTTTCCGGATCAATGGCCATCACATAGGAAACAAAATCCAAATCACCAAAGGGAACCCTGGCTTCCAGAGAGTTGACACTGATACATCGGTCTGCCCGGAGAACATCATACATGTGAAGTTCTCGTACCCGTTTCACAGCCTCTTTCTGAAATTCTGCAGCCGAGGGAGCGAAATCTGTATATTTGTAACCGAACAGCTCGTCAGAAATCTCACCAGTCAGTAAGACCCGGATATCGGTGGTTTCATGAATGGCCTTGCATACCAGATACATGCCGATACTGGCACGAATGGTAGTGATATCATAGGTGCCAAGCAAAGCAATTACCGGTTCCAGAGCATTCAGGACGTCCTCTTTGGAGATAATGACTTCGGTGTGATTGCTGCCAATATAGTCAGCCACTTCTTTGGCGTACTTTAAATCAATGGCATCCTCGCTCATGCCGATGGCAAAGGTACGGATAGGTTTTTCAGAGAATTGCTGGGCAACGGAGCAAACCAAAGAAGAGTCCAGTCCGCCGCTGAGTAAAAAACCGACTTTTGCATCGGCAACCAGTCTTTTCCGAATGCCTTTTATCAGCTTATCCCGGATGTTGGAACATACGGTTTCCAGGTCATCGTGACAAACGCAGGCAACCTGGGTAATGTCCCGGTAGCAATGGAATGAACCATTTTTGTAGTAATGTCCCGGGGGAAAAGGCAAAATTTTATCACAAATGCCTACTAAGTTTTTGGCTTCACTGGCAAATACGATGTAACCATCTTTGTCATAGCCATAGTACAGCGGACGGATGCCAATGGGATCTCTGGCGGCAATCCAGGAGTTGGTTCTGCCGTCGTACAGTATCAGGGCAAACTCCGCATCCAGCATCTGAAACATCTCTTCCCCATAAACAAAGTACATGGGGAGAAGAACTTCGCAATCGGAATCGGAGCAGAAGGTATATCCCCGCTCTTCCAAGCTCTTTCGTATGGCCTCGAAGCCATAAACCTCACCATTGCAGACCACGCTGCAGCCCTGCAGCTGAAATGGCTGCATGCCCTGCGGATGCAGTCCCATGATTGCCAAACGATGAAACCCCAACAACCCGCCGCCTACATCGATCACGCGGCTTTCATCTGGCCCTCGGGAGATGGTTTTGGAGAATCCTTCGTCAAAGGACTCCCGGTCCGCCTCAGTGCGGCAATATCCCATAATGGAACACATACGCACAACCTCCTATAACGAAAAGTTTTTTTGACTGGGCTGCCGAAATCCGGCAGCCCAAATGCTGTGTTATCGGACACCGAAGAGCAGATCACCGTAAGTGGGGAAGGGCCAATAGCGCTCCGCAGTAAGGGTTTCCGCTTCGTCACAGGCTGCCCGAAGTTCGCACATTTTCGGGAGGATGGTATCCCGGATGGCTTCCGATTCAGCTGCAATTCCGGCAGAGCTGTCCATATGGATCATGGCATCTTCCAGCGTGTCTACCTTATCATCCATCATATCCAGAAGGGAGGAGAGCTTTCTCAGAAGCTTCCGCTCGTAGTTGCACAGCATTGCAGGCTCTGCTGCTTTCTTCGACGCAATGCTGCTGGCAAGGTCGGAAGTGAATGCTTCTACTGCAGGCAAGATTTCCTTTCTGGCCATATCCACCATGGTCAATGCTTCAATGCGGATGGTCTTGCAGTAGTTTTCCAGCTGGATTTCATGACGGGACAGAATCTCGGCTTCGCTCATGACTTTGTGAGAAATCAGCAGATCCTTGTTCTTCTGCTCCAGAATGACAGCCATGGCTTCCGGGGTTGCCCGCAGGTTCAGCAATCCGCGCTTTTCGGTAGCCTCCTGAATCCAGGCGTCGTCGTAACCGTTGCCGTTAAAGATAATCCGCTTGTGAGTGGTAATGGTCTCTTTAATCAAATCATGCATTGCAGCGTCGAAGTCATCGGCAGATTCCAGACGATCTGCAAATTGCCGCAGAGACTCTGCCACGGCGGTGTTCAGCATAATGTTGGCGCAGGCAATGGAATTGCTGGAACCCAGCATCCGGAACTCAAATTTGTTGCCGGTGAAAGCAAACGGAGAAGTCCGGTTCCGGTCAGTGGAGTCTCGGGTAAACCGAGGAAGAACATCCACACCCAGCTTCATCTTCTTTTTCTGCACACCGTTGTAAGGTGTATCAGCTTCAATGGCTTTCAGGATCTCGGTCAGTTCGTCTCCCAGGAAGATAGAAATGACAGCCGGAGGTGCTTCGTTGGCACCCAAACGGTGATCGTTACCGGCTGTAGCCACGGACATCCGCAACAGACCCTGGTAATCATCAACAGCCTGAATGACCGCCACCAGGAACAGCAAAAACTGTGCGTTTTCGTAAGGGGTTTCACCGGGGGAGAGCAGATTGATGCCGGTATCTGTGGCAATGGACCAGTTATTGTGCTTGCCGCTGCCGTTGACACCCGCAAAAGGCTTTTCGTGGAGCAGACATACCAGATTGTGTTTCAGGGCGACCTTCTGCATGATCTCCATGGTCAGCTGGTTATGATCCGTGTCAATATTTGTGGTAGTGAAAATGGGAGCCAGCTCATGCTGTGCCGGTGCAACCTCGTTGTGCTCCGTCTTGGCAAGAATACCAAGCTTCCACAGCTCTTCGTTCAGCTCTTCCATGTAGGCAGCAACTCTGGGCTTGATGGTGCCGAAATAGTGGTCATCCAGCTCCTGACCCTTGGGAGGTTTGGCGCCGAACAGGGTTCTGCCGGTAAAGATCAGGTCCTTACGCTTGTCATACATGGCTTTGTCGATGAGGAAATACTCCTGTTCCGGACCGACAGAGGTGGTCACATGCTTGACATCGCTGTTTCCGAAGAGCTTCAGAATACGCAGCGCCTGCTTGTTCAGTGCTTCCATAGAACGCAGCAGAGGTGTTTTCTTGTCCAGTGCTTCGCCGCCGTAGGAACAGAAGGCGGTGGGGATGCACAGAGTTTTGCCCTTGATAAAAGCGTAGCTGGTGGGGTCCCAAGCGGTGTAGCCTCGTGCTTCAAAGGTTGCCCGCAAACCGCCGGAAGGGAAAGAGGAGGCATCCGGTTCACCTTTAATCAGTTCTTTCCCGGAGAATTCCATAATCACTCTGCCGTCTGGTGCGGGAGAAATAAAACTGTCATGCTTTTCAGCAGTAATACCGGTCAGCGGCTGGAACCAGTGGGTAAAGTGGGTTGCGCCATTTGCTACTGCCCAATCTCGCATGGCTATGGCCACAGCATTGGCTACAGAAGAGTCCAGTTTCTTGCCCGTGTCAATGGTCTCTTTCAGTGAATTGTAGACATCGGAGGAGAGTTTTGCTTTCATAATACGGTCGTCAAAGACCATGCTGCCAAAGAATTCCGGCACCGTTTTCATAGTGGTCACCCCTTCGGATAAATAAAAAAAGACACTGACGGCAAGCAGAATTTCTCCTGCAAAGACGTCAGTGTCTTTTAACGGAATTCAGTATACACGATTGGTTTCCCAATTTCAACTGGCAATTTGTAAAAAACAATTTTACCTTTTCCAAAGATCTTTTGCCAAATTGCGAGATTGCACCATCAGCCCCTTCTGCGTATAATAAAAAAAGAACAATGGGGTTCTGACAGGAAGACTATGCGCTTTCCTGCGGAACCCCATTTTATTTTTGTTTTGGGGCTGATAGTATGAAACCATTGGAAGGTCAAGTCCGTATTCCCTCAGGATGTGCCATTTCTGCTGCTATATCCACCCAGGGGCGCAAGATGACCGGAGAAAAGATCATGCAGAGCATGGTGCCGATGCACGAGCGGTCGAATGGCCTGGGCGGTGGCTTTGCCGGGTATGGAATCTATCCGGAATATCGGGATTTTTTTGCGCTGCATATCTTCTTCAACAGTGAAAGCAGCAGAACGGAATGTGAAACCTATCTGCGTACTGCACTGGAAATTGTCCGCTCCGAAACAATTCCCACGCGGACGATCCCAGAGATTACAGATGAACCTTTGATCTGGCGCTACTTTGTAACCCCCTTGCGCTCTGTGCTGAGCAGTATGCAGGTAGATGAGCGGGAATTTATGTCCCGGGTCGTCATGCGGATCAATACGGTTTATAAAGGTGCCTATGTTTTTTCCAGTGGAAAGAATATGGGGGTATTCAAAGCGGTTGGCTATCCGGAGGATGTGGGAAAGTTTTACCGTCTGGATGAATATGAGGGGTATTGCTGGACTGCTCACGGTCGGTATCCTACCAATACCCCGGGCTGGTGGGGCGGCGCACATCCCTTTGCTCTGCTGGATTATACCATCGTACATAATGGAGAAATTTCTTCTTATGATGCCAATCGACGTTATATTGAAATGTTCGGCTATAAATGTACCTTGCAAACCGACACAGAAGTCATTACCTACATCGCCGACTATTTGCTGCGCAAACAGGGACTGACGTTGGAGGAACTGGCCAATGTGATTGCAGCTCCTTTCTGGTCTACCATTTCTCGCAGAGAAGCGGATGAGCAGCAGCGGCTGCGCTACCTGCGAACAGTGTTTTCCAGCCTTCTGGTCACAGGGCCGTTTTCCATTGTCCTTGGATTTGAGGGAGGACTTATGGCCCTCAACGACCGCCTGAAGCTGCGCAGTATGGTTGTAGGAGAAAAAGAGGATATGGTTTACATTGCCAGTGAGGAATCTGCCATTCGGGTGATGGAACCGGATCTGGAACGGATCTATGCGCCGGCGGGCGGGGAACCGGTGATTGTCAGAGTGAAAGAAGGTGCCTGTTGATGGGACAGGATTACATGTATCCGGAATTCGAGGTTGTGCGCCGAGAAGATCGGTGTATTCGATGTGGAATCTGCGTCAAGCAATGCGCCAATGGCGTTCACGGCTGGGACAAAACAAACAAGGTTCTTCATATTGACGAATCCAAATGCGTAAACTGTCAGCGGTGTGTCTGCTTCTGTCCAGTACATGCTCTCAAAATTGTAAAGTCGGAAGCTGGTTTCCGGGAAAATGCCAACTGGGACAATCAGACCATGAAAGAGGTTTACTTGCAGGCGAAAACCGGAGGCGTTCTTCTTTCCCCCATGGGAAATCCGAAGCCCTATCCAATCTACTGGGATAAGCTGCTGATCAATGCCTCGCAGGTGACGAATCCCCCTATTGACCCTTTGCGTGAGCCTATGGAAACCCGGGTTTTTCTTGGAAAGAAGCCTGCTGCGGTGCAGCGGGATGCGGAAGGAAAAATTTGCTGCCAGCTGGAACCGCAGCTGGAATTGGCAATACCTGTGCTGTTTTCTGCTATGAGCTATGGCTCCATCAGCTATAACGCCCACGCCAGTTTGGCCCAGGCAGCAAAGGAGCTGGGGATCTACTATAACACCGGTGAAGGTGGACTTCACGAAGATTTTTACGCTTACGGTGCAAATACCATCGTCCAGGTGGCTTCCGGCAGATTTGGTGTCTATGAGGATTATCTGAACGCTGGAGCAGCGATTGAAATTAAAATGGGTCAGGGTGCCAAGCCAGGTATTGGCGGACACTTGCCAGGTACCAAAGTGGGGGCGGATATTTCCAAAACCCGTATGATTCCGGAGGGTTCGGACGCCATCTCACCGGCACCCCATCACGATATTTATTCTATTGAGGATTTGCGTCAATTGGTCTATTCCCTGAAAGAGGCTACTCGTTACCGCAAACCGGTGATTGTGAAAGTTGCGGCGGTTCACAATATTGCCGCCATTGCCAGCGGTATTGCCCGAAGCGGAGCGGATATCATTGCCATCGATGGGTTCCGGGGGGGTACCGGTGCTGCACCTACCAGAATCCGGGATAATGTAGGCATTCCCATTGAACTGGCACTGGCGGCAGTAGATCAGCGGCTTCGGGATGAAGGAATCCGGAATCAGGTTTCTTTGATTGTTGGGGGCAGCATCCGATCTTCAGCAGATGTGGTAAAGGCTGTGGCGCTGGGGGCGGATGCCTGCTATGTGGGTACGGCGGCGCTGCTGGCTCTGGGATGTCACCTATGCCGATCTTGCCAGACAGGAAAATGCAACTGGGGTATTGCAACTCAGCGACAGGAACTGACAGAAAGACTGGACCCCCAGGAAGGATGTCGGCGTCTGGTGAATCTGATGACCGCCTGGAAGCATGAAATCAAGGAAATGTTGGGCGGCATGGGCATCAATTCCATTGAAGCGCTCAGAGGAAACCGCTTGATGCTGCGAGGAATTGGGTTAAACCAGAAGGAGTTGGAGATTCTGGGTGTTTATCATGCCGGAGAATGATTTGGGCGCCATGCGCTTGCGAAGTTCACGGAGGTGTGGGTTATGGTAAAAATTGAGGCGGAAGGAAAAGCCTACGTTGCTATCAATGATGAAATTCATCAGCATACTGGGGAGATTTTGGTAACGGATTGCTGCGGTCAGCGCTTTATCGGCGCTGGTATGGGAAATTGTACTATAAAAATTCAGGGAATTCCGGGAAATGCCCTGGGGGCTTATCTCAATGGCGGAGAAATAGAAGTATTTTCCAATGCCCAGGATTCAGTTGGCGATACAATGAATGCTGGACGGATTGTGGTACACGGAAATATTGGCGACACGGCTGGTTATGCCATGCGAGGCGGTGAAATTTATGTCAAAGGAAATGCCGGTTACCGCACCGGAATCCATATGAAGGCCTATCAGGACAAACTGCCGGTGATCGTGATTGGGGGAACTGCGGGAAGCTTCCTTGGAGAATACCAGGCAGGAGGAATCATCATTGTTCTGGGCTTGAATCGTGATGGAAAGAAAATCGTCAGCAATTATCCCTGTACTGGTATGCACGGAGGAAAACTCTTTCTCTGCTCGGACTGTCAGGATGTACTGTTTCCCAAACAGGTTACGGTGCATACGGCAACTGACGAGGATATGCAGGAAATTGCACCCTATCTTGAAAAATTTTCTGATTTTTTTGGTATGGACCTGCAGCAGATTCGAAGTCAGATTTTTACCGTAGTAACTCCGGATAGTCAGAATCCATATAAGCAAATGTATGTGACGAACTAGAAGAAAGAAGGAATCTTATGAAATATTCACCGGAAGAGGTCATAGCGTTTGCCCGGGAAACAGATGTAAAATTCATCCGCCTGGCATTTTGCGATGTATTCGGACGGCAGAAAAACATTGCCATTATGACCGACGAGCTACCTCGGGCGTTCCAGTACGGCATTGCCATGGATGCTTCTGCTATTGATGGTTTTGGCGGGGAAGTGCGTTCGGATTTGTTTTTACACCCCGATGCTTCTACGCTGGTGCAGCTGCCTTGGAGACCCCAGCAGGGAAAGGTTGTGCGGATGTTTTGCGACATCACTCATCCGGACGGGACTCCGTTTTATGGAGATACACGGCAGATTCTCAAACGCGCTGTTGCTCAGGCCAAGGGTGCTGGATATTCCTTTGATTTTGGATCTGAAATGGAGTTTTATCTGTTTAAATTGGACGAACAGGGAAATCCCACCAAAGTACCCTATGATTTTGCCGGATACATGGACATCGCACCAGAGGATAAGGGAGAAAATGTTCGCCGGGAAATCTGTTTGATGATGGAGCAAATGGGAATTCAGCCGGAAAGCTCCCATCACGAAAGCGGCCCGGGCCAGAATGAGATCGATTTCCGCTATGCAGATCCCCTTACCGCGGCGGATAACGCTGCCACATTTTACGCTGTGGTGAAAGCCATCGCCGCCCGTAATGGCCTGCATGCGGACTTTTCTCCCAAGCCTTTGCCGGATAAGGACGGAAATGGTATGCACATCAATCTTTCTGTCCATGGGCCGGACGGACGGCAGCCGCTGGAAGAAGTTATTGCCGGCTTGTTGGAGAAAATTCGGGAAATGACGCTGTTTCTCAATCCCTGTGAGGATTCTTACCGGAGACTGGGCCGGGACAAAGCACCCAGCTATATTACATGGTCGAAAGAAAATCGCTCCCAGCTGATCCGGATTCCCGCATCTCCGGAAGGCCGGCTCAGAGCGGAGATCCGTTCGGCAGACCCCATGGCTAACCCCTATCTTGCGTTTGCGCTGGTGATTCATGCAGCGTTGTATGGCATCGAGAATCGGCTGACTCCCCCTGCAGCAGCGGATTTCAATGCCTTTGCGGCATCAGCCCAACAACTTGCGCAATATCGGAAGCTGCCATCATCGATTCAGGAGGCAAAAACCATTGCTCGAGAAAGTTCCTTCCTTCAATCTCATATCCCAGAGAAAATTCTGGAGGCATATTTAAAATAACCAGAACGAACAGGGAAGAAAGGAGGGAACAAATCTATGGTTTTTCAGGAAAGAACCTATGGCGTTCTGATTGTATCTGCTGCCAGTTCATTTTTCACCGTTATGGAACCATTGCTTCCCTCAACGGACTATTGGCCGGTGGTACACGCAAAGAGCGTGGCGGAGGCCCAGCGTCGTTTGTTGGAAGGCACCTATGATATTGTAATTATCAATGCCCCGTTGCCAGATGACTTCGGGCTGCGGCTTGCAATTTCTACCTGTACGGACAGCAGCAGCGGCGTCCTACTGCTGGTGAAAAATGATCTGTATAACGAAATTTACACAAAAGCCATGCCCTACGGTGTGCTGACCCTTTCCAAACCCACTAACTCACAGCTTATTGTCCAGAGTCTGCGTGTGCTCTGCGCGACCCGGGAACGGCTGCGCCAGATGGAGCAAAAGCAAATGAGTGTGGAAAAGAAAATCGAAGAAATTCGATTGGTAAATCGGGCCAAATGGTTGCTGATTGAATGCCTGGGGATGAAAGAAAGTGATGCTCACCGCTACATAGAAAAGCAGGCCATGGATTTGCGAATCTCAAAGTCAGAAATGGCAGAAAATATCATTCGGACATATAAAGGATGAACACAACAGCCTTCACAGAACAAACTTTCCATAGCAATGGTTATTTTTCGGGAGTAACAAATTCACAGGCCGCATGCTGACTGGATGCATCCAATATCAAAGCACCTTTTTCCCAGAGTCGAACTTGTATTTCTGCGTTGCAGCATTCTCGAATGGTATCGGACATTTGACCAAGTTTCGGCGCATAAAGCAGGTGGCCAGAAGGCGATGGTTTCAGGTCAATTTCCAGCAGAGATTGCCCCTGGGCCAAACGGATATGCTCTTTACTGGATACAAGAATCCGCGCACCATCGTATGTGGCAAAACGATAGTGCTTACCATCCAGTACGATTGCGCAGATGCAGCCCCGGAACCGAATGCCATAGAAGGGAATCCGGGCAATGGACACCATAATGGAGCAGGGGAAGGGAAAAGCGCTGCACTGTACCCACTGGTAGGCACGGGGAAAAGACGTGCCGCTGTCTTTTTCAATATATCCCATGCCTCCATCAAAATGGTACATCTGCCCATCCAGGCAAAGGGAGCCGTATAGAGAATGGCTCATGCTGATGATGCTATGACGGCATTCCATTGGGAAGAAACGGAATGGCCCCATAATATCGGATTTCAGGGGAGTCAGTGCTGCGTAGGTAATTTCGCCATGAACACCTGGTAAGTCCACCTTACACCCGGCAGAAGAAAAAATACAGTTTCCTACCTGAATGCATCCATCCTGATGTGTTAGCTCTGGCATTGCAAAAAAACGGGAACCAGTGGGTGCAATCATCTGCACAAAGGCACCACTATCTGCTTTGCCGGGAATAAAGGCAATCATATCATCACCTTTTTGGTGCTTAAAATACCAGCCTTCAAAATATGGCTTCTCCATACTTCTGCCTCCTGGATTGGGGAATACCAAAGTATAACCAGATCTGCCAGGAGTTCATACAAAACAGATATAGAAAACTGCCATTGCAGCTGCCTTTTCAGGCTTTCTGCAATGGCAGTTTTGGGTTTATTCATAAAGCAGAGCTTCCTGCTTTGTCGTGTGTACTGTTCCGAAGGGGTGCTGGGGCGGGGCGTAAATGGAGTAGAGTTTCAATGGTTTGGAGCCAATATTTTTTATATTGTGCCAGGTGCACGCTGGGATGACAATGGCATGGCCTGCACATGCCCGTCGCTGAAGAGTAAGGGAACGGGAGTCCTTCCCCATTTGAACCAGAGCGCAGCCATCTTCGATGCGCAGGAACTGATCCAGGTTATCGTGCATTTCCAGCCCAATTTCTTCTCCCACCGGGATACACATCAGAGTTACCTGCAAGTGATCTCCGGTCCATAGAGCGGTGCGGAAATTCTGGTTATGATTTGCAGCCTGGTGTATGTCCAACACCAAAGGATTTTTGCCGAAATCCGTTACGGGTCTGCAGCCGGATGGGCCGCATCTATTTCGGTTCATCCGCTTCACCTCCTACAAAGCCAGTATATGCAGCATTACAGGAGGTGTGCGGAAGTGGCCAGGTTATTTTCCCAGGCGCATTTTAAAATCTTGATAGCCAAAGTCGGTGAGTTTGGTAAAGACCCCATGTTCGTCCATACGCCAGATGTCAGGCAAAGGCATCCCATTGAAGGTGTTATTTTTACAGATAGTATAAATTGCCATATCGCCAAACACCAACAAATCTCCTTCTTCCAGAGGAGCGGGGAAGGCATAATCACCAATGACATCTCCGGCAAGACAGGTAGGGCCAGCCAGACGGAAGGGAAGCCCTTGGGATGAATCTTTGCTTGCTTGATAGACCGGAGGCTGGTAAGGCATTTCCAGTACGTCTGGCATGTGGCAGGCGGCGCTGGCATCCAAAATGGCAACGTGAATTCCGCTATTCTCCACCACATCCAAAACTCGACTGACCAGATAACCGGCATTCAGCGCCACTGCTTCTCCCGGCTCCAGATAGACCTGCAGATCCCATGCGGTTTGGACATGGGAAATGGCCTGCTCCAGGCGCGCCATATCATAGTCATCTCGGGTAATATGGTGCCCTCCGCCCATATTCAGCCATTTCATCCGGGGCAGTACATCGCCAAATTTGGTTTCCACCGCTTCCAGGGTTTTCGCCAAGTCGTCAGAATTCTGCTCACATAGGGTGTGAAAATGCAGCCCGTCCAGAAGCGACAGCAAATCTTCTGTCATTTCCCGATTCCAGACTTCCTGTGTGACACCCAAACGGCTGCCGGGGGAACAGGGATCATAAATGGCATGGCCTTCCTGAGTGGAACATTCAGGATTGATTCGCAGTCCCAGGCTTTTTCCTTTTGCCAGGGGGCCGAACTTTTTCAGTTGGTGAATGGAGTTGAAAACAATATGGTCGGCGTAGTTTAGTAGTTCAGTAAATTCTTCTTCCCGATAAGCACCGCAAAACACATGGACTTCCCGATTACCCATTTCCTCTCTGCCCAGGCGAGCCTCATACAGCCCGCTGGCTTCTGTGCCAGCCAGGTAGTGGGACAGCATGGGATAGAAATTGTAGTTGGAGAACGCCTTCTGCGCCAGCAGAATCTTGCAGCCGGTACGCTTCGCTAAACCAGACAAACAAGCGCCGTTGGCCTGCAAACGGGCTTCGTCAATTACATAGCAAGGAGTCGGCAGGGAAGAAAACAGAGAAGGAACGCCATAAGACGACAGCCCCCGAAAGGGGGCTGCGCTGCAATCCAAGTATCCCATCAGTCCACCAGCACCGGGCTATGGCTTTCGCTGCGGGGCAGACCGTAACGATCCAGAGCGTCCAGGAAGGGATCGGGATCAAACTCTTCCACAGTGTGTACACCAGTTTGGGTCCACTTGCCGGTGAGCAGCATCAGAGCGCCGCACATGGCAGGCACGCCAGTGGTGTAGCTGATGGCCTGACTGGCCACTTCCTTGTAGCACTCCTGGTGGTCGCAGACATTGTAGATGTAGTAGGTTTTCTCTTTGCCGTCCTTCTTGCCGGTAAAGATGCAGCCAATGTTGGTCTTGCCATGGGTGCGGGGGCCGAGACTGGCAGGATCGGGCAGCAGAGCCTTCAGGAACTTGATAGGCACAATCTGCTGGCCTTCGAATTCCACAGGGGTGGTGGACAGCATGCCCACGTTTTCCAGACACTTCATATGGGTCAGGTAGCTCTGTCCGAAGGTCATGAAGAAGCGGATGCGCTTGACTTCCGGGATATTTTCTGCCAGAGATTCGATTTCCTCGTGATGAAGCAGGTACATATCCTTGGGGCCGACCTGGTCAAATTCATACTCACGCTTGATACTCATGGCAGGAATCTCTACCCAGTGACCATCCTCCCAGTAGCTGCCAGGGGCGGAAACTTCCCGGAGGTTGACTTCGGGGTTAAAGTTGGTGGCAAAGGGATAACCATGATCACCACCGTTGCAGTCCAGAATGTCGATGGTGTCAATGGTATCAAACTCGTGTTTCTTGGCATAGGCGCAGTAGGCCTGGGTGACACCGGGATCAAAGCCGCAGCCCAGCAGGGCGATCAAGCCGGCTTTTTCGAACATTTCCCGGTAAGCCCACTGCCAGCTGTAGTCAAAGTAGGCAGAGAACCCTTTTTCCTTGCAGCGCTTGTCGTAGGCAGCGCGCCAGGTGGGTTCTTCAATATCCTCCGGCTCATAGTTGGCGGTGTCCATGTAGTTTACGCCGCAGGCAAGGCAGGCATCCATGATGGTCAGGTCCTGGTAGGGTAGGGCAATGTTCATTACCAGATCCGGCTGATAGGAACGGATCAGGGCAATTACCTGGTTGACATCATCTGCATCTACCTGGGCAGTGGTGATTTTTGTGGCGGTTTTCCCGGTCAGATCTGCGGCCAATGCGTCGCACTTTTCTTTGGTGCGGCTGGCAATGCACAGTTCCGTGAAGACCTCGCTGACCTGGCAGCACTTACGGATTGCTACGGAGGCCACGCCGCCGCAGCCAATGACCAATACTTTACTCATAATCTTCTCTCCTTTTTTAATTCTGCAAAGCAAGCAGCAGTTCCCGCAGCACCTTGCAGGCGGTGGCAGTGGAAACGCCGCTGGTATCCAACATGGGGGCCAACTCGTTCACATCGGCTGCCACAACATTAGTCCGGCAGACCAGAAAAAGGGCGTTCAATAGCTGGAGGAAGGTTACGCCTCCGGCCTCCGGGGTTCCCGTTCCCGGAAACAGCGAGGGGTCCAGACAGTCCAGGTCAATGGTCAGATAAACCGGAACCTTGTCCTGTGCCAGCCGATTAACCAGCTCTTCCAGACCGTCAAAGGTAAAGGGATGGAAATCAGTATGCTCCTTCGCAAATCGGAATTCCTCTCGGTCACCGCTGCGGATGCAGAACTGGTGAATCCGGTTATCTCCCAATAGGTCATGGCACCGGCGAATAACACAGGCATGGCTAAACTCCGCTCCCAGATAGTCATTGCGCAGGTCTGCGTGAGCGTCAAAGTGGATGATGTGCAGGTCAGGGTGGTGTTTTAGTACCGCACGGACGGAACCCAACGTTACCAGATGTTCTCCACCCAGCAGCAGGGGAAACTTCCCGTCGGACAGAATTTGCATTGCCCGGTTTTCAATATCAGACAGAGCCTTCTCCGCACTTCCGAAACACAGCTCCAAGTCGCCGCTGTCAAAAATTTCGTAATCTGTCAGATCCTTGTCCTGATAGGGACTATATGTTTCCAGCCCAAAGCTTTCATGGCGCATGGCAGAAGATCCAAACCGGGCGCCGGGACGGAAACTGGTAGTGGAATCAAAGGGGGCGCCAAACAGAACAATACGGGATTCTTCGTAAGTTCCGTCGCAGCCAATAAAGGTTTCAATGTTAGGTCCCATGGTTATTCAACCTCCTCCAGCATTTTTTCCAGGAAAGCGGGCAGGAAAAAGGCACCGCAGTGGAGCCGCACGGTGTAGTACTGGGTTTCCAGGTGCAAGGAAAGCCACTTTTCCCGATCAAAGTCATCAATGGGGTGGTACTTTTTGCTGGCAAAGCCAAACAGCCAGTAACCGGCAGCATAGGTGGGGATGTGGGCCTGGTAAACACGGCTGATGGGGAAGGTGCTGACGATGCGCTTGTGGCTTCGCTGCATAGCTTCCGCGTCGTGCCGGTAAAATGGACTGCCCTGCTGATTTACCAAAATACCGTCGTCCCGCAATGCATTGTAGCAAATTCCGTAGAATTCTTTGGTAAAATACCCTTCGGAAGGGCCAAAGGGATCTGTTGAGTCCACAATAATCAAATCGTACTGGGCTTTCCGGCGGCGAATAAAACGCAGGGCGTTGTCAAAGTAAATATGTACCCGTTCATCATCCAACCGGCAGGCGTTTTCCGGCAGATACTGACGGCAGGCGTCCACCACCTGGGCATCCATCTCCACCAAGTCAATGGATCGGATACAGTTGTACCGGGCAAGCTCCCGGACAACACCGCCGTCACCGGCGCCGATCACCAGAACATCCTGGACATTGGGGTGAACCGCCATGGGGACATGGGTAATCATTTCGTCGTAGATAAATTCGTCCCGTTCTGTCAGCATCACATTGCCATCCAGGGTCAGCACCCGACCGAATTCCGGAGTGTCATAAATGTCGATTTGCTGATAATCGCTTTTTTGAGAATACAGGTGACGGTTTACCCGGATGCTGTGCTTGACATCGGGGGCATGAAACTCACTGAACCACAGTTCCATCACATAACCTCCTGTTTTATTATGTTGATACGTTCAATTTCCGGGTCTTCCGGACCGGTCATGGAACAGCCCTTGGCTTTGGCATACCGGATGTAATCCAGAATTTCAGCGGTGATCCGTTCCCCCGGTGCCAGGATGGGAATTCCGGGAGGGTAGCACATGACAAATTCACTGCACACTTTGCCCACGCTTTCGTCCAGAGGGACGCTGACTTTGTCGGCATAGAATGCTTCCTGAGGGCTGGTGACTACTTCCGGGTCAATGTATTCCTGGCTCATCAAGCCGCTGCTGTCCTTTTGAAATCGGCGGCGAATCTCCGCCAGAGCACTGACCAGGCGTTCCAGTTCCTGGGGGCGGTCGCCAATGGAAAGGTAAGCAAGAATGTTGCCGATATCACCAAATTCGATCTGAATGTCGTACTCATCCCGAAGCAAGTCATATACCTCAATTCCCGCCAAACCAATATCCCGGGTATGAACGCTGAGCTTGGTAGGGTCAAAGTCATAGATGGAGTCGCCATTAATCAGTTCTCGGCCAAAGGCATAATAACCGCCTACAGCATTGATCTCCTCACGGCTGTATTCCGCCATAGCCACAACTTGTTTGAAAACCTCTTTGCCCCGCAAAGCCAAGTTCCGGCGGCTGATATCCAGACTGGACATCAGCAGATAGCTTGCAGAGGTGGTTTGCGTCAGGTTAATGATTTTGCGCACATGACCCTCCTGAATATTGGGGCCGATGAGCAGAAGGCTGGACTGGGTAAGACTGCCGCCGCTTTTGTGCATGGAAACCGAAGCCATATCCGCACCGGCGGCCATAGCAGAAACTGGCATATTTTCCCCAAAATAAAAATGGGTGCCATGAGCTTCATCTGCCAGACAGAACATACCGGCATCGTGGGCCATTTTTACAATGGCTCGCAGATCGCTGCAAATACCGTAGTAGGTAGGGTTGTTTACCAGTACTGCTACCGCATCGGGATGCTCGGCAATGGCCTTTGCCACTTGCTCCCGCTTCATTCCCAAGGAAATACCCAGATGGTGATCGACTTCCGGGTTGACGTACACGGGAACGGCACCGCACAGGACCAGTGCGTTGATGACGCTGCGGTGGACATTCCGGGGCAGAATGATTTTATCGCCGTACTTACAGGTGGACAACACCATGCTCTGGACGGAACTGGTGGTTCCGCCAACCATTAAAAAGGCGTGGGCAGCACCAAACGCATCGGCAGCCAGTTCTTCTGCCTGACGAATTACGGAGATAGGGTGGCAGAGATTATCCAATGGCTTCATGCTGTTGACATCAATGCTGACGCACTGCTGCCCTAGGAAAGCAGTCAGCTCAGGGTTTCCTCGTCCTCGTTTATGACCGGGAACATCAAAAGGAACCACGCGCATTTGCCGAAAAGTTTGCAGAGCTTCAAAAATGGGCGCTTTGCTCTGGTCTAATTTATATGTTTTGTTCATACCCAGCACCTCGCAAATAAAAAAACGCAGACTGCGAAAACACAGTCTGCGAAATAATCAACAACCATAAACTCCGATATTTCGACAATCCACTAGGAAAAGCCGACAAATGTTCCGAAGAAAAATGAAGGAAAACACCGGAATGGGGGAATATGGTACATAGAGTCTATATAGCAACAAAATACTTTTACTACTCTTTATTGACCGTTTCACAAGTCTGCGTCATGACGCATTTCGGTTATAAAGTAACCAACTTATAAAATTTGAGCTTTTAACTCAATCAATAAGGCGGTAGAGCCGCCAATCGGCAGTGGACCCGGCTGTCCGTATGGCCTCAACTCCGGAAGGAGTGGTCCCAGTATTCCTCGCTAGATTACTCTATGCGGTTACTGCGAAATATAGCATATGCAGTAGGGTTTGTCAAGAGGGTTTCCAAAATTGGAAATAATCGGATTGTAGGTGTTACAATGATGTGTGACAAATAGAAAAAAGAAGAGCGAATAGGAGTGACCTGTGTTAAGGTTAAGTTGCTCAGACCAAACCGAAAGGCAGGTGTCACCCTATTCGCCATGGATAAGATAACA
>DVGO01000023.1 GCA_018712645.1 Candidatus Faecousia faecavium | reverse complement strand
AAAGGGGGCAAGTAAAAACAAGCCCCTTTAGGGGCAGCCCGTGAAAGATATGCGGTTGGCAGACCTTTCGACGGGCCTTTAGGCTCAGCCAGAAAAATGCCCTAAGGGGGCTAGTGCAAACCACCGGCACGGCCGGTGGTTATGATTGTGAAGGAGGATAGATCATGAACGCAACGATCCTGCACGAAAGTCAGGGACGTATTCGGATCAAATTGAAACAGAAACGAATGACATTGGAACAGGCCGATCTGTTGGAGGCCTGGCTGCAGAGCCGGGCGTGGGCGCATCAGGTCACAGTGCACGAGCGAACCTGCTGCGTAATTATCTACTATGCAGGGGATCGGAAGCCTGTACTCGATGACATCCGGAGTTTCTCTTGGACGCAGGCGCAGCATGCGATTGCTTTGCCTGACCATAGCAGTCGTGCTCTGAATCGGGAGTTTGAGGAAAAACTAGTCAGCAAAATTGTTGTGAAAGCGGCCTGTATGCTCTTTTTGCCACCACCGGTGCGGATTGCACGGGTCATTTGGCGGATGATTCCTTTTGTGCGGCGTGGTCTGCGTTGCTTACTCCGAGGCCGGATTCAGGTAGAATTGCTGGATGCCCTGTCTATTTCGATTTCTGCATGCCAGAGAGACTTTGGAACAGCGGATGCAGTGATGTTCTTGCTGGAAATCGGAGAATTGCTGGAGGAATGGACCCGAAAGAAATCAGTAGAGGATCTGGCTCGGTGCATGTCTTTGAATGTGGACCGGGTTTGGCTGCGTACGCCTCAGGGAGAGGTCCTGGTTCCGATTGCTCAGATTCAGCCTGGCGATGCGATTGTAGCGCGCGCAGGCGGTGTCATTCCTATGGATGGCGTCGTACTGGAGGGAGAGGTAACGGTCAATCAGGCATCCCTCACCGGAGAATCTCTCCCGGTAGCCAAGCGCCCGGGAGGCGCTGTCTATGCCGGCACTGTGGTGGAAGAGGGAGAATGTGTTCTGGAGGTTCGGCAGGCTTCCGGCCAGAGTCGGTATGATCAGATTGTCCATATGATCGAACAGTCGGAGCAGATGAAGTCAGCGGCTGAGAGCAAGGCTGCCCATCTGGCCGATAAACTCGTGCCCTACACGTTCGCGGGAAGCTTGCTGAGCTTTGCAGTAACCCGAAATGTTGCCAGAGCCTTGTCGGTTCTGATGGTGGACTTCTCCTGCGCCCTGAAATTGGCAATGCCCCTGGCAGTACTTTCTGCAATGCGGGAGGCTGGAAGATCTCATATCACGGTCAAGGGTGGAAAATTCCTGGAGGCTGTGGCGGCGGCCGATACAATTGTGTTTGATAAGACAGGAACGTTGACGTATGCCTGTCCGAAGGTTGAAAAAGTAATTCCGTTTGGAGGAGAAGATCCGCGTGAGATGCTCCGTTTGGCCGCCTGTCTGGAGGAACATTTCCCCCATTCCATGGCCAATGCGGTGGTTAAGGAGGCCAAGCGCCAGGGCTTGACTCATGAGGAGTTCCACTCCAAGGTGGAGTACCTTGTGGCCCATGGCATAGCCAGCACCGTCAATGGAAAGCGGGTACTCATCGGCAGCGCACACTTTGTGTTTGAAGATGAAGGCTGCCAGATCCCAGAAGGGGAGCAGGAGCGCTTTGACATGCTTCCGGCAGAGTATTCGCACCTGTTCCTGGCCGTGGGCGGACAGCTGGCGGCCGTCCTGTGTATCTCTGATCCGCTGCGGGAGGAGGCTGCATCGGTACTTGCCGCCTTGCGGGAGATGGGGATCTCGAAAACCGTAATGCTGACGGGAGACAGCCGGCGCACGGCTGCTGTCATAGCGGAGCAATTGAATGTGGACGAGTTCCGGGCTGAGGTTCTGCCTGCGGACAAGGCAGAGTTTGTGGCACAGCTCAGAAAGCAGGGCCATACGGTTATGATGGTGGGAGATGGAATCAATGATTCTCCGGCGCTCTCTGAAGCGGATGCAGGCATCGCCATCAGCGATGGTGCAGCCTTGGCACGGGAAATTGCGGACATTACCATCGCTGCGGACTCCCTTTGGGAGCTTGTGGAGCTGCGGCGAATTGCCATGGAACTGATGCGCCGCATCCACTCCAATTATCGGTTTGTCATTGGGTTTAATGGTACACTGATAGCGCTGGGTGTCGCAGGTGTGTTGCCGCCGGCCAGCTCTGCGATGCTGCATAATCTTTCGACATTGGGTGTCAGCTTGCGGAGCATGAGCGCATTGCCGCCGGGCAGAAAGAAAACGTAATGAAGTTAAAAAAAGAGGCAATCAAAAAGATTGCCTCTTTTTTATACGACGGTATTTTCTCTTTGGCATGTTTTGCAGATGCCATAGTGAGAACATACGGCGCGCGTGATTTGATCAAGGGATAATGCAATCCATGCACCGTGCAGCCCCATATTCAATGGGTAGATCAGAATATATGTGAGGATTGGACGAATCACTGCAATGCTGATCAGGGAATAAACTGCGACAAATCCGGTACGCCCGATTCCTCTGAGCATGCCTGCGTGGATCATTGCCCACGCCTCGGGAATGTTTATCGCCGCGACAAACAGCATGATCTGTCCTCCTAACAAAAGATCGTTTCCAGCCAAATGATAAAACTGCAATAGCGGTATACGAAACAGAAAATATAATAGTGTTGCTGCTGCTCCGGTCCATAATGCAGACTGGCGGGAGATATCAGCGATTCGCTGCAGACGAGACATCTGATCACCACCATATGCCTGTCCGGATAGAACCAAGCTGGCCTTTCCAAGGCCTTGAGAGAAGCTATAGAAAATGTCACACAATCCGCTGCAGATGTTGTGCACGCCCAGAGCGGAAGTCCCCAAGTTTGCCACCAATCTGGCAAATGTAAACATACCAAACCGCTCTGCTGCTTGCTCACAGAAGACTCCAGAGGCCAAAGGTGCAATCATTTTCAGATAGTTTTTCTGCGGTAGCCAAGTGCCATATCCTCTCAGGGAAGCGCTGTGGTCCTTTCGCAAGAAAATGGCCAGGGTGAATATCAGTGTTACTCCAGTACCAATTGCAGTGCTTATACCGGCACCCAAGACCCCCAGGGCTGGAAATGGCCCGATTCCGTGGATCAGGAGTACATTGAGTGCAACATTTACTCCATTTCCGATCACATTGGCAATCAGAACACTACGTGTATCCCCTAAACCGATCAAAATGCCATGAAGAACAATTGCAGGACCTGAAAATGCCAGACTTAACAGTGCAGGTCTGGCATACAGAAGCGCCATAAGTATCCCATTAACGAACGGACATCTGCCTTGCATGCATCCACCTCCTGTTGGGACCATTGACCTTGTCCACCCCGTTCTATGAGCAATGCAGGAACGCCGTTTTGTACGGCCCAGCTGTACAGGCCGTTTCGGGCAGTAGAGCGTACACGGTAGTCCACAGACAGAACCTTTGCTGCCTCAAGTGCTGCGCTATTCACTGTTTGCTCACCGGCAATCGGAATAAAGACCAGCGGATGGAGGGATTCATTGCAATCGCCACTGTGCAGATCGGCCAGGAAGTCGGCTGCGGGGTAAAGGCTGTCCTCCAGTGCAAAAGCCAACCGACGCCCCAGAGTTCCGTCTTTGTCGCCTGGGAATGCACTATTCAAATTGACCCCATCCTCGGGAACTACTCGCTTTGCACCGGCATAAAACCCATAGGGATTTGCCAAAGGAAGTAAAATGACATTTCCGGTCATCGTGCTTGGATCCAGTTCCTGGGCCAGGGCCCGAAGTGCCTGTACACCAACATACTCACATCCGTGCACACCGGCAGTCACCACCAAGGTTTGGCCGGGATTTTTGCCACACAAACAGATGCATTCCAGTGGGTGGGTACCAGGAACCGGAATCTGCACCCATTTGCACTCACCTGGGGAAAGTGTTTCTCCGCAAAAGATCATACGGCTACCCCCTTGATATCCTCGTCTGCGTCAAACACCACGATGGACTCCAGCAAACGGCGGGCATATTCGTCTCGGGTTTCGCTGATCCGGCTAACCGGCAAATGCTCTGTAACATGCCCCTGATACAGGAACAGTACGTCATCGCACAAATAGGTAATCGATGTCAGATCGTGGGTGATGAAAAGGTAGGTCAGCCCCAGCTTTTCCTTCAGTTCCCGCAACAGATCCATGACCTGTACTTGCGTATGGGCGTCCAGGGAGGAGATCGCTTCATCAAAGAGAATGATCTCTGGCTTGCAGGCCACGGCTCTGGCAATACACACGCGCTGAAGCTGTCCTCCTGAGAGTTCATGGGGAAAACGTGTTGCAAAATCAGTGGGTAACCCTACCAACTCCAGCAACGAGGCAGTTTCCCGGCCCCGATCCAGTTTGTTTCCCTCCCGACGTTCCCGCACCGTAAGGCCTTCGCCAATGATTTCCTTCACCCGGAAGCGGGGATTGGCAGATGTAGTGTAGTCCTGAAATACAACACTGAGTTTATTCTGAAGGTTTCTGCGTCCGGAACGGGAGGCATAGACGGATACTCCGTCCAATTGAACATCTCCACTGTCTGGCTTAAGCAAACCGCACAGCACGCGCCCCATTGTGGATTTTCCGCTGCCTGATTCGCCCAAAATGCCCAAACAAGTACCTTTTTCTACCCGAAGGGAAACGTCAAACAATACTTGTTGGCGCGTATGTCCGAAAATTTTATCCTGACGCTCACTGCGGAAGCTGACGCAGACCTTGTTCAATTCAAGCATAACTCCGCTCCTTTCTTTGCAATACCTGGCAGTATCGGCGCATAACATCGGCTCTCTTTTCCACCAGCAGCTTTGTATACGGGTCTGTTGCGTGATGAAGGATATGGTGAAAATCACCGTGATCTACTACCAGCCCTTGATTGAGCACTACAATGCGGTCTGCTACACGGGAAATGGCGTTGAGATCATGAGAAATAAATATCATTGCAGTATGTGCATCTTTTTTGATACGAATCAGCTCATCCAGGATTTCAAATTGTGTAATGGCGTCAATCGCAGTGGTGGGTTCATCTGCTACCAGCAGGGCAGGTTCCATGGAGGTAGCGATGCCGATCATAATGCGCTGGAGCATACCGCCGGAAAGCTGGTGCGGATATTTTTCCAGAACCTCCTCCGGATTTCGAATCTGCATTTTCTCCAACAGCTTCAGAGAACGGGTGTGGATTTCCTCTGAACTCCAGCTGTTATGTGCCTGGAAAGTTTCTGCAATCTGCTGTCCAATACGGTAGAGAGGATCAAAGCAAGTCATGGGATTCTGAAGGATGATTCCCACCTTGCCGCCTCGGAGGCGGCGCAGCTCTTCTGCACTTTTTCCAAGGAGTTCCTCGCCCTGAAAGCGAGCACTTCCGGAAACCAGAAAACTTTTATTCAGCAGACCCATGGCCGCTTTAATGGACATGGATTTTCCACTACCCGATACTCCCAAAACACCCAGACACTCACCGGCGTTGACGGAGAATGAGACGCCTTTGACCAGCTGGATATTTTGTCTGTGCTGATGAAGGGTTACATGCAAATCGTTTAATTCCAATACTGGGATCATTTTTCTACCTCCTTGGGGTCAAGTACATCGCGCAGTGCATCGCCCATCAGATTGAAGCAGCATACCAAAAGGACAATGGCAATACCAGGTGCAATCATCTGGATTGGATTGCTGGTCAGAACTTCCTTTGCCTCGTTCAGCATTGCACCCCATTCCGGAGTAGGGGCCTGAACACCCAGTCCCAGGAACGACAGTGTGGAGATGTTGATGATGGCCCAGCCTACATCCAGGGAAGCGAGGACGGCCAGATCGGAAGTGATGGACGGGAGCAGGTGCCGGAAGAGAATAAAACGCTCAGGCATTCCGACGCAACGGGAGAACTGCACAAAGTTTCGATCCCGGTACTGCATGACACCGGTACGGATCATGCGGGCATACCATGCCCACTTAATGAATACATTGGCGATAATGACATTCTGAACGCTGATTCCCAGCAGACCAACAACTGCGAATACCATAATCTGACTGGGGAAAGAGAGCATGACATCGGCAAGCCAAGCAGCAGAAAGAGAAACTCCTGGAGCAGGAGGATAATACAGTCCTGGAAAGCACCCTGGACTTGCAGGATGTAATCAGGGATGGGCCCGATTTCCTGGGTGTCTTTGAAGAGGAGCTGTTCTGCGAACTGATTGACAAGGTAATCGTAGACAGTAATACCCGGATTCGATTCCGTCTGAAAAACGGCTTGGAACTTCCGGAATCTATCAGAAGGACGGTGAGATGATGGGTAGGAAACGAAAACTGCCCTTCGGCTACCGAATGGAGCAGGGCAGGGTGGCAGTCCATACCGAAGAGGGAACCTGGGTAAAGAAGCTGTATGAGCAATTGGCTGCTTTGAGGTTGTCAGGAACCAGATACTTGGGCACCGCTCCGTAATATGCCAGAGCGTGGACAGTACCGGCAATGAAGCTGTGCAGTTTTTCATCCAGGAAGGCCTCGGCATAGACCATACTGCTG
>DVGO01000022.1 GCA_018712645.1 Candidatus Faecousia faecavium | reverse complement strand
CTTCGGCGTTGATCATCTGCCGGGTGTCGTCCAGCAGGGGCGTGTGCAGGGAAATAATGTCACACTTGGCATAAATCTCATCCCGGCTATTTACCCGGACAATGTGGCTGTCCAGGTGCCAGGCGGCCTCGATGGAAATAAAGGGGTCGCATCCATAGACGTTCATTCCCAATCCCCGGGCGGCGTTGGCCAGAGGGCCGCCTACTGCGCCCAGGCCGATGACGCCCAGGTTTTTGCCCCGAATCTCATGACCGGCAAACTGAGATTTTCCCTTCTCCACCATGCGGGCAATTTCAGAGCTGCCCTTGATGGACTGTACCCAGTTGATGCCGCCCACCACATCCCGGCAGCTGAGCAGCATGCCGCACAGAGACAGCTCCATCACGGAATTTGCGTTGGCGCCGGGGGTATTGAACACCACGATGCCTTTTTCTGCGCAGCTGGTCAGAGGGATGTTGTTTACACCTGCCCCTGCCCGGGCCACTGCCAGCAGGTTATCCGGCAAAGCCAGGTCGTGCATATTGGCGCTGCGAACCAGAACCGCCTCCGCCTGCTCTAAATTGTCAATGGTTTCATAGCCTTCCGTCCACAGGGCCAGGCCCTTGGAGGAAATCTTATTCAAGTTGTGAATGTGATACATGAGTTTTCCTCTTTTCCCGTTTCAGCGGTTTTCTTTTTCAAAGCGCTCCATAAACGCCACCAGCTTTTGTACGCCCTCAATGGGCATTGCATTGTAAATGCTGGCACGCATGCCGCCGACCGTACGGTGGCCTTTCAGGTTGACAAAGCCTGCCGCTTCCGCTTCTTTGACAAACTTGGAATCCAGCTCCGCGCTGCCGGTGACAAAGGGCACATTCATCAAAGAGCGGTCTTTCTTCACCACAGTTCCATGGAACAAGGTGCTGCTGTCCAGGAAATCATACAGCACAGCGGCTTTTTTCACGTTGTATTCCTTCATGGCTTCCAGGCCGCCCTGATTTAACAGCCACTGGAACACCTTGCCGCAGATATAAATGCCGTAGGCCGGGGGGGTGTTGTACATAGAGCCGTTGTCGGCGTGGATTTTGTAGCGCAGCATGGTGGGGGTTCCGGGCAGCACATCCTCTGTAATCAGATCCTCCCGGATAATGGCAATCACCACACCGGCAGGGCCGATGTTCTTCTGCACGCCGCCGTAGAGCATGCCGTAGCGGCTGACATCCACCGGCTCCGACAGGAAGCAGGAAGACACGTCGGAAACCAGGGGCTTTCCCTTGGTATTGGGCAGTGTCCAGAACTTGGTGCCGTAGATGGTATTGTTTTCACAGATATAGACGTAATCCGCATTGTCGCTGATGGGCAGGTCCGAGCAGTCGGGAATGTAGGAGAAGGTTTTATCGGCAGAGGATGCCACGGCATTGGCCTGACCGTAAAGCTGGGCTTCCTGCCAGGCTTTCTTAGCCCACTGTCCGGTAATGACATAATCCGCCACCCGGTTTTTCATCAAGTTCATGGGAACCATGGCAAACTGCTGGCTGGCGCCGCCCTGAAGGAACAGCACCTTATAATTTTCCGGAATGCCCATCAGCTTGCGAAGATCTTCTTCCGCCTGGTCGATGATGGTCTGGTAGGCCTTGGAGCGGTGACTCATTTCCATGACGGACATACCGGTGCCCCGGTAATCCAGCATTTCCGCTGCCGCTTCTTTCAGTACGACCTCCGGCAGCACCGCCGGACCGGCGGAAAAATTATAGACTCTGGACATGCAGATTTCCTCCTGTTCTATCTGGTGGTTTTTTCCAGCAGCCGGGCCATCAGGCGGCAGCCCTGGGGTTCATAGTTTCCGGTGGATTTGGCCTCCGTTTCGCTGTAATGGGCCAGTGTGCGACGTTCTTTGGTGCTGTCGTAGAGCACATAGGGCACCGGGTCACCGGTATGGGTACGCAGCCGCAGCAAATTGGGATGGTCCGGCAGCAGCAGAATCCGGTGATCCTCCCCTGCTTTCTCCATGGCCTGCTTAACGGGCTGCAGAATCCGGCTGTCTAAGTATTCGATGGATTTGACCTTCTCCTCCACCAGGCCCTGGTGGGCCATTTCATCCGGGGCTTCCACATGAATGTAGGCCAGGTCGCAGCCATCTTCCAGCAGGGCCTGAATGGCGGCCTGGGCTTTGCCCTCCCAGTTGGTGTCAATGGAGCCGGTGGCTCCCTCTACCTGGTATACCTTCATACCCGCGCCAACAGCAATGCCCTTGAGCAGGTCTACCGCGGAAATCACCGCACCTTTGCAGCCGGTTTTTTCCTGGAAATTTTGCAAGTTGGGTCGGGTACCGGCACCCCAGTACCACAGGGAATTGGCTTTGTTCTTCCCCTCAGCCGCCCGCTGGCGGTTCAGAGGGTGGTCATTGAGAATATCGAAACTCTTCTCCATAAACTCCCGGAGTACCGGTTCCTGGGGCAGCCAGGGGCCGATGACCTTGGTCAGGTGGTCATGGGGTGGCTCCAATTTTGCCAGGCGACCATGCTTCCATACCATAATATGCCGGTAGCTGGTGCCGGTATAAAACTGGAAGGTATCGCTGTTAAAAGCCTGCCGGATGGCGTCCATCAGGACATCGGCATCGGCTGTGGCAATCTCACCGGAGCTGTGATCCAGAATGGTCTTTTCAGGATAGGCTTCCGGCTCCGTCAGCGTCACCAGGTTGCAGCGGAACACCACGTCATCCGGCTCCATCTGCACCCCTACGCTGAGAGCCTCCAGGGGAGATCGTCCGGTGAAGTCCGTCAGCGGGTCGTAGCCCATTACGGACAGATTGGCCACTTCACTGCCCGGAGACATTCCGGCAGGAACATTCTGCACCATGCCCATTTCCCCTTTGGAGGCCAGCGCATCCATGGTCGGGGTATGGGCGTATTCCAAGGGAGTCTTTCCTCCCAGCTGCGCCAGCGGTTCGTCGGACATGCCGTCGCCCAGCACAACAATATACTTCATAACCTCACTCCTTGCCCCTTGAATCGTCCGCTTTTCAAGGACAAATGTATATACAGAATATACTAGCACCCTTTGCACAACAATACAATATGAAAAACTGCCCGAAAATGTGTCCAGATTTCGGGACATTGGTAGGCACAATGGCAAAAGTCTCTTCCATAACAAAATTTCCCCGGTCAGCCTTTCCGGCCAACCGGGGAAATGAGGAATTGGCATTATACCTTTTCGGCAGCCTCTACCACATGCTTCATCAGCACGGAGGTGGTAACAGAGCCGACACCGCCGGGAACGGGGGTGATGGCTTCGACAATGGGCTCCACCTCGTCAAACTTGGCGTCACCGGCAATGCCGCCCTTGCCGCCCTTGGCGTTGGGCTTGTTCTCGTCCCAGTTGATGGAAACGTCGATGACCACCTGACCGGGGCGGACATAGTCCTTGGTCAGGCTGTTCAGCACACCGGCTGCGGACACCAGGATATCTGCGTTGCGGCAGATTTCAGCGGTGTTCACGGTCTTGGTGTGGCAGGTGGTGACGGTGGCGTTCTTGCCCATCAGCATCATGCCGGCAGGCTTGCCAACCACCAGGGAACGGCCGATCACAACGGCGTTCTTGCCCTTGCAGTCGATGCCGTAGTAATCCAGGATTTCCATACAGGCAGCGGGGGTGCAGGGGGCGTAGCCCAGGTCGTTCAGGCCTTCAAACACACCGGCGTTGGACATATGGGTCATGCAGTCCACATCCTTGCGGGGGTCCAGACGGTTGCAGATTTCGTTCTGGTCAGCCTTCAGGTGCTTGGGCAGGGGCCGGAACATCAGCACGCCGTGGATGGAGTCGTCAGCGTTGACCTGATCGATCACCGCCAGAACCTGCTCCTTGGTGGCATCGGCAGGCAGTTCAAACTTCTTCACTTCCACGCCCACCAGTTCAGCGCGCTTGGTAGCGCCCTTTTCGTAGCTCAGGTCGGAAGGGTCAGCACCTACCCGCACAATGCCCAGGGTGGGGACAACGCCCTTTTCCCGCAGGGCAGCGGTACGAGTTTGCAGATTGGCATTCAGGGCATCGGTAACTTCCTTGCCCAGCAGCAGTTTCGCCATTGGAATTTCCTCCTAATATGTATGTTTCAGCGTGGGCGGTCAGCAATTCTTACTGGCCGAAACCCGCCTTGACTTCGTCGAAGATATCGTCTGCCATCTGGCAATACTTATTGAGCATCACATTGACCTGACGGTTCATCTCCTCCGCCACGTCCCGGTTCTTCAGGCTCTTGGTGTTGATGAACACGTTCAGAGAGGCAGCCTGGAGCGCAGCCTTGCAGCACACAGCGCCGCAGCCGGCATCGGAAACCGCCAGACGGCTGCCCTTGGCAGCAAACACAGCGATGCAGTCAATGGCCTGGCAGCACAGCTCCATAATGTGCATGGGAACGGCACAGGCGGTGACGGTGGCCTCTTCCAGGATCTGGTCCCGGTTGGGGTCATCCTTGGGAATGCCGTAGGCTTTTGCCAGGGGAACGAAGCCCTTGTCGTCGGCCTCTACCTGATCCAGCAGCTCCTTCTGCAAAGCGTCGCACTTGGCCTTCAGCTCCAGGATTTCTGCCTCAACATCGGCATACTTCTTCTTGCCGACGGTGAGAGAGCCAACCATGTTGCCCAGAGCGGTGCCGATGGCGCCCACCAGGGCAGCTGCGCCGCCGCCGCCGGGAGCGGGGGCGTTGGAGGCCAGAACCTCCACAAAGGTACGGCAGGATTCCATTGTCATATCCATGGGAAATGTCTCCTTTTCCTATCGAAAATGATGTTTTGGGAAGGGGATGCGCAAAAGCACAGGCGGGGGGCCGCCTGTGCTTTATTTTCAGAATGTACCGATTAGAACAGTCCGGAGATCTTGCCGGTCTCGTCCACGTCGATGCGCTCGGCGGCGGGCACCTTGGGCAGTCCGGGCATGGTCATGATCTCACCGGTCAGGGCTACCAGGAAGCCAGCGCCGGCGGAGACCTTCACGTTCCGAACGGTAACGGTGAAGCCGCGGGGTGCGCCCAGCTTGGTCTGGTCGTCGCTGAAGGAGTACTGGGTCTTGGCCATGCAGATGGGCATCTTGTCGTAGCCCAGCTCGGTCAGAGTCTTGATCTGCTTCTCAGCATTGGCGGTGAAGTTCACGCCGTCGCCGTGGTAGATCTTCTTAACGATGGCTTCGATCTTCTCCTTGATGGGCAGATCCAGCTCGTAAGCGAAGGTGAAGTCGTTGGGCTCTTCGCACAGACGGACAACTTCCTCAGCCAGAGCGATACCGCCTTCGCCGCCCTTGCCCCAAACTTCGGACAGAGCCACGTTGACGCCCAGTTCCTTGCACTTGGTCTCGATGAGCTTCAGTTCGGCCTCGGTGTCGGTGGGGAAGCGGTTGATAGCGACCACGCAGGGCAGCTTGTAAACCTTGGTGATGTTCTCAACGTGCTGCAGCAGGTTGGGCAGGCCCTTCTCCAGAGCCTCCAGGTTCTCCTTGCCGGTTTCGGCCTTGGGAACGCCGCCGTTGTACTTCAGAGCGCGGGCGGTAGCAACCAGAACCACGCAGGAAGGAGTCAAGCCAGCCATACGGCACTTGATGTCCAGGAACTTCTCAGCGCCCAGGTCAGCACCGAAGCCAGCCTCGGTGATGGTGTAGTCGGACAGCTTCAGAGCGATCTTGGTAGCGGTAACAGAGTTACAGCCGTGAGCGATGTTGGCGAAGGGGCCGCCATGTACGAAAGCAGGAGTGTGCTCCAGGGTCTGAACCAGGTTGGGCTTCAGAGCGTCCTTCAGCAGAGCAGCCATAGCGCCCTGAGCGTTCAGGTCACCAGCGGTAACGGGCTTGCCAGCATAGGTGTAGCCAACCACCAGACGAGCCAGACGGTTCTTCAGGTCAGTGATGTCGGAAGCCAGGCACAGAACAGCCATGATCTCGGAAGCGACGGTGATGTCGTAGCCGTCTTCACGGGGAGTACCGTTGACCTTGCCGCCCAGGCCGTCAACGACGAAACGCAGCTGACGGTCGTTCATATCGACACAGCGGCGCCAGGTGATCTGACGGGGGTCGATGCCCAGAGCGTTGCCCTGGTAAATATGGTTATCGAGCATTGCAGCCAGCAGGTTGTTGGCAGCGCCAATGGCGTGGAAGTCGCCGGTGAAGTGCAGGTTGATGTCCTCCATGGGAACGACCTGAGCGTAGCCGCCGCCTGCAGCACCACCCTTGACACCAAAGACGGGTCCCAGAGAGGGCTCACGCAGAGCAACCAGCACGTTCTTGCCCAGCTTGCGCATGCCGTCAGCCAGACCGACGGTAGTGGTGGTCTTGCCTTCGCCAGCGGGGGTGGGGTTAATTGCGGTGACCAGGATCAGCTTGCCGTTGGGCTTGTCTGCCTTATCCTTCAGGATATTGTAGTCAACCTTTGCCTTGTAGTTGCCGTACTGCTCCAGATACTTTTCCTCAACACCAGCGGTCTTTGCGATCTCGCTGATGTGCAGCATGGGGGTTTCCTGTGCAATTTCGATGTCGGTTTTAAAAGCCATGTTCATACACTCCTTGTAATTGTTGGGTACCTACCGTTTTGTGAGGATCGGACCATACAGGATTTATGCAGCTGCCGTTGCAGTGGCTCACTGCACATGTTTAATCGGTACTTAAGTACCGAAATAAGCATACCACTTTCCCCCTAAAATGTCAATAACCATTCGCAGCTTTTTCGTAAAAAAACTGTTATTTTTTTACACACCGTCGCTGCTGCCCCAGCGGCTCCCATGGGCTTTTTATACAAAAAGGTATGCTGAACCGGAGAATGAAAGCAAGCCTGCAAAAGGTGTCTATGGATTCGTCTGATAGCATTAACGGATGCATTCGTTTGTACAAACATAAGCGCGTCCAGGTAAACCCACTCAGGCAAAGAGCAGGGCCACCATATTCACCAGCATGAAAATTGCCAGCACAAGGAATCCGCAGTTGAGGAAGAACCACTTCAGGCACCGGCCGTCCATGGCTTCCGCCTGCCGATAGGCCCGAATTTCCTGTCTGCGGCTGATTAAGATTGCCAGGGAAACCAGAGCGAATCCTCCAAAAATCAACAGATTGATGGCATTCTGGGCAAGCATCGGCCAGTTTTTGGTCAGCCGGGTCAGAAGATCTGCCAGCACCAGGTTATTGAACAGGTGCAGCGCCATAGCCCAGAGGATGGAATACTCCATCGTCACATACCCCAGCACCAATCCCATCAGGAAGGCGTAGGGCGTTTGCAGCAGATTGCCGTGGAACAGGCCAAACAGCAGCGCCGAACCAAAAATGGCAAAGCGCTTTCCAAAGGGGCGAAGCGTGCGCAGCACCAGGCCCCGGAATAGAATTTCCTCGAAAAACGGAGCCAGCAAAGAGGCATACAGGAACATACTGAAACTTCCGGTATCGCCGGACACGGTTTCCAGCATCTGCATCAGCGAGATGCCGAATCGGTTGAGCAGGCTCTCCAGCAGGGTAATCCACAGGCTATTGACCATTTGGGAGCCAATGCACAGGCTCATCAGGCAGAAGAAGATTCCGGCAGACATGGTTTTCTCCTTCCGAAATACCTCCTGCTTCCAATAATCAGCGTCTTTCCAAGCCAGTAAGACCACCATGGCCACAGCGATGGAGAGGATATAGCCCCAGGCGTTGTTCATCAGGCCACCGAGGTCCAGCTGCAAAAATTCTCCATACAGTACGGCGGCAATGCTCTGGCTTATGGCATCCAACCCGATACTCACTGACACCAGCACATTCATCAGCACGTTATAGCCTATCAGAATCCAGCAGATGGCAGAAAATTGGCGGCGTAAAAATTTATTGACTTTCTTTTCTTCCATAGGTTTCTCCCAAAATCGCTTCGGCAGTGACAATGCCGTCAATGGCTGCGGACATGATGCCTCCGGCGTAACCGGCTCCCTCTCCGGTGGGGTACAACCCCCGAATGGCCGACTGGCGGCTTTCATCCCGGACAATCCGCACCGGAGAAGAACTGCGGGTTTCCGGCGCAGTCAGCACCGCATCCGGGTTGGAAAATCCGGAAAGCTTCTGATTCAGCCTGGGCAGCGCCTGGGCAAGAGAATCCGTAATCAGACCGGGCAAGACCTGGCGCAGGTCGCACCAGGCAACTCCGGGCCGGTAGGTGGGCTGTACGCTGCCCGGACCGGTGCTGGCCACTCCCGCCAGGAAGTCACCCACCTTCTGAGCCGGTGCCCGGTAGCTGCCGGTGAGGTTGTAGGCTGCTTCTTCAATCTCTCGCTGCCACTGCATGCCGCCAAGGGGGCCTTGGTAGGGGAACTGGGCAGGATTCACCGTCACCAGCAGGGCGGCGTTGGCGTTTTCCCCGTCCCGGTCGGCATAGCTCATGCCGTTGGTGACCACCCGGCCTTCTTCGCTGGCTGCCGCCACCACATAACCACCGGGGCACATGCAGAAGGTGTAAACTGTGCCTTCTTCCAGGTGCTCTGCCAGCTTGTAATCCGCCGGGGGCAGAGCAGGGTTTTCCTGGCCGTACTGGGCAAGGTCAATACTGCGCTGGGGATGCTCAATCCGCACGCCCATGGCAAAAGGCTTGGGCTCCATGGGCACGCCCTTGTCCTGCAGCATCTGGAAGGTATCCCGGGCGCTGTGGCCAATGGCCAGCACGGCGCTGTCGCAGGGAATCACCGTTCCGTCTGCCAGCTCCACGCCGGTGAGGCGGTTTTCCTCCAACCGCAGCCCGGTGACCTGGGTCCGGAACCGGACTTCGCCTCCCAGCTGCTCAATCCGCTGCCGCAGGTTCTGCACCACTGTCAGCAGCACGTCGGTGCCCACATGGGGCTTGGCATCGTAGAGGATGTCTTCTCTGGCGCCGGCTTTTACAAATTGCTCCAAAATCCATCCGATTCTGGGGTTATTTACACCGGTGTTCAGCTTACCATCGGAAAAGGTTCCGGCGCCGCCTTCGCCAAACTGGACATTGCTCCGGGGGTCCAGCTCTCCCGTTTCAAAGAAATGTTCCACCGCCTTGTGCCGGGAAAGGGCATCCTCTCCCCGTTCCAGCACCAGAGGCTTCCACCCTGCCAGGCTGAGAATCAAGGCGGCAAACATGCCCGCCGGGCCGAAACCGATGACCACCGGCCGCTTTTCCGGCGGGGTCGAGGGTTTGGGCGGTGCATAGTAGGAAACCGGCGCAAGGCTTGCTTTCTTGCAGCCGGACTGGCGGAGGATTTTCTTCTCGTTGCCCTCCACTGCCACGTCAATGGTATAGATGATTTTTACCTCCGGCTTCTTCCGGGCGTCCACACTGCGGCGGACAATCCGAAGCTGCCGGATTTTGGAATTGGAAATGTGCAGCATCTGGGCTGCTTCAAACTGAAGCTGGTGGGCATTGTGCTCCGGGGGCAGGGAAATATCCCGCAATCGTATCATAACACGCTCCTTCCGGCATGGGCTCCTGCCAGGCGGCCGGAACTCCATGCCCATTGCAAATTATAGCCGCCGCAGTCTCCATCGATGTCCAGCACCTCGCCGCAGGCGTAGAGACCGGGCACTAGCCGGCTTTCCATGGTGGTTTCGTCAAATTCTGCGGTCAGAATTCCTCCTGCGGTAACCTGGGCGCAGTCCATGCCCATAGGTTCCGTCAGTTCCACCTCGAATCCCTTCACCGCTGCCGCAGCCTGAAACAGTTCGTAGTCTGACAGCTGAGAAATGGGGCAGTTGGGAGAGATTCCCACCGCCTGGGTCAGCACCCTTCCCAGCCGATTGTGAAGAATCCCCGTCAGCAATTCTGATGCTGGCAAAGCGGTGGTTTTTCTTCTCAAAAGTTCTTCTTTCAGCATTTCTTCCGGAATTTCCGGCAGAAAGTCCAGGCGGCACAGCCAGTCTCCCTTACCCTGACACACATCCCGGGAGATTTCAAAGATCACCGGACCGGACAGGCCGTAGTCCGTAAACTGCAACTCCCCGCTGCTTTCCCGGAACAGCTGACCGTCCCGGAAAATGGCAGCGTGGCAGTTGGCCCGGACGCCTTTCAGCCCGGCAATGCCGCCCCAGCCGGTTTTCAGCTGCACCAGAGTAGGCCGCAGTTTGGTGCAGCGGTGGCCCAGGGAGCGCAGCAGCTGATAGCCGGACATAGTACCGCCCAGCTTGGTGCCTGCCAGGCCGCCGCAGGCGACAATCAGCTTCTGGCACTCCAGGGTCTCGCCGCCGAATTCCAGACGAAAGCCTTCTGGCACCTTGCGCACTTTATCCACGGTTGCTCCCAGCTTTACCTGAATATTCGGCTTTTCCAGGGCAAAGCGCAGCACATCCACCACAGAATTGGCCTGGTCGGAATAGGGATATACCCGGCCGGAATCTTCCGCCACGGTAAACAGCCCCAGCTGGCGGAACCATTCCAGGGTCTTTTCCGGAGGAAAGGCTTCCAGGGCATACCGGGCAAAGGCGGGATTTTCCCCATGGTAGCCTTTCTCCCCGGCATGGAGATTGCTTAAGTTGCAGCGGCCGTTGCCCGTTGCCTGGAGCTTGCGCCCCACCCGGGCCTGACGCTCCAGCAGGATCACCTGGGCCTGGGGATTTTCCGCTGCAGCCAGAGCCGCCGCCATTCCCGACGCCCCGCCGCCAATAATTCCGATGGTCATAGTCCTCTCCTTCCGCGAATCCGGTGAATTTTTCCCCATTATACCCGATAAATCCCCCTCACACAAGAAAAACTTCTTTTCACCGGGAAAAAGATGTGGTATAATGCCCTCGGTGATACCATGGATCGGAAAAATATTGAAAAAATTGCCCACACCGGTGAAGATAAGCTGCTGCTTGCCAAGCTTTGGGACAAAATCACTGCCGGAATGCAGAAAAACATCCCCGCAAGCACCTGTTTTCTCTCTCCCCGGGAGCTGGAAATGGCGAAATACTTGTTTGGCGAAGCAGAAGGACTGTTTTCCTTCGGCGGTTACCCGGAAGCGGAGCGAAAAATGCTGGTGTACCTGCCGGAATACCTGGACGAAAGCGCCCTGATGGACGAGGACAGCCCCTGTGTATGTCTGCATGCTGACTTTTATCAAGGTGACACCCCCACCCACCGGGATTTTCTGGGTGCCCTGATGGGGGCTGGAATCGGACGGGAAGCTGTGGGCGACATCTGCGTGGGCAAGGGTGCGTGCGATTTTTTCGTTACCGCGGACATCGCCCCCTATATTTTGCAGAATTTCACCTCCGCCGGACGGGTAAAGTTGCACCTTTCCCAGATAGCCCTGGAAAACGCCCAGATTCCCGAACCGGAAATCCGGGAGATCCGGGACACGTTGGCATCCCTGCGGCTGGACAGTGTGATCTCCTCCGGTTTTCGGATGGGCCGGAGTCTGGCAGCTGCCCACATTCAGGCGAGGAAGGCTGCCGTGGATGGGCTGCCCTGTGAAAAGCCGGACAAACTGCTTGTGGAAGGGCAGAAAGTCTCCCTCCGGGGCTTTGGTAAGCTGAAGCTTGCCAGCGTCGGCGGGAAAACCAAAAAAGATCGAATTTCGGTGGTCATCCACCGCTATGTGTGAGGAATTGTGTATGAAAATGGATGAAGTCATCGCCCGGATCAACGTCCTGGCAAAAAAAGCAAAAACCGAAGAAGGCTTAACTGCCGAGGAGCTTGCCGAACGGGACAAGCTCAGAAGAATCTACATTGACTCCGTCAAAGCCAATCTGGTAGGCCAGCTGGAAAACACCTACATCATCGGCACCGACGGCGTGAAGCGGAAAGTTCAGCACAAATAATGTTTCCCCGGGTTGCCCGAATGGCGGCAACCCGGGGCCTTCTTTTGCCTGGGGGCAAAGGGGGTGAAGAAATGAAACAAATGCTTTGTACCCTGGTGGGAATTCTGGGCAGCAGCATCTGCGCAGCCTTCGGCGGCTGGGATGCGGCTCTGTCGGCGCTGATCGTGTGCATCAGCATTGATTATATCAGCGGCTCGCTGGTTGCGCTGGTGTTTCACAACAGCACCAAGTCCGAAACCGGCGCATATAACTCTTCCTACGGCTTTCAGGGGCTGTGCCGGAAGGGGCTGATGCTGCTGTTCGTTGTGGTAGCAGTACAGGTAGACCGTCTGGGCGGCACGGATTTTGTCCGGGATGCGGTATGCATCGGCTTTTGCAGCAATGAGGTACTGTCCATTATGGAAAATCTGGGCCATGCCGGCGTCTCCATGCCGGAGATAGTGAGAAAGGCTCTGGAACAGCTTCAGAAACAATAAGAGCCCTTTCAGCCAGCGTGCGCAATTTTTGCGCACGCTTTTTTTGCTTCCCTTTCGGCAAAAAATCTGCTATAATGAGAGAAAATGGTTCTCAGGAGGTAGAATATGGATTTTCTGCCCATAAATAAGCAAGAAATGTTGGATCGGGGCTGGCAGCAGTGCGACTTTGTCTACGTCATCGGTGACGCTTATGTTGACCACCCCTCCTTTGGTCACGCCATCATCAGCCGGGTTCTGGAAAGCCACGGCTATTCTGTCGGCATCATCTCCCAGCCCGACTGGAAAAATCCCCAGTCCATCCAGGTCTTTGGCCGGCCCCGGCTGGGTTTTCTGGTCACCGGCGGCAACATGGATTCCATGGTCAACCACTACTCCGTCACCAAGCACCGGCGCAAAACCGATGCCTTTACCCCCGGCGGGGTCATGGGCAAGCGGCCGGACTATGCCACCATTGTCTACTGCAACCTGATCCGTCAGAGCTACAAGGATGTTCCCATCCTCATCGGCGGCATCGAGGCCAGTCTGCGGCGGCTGGGGCACTACGACTACTGGTCAGAGAGCATGAAGCGCTCCATTTTACTGGACAGTCAGGCAGACCTGCTGATGTACGGCATGGGTGAAAAAAGCATTGTCGAAATTGCCGACGCTCTGAACTCGGGCCTGGATGTAAAGGACATTACCTACATTGACGGCACGGTGTTCAAAACGTCCCAGCTCGACGACAGCCTTCCCACCATCGTTCTGCCTGCCTTTGAAGCCCTGAAAGCGGACAAGCGGAAATATGCCGAATCCTTCCGGATTCAGTACGGAAACTGCGACCCCTTCACCGCCAAGCGGCTGGCAGAACCCTACGGCAAGGAGTTCGTGGTGCAAAACCCGCCCCAGAAGCCTCTGACCACGGAGGAAATGGATAGGGTCTATGCCCTGCCCTACATGCGCACCTGGCACCCCAGTTACGCCAAGGCCGGCGGCGTGCCCGCCATTGAAGAGGTGAAGTTCAGCCTGGTCAGCAACCGGGGCTGTTTCGGTGCCTGTTCCTTCTGCGCCCTGACCTTCCACCAGGGACGGATTATTCAGGTCAGAAGCCATGAGTCCATTCTGGCGGAAGCAGAGGAAATGGTCAAGGACAAGGATTTCAAAGGCTACATCCACGACGTAGGCGGCCCCACCGCCAACTTCCGCCACCCGGCCTGCGAAAAGCAGCTGACCAAAGGCGCCTGCGGCGGACGGCAGTGCCTCTACCCCACCCCCTGCAAAAATATGAAGGCCGACCACAGCGACTACATCGCCCTGCTTCGCAAGCTGCGGAAGATTCCCGGGGTGAAAAAGGTCTTTATCCGCAGCGGCATCCGCTTTGACTACCTGCTGGCGGACAAAAAGGACACCTTCTTCAAGGAACTGGTGCAGTATCACATTTCCGGACAGCTGAAGGTGGCCCCGGAGCATGTGGCCGATGCGGTGCTCAGCCGGATGGGCAAGCCCAAAAATGCGGTGTACAACCAGTTCGTGGACAAATACTTCGCCCTGAACCAGCAGTACGGCATGAATCAGTACCTGGTTCCCTATCTCATGTCCAGCCATCCCGGCTCCACCATGAAAGAGGCAGTACAGCTGGCGGAGTACATCCGGGACATGGGCTACAATCCGGAGCAGGTCCAGGACTTCTACCCCACCCCCTCCACCTTGTCCACGGTGATGTACTATACCGGACTGGACCCCAGAACCATGGACAAGGTCTACGTTCCCACCGCCCCCCATGAGAAGGCCATGCAGCGGGCGCTGATTCAGTACCGCAACCCCAAGAACTACTACCTGGTGCGGGAAGCCCTGCTGGCCGCCCACCGGGAAGATCTCATCGGTTCCGGCCCCAAGTGCCTGATCCGGGCAGTCCCTCCCCAGGCGGGCAAATCCGCCCCGCCTCCGAAAGCGGCAAAAGGCCGTCTCGCCAGAAAACCTGCCCCCGCTCCCCGGAAAAAGCCTGTCCCCGTCAAACCCAAACGCACCCGTAAGTAAACAACCAGCCCGGAGCTTACCATGTGTACGCTCCGGGCTGATTCTTTTTATTCTGTTTCCGTGGGGCCGGTCCAGGTGTTGATGCCGCCAAACTCCAGCACGTTGGTATATCCCAGATCTGCCAGCTTCTGGGAAGCCTGCTTGCTGCGGTTGCCGCTGCGGCAGTAGACCAAAATGGTGGCGTCCTTATCCGGCAGCTGGGGGATTTCCTCAGTGCCGATGGTTTCGTTGGGGATGCAGATGGCGCCGGGGATATGACCCTGGGCAAATTCCTCGGTGGTACGCACATCCAGCAGGATGTAATCATTCCCGCTTTCCATCACCTTTGCCGCTTCTTCCTGGGTAATCTGGCGATAGCCGCCGCTTTCGCTGCCGCCGCAGCCGGTAAGCATCAGGGCAGTCAGCAGCAAAGAAATGAGATATTTCATAAAAAGGTCTCCTTATTCTTGGGTTTTTCTCCGGTAGAGGAGCATTTCATAGCCAATGCCGTTTTCCTCACCGGATTGGATGGTCTCGGACAGTTCCCACTGAGGGTCCTGATCCAGGTTGGGAAAATAAGTATCGGAAGGGGGGCAAACATGCACCTTTGTCACATAGGCGCTGTCGCAGTAGGGCAGCATCTGCCGGTAAACGCTGCCGCCGCCGATGACCATGGCCCGGTCAGCATTCTGGGCCAGTTCCAGGGCCTGCTCCGGGGTCTGGCATACCGTAAAGCCCGGAATTTCCTGGCAGCTGCGGCTCAGGGCCACATTGACCCGGCCGGGCAGGGGCTTCTGTCCCGGAAAATCCTGGATGGTACGCCGCCCCACAATCACCATGGCACCCCGGGTGGTTTCCCGGAAGAATTTCCGATCCGCAGACAGGGCAATGGGCTGGGTTCCGTCCCGTCCGATGCCCCAATCGTCATATACCGCTACAATCAGTTCCATCGTTTCTTCCTCAAATCGCCATGGGAATTTCAAAATCAAAGGGGTGATACTGGTAATTTTCCATGCGGAAGCTGTCCTTGGTAAAGGCGTAGAAATCGGTAATGCTTTCGTCCATAGTAAATTTCGGAGCTGGGTAGCCTTCCTTTTCCAGCATAGCCTTTACCGCCGGGATGTGCCGGTCGTAGATATGGCAGTCGGCAATCACATGCACCAGTTCTCCTACCTTCAGCCCGGAAACCTGGGCCATCATGTGGGTCAGCACGGCGTACTGCACCACGTTCCAGTTGTTGGCGGTGAGCATGTCCTGGGAACGCTGGTTCAAAATGGCGTTCAGGGTGTCGCCGGTGACGTTGAAGGTCATGGAGTAGGCGCAGGGGTACAGGTTCATCTCGTGCAGGTCTTCAAAGTTATAGATATTGGTCAGAATCCGCCGGGAAGCCGGGTTGTGCTTCAGATCATACAGCACCCGGTCCACCTGGTCAAACATGCCCTCTTTGTACTGGTGCTTCTTTCCCAGCTGGTAGCCGTAAGCCTTGCCAATGGTGCCGTCGGGGCCTGCCCACTCGTCCCAGACATGGCTGCCCAGGTCGCAGATCCGGTTGGACTTCTTCTGCCAGATCCACAGCAGTTCATCCACGGCGCTTTTCCAGTAGGTCCGGCGCAGGGTCATAATGGGAAACTCCTCCGCCAGATTGTACCGGTTCACCACGCCGAATTTTTTGATGGTATGGGCCGGGGTGCCGTCTGGCCAGTGGGGACGGACTTCCAAATTCTCATCGGAAAAGCCGTTTTCCAGAATGTCCTGACAGGTCTTTTTGTAAAGTTCGTCCGCTCTGCTCATAAGATCGTTCCTCTCTGTTTTTTCTTGGTGTATCATAGCATACCTTTTCGAAAAAGTCCATGCCCGAAGCTTGGAAGCCAATCTTGCTTTTTTCCACAATATCCACTATAATAATATCAAATCACCGGAAGATTGGAGGAACCGCAATGGCAACCATGGAAGATATTGCCCGGCGCCTGGGCATTTCCAAAAGTACCGTCTGCAAAGCCCTGAATGATGCCGCTGACGTCAGCAGCGCCACCCGGGAAGCCGTGTATCAGGTTGCCCGGGAAGTGGGCTATATTCAGATTTCTCCCTCCGACGCCGGAAAAATCGCCCTGTTCCTGGAAAACATGGCCTATACCTCCCCCAACGACTACGTCTGGTCCATCATCGCCGGGTTCCGGCAGATGGCGGAAAGCAGCGGCTACCAGATTGACGTGATTCCCCTGGACCCGCTGATGCAGGCTCAGGTGATGTACGATGCCTATATGCAGGAGCGGGGATACGCCGGTGCCCTGTTTCTGGGGCTGGCCCCGGGAGATCCCTGGCTTCAGGATTTTCAAGTCTGCCGGTATCCGGCGGTGGTTTGGGACATCCCCGTTCCCGGCAATCCCCGGGTCGCCCAGCTGGGCGGAGACAATGAGGAAGCCATGTATCAGGTGGTTACCTGCTTGCAAAAGCTGGGGCACAAGAAAATCGGTTATCTCAGCGGAGATTTGAATTCTTATGTCAACCAAATCCGGTATTTTTCCTTTTTCCGGGCTTTGCGCAAGTGCGCCCTTCCCAGCAATTCCCGTCTGGCAGGCCGTTCCAGCCATACCAGCGAGTGCATCGACAAGCATCTGCCCCGGCTGCTGGAGGAAGGGGTCACCGCCATCATTTGCAGTCAGGATCTGCTGGCCCATGCGGTGATGATTCACTGCCAGGAACTGGGACTGCAGGTGCCCCAGGATGTGAGCATTGTGGGCTTTGACGATTCTCCCTTCTGCGCCTACACCGTCCCGCCCCTGGCCTCGGTGCGGGTGGACCGGATGCAGCTGGGAAGAAGCGGTTTTCTGACCTTAAAAGCATTGATGGACGGATTCCCTCTGGGGTCTGTTCTCCTGCACACCGAACTGGTGCGCAGAAAGTCCATGGGCCGCTATCCCAACAAAGACAAGGTCACCTTCCAGGAAACCCAATTCGCCACTGTGGAAGAAGACCCTGCCGCAGCAACGGAAGCACAGCTGCAATTTGAAGTTTAACCACAAAAATACGCCCGCAGACCTTCCTGCATGGAGGTCTGCGGGCATTTTGCTGTTATTCCTGGGCCAGTTCCCACAATGCCTGGATGGCAGCATCCACTTCCTGCTCTGTGTTAAACCAAGAAAAGCTGAACCGGACGGCTCCCTGGGAGGCGGTGCCCAGAGCCTGATGCATTCTGGGAGCACAGTGGGCGCCGGAGCGAACGGCAATGCCGTAATCGGCCATCAGCGCATCCGCCACCGCAGCGGAATCCACATCTTTCAGATTCAGCGCCGCAATGGCACACCGCCGGGGCTGGGAAAAATCACCATACACCCGGACACCGGGAATCTGCCGTACTCCGTCCAGAAAACGGCTCAGCAGCCGGTTTTCTTTTTCGCCGATGGCGTCAATTCCCACCTCCTGCAAAAAATCCAGGGCAGCGGACAGTCCGGCAATGCCGTGACCGTTCAGGGTTCCCGCTTCCAGATGGGTGGGATATTCTTCCGGGTGGGTGCGGCTGTAGGAATGAAAGCCGGAGCCGCCCACCTTCCAGGGCCGCAGCTCTACCCCCGGAGCAACGCACAGTCCTCCGGTGCCTTGGGGCCCCATCAGTCCTTTATGCCCGGTAAAGCAGAGAACGTCAATGCCCCACTCCTCCATAAAAATGGGGATGCTTCCTGCAGTCTGGGACACATCCGCCACCAGGAGCAAGCCGTGGGCTTTGGCGAATTTCCCCACCCGCTCCAAATCCACCAGATTGCCGGTGAGATTGGAAGCATGAGTCATGACAATGGCCCGGGTATTGGGCCGGAGCAGAGATTCCAGGCACTTGTAGTCCGGATTGCCCAAGGCATCGGTGGGAAGGAAGTCCAGGGAAATCACCCCCTGGTCTTCCAGGCGGTACAGCGGCCGCAGTACGGAATTGTGCTCTAAGTCTGTGGAAATCCCGTGATCTCCGGGCTGAAACAGGCCGTTGATGGCAATATTCAGCGCTTCGGTGGCGTTGGCGGTAAACACCACCCGCTCCGGGTGAGAAAACCCGAAAAGGGCGGCAACCTTACACCGGGCATTCCAAATCACCCGGTCTGCCTGCAGGGCTCCCGAGTGGGCGCCCCGGGAGGCGTTGCCCAGGGTCTGCATGGCCTCGGCAACCGCCTGGATGACCTGGGGCGGTTTTTGTATGGTTGTGGCAGCATTGTCCAGATAAATCATTGTTTTTCCCCTATTTTCAAAGCTCCAGAATCCGCAGGTCCTCCCACTGGATTCCGGCCTGGGTCATGCTCTGGGTCAGCTGCTCCTGAGCATCCGTTGGCGCTTTCCAGGCTAAACCGCATCCGGCGGTAATCTCCCGGGGGACAGGAATCATCCGTCCGGGAAGGTTATTTTCCAGGCAGAATGCTTCCATCCGAATGGCGGCGGTGGTGGAAGAGAAGGTAATCACCAGTGCCGGTTTCTTCTGTCTCATAGGCTTGCTCAGGGTCTTACGATACAGTCTGCCAGCATCATTTTTTCGGCAATCACATACATGTTGGTGACCTGGCCTACCCGGAGCTTCTCCGTCAGGCCGTAGTAATTCAGGCAAGTGCCGCAGGTGAGAATCTCCACTCCCTGGGCTTCCAGAGATTTGAGGTCTTCCAGGCTGGCAGAACCTTCACAGGACAGGGCCGCTCCGCCGTTGTAGAGCAGCACCGTGCTGGGCAGAGTATCCTGTTGGCACAGAGCGTACACAAAGCCTTTCATCAGCGCCGTACCCAGTTCGTCGCTGCCCGTTCCCATGGTGGAAGCAGAGAGTACCACCACCGTGTTTTTCTTCTTGCCTTCCGGCACAACCAGGCAGGTTTCTTCTCCGGCATTTGTTTCCTCTTCAACCGCTCCCCTACGGTCATGACCACCCGGAATTTTCCCGGTTCCAGCTTTTCCGAGCGGACGGCATAGCCCTTCTGATTGGCCATTTTCGTCAGGTTCTGTACGGCAATTTCGTTATCTACCAAGGTTTCCACCGAGCCGGGGCCGCCCAGCTGGGCAATGGCGTTTTTGGTTTTGACCACTGGAATGGGGCAGGCATCCCCCATGGCATTGACATGAATCATAAGTCTTTCCTCTCTTTTACTTGGTTACCAGGATTGCTTCCTGCATCTTTTCGGTAATGGTTCCCACAATGGCGGCAGGCAGTCCGGCTGCTTGGAGTTTTTCTTCCAGTGCCGGGGCACTTTCCTTGGGCAGGGCGATCAGCAGACCGCCGGAGGTCTGGGGGTCAAAGAGCACCTCTTCCATGGCAAAGGGGACATTCTCAAACCGGACAGCCTCTCCTGCATGGTTGCGGTTGCGCTGGGCAGCCGCTGTCAGCAAAAATTCGTCGGCATATTCCAGCGCCTGGGAAAATACCGGCACCCGGTCTGCGTAAATTTGGGCAGAATACCGCCCGTCTAGCATTTCCAACAGGTGTCCGATCAAGCCGAAACCGGTAACATCGGTGCAGGCATGGACGGGAAAATCCCGGCAGATTTGGGATGCCCGTTTGTTCAGGGTGGTCATGGAAGCAATGGCGGCATCCATGGCTTCCGGGCTGGCCTGTCCCACCCGGCCCGCAGTGCAGATGATGCCCACTCCCAGCTTCTTCGTCAGAATCAGAGCATCCCCCAGCTGGCAGGCATTGTTGGGGTAGATTTTCTCCGGATGGACAATACCGGTAACGGACAGGCCGTATTTGACGCTGTCGTCGGCAATGGAATGTCCCCCCGCCAGAATACCCCCGGCTTCGATTACCTTCTCGCTGCCCCCCTGGAGAATCCGCCCCAGAATGTTGAGATCCATATTCTCCGGGAAGCAGACGATGTTCAGAGCGGTTTTCACCTCGCCGCCCATGGCGTAGATATCGCTGAGGGCATTGGTCGCCGCAATCTGCCCGAAAAGATAGGGGTCATCCACCATGGGCGGGAAAAAGTCCAGCGTCTGGACAACCGCCAAATCATCGGTCAGTTTATACACCGCCGCATCGTCACGGCTGTCGTAGCCGATGAGCAGATTTTCGTCCGGCTGTCCCTTGGGCAGTTTTTCCAGCACATGGCTCAAAACCCCCGCTCCCAGTTTGGCGGTACAGCCGCCGCCCCGGCAAAACACAATGGATGGTTCCATATCGTTCTCCCAATTCGTTGTTTTTCTATAAGAATAACGCTTTCTTCGAAAAAGGTCAAGGATTGTTTCCCTCCACCTGATTTTTCTCAGGCAAAAGCAGAACAAAGCCTTGACCTATGGATGGAATCCGAGTATGCTACAGAAAAGGATTTCTTCTTTCAGGAGGCGCTATGAACCCATCACCGTGCATCGCCATAATCGGCAGCGGCGGGAAAACCACCGCCATGCTGACTCTGGCAAAAGCCTGCCCCAGTCAACGGGTGCTCGTTACTACCACCACTCATATTTATCCCGTATCCCCGCCGGAAAGTCGGGAATTGCTGGTCAATCCAGATCCGGAGCAGCTGCAAGCCGCACTGTCCCGGCCCGGAATTGTCTGCGCCGGAATGGCTGCAAAGGAGGGCAAGCTTTCCGGATTGCCGGAGGATTTGTTTTCCCAAGGCCGCAGCTGGGCCGATCTCACCCTATGCGAAGCCGACGGTTCCCGGCAGCACCCGCTGAAACTCCACAAAGAGGGAGAACCGGTAATCCCCGCCGGGTGTGACCTGTGTCTGATTGTTCTGGGCCTGTCCGCCCTGGGACAGACGGTTTCCCAGGCGGTGCATCGCTGGCAGCTATGCCCAGCGTGGACGGAAGAAACTCCGGTATCTGCCGAAGTGCTGCTTTTCTGCGCCCGGGAAGCTCTGCAAGTTTCCGGCCTGCCGCCAGAGAATTGCCTGGTGCTGCTTAATCAGGCAGAAGGGCCTTCGCAGCTTGCCGCCGCCCGGGAGGCTGCCCGGGCACTGGAACCGGAAGGACTGTCATGCCAGATTGGCAGTCTGAAAGAGGACGCTTCCTTCCTGCCCCCCTGGGTTCTGGGACACCTTTACAGCAGCTGAATCTGCTTCTTCGCCCCCAGGAACAGCAGGGCTTCCACCACGCCGCCGCCAATGCTGCGGGCCTTGTCCGACACCGTATCGCAAAAAGCCGCCTGTTCCAGCCGGGGGTCGATGTCCGCAATTTTCAGTCCCTTGGTAACCGGGTATCCTTCCCGGATCAGGCCCCGGAGAACACCAGTAAGAGTTGTGTAGACCGGGGTCTGTCCCACCCGGGCAATGATCTGGCCTTCCTTCACCACGGCCCCGATATCAATGGTTTTCCCCGCTTCGTCTGTAACGAACGTCATTTTTCCGCTGTCCGGGGCGTGGATGACCCGCTGGGAAGTAAATCCGCCGATGTTTCCCGGGATGCCGGTATTGGCAATGGCGCTGCCTTCCAGAATCACCCGGCCCAGATGATGGCCCCGCATGGTTTCCACCACGGCATCCACATCCTCCCCAGCGGTAAAGCCCGGGCCGAGGCCCACGGTGATGGGGGCCATTGCCCGATTGGTTCCCAGGTTTTTCTTGGCAATGATGGCATCCACCACAGCGGCAGCCTGCAAAGCAGGAATTGCGGCTCCGGTTTCGTCCACCAGCAACGGAATCTTCCCCTGCTGCCAGATGGTGTCCGATTCCTCAGGGCGGGCAATCCGCACACAGGTCAGGCCTTCCACCTGTGTACTTCCCTGCCAGACCGCTTCGCAGAAAGCCGCTTTTCGGCGGATGGCGGAAGGATTGCCGCATTCCAGGGCGCAGACCCGGAAGCCGCAGCGCACCAGCCGGACAATCACGCCGGTGGCCAAATCTCCCGCACCCCGCACCACAATCCAGGGTTTTTCCATAGAGTTTCCTCGTTTCTTTTTATTTTTCATTGTAGCATCAAAACGACAACGGTGCAACCGTTATAAAAACCGCAGAATCTTCCCGATTCTGCGGTTATGTTTTTTCTCAGGCTTCCAGGTAAGCCTTCAGGGCATCCAGCTGGTCCTTGCCGTCGTTGTAGCCCAGATAATAGAAAGCTCCCAATTTTTCCATATCCTTTTCCAATCGGGATACGGTAAAGTGAGAAGAGGGGCTGATGACAAATACTCTGCCGGAGCGGCGCAGCAGTTCCAGCTCTCCGCACAGTTGGTTATACCGCTGGGCAGTGCCGCCCAGGACTTCGGCAAAGGCAGGATATCCCCGGTAAACCCGCTGGGCCAAATGCCTCGACCGCTCCTTCACCTTGCTGCGGAATCCGCTGGGCCGGGTGCGCACCACCACGATTTTTTCAAATCCCTGATCCATGGCCCAGCGCAGGGGGATCTTCACCGAGCAGCCCCCGTCCAGGTAGGGAATGCCGTCCACGTCCACCGGTTCGGACACATAGGGCATAGAGGCCGAAGCCTGCACCGCCTTGCGGATATCCACGCCGGTTCCCTTTTCAAAATATTCCGTCTGGCCGGTCAGGCAGTTGGTGGCCACCGCCACAAACCGCCGCTCGGGCCGGTTAAAGGCGTCCCAGTCGAAAGGCTCCCAGGTTTCCACCCCATCCATCAGGAAATCAAAGCCGATAATACCCCGGTTGGCCTGAATGGCCTTCAATCCCACATACCGGGGGTCATGCCGGTATGTCAGATTGATGCGCCCGGAGCGGCCGATCTGCCCGGCAGTATAGTTCATGCCATTCATAGCTCCGGCAGAAACACCAATGGTACAGGCAATGTTGATATCCGCCTCCATCAGCGCATCCAGCACGCCGGAGGTATAGACCCCCCGAAAGGCGCCGCCTTCCAGCACCAGGCAGCCCTGGGTCAGGTGGTCAGAAGCTTTCCCCCGGGGAAGATTGTCAATTCCGGAATACACTACATTTTTCATAAGAGTGTCACCTCGTTTTCACACAAGCACCTAAAACGTTCTTTTTCATTCTACTCTTGAATTGTTAAAAAAGCAAGCATTCCCATTCCTGCCCCAAAGGCAAAACCGCCGGAGCAAGCACCACGCTCGCTCCGGCAATCTCTTGTAGAAACGGTATTTTTGACGCAAGGAGGTGGAATTGCATCGATAAAACGTGCAGATCTTATTTCCATGTTATATTTGCTGCTGTTCCATCCACTTGATTTTGTTGGCTTGCTGTTTGGCAATAGGAAGATATTTTTTATAAAATTCGCTATTTTGGGCACCGTATTTATTCCCTACAAAGACCCATTCGCAGTATTCAAAGAGCAAAAAGTATTCCAGGGTATTTCGCCATTGCGTGTAGGAAATGCCCATCTGCTTCAGCAAGTTGTCATAATAGTAATCAATAGCAAAGGCTCTGTCTTCCGCTGTCATAAAAAACAAAGCGTTTTCCCTATCTTCGCCATGTGCAATCAAACGAGCGAATGCGGTTGGATACGGAAGGATGCCACCGCACTCCCAATCGATCAGAACTGCCCTGTTATCCGAAGCAATCACATTGAATGGAAGCAAATCATCATAGCACAGCGCTCTTGGAACAGTGTGGTACATACGCATAAATTTTTGATACCCTTCTTCCAGAAGCGGATCATCTAGATAGTTACCTCGATTTTGACGGCCACGGAGACTTTTTTCAAACGAATATCCATAATTGGAAAGTGACTGATTATTCCAAGTCTTTCTCTGCAAAGACATCAAAGCGTTCAGCCCCAAAGTTAGTTTGCTGCGATTACAATTGCACAAGTTTTCTCCATCTACATATTCCATAAGAAGATAGATGTTTTCTCCAATAGAAATTCTTTCATATACGACGGGGATGCAATTGTCGTTTAATTCCGAGAGAATCAAACTGTACGTTTCTGCTTCGTCTTCTTTTGCTTCTTTGAGAATATACCGGGCAGTACCTGTATCTATTTTCCATACTTGGTACGGCTCGTCATCCTCCTCATGCTTTAGCTGCGTAATGACTGTTTGTTCCGGTATCGGTACAGCATCAATGCGTTTGATAACATCCATTATTTTCACTTTGCACTCCCCCTTTTTAATGAAACATTGGAAGCCCTGTGGGATAAGACTTTTCAAAGTTCAGAGCCCCGCTTTTCGATAAATGAGTTCGAAAAGCGGGGCCCCGTTCATTATGGTGCCGGTGAGCATTCCAAATCCGAACCAGAAGCATCCCTTTTAGAGGCTTCCTGTATCTCGCTGAAAGTGATTTTCTTCGTTCCATCCTTGTAGTTAAAGGTGATCAGCATCTTATCATCGTAAAGATAAATCGCATTGATAAAGGTGTCTATCAGCATTTTCCGGTGGCTCTGCTTGGTGACATCCAACTTGCGGAAACGGTGGAGCCAGAAGGTCATAAATTCGGCGCTGATCTGGGGAGGTTTGGACAACTGCTCATTGGCAAGACGGGTTTCCAATTCTTCTTTTGCCGCCTCCAATTCTTCAAGGCTCTCTTTCGTGGATTTGGTCAAAACACCCTGTTGGATCGCATTTATCAAGTTGCGAATCTTGGTATTCGTTTCCTGTAACTGTCGTTCGTACAGGGGAATATTGGTGTTGTCCTGTTCCTGCAGCTCCATGAGCATCGAAACGATAGCTTCGATTGCATCGTCATCCATGATCATCTTCATGGTCTCGGAGACAACCAAATCCTCAATCCAACCCTTCTTAACCGGCTTTTTGTGGCATTCCTTGCGCTTTTTTTACCGAAACGCACTTGTAATAGTGGTGGACAACTCCGGTGCGGCTGGTGCCGCTTTCGCCACAGAGATAGGCTCCACAGTACCCGCAGAACAATTTGGTTGTCAGCAGATAATCGTCCTCAGCCTTGTGACGAGCCGGGGCTTTCTTGTTTTTCTCCATTTTGGCCTGTACCCGGTCAAAAAGGTCTTTCGGTACGATAGCAGGTATGCCATCAGGAATGAGAATATCCCTGTACTGATATTCGCCAATGTAGCGGCGGTTTTTCAATAGGTGCTGTACGCTGTTGTAGGTCAGGGGATTTCCACGGGTATTTTTCATGCCCTGCTCGTTGAGCCAGTCCCGAATCTGCGTCATAGTCGCGCCTTCGTCATACTGTTTGAAAGCGTCCAGAATATACGGTGCCGTGACCGGGTCGATCTGGAAATGCTGTTCCTCGTCAATCAAATACCCCATCGGCAGCGTCCCGCCGTTAAACATACATTTCAGCGCATTGTCGGTCATGCCGCGCACGACTTTTTCAGAGAGGTCAACCGAATAGTATTCGGCAAAGCCTTCCAGCATAGATTCCAGAATGATACCCTCCGCACCGTCTGAAATGACCTCCGTAGCGGAAACCACCTTAATGCCATTTCTCTTGAGCTGCGCTTTATACCGGGCGCTGTCGTAGCGGTTCCGGGCAAACCGGTCGAGTTTCCAGACAATAATCATATCAAACAGCTTTTTGTTGCCGTCTTTAATCATATTCTGAAATTCGGGCCGGTTATCCGTCTTGGCGGAAATAGCCCGGTCGATATAGTGCCGCAGGACTGTGATCCCGTTCTTTTCGGCAAAGGCGGTACACTCCCGGATTTGTCCTTCGATACTTGCTTCTCTCTGATTATCGGAAGAATATCGGGCGTAAATCACAGCTTTCATTGTTTACCCTCCATCATGCGGAACAGGGCCTCTTTCAACCGCCCGTTCATCGGAGAATGTGGGTCAAAGCACATCTCGATAAACTTCCCCAATTCCGGATTGTCGGAGATCGGCGGTCGTGCCTGATACAGCTTGCCCTGTGGCTCATCACAGCGGCAGGTGATATAGTCCATCGAGACATCAAAATAGTCCGCATACCCGATTAGGACCTCAATAGGAACCGCTTTCCCGTGTTCATACCGGTTGATGCTCGGCTGGGTCACATCCAGCAGCTCAGCCATCTTCTTTTGCGAAAGTCCCATCCCTTCGCGCAGGGTTTTCAAACACTCACCAACTGTATTCACCAAAGCACCTCCAATTCATCTTGAATATAGTATAATACAAATCAGAGATAATTGCAATACCTATTACGAATCTTTAAGAGAAATCGAGAATTGCTCTCTGCCAAAGGGGGTGTGGCATATATCAGCGCTTTTGTGTGTGATTTCGGGTCAATTTTGAGGCATTTCTGCCGCTGTATGTGGCGTTTTTCATTCTGTTAGGAAAAGATGCTTCTCAGCCTTGTTGTTTGCGATATCGTCTATTTTTTGCGGTGTCGTCAAGTTCAGCATCTTTGTTTTATTCTATGCCCTCCATCCACATACTGCTCCAAATATACATATCTTTTACCTTGCTGAGGTAGCAGATTTTACACGACGCATTGTAAAATATAATGGGTTGTTGTAATTGTAAAAAATATTTACTTTGCAATATACGAATGTTGGCAAAGGAAGGGGTCTCACTATGAAAATGAAAAGGGGCTTTATTGGTTGTCTGCTGTCCATTTTCGTGATACTGACAATGTTCGGCGGCTGCAATGTAGGAAGCACGGACGGAGGTGAAGCCGACACGGTTTTGGGTGGTGGTAGCTCGGTGCTGCGTATTGTTTCCGGATCGGAAAATTCCGAACTGGAACCGATCTTGGAGGAGTTTTCCGACAGGGAGCATGTGCGCATTGAGATGACCTATATGGGCTCGCTGGATATCATGCGTCTACTGGGAGAGGAAGACATCCCCTATGACGCCGTGTGGCCGGCCAGCAGCCTGTGGCTGACGGTGGGGGATACGGAACACCGGATCAAGCACGCGGAATCCATCTCCATTTCGCCGGTGGTGTTCGGTATCCGCAAAAGCCTGGCGGAGGAGCTGGGATTTGTGGGGCGGGAGGTGTCGGTAAACGACCTTCTTGAGGCGATCCGGAACGGAAAACTCCGCTTCTGCATGACCAGCGCCACTCAGTCCAATTCCGGCGCCAGCGCGTATATCGGATTTTTGTACGCGCTCCTGGGCAACCCGGAAGTCATCACATCGGAGGATCTGCAGAGTGACGAACTGAGGGCGCAAATGCAGGAGCTTCTCTCCGGCGTGGACCGCTCCTCCGGCAGCTCGGACTGGCTGAAGGACATGTTCTTGCAGGGCGATTATGACGCTATGGTGAACTACGAGTGCCTGGTCATCCAGGCCAACCGGGAACTGGAAGAGCGTGGCGAGGAGCCGCTGTATGTAGTGTACCCCTATGACGGTCTTTCGCTGGCGGATTCGCCCCTGGGCTATGTGGACAAAGGGGACGATGGCCAGGAGGAACTGTTTTTAAAATTGCAGGAATACCTGCTGTCGGAGGATGTGCAGGACGAGATCCAGCGCACCGGCCGCCGTTCTGGCTACACCGGGGTTTCGGAGAAAAACAAGGATGTATTCCGGGCCGACTGGGGCCTGCAGCCCGACCGGGTGCTCTCCCCCATCAAAATGCCAGCTGCCGATGTTCTGTTTGAATGCCTAAATCTATACCAAACCGATTTCCGCAAGCCTTCCCTTACCGTGTACTGCCTGGACTACTCCGGCAGCATGAGCGGCGAGGGAAATGAACAGCTGGTTCAGGCCATGGAGCAGCTGCTCATCCAGGAGAACGCCCGGAAAAACTTCTTGCAGGCATCAGAAAACGAGGTGAATATCCTTATTCCCTTTAACGGGGGCGTGATCGACACTTATACGGCCACAGGCAACGGCAGCGAGCTGGAAGCGCTTTATGACAAAGTGGAAAACCAGGAAGTAGGCGGCGGTACCGATATGTACGCGGCCGCCGTGCGGGGGATTGAGCTGCTGGGAGAATATGATCTGTCGCAGTATACGCCGGCGATCATCCTGCTCACCGACGGGCAGTCCAGCGGGTCCCTGTCCGATTTTGAGGCGGCTTACGCCGGGCTTGGAACTGAGGTCCCGGTCTTCTCCATCATGTTTGGAGACGCTGACGAAACCCAACTGGAGGAGCTGGCGCGGTATACCAATGCCCGGGTGTTCGACGGCCGGGAGAATCTGACGGAGGCGTTCCGCAGCGTAAAGGGGTATAACTGATGAAAGAGACTTCGCGAATGCTCGTTTCCTCCTTTGCTGCTGCAATCGTCTTCCTGCTACTGTTCCCATTTTTCCATTGGAATCTGATTGTCTGCATCCTGCTGTGTGTCGGCATCTATTTCGGACTGTTTTTCCTGCTCAAGCCCAGCCGGAAAATCGCGGGAATTGATGTGGAATCTATGCCTGGCGGTGAAGAGATCCGGCAACTTTTGGACGATGCCCAGGCGGACCTGGCAGACATTGATAAAGCAGTAAAAGAGATCAAAACTTCCTCTGTGCGGCAGGATGCGCAGGCTCTATATGCTACCGGGGCCCGGATCCTAACCTATCTGGAGGAAAATCCAGACAAAATTAAGCTGGCGCGCCGCTTCTTTACCTATTATCTGGATACGGCCGCCAAATTGCTGACAAGATATGTGGATTTCCAGGAGACGGAGCTTCATTCGGGGGAGGTCGCCGATATTCTGCAAAAGACGGCGGAGACCCTGCCGGTGCTGAACTCCGCCTTTGAAAAGCAGTTTGCCCATCTGATGCAGGGCGAGCTGCTGGATATCGAGGCAGATATCGAACTCCTGAAAAGCACCTTGAAAATGGAGGGCGGAAAATGAAAACCAAGCTCATTGGGCTGGGCATCCTGGCAGCTGTCATCATAGCCGCCGCTGCCTATGTATTCATCAGTAATAGCCAAACCGTTACTGAAATCAACGGTTATGTGGGCGGCGAAAAAATCGGCCTGCTGGAAGACGAGGAGGTACAGGATATCCTGCGGGACAGGTATCGGCTGGTCATCGACTACGCCAAGGCAGGTTCCATCGATATGGTCACCGACGACGCCGAGGGGCGGGATTTCCTATTCCCCTCCAATCAGACGGCTCTGGAACTGTATAAGCAGGTTCATGGAGACCCGGTGAAAAGCGAGATCATCCTCAATACACCCATCGTCCTGTATACCCGCAGCGCCGTGGCGCAGGCCTTGGTCGACAGCGGGCTTGCTGTCGTTACAAACGGCGTATACACGGTGGACATGGAAAAATTGACCGAGACCATAGAAGCCGGCACAACCTGGGAGGAAATCGGCCTTCCCCAGCTTTACGGCAGTGTTTCCGTGGGCACCACCGACCCGACCAAATCCAATTCCGGCAATATGTTCGCCGGGCTTTTGGCCAATACCCTCTGCGGCGGCGTGGCGGACGAAAGCAATCTGGCGGAGATCCTGCCCCGGCTGCAAAATATTTTTCAGAAGCTGGGGTATATGGAAAGCTCCTCCTCGGATTTGTTCGATCAGTTTCTGAAGACCGGCATGGGTGCCAAGCCTCTGATCGCCGGCTATGAAAACCAGCTGCTGGAATTCGCCGTGGAAAACCCGGATACTTGGGAGCAGATCAAGGGGGACATTGTGATGATGTACCCGACGCCCACCGTCTGGTCCTCCCATGTGTATATCGCCCTGGATGAGGCCGGTACGGCGGGGATCGACGCCTTGCTGGACGAGGACATCCAGCGACTGGCCTGGGAAAAGCATGGGTTCCGTACTGGCGTATACGATACCCCCACGGATGCAGCCCATTTCGGGGTGTCCGGTATTGCCGAGGAATTGACGCAGGTAGCGCCCATGCCGGATGCCAATACCATGGACAGGATCATTAAAGCGCTTTCATAGCGGGAAGGAGCAGATAAAAGATGGCAGATTCTATCACACTGGATGCTTTGATGCAGAGTAAAGGACATACCGCCTTGCAAGTGCAGAAGCCTGCAAGCGTGGAAGCGGTGCGCGCTCAGGTGGAAGAATTGAGTCCGGAGCAGAAAGCACGGGTGGAGGAGGTCAAAAACAGCATCGACCTGATGGATTCTCAGGCTGCGCTTCAGTACGGCGTCGGGGCGCAGCGGAACATTTCCAGCTTTTCTGACAATATCCTCACACAGGTGCGCAGTAAGGACAGCGGCTATGTGGGGGAGCTGATGTCGGATCTGGTGCTGAAGGTCAACGAGGTGGATGTGGACGGGCTGGACGAGGGCTTTTGGGATAAGATCCCATTCCTGAAAAACGCCTCCCGGGCCGTTAAAAAGTTCATGCAGCGGTATGAAAAGTTGGAGGTGCAGATCGACCGCATCGAGCAGCAGCTGGATCAGGCCCGGATGCAGATGCTTAAGGACATCACCATGTTTGACGGGCTGTATGAAAAAAACCTGGAATACTTCCGGGAACTGCAAATTTACATCGCCGCAGGCGAAGAAAAGCTACAGGAATTGCAGGAAACCACCCTGCCGCAGCTGCGCGCCGAAGCGGCGGCTAAGGGCGACGCCATGAGCGCCCAGGTGGTGCGGGATTTCGAGGACACGGTAAACCGCTTTGAAAAAAAGATCCACGACCTGAAGCTGAGCAAGACCGTCGCTATCCAGACAGCGCCTCAGATCCGCCTCATCCAGAACAACGACAAAATGCTGGTGGATAAGATCCAGACGGCGATCCTCAGCACCATTCCGCTGTGGAAGAGCCAGATTGTCATTGCCCTGGGGCTTCACCGGCAGGAGAGCGTGCTGAAAATGCAGAGAAGCGTCTCCGACGCCACCAATACCCTGCTCACCAAAAACGCAGAACTGCTCAGGCAGAACAGCACGGAAGTGGCAAGAGAATCTGAGCGCGGCATTGTGGATCTGCAAACGCTGAAAAAGGTCAACGCGGATCTGATTTCCACCATTGAGGAAACCATCAAGATCCAGCAGGAGGGCCGCGCCGCCCGCCAGAATGCCGAAACAGAACTCCTCAGTATCGAACAGAAGCTGAAAGAAGCCCTATTGACCGCGATACAGTGAAGAAAAAATGAGGGGTCCTAGACTCCCCAAAAAACTGTATTTAATCCTGGTCGGCATCTATGCTCTTCCTGGCAAATATTGGCGTTTTCGTCAGGCTCCGCTTTTAAGACTGAATGTAAAAGCAGAGGTATGATAGCTCTTATCCGTATGCACAGCAAAAGAGGCCTG
>DVGO01000002.1 GCA_018712645.1 Candidatus Faecousia faecavium | reverse complement strand
TTTGATCGTGTTGGTATTGCCGGATTTTCCGTTAATCGGGCCGCCGGTCAGCAGGATGTTGTCACCAGGCTGCAGACCCAGCGTATCCACCGCCACCTTTTTGGCGTAGTAGAACATAACATCCATACTGGGGAACTGATCCGCCATAACCGGCGTAACACCCCAGCTCATAGAAAGACGCCGCCAAATTTTCCGATCGGTAGTCATGCCAATGATGTCCACCGGGGTGCGGAAGCGGCTGACCAGCATAGCGGTCTTACCGGAAACCGAGCAAACCACAATGCCTTTGGCATTGACATCCAGCGCCATGGAACATACTGCGTGGGAAATGCAGTCCAGGTTATTCTCACCATCAAACTGGGTGGACAGGAAACGCTTCTTGTAACCGGTATGCTGCTCCGTATATTCCGCAATCTGCGCCATTGCCTTTACGGCCTCCACCGGATACTCACCGGCAGCAGATTCACCGGACAGCATAACGCAGGAGGTACCGTCATATACAGCATTGGCCACGTCGGAAATTTCCGCACGGGTAGGACGGGGATTGTGAATCATGGACTCCAGCATTTCAGTTGCGGTAATGACCCGTTTGCCCAGCATCCGGCATTTTCGGGTCAGTTTTTTCTGTACAGAAGGCACTTCCACAAACGGGATTTCTACACCCAAGTCGCCTCTGGCAATCATAATGCCGCCGCAAGCGGAGCAGATTTCCTCTATATTGTCCACACCGGATTGGTTTTCAATCTTGGCGACAATTTCAATATCACTTCCGCCGTTTTCATCCAGCAGCTTCCGAATGTCCAAAACATCCTGTTTGCGGGAAACGAAGGATGCCGCAATGAAATCTACGCCATGCCGAACACCAAACAGAATATCAGACTTATCCTGTTCGCTGAGGTAAGGACCAGACATGACCTTATTGGGGAAAGACATGCTCTTGCGGTTGCTCAGCACACCGCCGACCAGGCACTTGCACAAAATATCATTTCCGGTAATCTGCTGGACTTCAAACTTAACCAGGCCATTATTGACGGACACAATGTTGCCCGGCTTCAATTCTTTGGCAAGATTCTTATAATTCACGCTGACCTTGGTCTCATCACCTTCCACTTCGTCGGTGGTGAAGGTGAACGGATCACCGGTGTGAATGGTTACTTTCCCGGATGCGAAGGTCCGAATCCGATATTCCGGGCCCTTGGTATCCAGCATAATGGCAATGGGCAGGCCCAGCTTCTGGCGAACACGCTTGATCAGCTCAATCTTTTTCTCATGCTCTTCATAGGTGCCATGGGAGAAGTTCAGTCTGGCAACATTCATGCCTGCCTGACACATCTGGGTCAATACTTCCTCATTTTCACTTGCAGGGCCGATGGTGCAGATAATCTTTGTTTTGCGCATTAACAGTGCCTCCTGTTTTATCTTTTTAATTCCATTTGGATTTATTTTAACATAGGCCCATCTATCCGTCAATCGCTAAAAACAGAATTCCACTTGGTACTGTCGGAGCCAGAAATCCAGCTGAAGCAAGTAAGCCATGGTCTGAGGCTTGCGCATCAGCTGTCCATACCAAGGCCATGGTGTCTCTTCTGCCAGCATGTTCACCACCGCTTCCTTGTTCAGAAGATGCCACAAGGGTCCATCTTCTTCTAACACAGGAATCAATTTTGCGGAAATCTGCTTTTCATAAGCCGGGTCAAAGGTTTTGGGGTACGGACTCTTTTTCCGGTAGAGAATCTCCTGAGGCAAAAGCCCCTCTACCGCACACCGGAGCAGTCCTTTCTCCCTCCCCTGGTAATCCTTGTATTCCCAGGGAACGCCATAAAGATACTCCGCAATTCGATAGTCACAGAACGGGACCCGAACCTCCAGAGCGTTATACATACTCATTCTATCTTTTCTGTCCAGCAGCGTCTGCATAAACCACCGGAAATTTAAGTTTACCATCTCTTTCATTCGCCGTTCCAATGGCGTTGTTCCCGGCAAAATATCGCTTTCCTGACAGGTTTTTCGGTATGCATCCATTACAAAATCTGTAGGATTCACCCTGACTGCGGAGGTTAAAACTCCTGCGCGCTGCCGGGTATTTTGCGCCCAGGGAAAACCTTCTTGGGCACGAACTTCCGGGTCCCGATACCAGGGATAGCCGCCAAAAATCTCGTCGGCACATTCACCGGACAGGGCAACCTTTACCTCTTTGCGAATCTCCCGGCAGAAAGCCAGCAGGGAAAAATCCACATCTGCCATTCCCGGAAGATCCCGAGCAATGGTAGCATCTTCCAAGGCACTGACCAGGTCCTCCGGTGTCAGAACTGTCCAATGGTGGTCAGTTTTCCGAGCATTGACCATGGTTCTAATATAGGAAGCATCCGAATTGGGCTGGAATTTGTTAGCCTGGAAGTAGCGGTCATTGTCTTGATAATCCACGGAAAAGGTTTTCAAGATTTCGCCATTTTTTGCCTTTTCCCTGGCACAAACGGCCGTGATAATGCTGGAATCCAGTCCACCGGACAAGAAAGTTCCGATGGGCATGTCTGATACCATCTGCCGCTTGATAGCATCTTCTACAAGGTATCGGACATGCGCTACCGTATCTGCAAAGCTATCGCGATGAATCCGGTCCCGAAGCTTCCAGTATTGGTAAGTCGATAGCTTTCCCTCCTGGAAATATCCGCAGCAACCCGGCTCCAGTTCCAAAATATCTTTCAGCACGCCGCTTCCCGGCAGTCTGCCGGGACCAAGCATAACCAGCTGTGCCGCTCCGCTGTCATCCAGCTTTGCCTCCACGCCCGGGTAGGCCAATATGGTTTTGATCTCCGAGGCAAACAATAGCCCTCCCTGATGAATATGGTAGAAAAAGGGCTTGACGCCAATCCGGTCCCGGGCGACAAACAGTCGTCTGTTCTTTTCTTCCCATACCGCAAAAGAAAAGATTCCATTAAAATGGTTCACGCAGTCTGCCCCAAACTGTGCATAGGCGTGAAGGACTACTTCTGTATCGGAATGTCCAAGAAACTGGTGTCCGGAGGCGGCCAATTCCCTGCGCAATTCCTGGGTATTATACAATTCTCCATTATACACCAGACAATAATGCTCGCCGGCGAAGTCCAGTTCCATAGGCTGTCGTCCGCCGACTGGATCGATGATTGCAAGTCTTGCGTGCAGCAGTGTTACATCCTCTTGCTGAAAAAAGCGGGCATCATCTGGGCCTCTGCGATGCATGGTTTTCAGCATTGCGTTAACCACCGTTTCCTCTGCCGGCAATCCGATGATTCCGGAAATTGCACACATAGAAATCACATCCCTTCCATTCTTCTATTGTATGTATGCCCAAAGGCAGAATGTGCATACTACTGGTGGTGATGTTATATGAAAAACAGCAAAGAACTTCTTTCCTCCCTGCTGAAAACCACACAGATGGGACAGATCGGTATTCGCAGTGTGCTGGACTCCAGCATGGAGCCCGGACTGCGGGACGCACTGGAATCGCAGCTGCGGGAATATGATTCCATTGAGACAGAAGCTCATCGTATCGCCATGTACAGAGGCTGGGAGCTGCCGGAGCTGGACCCTGCCATTCGGTTCATGGCAGAAACGATGACGCGGATGAAGCTTGCCGGGCGCAATACCGATTCCAAAATCGCCGGTATGATGATTCAGGGAAACACTCGGGGTATGATTACAGGACTGAAGAATCTGCACCAATTTTCTCAATCCGACGAACCCATACAAATTCTTTCCCAGAAACTGTTGGATTGCGAAAACGCAAATATCCGGCAAATGCAGGAATTTCTCTGAGGTGGGCGCTGCCCACCTTTCTTTGTAACTTTCTTCCTGTACGCCGCATAGAATAAGGGAGAGCAGGAAAGGAGTGATTGTTTTGTCCGCAATCGGATACATTCAGGTGCGCGCATATGCCAGCAATGCCCAGCTGCCTTTGAAAGATACAGCAATTATTGTCACTGCCACGGATGGCACTGCCATCGCTATGCGCATTACAGATCGAAGCGGCCGCATCGTCCCCATTGAAATACCCGTACCGGATAAATCCGAAAGTCTGACGCCAAATCCGCCGGAAGTCCCGTTTGCCACTGTTACCATCTACGCACATCGGCAGGGATATGAACAGATCGAAGCTGAGCATGTGCAGGTCTTTGCCGGAACAACAACGATTCAGAACCTGGAAATGATTCCGCTGGCAGAAGTTCCCGGTGCTTGGAACGATACTGTCATTTTCGACACCCCTCCCCAGAATCTATAGGAGGAATGCTATGGTTTCCGTAATACCTTACATACCCCAGAGAATCACGGTACATTTGGGTGTCCCAAGTGCGGACGCAGAAAATGTCACCGTGAGTTTTGTCGATTACGTCAAGAATGTGGCAAGCAGTGAAATATACCCCACCTGGGAAGAAGAGGCGCTGCGGGCCAATATCCTGGCTATTATTTCCTTCGCTTTGAACCGGGTCTACACAGAATTCTATCGCAGTCGTGGATACAATTTTGACATCACCAATTCCACAGCATATGACCAGTTTTTTGTCAATGGACGAAGTTTCTTTGACAACATCTCCCGTTTGGTCGATGACATGTTCAATGACTATCTTCGCAGGCCTGGGTTTGTGGAGCCTCTGGCCGCAAAGTTTTGCAATGGTACTACCGTAACATGTGAAGGATTGAGCCAATGGGGCAGTCAGAATCTGGCAACCGACGGACTCAGTTATGAGCAAATTCTCACCAGCTACTATGGCAATGTGGAAATAGTGACCAATGCCCCGGTTCGCGGCGTCACTTCTTCCTATCCCGGCAATCCCCTGCGTCGGGGATACTCCGGCCCCAGTGTGGCAGTGATTCAGACGGAACTCAATCGGATTTCCCAAAGCTACCCTGCCATTCCCAAAATCTCTCCGGTGGATGGAATATTCGGTGCCCAGACGGAAGCAGCGGTCAAAAAATTCCAAGAAGTCTTTGGTCTGACGGTAGACGGAATTGTAGGCCGGTCTACCTGGTATGCATTGGTCCGATACTATACCGCTGTCACTTCCCTGTCCGAGCTGCGCAGCCAGGGGCAAAAATTCTACTCCATCTCCTGGGCAAATACCAACCCCATTGACTTTGGTGACAGAGGAGTTCGGGTGGAGCATTTGCAGTATATGCTGAGTGTACTGGGGGCATATATTCCCGAAATCCCTGAGATTGCCGTGGACGGGATTTTTGGTCCCGCTACCCAAAACGCAGTTGTAGCCGCCCAGCGCTGGTTGGGTATCCCCCAAACAGGCTCTGTCAACAATGAAACCTGGGAGAAAATTTATGAGCAGTTTGCCGGAATTGAAGGCACCAGCCTACGCAATCCGGAGAATTTCCCCTACACCAATGCGCTGTTGAATCAAGGCAATCCCCGCACCCGTTATTCCAAAACCAGCACCATGACCCAATATCCCGGTACCGCTCTGCGTTCCGGGAATCAGGACCCGGTGCAGCAGGAGGTAATTCGATGAGACCGCCCGAAACGTTTATTGGTCAGCCTATCCGAAGTCTGCAAACCATGCTGCGAATCATCGCCCAGCGGGATTCCGACTATGGCAACATCATTCCCGATGGCATCTACGGCCCGCAGACCATGGGCGCAATTTCCACCTTTCAAAGAAAACACGGTCTGCCAATCACCGGGATCACGGATCAGGCCACCTGGGATGCGGTGGTAGCAGAATTTGAACCAGCGCTGACAGATCAAGTTCCTGCGCAGTCCATTCATGTCCCCCTGAAACCCTGTCAAACCATCTACAAAGGAGAAAGCTGTCCCCATTTATACCTGGTTCAGAGTATGCTGTGTGTCATTTCACAGCGGTATGGATGCATGGGTCAGCCGCCAATTTCCGGCCTTCTGGATGAATGCACCGCCGATTGCATTTCTGCTTTCCAGCATCTGTGCGGTCTTCCCATGACAGGAAACCTGGACCGGAATACCTGGAAGCATCTGGCGCTGCAGTATCCCTTGGCTACCATCAAGCAAGCCCCCTGATTTTTACAAACAATTACACGTCCGGGAAACCTCCATGAATATGTCCAGAATATAAACTTTTTCCGGATTTGAATCCTTACTCTTGATAATCTGCGTAAAAGCGTGCTATAATAACACTGCAATTTATAGCCATTTACGGAGGAAAAAACCATGTTGATTAAAAACTGGAAAAAGGAAATATTCTCCATACCGAATTTACTCAGCTTCTTCCGACTGGCGCTGATTCCCGTGTATGCTTACATTTATCTGAACGCTACCCAGACGCACCAGTATGTCCTCGCCGGAACCATTATGGCTGTGTCCTGCTTGACGGATATGATTGACGGAAAAATCGCCCGTCACTTTAATATGATCACCACGGTAGGAAAGATTCTGGACCCCATTGCGGACAAAATGACCCAGTTTACCTTGACGCTGTGTTTGTCCCTGGAGTATCCTGTTTTGATGCCGGTACTGGCGCTGTTCGTAGTCAAAGAAGCCTTTCAGCTGATTGCGGGCATCTTCTTCCTGCGCAAAGGCAGAATGCTTCCCGGAGCATTGATGACCGGAAAGGTGTGCACTACCGTTTTGTTCATCAGCCTGATTGCTCTGGTACTCTTCCCCGAAATGAACCCGGCTGTGGTTAATGTGATTGCACTGACCGACGGTGTGTTCCTTGCAATTTCCTTCGTCAGCTATGTACTGGCGTACTTTGGCAAACATCAAAAAGTGCAGGATCTGGAAGCAGAGTAATCTTCAATCGTCCGCCATTTTCCGGCGGACGATTTTATTATAATCATAACCACCGGCTGTGCCGGTGGTTTGCACTAGCCCCCTTAGGGCATTTTTCTGGCTGAGCCTAAAGGCCCGTCGAAAGGTCTGCCAACCGCATATCTTTCACGGGCTGCCCCTAAAGGGGCTTGTTTTTACTTGCCCCCTTTTACTGGCTCTCCCGTAAACGGGTCGACGTACTCTTTTATCGACATCTGGTCATCCGTATAATCTTCCTGTAGCTGATTTCGAATGTACTGCTCTATCGCCCTCCTGTTCTTTCCTACTGTGCTAACGTAATACCCCCGGCACCAGAAATGACGATTTCCGTATTTGTATTTCATATTTGCGTAC
>DVGO01000021.1 GCA_018712645.1 Candidatus Faecousia faecavium | reverse complement strand
GATCCGAAAAAATATGAAGCCGGTGATCTGCATTGGCTCCACAAGGCAATCAGCAATTTAAAGGCGTTTCTGATCGGAACCTATCACGGCAGATGCACCAAACTGCAGGCCTATCTGGACGAGTACTGCTTTCGCTTCAACCGCCGCATGACCGGCGATCAGATTTTCCTTCGCTTAACCAGAGCCGTCGCTACATCTTGTGGTGTGCTGAGTTAAGTCGATAAGCATTAATGAAAATATTATGAACATGCACAAAAGTGGTTTTTCACTTTTATGATAGTAACCAAAATCTTCCTTTTTTGTGAAAAGAGGATTTACAATCTGCACAACGGTGCAATAATATCTGTGCAAGTTAAACGATTAGGTTAAATCCTGACATGAAAATCCGAATGTATCAATGTATACGAATGGAGCAGATACATATGAGAACTACCATTGTGCCGACCAGTGTCGGCAAAACCAAGATCACGGATCCGCTGTTCGATGCCTACGTCCAGATGGTTGCCCATCAGGTGATTCCCTACCAGTGGGAGGCCATCAACGACCGGATTCCGGACGCGGAGAAGGCATACTGCATAGAGAACTTCCGTGTAGCCGCCGGACTGCAGAAGGGTGTCCACAGGGGCGCCATTTTCCAGGACACAGACCTGTACAAATGGCTGGAAGCGGTGGCCTTCTGCATCGCTTACGGAGAGGGCGAGGAGTTCCGTCCCATCGCCGACGAGGTCATCGATCTGATTGCCCAGGCTCAGGAACCGGATGGTTACTTGAATACCTATGCCCATTCCCTGGGAAACCTACATGGAAAAGCTGAACACCATGGCAACCGGCGGCAACCTGCCTGACTGCGGCCTGATGAGCGAGGCTGGCGTTCTGCAGTGGGCAGAGCAGGGCATGCTGGCAGATGTCAGCGAAATGTACGGCGAGGACGAGGCTAAGCCTCTGGCCAGTGCTACCTACACCTACGACGGTGCAACCGTAGCTTACGCCACCGCCAATAACTCCCTGGTGCTCTACTACAACAAGGATATGTTCGACGCCGCTGGCCTGCCCTATCCTCCTGCCAACGCCGAGGATGCCTGGACTTGGGACGAGTTCGTGGACGTAGCCAAGCAGCTGACCCTGGACGCCAACGGTAAGAATGCTGCTGACCCCAGCTTCGACCCCAACAACATTGTGCAGTACGGCTGCATGATCGAGAACCTGCCTTGGCAGCTGGAAGTTTGGTGCCGTTCCAACGGCAGCGGCTTCTACAATGAGGATGGCACCGAAGTTACCATCAACGACCCCGCCGCAATCGAAGCTCTGCAGAAGATTGCTGACCTGTACCTGGTACATCATGTTGCTCCTCTGTCCTCCGGCCTGACTGACGACGGTGTGCAGCGCTCCCTGATCGCCGGCACCTGCGCTATGACCACCAACGGCGCTTGGAACATCGGCACCTGCCTGTCCGCCGCCCGGGAAGAGGGCCTGAACTACGGCATCGGTGTTCTGCCCTACATGAAGGAGAAGGTTACCATCTCCACCGGCGGCCCCAACGTTGTGTTCTCTCAGACTGAGCATCCGGAAGAGGCCATGGAGTTCATCAAGTGGTATTCCAGAGAAGAAAACAGTTGGGATTCTCTGATCGCTGCCGGTATCTGGATGCCCACCACCAGCGGCTACTATGAGGATGAAGAACTGACCACCAAGTGGCTGGATAACCCTGCATATCCTCCCATGGAGGAAGCAAAGCCTGTCCTGTGTGACTACGTTCGTGATTACGCCAAGCCCACCTCCTGGTACTACACCAACAATACCGTGGACTTCAACAACCTGCTGGGCGCAGCCCTGGGTGATGTGTGGACCGGCAACATGACGGCTGAGCAGGCAATCAATGATAACTATGATGCCCTGGTCATGGCACATGACGGCATGGGCTAAGCCGAAACAGTTTTGACTTCCAAATCGAGGCGCCTGTCCATGTCGATGGGCAGGCGCCTGTCCTTACGAGGTGTTTGTATGCAACGATCAAAAAAAGACGCCTTTCGCAGCGGGGAAGGCAGGAACAGCGGACGGCCTACCTGTGTCTGATCCCGGCCTTTGTGGGACTGATTTTTCTGACATATCTCCCGCTGGTAGCTGTGTTTGGCATTAGCTTTTTCAACTGGAAGGGACTTTCCACCCCTACCTTCTGCGGCATTGAGAATTATATCCGCCTGTTTACGACAGACCCCTATTTCAAGGAATCCATCAAGGTTACTGTGGTGTTTTCCATTTTGTCCGTGTTTGGCGGCATGATCTACTCTCTGGTGGTTGCCATGCTGCTCAACCGCAAAATTCCTGCCCGGGGATTCTTTCGGGCACTGTTTTACCTGCCTTATGTGCTGCCCGCAGCTGCTGTGTACATCGGCTGGTCGTGGCTGTACGAGACGAATTTTGGCCTTTTTAACTATATCCTGAAGTCTATCGGCATTGACAATGTGCTGTTTCTCAATGACACCAAGTATGTCATTCCTTCTCTTGCGCTGATTTCTGTTTGGCTCAGCGGTAATTTGATTGTCATTTTCCTGGCCGGATTGCAGAATGTGCCCCGTGTCTATCATGAGGCGGCGGAAATCGATGGCGCCAACGGGTTCCAGCGTTTTCTGCATGTTACCTTGCCCAGCATGACTCCCATTATTTTCTACAACCTTCTCATGAGCCTGATCACCAACATGCAGGTTGTTACCCCCGCCCTGTCCCTGACCAACGGCGGCCCGGGCAAATCCTCCATGTTTATTACATATCTGATGTACCGGTACGCTTTCAAGAGCAACCAGATCGGTTATGCCTGTGCCATTTCCTTCATCTTCTTTATCCTGATTGCCATCTTTACCGGAATTGTATTCTCGACCAGCAAGACCTGGATTTACTATGAAGGAGGCGAAGAGTAATGGGTCATCTTCCTACTGCCAGAACCCTGCTTTCCAGCAGAAGACGACGGGAAAAAATTGCCGACACGGCATCGTTTTTGATCCTGCTGATTATGGCCGCCGGTGCCATGCTGCCCATCTGGTGGATTTTCCGTTCCAGTCTGATGTCCAACGCAGAGCTGTACTCCTACCCGCCGAAATTCTTCCCCAGCAAGTGGCTGTTTTCCAACTATGTGGAAACCCTGCAGGCCTATGATTTTGGCCGATACTTGATCAACACCATGACCATCATTGTCCCTTCCGTATTCGGCGGCACGGTCACGGCCACTCTGTGCGGCTATGCCTTTGCCCGGCTGCGGTTCCGGGGAAAGAAGCTGCTGTTTACCCTGTGCGTCGGCTCCATGCTGCTGCCTGGTATGGTCACACTGATTCCCCTGTATCTGATGTGGACCCGGATTTTCCATCTGAATAACTCCTACCTGCCTCTGATCCTGCCCTACTTCTGCGGCGGCGCTTTCAATATTTTCCTGATTCGCCAGTTCATCAGCTCCATTCCCAGAGAGCTGGACGAGGCGGCTACCATCGACGGCGCAGGCCCCATGCGGGTGCTGGTGAGCATCCTGCTGCCGGCAATCCGGGCTGCAATTATCGTGGTTGCGCTGTTCTTGTTCATTCAGATGTGGAACGATCTGCTGCAGCAGACCATTTACATTGACGATCCGGAGAAATTCACCATTGCCATCGGTATTTCCATGCTCAAGAGCGGCCTGAAATCGGACTATGCCAAAATCATGGCGGCTACCTGTATGGCCTTTGTGCCCGGCGTTATCATTTACCTGTGCGGGCAAAAGTATTTTGTCGAAGGCATCGTGATGACCGGCATGAAGAACTGATTTTCCAATCTTTGTACTGGATTTTTTGAAGAAATATGGTAGGATGGTCAGATAGCCATCTGCGGTGAACCGGGGAGGAAAAGGGAAAATGGCAGTCATCGTACATACCTCCGTCCGCCTGGGGGATATGCAGGCCCAGTACCTGCTGGATGAGCAAACCCTTCAGTTGGGGCTGCGGCTGATTCCTGCGGGGATGGAGCCGCTTTCCTGGGACACCAAACGGCACGGGGTGGATTCTTGTGTACAGACCTATGTGACCGGGGATGTTTTCTCCAATGGCTATGCCGGGGGAAAAACCCTGCGGCAGAGCGGAACCACCCGGGCATTGCAGCTGGAGCGGATCCAGGTTCAGACGCTTCCCGGAGGCGGGAAAACGGTGAAAGCTTCCCTGCGCCATCCGGTTTACGGACAGTTCTGCCACAGTTTGGTCTGGCGCGGCGGCAGCTGGCTGGAAAGCCATACCACCTACCATAACGATACCGCCCGACCGGTGTGCCTGGAGGCCCTGTCGTCGGTATCCCTGTTTGATATGACACCTTTTTCCCCGGCGGATGCGCCGGGGGATTTGGTGATTCATCGGCTGGAAAGCGCCTGGAGCATGGAAGGACGGCTGCTGTCTCAGGGGGCAGAAGAATTGAACCTGGAACCCTCCTGGGCAAAACTTGGGGTGCGCACCCTTCGCTTTGGGCAGGTTGGCTCCATGCCGGTAAACGGCTGGTTCCCCTGGCTGATGGTGGAGGACCGCCGCAGCCGGGTGTTCTGGGGATGTCAGATTGCCCATAATGCCTCCTGGCAGCTGGAACTGTACCGGGCGGATGACGGACTGTCCTTCAGCGGCGGGTTGGCAGATTACCAATTCGGTCACTGGCGGAAAACGATCCAGCCCGGGGAAACCTTCTGGACGCCGAAGGCCATTGTGACCGTTTGCCGTGGGGAAGGTGTTCTGGACGCTGCCCAGAGAATGACCGCTGCCCTGATGCCGGAAAATCCGGTGGAGGTAGAGCGGGATCTGCCCATTGTGTTCAATGAGTACTGCACCAGCTGGGGATGTCCCTCCCAGGAGGGAATTTCCCAGATTCTGGAAGTTCTGCGGGGAAAGCCCATCCGCTACTTTGTCATCGACGCCGGATGGTACAAGCCGGAAGACAAGCCCTGGGACCAGGCTTTGGGAGACTGGAAGGTGTCCCAAGAACTCTTCCCTCAGGGGCTGGAACAGATGGTGAAGGCAATCCGTCAGGCGGGAATGATTCCCGGCATCTGGTTTGAGCCGGAAACGGTGGGGCCGGATGCCCAAGCCTATTACCAGGAAGAGCACCTGCTGAAACGGGATGGTTTCCCCATTACCACCATGACCCGTCGATTCTGGGACTTCCGGGATTCCTGGGTCAGAGGGTATGTAAAAAGTCACATTGTGGATTTTCTGAAAGACTACGGGTTCGGCTATGTAAAGCTGGACTACAACGACACCATTGGCCTGGGCTGTGACGGAGGGGAAAGTCTGGGAGAAGGACTGCGCCAGCACATGGAGCAGGTGGCGGCTTTTCATCAGCTGCTGCACCAGACGCTGCCGGAGCTGGTGGTGGAAAACTGCGCCTCCGGGGGACACCGGCTGGAACCCTCCTGGCTGCGCAGCACCGCCATGTCCTCTTTTTCCGATGCCCACGAATGCGTGGCCATTCCCATCATTGCGGCCAATCTGCACTATGCCCTGCTGCCCTGGCAAAGCCAGATTTGGGCAGTACTGCGCCAGGAGGACACTCCGAGGCGGATTGTCTATACCATGGCAGCAGCCTTTCTGGGGCGGATGTGCCTGTCCGGAGATGTGACCCGGCTTTCGCCGCAGCAGTGGCAGCTGGTGGATGAAGGCATGGCCTTCTATCGCCGGATTGCCCCGGTAATTGCCCAGGGACACAGCCACCGCTTTGGCCCGGAAATTACCGCTTACAATACGCCGGCAGGCTGGCAGGGCGTGTTCCGAATGGCTCCGGATGGGAAAGCGTTTGTTGTGCTGCATCAGTTTGGCGGCGATCTGCCAAAGGAAATCACCATCCCGCTGCCCACAGGGTATCGGTGGCGAGTTATGGGCACATACGGAAATGGGACTGTCCTGGGAGAAAAAACCTTGACCTGGCATCCCGAGGGAACCTTCTGCGCTGCAGCGGCGGCAATGGAGGGAGAAAAAGTCTTGCCGGGACAAACCGACGATATGGGAGAAAGAATATGAAAAACCGCATTTTTTCCGGGGAAAAGCCGGAACCTACCGGGACGCAAACCGGAAACGATCGGGGATTTTTGGACTATATACGCATTTTTTGGACCCATTTCTGGCAGCTGGCCTTTTTGAACATCGTATTTTGCGTTGTCTGCCTGCCGGTGGTGACCATTCCGGCGGCACTGGCTGGGATGAACCGGGCCTGCATCAAGCTGGTGCAGGAAGGGTATGTTCTGGTGTGGCTGGAATTTCGAGACGCTTTCCGGAAAGAGTTTGGCAAGAGCCTGGGATTGGGCGTTCTCTTCGGCGGCCTGCTGGCGGGAAGCTATTACCTGCTGAGTCTGGGGCTGAGCAACGGCGGAAATCCCTATGGCCTGCTGTTCTCCGGCGGAGGGCTGTGTCTGCTGGCTATCGCCGTGCTGTGGGGGCAGTACAGCTTTGTGCTGCTGCCGTCGCTGGACTTGCCCTTGGGAGCGATTTTGCGCAACGGCTGGTCCCTGGCATTTCTGGGTGCGCCGAGCAGTCTGGGAATCCTGGTGCTGGAAGCAGCAGGGGTGCTTTTCCTGGTCATGCTTTCGCCCATTTCCTTGGGAATTGCCCTGTTTTTCGGTGTGGCCTTTGTGCAGTACACCATTTGCTTCCTGGTGAATTTTCCCCTGCAGAAGTGGATTCTGGAGCCGTTCCGGCGGTCCCGGCAGGAAAGCAAACCATAAAAAATCAACAAACGCTCTGGTATTTCGGTATACCAGAGCGTTTTTCTTATAGAGCCTGAAATTCTTCGGGAGATTTCAGCAAAAACTCGTTTCGGTGGTAGCAGATCAGACCATCGCGCTGCATTTTGGACAGTTCGCTGCTCATGGCGCTGCGGTCCACACCCAAATAGTCCGCCAGCTGCTGCCGGTTGTAGGGAATCTGGAAGCGATTGCTGCCGGATGCCTTGGCGCATTCGGAAAAATAGGACATAAGCCGCCCACGAATGGACTTGAAACTGGTATGGGCAATCCGCTGGGAGAGCTGGAAGCTTTTCTGAGCGCAGACCGTCAGCAAATTCCGCACCAGCCTGGTATGGAAGGGGCAGGCGTTGGTGCAGGTGGACAGCACTCGGCGGACATTGAGAAACAAAACCGTGGTATCCTCTGCCGCGGAAACGCTGATGCGCAAAGGCTCTCCGGGAATGCAGGCGTAGACCTCCGCAAACACCGCCCCCGGCGCCACATGGCCCAGAATGCTGTGATTGCCCCAGGCATCGCAGAAGGAAATCAGCGCCATGCCGGACAGCACAATCCCCAGACTTTCGGTGACGGTACCCTCGGAGAAAATCACATCCCCCTTGCGGTAGCTTCGTTTCTGGGCAGCCAGGCATTGCAGCAAAGCGGAAATTTCCGCTTCCTGAATGCCCTGAAACAGCGGGGTTTCGGATAACAAAAGTTCCATAAAAAAGCTCCTCGTGTTGTTAAAACAACAGACAGTTTGCCATCATTATAGTATACTGCCTTTGTCAGTTCAAGAGAAAATAAGGAGATACCTATGATTCGAAGAATTATTCAGATAGACCAGGAAAAATGCAACGGCTGCGGCGCCTGTGCCGAAGCCTGCCACGAAGGCGCCATCGGTATGGTGGATGGAAAGGCCCAGCTGCTGCGAGACGACTACTGTGACGGCCTGGGCGACTGCCTGCCCACCTGCCCCACAGGAGCCATTACCTTCGCAGAGCGGGAGGCGGCGGCTTACGATGAAGCGGCGGTAAAGGCGAACATGGAAAAAAAGAAGCAGTCCCACCATTCCGGCTGCCCGGGGCATCAGATGCGTAGCTTTGACCGCAGCCAGGAGGTCCCCACCCGGCAGGAGGACATTCCTTCCCAGCTGGCTCAGTGGCCCTGTCAGATCAAGCTGGTGCCGGTGAACGCTCCCTATTTCCAGGGAGCCAAGCTGCTGATTGCGGCAGACTGCACTGCCTTTGCCTATGCAAATATGCATCGGGAGTTCATGCAGGGCAAAATCACCCTGGTGGGCTGCCCCAAGCTGGACAGTGTGGACTACAGCGAAAAGCTGACCCAGATTCTTCAAAACAACGATATCCGCAGTCTGACCATCGTGCGCATGGAAGTGCCCTGCTGCGGCGGCCTGGAAATGGCAGCAAAAAAAGCCCTGCAAAACAGCGGAAAGTTCATCCCCTGGCAGGTGGTGACCATTTCTGTGGACGGCAAGATTTTAGACCGCTGAGAAGAATTTACCCAAATAAAGGAGAAAATCAAGATGGAACACAAGATGTTTTGCTTTCAATGTGAACAGACAGCCGGCTGCAGCGGCTGCACCGGCAAGGCCGGCGTCTGCGGAAAAAGCGCAGATGTAGCCAATTTGCAGGACCGCCTCACCGGCGCGTTGATTGGTCTGGCCCGGACTACCGACAATGTCCCTCAGATTCCCAGCCGGGTATGGAATCTGATGATCGAGGGACTGTTTGCCACCGTTACCAATGTAAATTTCAATGCCCAGACCCTGCAGGAGCTGATTGACCAGGTTCACCAGGAAAAGGCTGCCTTGCTTCCCGGCTGCACCGGCTGCGATGCCCCCTGCGGCAGAAATGACGACTATGATATGCAGAAGCTGTGGACTGCCGATCCGGACATCCGCAGCCTGAAATCGCTGATTCTCTTCGGCATCCGAGGCGTGGCGGCTTATGCTTACCATGCCATGGTGCTGGGCTACACCGATGAGGAGCTGAATCGGTTTATGGCCAAGGCCCTGTTTGCCGTTGGGGAGGACTGGGACATGGAGCAGCTGCTGCCTGTTGTGATGGAAGTGGGTAAATACAACCTTCGCTGCATGGAGCTGCTGGACAAGGCCAACACCGAAACCTTCGGCACACCGGTGCCGACTACAGTGCCGCTGAAGGTGGAAAAAGGCCCCTTCATTGTGATTTCCGGCCACGACCTGCTGGATCTGAAGCTGCTGCTGGAGCAGACCCAGGGCAAGGGTATCAACATCTACACCCATGGAGAAATGCTGCCGGCCCACGCCTATCCGGAGCTAAAGAAGTATCCCCATCTGAAGGGCAACTTCGGCACTGCCTGGCAGAACCAGCAGAAGGAATTTGCCAATCTCCCTGCACCCATCCTCTTTACCACCAACTGCCTGATGCCGCCCAAGACCAGCTATGCCGACCGGGTGTTTACCACAGAAGTGGTGTCCTATCCGGAAATGGTGCATATCGGAAAGGAGAAGGACTTCTCCCCGGTGATTGAGAAGGCCCTGGCACTGGGCGGATTTGGGGAAGATCAGACCTTCACCGGCATCAATGGCGGGGAAACGGTGATGACCGGCTTTGCCCGGGGAACCGTACTGAGCGTGGCGGACAAGGTGGTGGAGGCAGTGAAGTCCGGCGCCATCCGGCACTTCTTCCTGGTGGGCGGCTGTGACGGTGCCCGGCCCGGCAGAAATTATTACACAGAATTCGTCAAGCAAACCCCGGCAGATACGGTGGTTCTGACCCTAGCCTGCGGCAAATACCGGTTCAACGACCTGGATTTGGGCACCGTGGCCGGGCTGCCCCGACTGATGGACATTGGCCAGTGCAACGATGCCTACAGCGCCATCCAGATTGCGGTTGCCCTGGCCAACGCCTTTGGCTGCGGCGTCAACGACCTGCCTCTTTCCATGGTACTGTCCTGGTACGAGCAGAAGGCAGTGTGCATTCTGCTGACCCTGCTTTACCTGGGAATCCGGAATATTCGTCTTGGCCCCGCATTGCCGGCTTTTGTGTCGGAGAACGTTCTGAACTATCTGGTGGAAAATTACCACATCGCCCCCATTACCACGCCGGAGGAAGATCTGAAGGCCCTGCTGTAATGGCGCAATTTCCATAAATGCTTATCGGCTTAACTCAGCACACCACAAGATGTAGCGACGGCTCTGGTTAAGCGAAGGAAAATCTGATCGCCGGTCATGCGGCGGTTGAAGCGGAAGCAGTACTCGTCCAGATAGGCCTGCAGTT
>DVGO01000020.1 GCA_018712645.1 Candidatus Faecousia faecavium | reverse complement strand
CCTGACGAACCGAGGCAAGGCCGCATTTTCCGCCGGTGCGGCAGGCTGCCAGCGCCAGAATGTCAATCCAGGAGATGTGCTTTTCCTGGTCAAACGTGGCAATGTCCTGCTCCAGCGCATATTTCATGGATTCATAGGAAACATCAAAATCCACCCACTTGATCGGCTCTGCCCGGACCGGCAAAGCCAGCAGCGGCAGACACACCATCAGCAGAAAAACAAACCGTTTCATACCCCTCACCTCTGACTTAGGGTATGAAACGGCTGAAATTTTATCACAGACAATTTCTGGAATCTTACCGAAGATCCCGCACCACATCCTTCGCCACCCGGTAAATATCTTCCATGGTGTTGAGGGAAGTGATCTGGTTTTTGTAGTAGCTGCTGTGGGCCACACCCCGCAGATACCAGGCAAAATGCTTTCTGGCTTCCAGACAGGCGATGTGTTCCCCGTGATCTTGCTCTGAAAGCCGGAACTGCTGCAGCGCGACATCAATCCGGTCTTTCAGACAGGGACGCCCGGCATACTCCTGGCCTGCCAGTGCAGCCTGAACCTCCTGGAAAATCCAGGGATCGCCGAAAACGCTTCTTCCAATCATCAGACCGTCCGCTCCCGTGCGCTTCTGGCACCGGACAGCTGCGGCTCCGTCGGTAATGTCCCCGTTGGCCACCACGGGGATGGACAGCTGCTCCTTGACCTTGCGGATGGTGTCCCAGTCGGCAACACCGGTGTAGAGCATACTCCGGGTACGGCCGTGGACTGCCACCATTGCTGCGCCGCTGTCTTCCATCCGTTTGGTGAAGTCCAGCACATTGATGCTCCCCTTATCCCAGCCTAGGCGGCACTTGACGGTAACCGGCACGGAAACTGCCTGAACCACAGCCTCTACAATTTTGCCTGCCAGCTCCGGGGTGCGCATCAGACCGCAGCCGTCGCCGGAATTGGCAATTTTGGGCATGGGACAGCCCATATTGATGTCCAGAAAATCACAGCCGGAGATTTCCAGCGCCATCTGGGCTGCCTGAGCCATAATCTGGGGATCGTTGCCGAAAATCTGGGCGCCGCAGAGACTGCCTTCGTTTTTGCGCAGCAGCTTGGCACTTTTCTGGTCTTTGTACACCAGCGCCCGGGAGGAGACCATCTCCGTTACCGTAACACCGGCACCCAGCTGGGCGCAGATGGTACGAAAAGCCCAGTCCGTGACACCGGCCATGGGGGCCAGGAACAGGGGATTGGTTACGTTCAAATTGCCGATTTGCATGGTTTCTCTCTTTCTGTCCTTTCTCTGGCGAAGCTGCCGTAGAAAGGATAAATCAGGATTTTTCCTGCATTATACTACATTTGGGAGCCCTTCGCAAGTCAAAACAACAGGGTAATCACCCAGACAAGCCCTGTCAGCAGCGCACCGCCGGCGGCCCAGACCGCACCATACAGATACAGATGCCGCCTTTTCCCTTGCCGCTCGGAGCCATGAATGGCCTGCTGAGCTTCTTTCAGAAGGGCTTCGTCGGTGATTCCCGAGGCCACCGCATCATCTTTCAGAATGAAAATGGCCTGCTCAAAGAGTTTCGGCTCCGGGGCGTGGACCACAATGACCTGACGGGAAATTCCTTTTACCATATTTTACCGCCTCCTTTGGAGGTAAGTCTTGCCAGAACCAAGCGGATTTATACCCTGCGAAACAGTGCATACGCGACTGTTACAATTTCTTAACAGAGAATTCCGGGGATTTCCGGAAATGGGTGTGGAAAAAACGATGGGAATCGATTATAATGTAAAAAACAAGACAGGAGGGATTCTGTATGGAACTGCTGACCAAAGCCAGCTACAGCAAGGAAGTTACCCAACGGGAGAAAGACAATCTGACCGTTGCCTATAAAGCTGCCTGCGAGAGCATGGTTTTGTTAAAAAATGAGGGCGTTTTGCCGTTAACAACCCAGAAAGTGGCGCTTTACGGAGCCGGTGCATCCCGCACCATCAAAGGTGGTACCGGCTCTGGTGAAGTGAATGAGCGGCATTCCGTGACCATTCTGGAAGGCATGGAAGACCGGGGCTTTACCATCACCACCCGCAAATGGATTGGAGATTTTGAAAAGGCCTACACTGCGGCCCAGAAAGCCTATAAAGCAGAGAAGAAAAAACGGGTCAATTTCCTGAAAAAAGACAGCCTGATGCAGATGATGCTGGATGATTTCCGGGCGCCCCATGGACGGCCCATCACCCAGGCTGATGTGGCTGCCAGCGATACAGACACCTGCATCTATGTGCTGAGCCGTCAGGCAGGAGAAGGCGGAGACCGGAAAGCGGAAAAAGGGGATCTGTACCTGACGGACGAGGAAGTGGCGGCTATTCGCTTCTGTGCGGAGCACTATGCCAAATTTCTGCTGGTCATCAACTGCGGCTCTGCCATGGATATGTCCTTTGCCCGGGAGATTCCCGGAATCGGCGCCATTTTGTACCTGTGCCAGCTGGGAACGGAAGGCGGACACGCCTTTGCCGATGTGCTCAGCGGCATTGTGACTCCCTCCGGCAAGCTTTCTGACACCTGGGCAAAGCATTATGAGGATATCCCCTTTGCCAAGGAGTACAGCTATCTCAACGGCAATCTGGAGGAAGAATACTACAAGGAAGGAATCTATGTTGGCTACCGCTATTTCGATTCCTTTGGCGTAGAACCGGCCTATCCCTTTGGCTATGGTCTGAGCTATACCACCTTTTCCATCCATTCCGCCGGAATCGGGGTGGAGGGAACCCAGGTAACGGTGAAAGCAACGGTTGCCAACACCGGCAGTACCTATGGCGGTAAAGAAGTGGCGCAGCTGTATGTATCTGCTCCCAATGGAAAGCTGCCCAAAGAATACCAGTCTCTGGCTGCCTTTGCCAAGACAAAGCTGCTGGGCATCGGGGAACGGCAGACCCTGGATCTTTCTTTCGACCTGAAAAATCTGGCAAGCTATCGCCAGTCCGACGGGGCGTATGTGCTGGAGGCAGGTGAGTACGTCCTGCGTCTGGGTAATTCTTCCCGCAATACGGTGGTTATCGGTGTTCTGCGCTTGGAGCGGGAAGCAGTGGTATCCCGACACCGGAACATCTGCTCCGGCTGGAAGCCTATGGAAGAACTGGCGGCAAAGCAGTTCCCGGCACCGGTGATTGCAGAGGGACTGCCCCGGGTGGATATTGACCCCGATGCCATTGAAACCGTTGTCTATTCCTACGAAACACCGGAAGAATGCCAGGAACCTTGGGTTCAGAAACTGCTGGACAGCCTCTCCCTGAAAGACATGGTGGAAATTGTGGTGGGCAACGGCATGTTCGGCGGGGGAAATCGGTTTAACCTGCCGGGCTCCGTGGGCAACACCACGTCCAAATTCTGGGACAAAGGCCTGGTCAATGTGCCGCTGTGCGATGGCCCTGCGGGACTGCGGGTGCAGAAGCGTTCCGGTGTGAACAAGCAAGGCAAGGTCAAGCCCATCGACATGGCCCTGTCGGTATTGGATGCCCTGCCGGAGTTTGCCCGAAAGCTGATGACCGCTGACCCCAACAAGGACACGGTAATTTATCAGTATACCACAGCATTCCCGGTGGCCAATGCCCTGGCCCAGACCTGGAACCGGGAGCTGATGCAGGAAATCGGCACTGCCATTTTCCGGGAGATGAAAGAATACGGCTGTACCTTCTGGCTGGCTCCGGCGGTGAATATCCACCGCAACCCCTTGTGCGGGCGGAATTTTGAGTATTTCTCGGAAGATCCCCGGCTGTCCGGCACCATGGCGGCGGCCATTACCAAGGGCGTCCAGCAGGAACAGGGCTTCTATGTGACGGTGAAGCACTTTGCCTGCAACAACCAGGAGGACAACCGTAATTATGTCTCCAGCAATGTCAGCGAGCGGGCGCTGCGGGAAATTTACCTGCGCAGCTTTGAAATCTGCGTCCGGGAAGGCGGCGCTAAGAGCGTCATGACCTCCTACAACCGGGTAAACGGTGTCTACTCTCCCAATAGCCATGATCTGTGTACCAAGGTTTTGCGCAACGAGTGGGGATTTGCAGGGGTCGTGATGACGGACTGGTTCTCTACCAAGCAGGGACTTGCCAGCAGTGCCATTGCCATGAAGGCAGGCAATGACTTGATCATGCCCGGTGGCGGAAGCTACAAGAAAGAAATTCTGCAGGGAGTCAAGTCCGGCCTGATCCGCCAGGAAGATGTGCGCCGCTGCTGCGCCAATGTGATCAAGGCGGTTCTGGACAGTGCCATTCAAAGGGAGTATATTGGCTAAACATAAACAATCAGCGCCCGGGAAATTTCCCGGGCGCAATTGCTTTCGTGAAGTTATTTGTTCAGATACCATACCCCTAGGTTCAGATATCCGGCAAAGGTCAGCCAGAGCAGATAGGGAATCTGGATCCAGGCAGCCAGGGCGTCTGCTTTCCGGAAAAGAAGAATCATCCCCAACACCAAGCCCAGCAGCAGGATCAGCCAAAGAAAGGCCAAGCCGAAAGCCTGTGCGTTGAAAAAGATTGGACTCCACAGGAAATTTACCGCCAGCTGTATCACAAATAGATTCAGCCCCCAACTTCTGGCTTGGGAAGGCGGTGCCAGACTGACCCGGGCGGCGCTGATTCCCATTAGGACAAACAGAATGCTCCACACAATGGGAAATACAACAGCCGGCGGAGACAGGGGCGGCTTGAAAATGGACTGCTGGTAAAGCTGCATGCCATCCCGGCTTACCCAACCCGACAAAGCACCCACACCAACGGATAACAGAATCCAGAACAGATACGTTTTCCAAGGACTTTTTTTCATGCTACCATCACCCGGTAATAGGGTATGGCAAAAAACACCTCTCTATACCTTCCGTGTCTGGAAACAATCAGTCCCGGACTCTGGCAAAAAATTCCCGGGTAATGGTTTGATATTGGGCTAGATCCGTGGTTTTGCGCAGCTGCTTCCACAGTTTTTCACAGCCTGGATACTGGGGGAACAGGTAACTCCAATGTTCTTTCAAGCGGAACATGGCATTGCGGCTTCCGCCGAATTCCTGTAAGTAACTTTCCAGCAGGGCATCCATGAACGCTTCCAGCTTGACAATATCCGTGCCGCCGGACAGCATTCCCGGGTCTGCCAGAAGTCCCCGGCCAATCATGATGGATTGAACCTGGGGATACTGAGCCTGTAACCCTTGGGCCTGCTCCAAGGAGCGGATATCGCCGTTGTAGCACAGCGGATTTGCGCTGTGCTCGGATGCATAGGAAAAGGCATCCATATCCACTTTCCCATTATAAAACTGACTGCGGGGCCGGGGATGAATGGTCAGCTCCCGGATGGGGTAGCGGTTATAGATTTTCAGAATTGCCGGAAATTCCTCTGCCGATTCCATACCAATCCGGGTTTTGACGGAGATGGGGATAGGGGAGTATTCGAAGATCTGCTCCAGAAACCGATCCAGAGCGGCAAGGTCTCTCAGCATACCGCTGCCTTTTCCTTTGGCAACCACGGTTCCGGAAGGGCAGCCCACGTTGAGATTGATTTCCGGGTATCCCAAATCCTCACAGACCTGTGCCATCCACACGAAGTCCTCCGCAGCCTTCGTCAATACCTGGGGAATGGCGGTAAAGCCTACACTGTCCGCCTTTGGCAGTTCCAGCTGCTCCCGGGCGGTGAGCTGGCGGTGGATGGTAGGGGAGAAGAAGGGCATATAGTACCGGTCAATGCCGGGAAAGAACTGATGGTGCAGCCGCCGGAATACCCGGTCGGTCAGACCTTCCATAGGGGCAAAATAGTAGCGCATATTGTTCTCCTGATGGTAACTTATAATCAAAGCCGCCCTTATGCAGAAAGGGCGGCTTTTTGGGTCAGATTTCGGAAATAACGGGCAGAATCATGGGATTGCGCTTGGTGGTCTTATACAGGTATCCGCTTAAATCGTTCTTGATGGCGGACTTGATGGCGGACCAATCCCGGACATGCTTGCGCTGGCAGCGCTCGATGGCCTCCATGGCCACATCCTGCAAAGAAGTCATCAGATCCTCGGATTCCTTCACATAGATAAAGCCTCTGGTGATGATATCCGGTCCGGTAATCACAGAGCCGTCCTCGGAACTGAGGTTGACGCAGACGACAATCATGCCATCCTCCGCCAAATGCTTGCGATCCCGCAGCACCACGCTGCCTACGTCGCCCACGCCGATGCCGTCCACAAAGACCTTGCCGGCGGGAACGGTGCCGGTCAGCTTGCAGCTCTTTCCGGTCAGTTCAAACACGGAGCCGATTTCTCCGATGTGAATATTCCGGGGATTCATGCCCATGGTCTGAGCCAGTTTGCTGTGAATCTGCAGGTGCCGCTGCTCGCCATGGATAGGAAGGAAGAACCGGGGCTTGACCAGTCCGTGGACAATTTTCAACTCTTCCTGGCAGGCGTGGCCAGAGACGTGCAGACCTTCGCTCTTTTCATATACCACATCCGCACCCTTGCGGTAGAGCTCATTGATGATCTTGGATACCGCCTTCTCATTGCCGGGAATGGCGGAGGCGGAAATAATGATCCGGTCGCCGGAGGTGATCTCCACCTGCTTGTGGGTATTGAACGCCATGCGGTACAGAGCCGACATATTTTCGCCTTGAGAGCCAGTGGAAACGATCACAATCTTATTCTTGGGCAGGCTCTTGATGGAAGCAAGATCCACAATGGTGCCCTGCTTGACCTTCAGATAGCCCAACTCCTGGGCAACCTTCAGCATATTCTCCATGCTCCGGCCGGTCACGGCTACCTTCCGCCCATAACGCTGGGCGGTGGTCAGCACGGACTGAATCCGGTGCATGTTGGAGGCGAAGGTGGTAACAATAATCCGTTGATCGCAGTTTTTGAACTGCCGATCCAGGCTTTCTGCAACCACTTTTTCGCTGGGGGTATAGCCGCTGCGCTCAACATTGGTGGAATCTGCCAGCAGCGCCAGCACACCGTCATTGCCCAGCTGTCCCAGCCGGGCCAGATCCATCATGCCGTCTTTGGCGGTGGGATCAATTTTGAAGTCGCCGGTAAAAATCACCGTACCCACCGGTGTGCGGATGGCGAAGGCCACTGCGTCGGCGATGGAGTGATTCACATGAATGAATTCCACGCTGAAGCAGCCGGCTTTGACCACATCGCCGGGCTTGTGGGTAATCAGCTTGACTTTATCTGCCAGCCGATGCTCTTCCAACTTCAGCTTGATCAGACCATTGGTCATCGCAGTGCCATGGATGGGGCAATTTACCTCCCGCATGGCATAGGGAATGGAACCAATGTGGTCCTCGTGACCGTGGGTGATGAAGAAGCCCCGCAGTTTTTTCTGATTGGCTGCCAGGTAGGAAAAGTCCGGGATCACCAGATCCACGCCGTACATGTCTTCTTCCGGGAAACCGACACCGCAGTCTATCACGATCATATCTTTGCCGTACTCCAGGACGGTGATGTTCTTACCGATCTCATCCAGACCGCCCAGGGGGATAATTTTCAATTTTTCTGCCAAAAAAATACTCCTTTCAAAATATAGACACAACAAGCAGGCAGCCACCTTCCCAGAATCCGGCCCTGAATCGCCTTTTCCGGGGAAAACGCCTGCATTCACGTTCAATTGTATTCAGCCAAAGGCTGATTTTAGAGTGCCCGGGTCTGCCCATCCCGGCGCCATCTGGGTTAGTATAACACAAAAATGTGAAAAAGTATACCATTATTTTTGAAGGGATTTTTACGGAAATTCGGGGAAAAGCAGTTGCAGGATTTAGACGGATTTGCTATAATAGCGGGTATAGTATGGCTTCGTGTGTCCATGAGAACTTGGGCCGGGGAAGCCGGACGAAGGAGGCGTTATTGGGTGAATCGAAAGCTGGGCAGACTTTTGCGGCCCGGAATGGGTATTTACTTCTTTATTATGGCGGCTTTCTGCGCCACAGCACTGCTGGAAGAGCATTACTGGCTGGCGGCAGCAGAGACATCGGTAACGCTGCTGGTATTTTTGGGCTATTTGATGAACCGCAGCCAGCGGGACCGTCGGATCCAGCATTATATTCAGTCCATCTCCAGTACCATGGAAGCCACCAGCCAGGGGGAAAGTCCCTTGCCTGCGGTTCTGGTGCGGCTGGGGGACAGCGGCATTGTCTGGGCCAACCACCGCTTCAGTGATCTGACTGGATATGCCGACGCCATGGTGGAGCAGCAGCTGGATGAAATCCTGCCTGGATTTTCCACGGATTGGCTGGTGGCGGGAAAGACGGAGTGCCCTGAGGACGTGACACTGGGTTCCCGGCGCTACCGGGTCTACGGCACCACCATTCGGGCTGAGGATAACAAGGGTACCCTGCTGGGCGTCCTGTATTTCAGCGACCTGACGGAACTGTACCAGGTTCGGGACGAGTATATCCGTTCTCGCCCGGTGGTCAGCATTATCCTCATTGATAACTATGAAGAACTGACCAAGAATCTGACGGAAAGCGCCATTTCCACACTGAATGCCAAGCTGGGTGACGCCATTACCCAGTGGACGGAAGAATACAACGGCCTGCTGCGGAAGCTGGAGCGCAACCGCTATCTGTTTATCTTTGAAAAACAGGATTTGCAGATGGCAACGGAGGATAAATTCTCCCTGCTGGAGAAAATCCATGAGATTACCAATTCCTCCGGTCTGCCGGCTACCATTTCCATCGGCCTGGGTGTGGATGGTGTGAATTTTGAGGAAAGCTACAATTTTGCTGCATTGAGCATTGAAATGGCTTTGAGCCGTGGCGGCGACCAGGCGGTCATCAAGGACCGGTTTAACTTCACCTTCTACGGCGGGCGTAACCGGGAGGCGGATTACCGCAGCAAGGTTCGTTCCCGTGTCACGGCCAACTCCTTGATGGAGCTGATCGGACAGAGCGGTCACGTCTTTATTATGGGCCATAAAAATGCGGACCTGGATTCTTTGGGTGCTGCCGTCGGCGTGTGCTGCCTGTGCCGGAAGAAGGGAAAGAAGGCCAACATCGTTCTGGATCTGGAGAAAAATGCCGCCCAGAAATTGATTGAAGAGGTCCGTGCCGAGCCCCAGTACCGGGATGTGTTCATTTCCGGTCAGGATGCGCTGCTGATGGCAGACAATCGAAGCATCCTGATTGTGGTGGATACCAACCGCCCGGATCAGGTGGAGTGCAAGTCTTTGCTGGAAGCCATTTCCAAAGTCTGCGTGGTGGACCACCACCGCCGGGCAGCGGACTATATCAACCCTGTGGTGGTTAACCTCCACGAACCCTATGCATCCTCCGCAGCGGAACTGGTGACAGAACTGCTGCTGTATACCGTGGAAAAGAAGGATGTGCTGCCCATCGAAGCCAAGGCACTGATGGCAGGTATCTGCCTGGATACCAAGTTCTTCAATGTCCGTACCGGTGAGCGTACCTTTGAGGCCGCTGCCGTACTGCGTAGACTGGGCGCCGATACTACGGAGGTCAAGAAGCTGCTGCAAAATGACTTCCAGGATACCATGGCCAAATATCAGATTATCAAATCCTCCCGACTCTACCGCCAGGAGATTGCCATTGCTGCGCTGAATACCACAACTACCCGGGTGCTGGCTGCTCAGGCTGCGGATGAACTGCTGAACATCAGCGGAATTACCGCCTCCTTTGTCATGTATCCGGACGGGGATCAGGTTATCATTTCCGCCCGCTCCATTGGCAGTGCCAATGTGCAGATGATTCTGGAGCCTTTGGGCGGCGGCGGCAATACGGCCACCGCAGGTGCCCAGGTGCAGAATACCACCGTGAAAGAGACGCTGGACCGACTGATAGAGTCGATTGACAAGTTCTACGAAGAGTAGAGCCTGGATTTCCTGCCGTATTGGGAGGTACTGCCATGAAAAAGAAGGGAATTGCATTCTGGGTCGTGCTGATTTGGGTGGGCAACACCCTGATCTGGGGTGCGTCTGCTCTTATCAATCGGCTGTATGACCATGTGGGAGATACCACGCCCCAATGGGCTGTGTGGCTGTATCTGCTGTGCGCGGTGATCTCTCTGGCTGCTGCCTTCCGGGCCTACTATCATTATCACAAAAAGAAGTAATTGGGAAGTACTGGAAAGGAGCAGCGCTATGAGTAGAAAACGGATGCTGATTGGAATTGTTTTGCAAATTACGCAGGCGGTCCTGTGTTTTTCCCTGATGGGAATTCGCTGGTACCTTGACATGGCACCGCAGTGGATTCAATGGATTTACCTGTCCTGCGGGGTTCTGGCGCTGACAGTGTGCGTGGTGCTTTACGGCGAATACAAAAAATCAAACAAGAAAGAAAATAAGTAACCAATTGCCTTGCCTGCTGGTTTCCGGCAAGCGAGGCGGGAAAAGGAGAAGAATATTATGAAAGTTATTTTGCTGCAGGATGTGAAGGGCAAGGGCAAGAAGGGCCAGATGCTGGAGGTTTCCGATGGCTACGCCCGTAATTTTATGCTGCCCCGGAAGATCGCCATCGAGGCAACTCCCGATGCCATCAATACCATGCGGATGAACGATAAGGCCACCCAGGAGCGCATTGCCCGGGAAAAGGCGGAAGCCATGGCCACATCTAAGACCCTGCGGGAACTGACCGTCACCGTCACCGCCAAGGGCGGCGGCAATGGCCGGCTGTTTGGCTCCATCACCAACCAGGAAATCGCCGATGCCCTGGAAAAGCAGGCATCCATCAAGCTGGATAAGCGCAAGATCGTTATTTCCGACCCCATCAAGAACGCAGGCACCTATACCGTGACCTGCAAGCTGGGTTACGAGATCACTGCTCCCTTGACCGTAAAGATCGTGGAGGGCTAATCCCCATATTTTGAGAGGAGAGACAACATGGACGAAGAACTGCTCTCCCGGCAGCAGCCCCAGTCGCTGGAAGCGGAGCAGGCTGTTCTGGGTTCCATCCTGATTGACAGCCGCTGCATCACAGAGGTGGTGGGGCTGGTAAAGCCGGAGGATTTTTACCTCCAGCAGAACCGGGAAATTTATGAAACCATCTATACCATGTTCAATTTCTCCCAGACCATTGACCCTGTTACCGTACTGGATAAGCTGAAGGAGCTAGGATACTACCACGATAACTCCCGGGATTACATCCTCCAGCTCATGGAAATCACCCCCACTGCGGCCAACGTGGTGCGCTACGCCAATATCGTTCGGGACAAATCCATGCTACGGGGCCTGAATCAGGCAGCTTCCGACATTGCCGAAATGGTACACGAAGAGGTGGGTACCCCGTCGGAAATGCTGGAATCCGCCGAGCGGAAGATTTACGCACTGCGAAAAGGCGAGCGGGGAGACAGCCTGGAACATATCGGAACTACGCTGCACAAGGTCTTTGACCGACTGACAGAACTGGCCCAGTCGGATTCCCTGATTCCCGGTCTGAGTACCGGTATGCGGGATCTGGATACCAAAATCAACGGTCTGAACAAATCCGATCTTCTGCTGGTGGCAGCCCGTCCCGCCATGGGTAAATCCGCCTTCGCCCTGAACATTGGCATCAATGTGGCGAAAAAGTACAAGAAAACTGTGGCAGTATTCAACCTGGAAATGTCCCGGGAGCAGCTGGCTATGCGTCTTCTGGCCATTGAAAGCTTTGTGGAGCTGCAAAAGTTGGCTACCGGCAAACTCAGCGAAGAGGAATGGACCAAATTGTGCATGGCATCCGCCGCCCTGAGTCAGACGGATATCCGTATTGATGATAACCCTACCGTTACGGTGGCGGATATCAATGCCAAGTGCCGTCGACTGGATAATCTGGGATTGGTTGTCATTGACTATTTGCAGTTGATGCAAGGTTCCGGTTACGGCAAGAATAACGAAAACCGTGTGGTAGTGGTTGGCGAAATTTCCCGCTCCTTGAAAATCATGGCCAAGGAACTGAATGTTCCGGTTATTTGTCTGAGCCAGTTGTCCCGTGCGGTGGAAAGCCGAACGGATAAACGGCCCATTTTGTCCGACCTTCGAGAATCCGGCGCTATCGAACAGGATGCCGACTCCGTCATGTTCCTGTACCGGGACGAATATTATAATGAAAACTCGGAAGACAAAGGCGTCGCCGAATGCATCGTGGCCAAAAACCGTCACGGCGAAACCGGAACGGTGAAGCTGCAATGGATTGGCCAGTACCAGACCTTTGCGGATCGGGAGTGGAAGCATGCTGAATAAACTGCGGTGCTTTCTCCGGGAGCAGAAGATGCTGCAGCCTGGAGACCGGGTGATCTGCGCCGTTTCCGGCGGCGCCGATTCTGTGGCGCTGCTGTTTGCGATGTATCTGCTGAAGGAAAAAGAACAGATTACCCTGGAAGCGGCTCATTTCAACCACCATTTGCGCGGCGATGAGTCTGATCGGGATGAAGCGTTTGTCCGGTCGCTCTGCCACCAATTCGACATCCCCCTGCATTTGGACCAGGGCAGTGTCACTGCCGGAAAAAAGGGCCTGGAAGCAGCTGCCCGGGATGCCCGCTACGCTTTTTTAAAGAGCCTTCCCGGGAAGATTGCCACCGCCCATACGGCGGATGACAATGCGGAGACGGTGCTGATGCACCTGATTCGGGGAACGGGACTGAAAGGCCTGGGGGGGATATCACCCATCCAGGGAAATGTGATCCGCCCCATGCTCACCATTACCCGACTGGAAGTGGAGGATTTCCTGAAAGAGTGGAATCTTTCTCATGTGGAGGACAGCTCCAACGGCAGCGATGTCTTCCTGCGCAACCGCATCCGCCATCATATGATGCCGCTGCTTCGGCAGGAAAATCCCCGTATCTCCGAAAATCTATCTCAAATGGCTCTGCGGCTTCGGGAAGATGAAAAACAGCTTGCGAAACTTTCCCAGTTTGACCAACTGCCGGATGTATCCCAGCTCGCCGCCATGCCCCGCAGCCAGCGAAGCCGGATTTTAGAGACCTTTTTGAAACGAAACGGCGTAAAAGAGCCGGAGCAAACCCATATTTCTCTGGCAGAGTCTCTGGTTTTCTCCGAAAATCCATCAGCCAGAGCGGCTTTTCCCGGCGGCGTAACCCTGTCGAGAAAGTATGAACGGCTGGTAGTGCTGCAAGAGGTTCCCAACTGGGAAAGCTGTGTGCTGCCATGTCCTGGAGAGGTGGAACTGCCGGGGCTTCGGGTGACTTGTTTCCCTGCTTCTTCGTTGGTTCAGACAGCCGATTGCTTCACGGTTCACCCACAAGGGGAGATCCTTCTGCGCCAGAGGCAGTGCGGGGATGTCTTACGCCGTCCCGGCGGAAGCAAACCGCTGAAAAAGCTGTTTATTGATTACAAAATCCCCGCTGCCCAGCGGCAGCAGATTCCGGTTGTTTGCGATGAAGCGGGGATTTTGGGTGTATATTCCATTGGTGTTCATTGCGATCGTGCGGCGGCTTCGTTGCCTGCCGTGACCATCTGTTTTCAAAAGACAGAAAGAAAGGGAGAGTAACATGGAAAAAGATATTCAGAAGATCCTGTTGACGGAGGAACAGATTCAAGAGCGAATTGCCCAACTGGGACAGGTTTTGACCGCCGAGTATGCGGATAAAAACCCGGTAATCGTTGGCGTGCTGAAGGGCGTGGTGGTTTTCTACGCCGACATGATCCGGCAGATCAAGGTCCCCAGCCAGATTGACTTTATGTGGATTTCCTCCTACAAAGGAACCAATTCTTCCGGAATGACGGTGCGCCAGGATATCACCACAGATATCAAGGGACGGCATGTGCTGATTCTGGAGGACATCTTTGATACCGGCAATTCCCTGAGCTACACCGTAGAGCACCTGAAATCCAAGGAACCTGCATCCTTGAAGATTTGCACCCTTCTGGACAAACCCGAGCGCAGAAATCCCGGCGTAACGCTGCAGGCAGATTATGTGGGCTTTACCATCCCCAATGAGTTTGTGGTTGGTTATGGTCTGGATTATAATGAAAAATATCGCAACCTTCCCTTTGTCGGCATTTTGAAGCCGGAAGTATATGAAAAGTAAGGAGAACGCGCCCATTGAAGAACCGTAGATTCATACCTCTGATTGTTTACCTGGTAGTCCTGATTGCCATTTTTACCTGGGCAAAGGAACTGCTGAACAAAGAGGTGAATCAGATTCCCTATTCTGAAATTGTGGAACTGTTCCAGCAGGAGCAGGTTCGGAGTTTTGTGGTGGAGGATGATCTGATCGAACTTAACTTGTACACACCCTATAACGGGGAGACTACACTGGTGGCGGCTCTGGCCGAACCGGAATTTTTCCTCCAGGAGATGGGACAGCTGCTGAGCGAGCAGAAAAAGGCCGGTGTGCTGGAATACTATCACTTTGTCCCGGATGAAGGATTTTCTCCCTATGAATTGATTCTGCCCCTGGTCATTGCCGGGCTGGTGATTCTGTTCATCTGGGCAATCTTCATGAACCGGGCAAATAACACGAATCCCTTGAGCAATTTTGGAAAAGCCCGGACGGTGCTGGGGGTTCCTGAAGGAAAGAAAGTTACCTTTGCCGATGTAGCCGGTGCCGATGAAGAGAAGGATGAATTGCAGGAAGTGGTGGACTTCCTGCGGAATCCGGAAAAGTTCACGGAGATTGGTGCCCGGATTCCCCACGGTATGCTGCTGGTTGGCCCTCCCGGTACCGGTAAGACCCTGCTGGCCAGAGCGGTGGCGGGAGAGGCGGATGTGCAGTTCCTGTCCATCTCCGGCTCCGACTTTGTGGAAATGTATGTTGGTGTGGGTGCCAGCCGTGTCCGGGATCTGTTTGAGCAGGCGAAGAAGATTGCGCCTGCCATCATCTTCATTGACGAAATTGACGCAGTAGGCCGCAAGCGCGGCTCCGGCCTGGGCGGCGGTCACGACGAAAAAGAACAGACCCTGAACCAGCTGCTGGTAGAAATGGACGGCTTCAGTCGGACCGAGGGCATCATCGTTCTGGCGGCAACCAACCGTCCGGACATCCTGGACCCGGCACTGCTTCGCCCCGGTCGTTTTGACCGGCAGATTCATGTGGGCCGCCCGGATGTAAAGGGCCGGGAGGAAATCCTGAAAGTCCATGCCAAGGGCAAAAAGCTGGATGCTTCTGTGAATCTGAAAACTGTGGCTCGCTCCACTGCCGGTTTTACCGGTGCGGATCTGAGCAATCTGCTCAACGAAGCAGCCATCATGGCAGCCAGAGACAACCGTCCGGTACTGACCATGGAGGATCTGAACGAAGCTCTGATGAAGATCACTGCAGGCCCCGCCAAAAAGAGCCGGGTACAGACCCGGAAGGATTTGAAGGAAACCGCAATTCACGAAGCTGGCCATGCCATTGCCATGTACAATTTGCCCACCCACGATCCGGTGCGGCACATTACCATCATTCCCCGGGGAAATTCTCTGGGCGCTACCTGGTATCTGCCGGTGGATGACTCTGCCAACCTGACCCGTAACCAGATGTACGAACAGATTGTATCCCTGCTTGGCGGCCGCGTGGCGGAAGCCCTGTTCCTGGGAGATATTTCCGTAGGTGCTTCCAATGACATTGATCGGGCAACCAAGCTGGCCCGGGACATGGTAGCCCGGTACGGCATGTGCGAAAAGCTGGGCACCGTATCCTACCTGGATGGCGGAGAAGTCTTTATCGGACGGGATTATCAGACTACCAAGAGCTATTCTGAAAAGGTAGCTGGTACCATCGATGACGAAGTAAAAGCCCTGATTGACAAAGCCTATGACCAGTGCAAGCAAATCCTGACGGACAACGCAGATAAGCTCCACCAGGTGGTGGACTTCCTCCTGGAGAAAGAATCCATGACAGGCGAGCAATTTGAAGCCCTGATGAAGGGTCAGAAGGTAGAGGATGCCTCTTCCACAGCCCTGTTTGATGGATTTGAGGAAACCAAAGAGTAAAACAAACCTCCTGCCACGAATTTGGCAGGAGGTTATTTTTATGCATATGAAAACTGGCAGCGGGCTTTCGCTCGCTGCCAGAAGGTAAGTTACTTAGCCAGAGGAGTCTTGTAAGCGGAGGCCTTCTTCTGGAACAGCAGCAGGAAGGCAACAGCGGCTACCAGACCAATCACAATGGCGATGGGGTAGTAAGTGCTGTAGGGGACACCCATGGGGTTCCACAGCAGGCCCATGCACTCAGGAGCGGCAAAGAAGTAAGTAATGGATACGCCGGTCATGAAGGTTGCGGGGACGGCGCACATCCAGTAGTTCTTGCCATTCTGAACCAGGTACATAGCAGCGGCCCACAGAGCGATCATAGCCAGGGTCTGGTTGGACCAGGAGAAGTAACGCCATACCACGGAGTAGTCGATCTGGCAAATGGCAGCACCGACGCCCAGCAGAGGCACGGTCAGCAGCAGACGCTTCTTCCAGTTCTTCTGATCAATCTTGAACCAGTCGGCCAGAGTCAGACGAGCGCTGCGGTAAGCGGTATCACCAGAGGTGATGGGGCAGGCGATAACACCCAGCATAGCCAGAACGCCGCCCAGCTTGCCCATGGTGGTGTTGCAGATTTCATAGACAACCGCATTGACACCAGCGCCTGCTTCCAGCAGAGCCTGGCTGTTTTCGTAGAAGGAAACACCAGCAGCAGCCCAAACCATAGCGATGACACCCTCAGCGACCATGGCACCGTAGAAGACCTTGTGGCCCTGCTTCTCACTGGTGCAGCAGCGTGCCATCATGGGGGACTGAGTGGCATGGAAACCGGAGATAGCGCCGCAGGCCACAGTGATGAACATGAAGGGCCATACATTGACGCCGCCGGCGTGCTGGTTGGAGAAGTTGTTCCACAGTTCGGGCATCTGATAGTCACCGGAGAACATCAGAACACCGGCAACGCCCACAGCCATGATGATCAGGCAGATACCAAACAGGGGGTAAACCTTACCGATCACCTTGTCGATGGGAACGAAGGTAGCGATGAAGTAGTAGATGATGATGACCCACAGCCAGAAGTTGGCATCCAGGCTCTCAGGAGTCAGCATAGCCAGCAGACCGGCAGGACCCTTGGAGAACACAACGCCGACCATGACCAGCAGAACAACGGAGAACACACGCATGACCTGCAGCATAACATTGCCCAGGTATTTACCGGTGATCTCGGAAATGCTGGCGCCTTCGTGGCGCATGGACAGCATGCCGCACATGTAGTCATGGACGCCGCCGGCAAAAATGGTACCGAAGACGATCCACAGATACACGATGGGGCCAAACAGAGCACCGTTCAGAGCACCGAAGATGGGGCCCAGACCAGCGATGTTCAGCAGCTGAACCAGGAAAATTTTCCAACCCTTCATGGGGACAAAGTCAACACCGTCATTCAGAGTAATGGCGGGTGTTTCCCGGTCATCGGAACCGAAAATCCGGTCTACGCGTTTGCCGTAAAACACGTAACCCAACACCAGGAGCGCGATGGAGAGAATAAACGTAACCATAGTCTTCCTCCTAAAAATTATTCCGAAGTATGAAACTCCGTACACGGGGATTATAGTACGCATTCCTGGATTTGGCAATGGTCAGAATGAGAAATTTTAACTTTTTGTGAACAACGTAGAATCTATCTCGTATAATTTGGCAATAACTTACAAAATATTTTGGCTCTTGTTAGCTGTTTCCCACAATGAAGGTACGAACCCTTTGGGATTCAGCAAAATGAATCACAGACCGTAAAGCAGAACAGCCAAAAACTGAAGCAGTGCGCCCAAATTGACAAACAAATGAAACACAGAATGCATCCACTTACGCTTCTTGCCAAGGCCATACAGAATAGACCCAATGGTATAAGCGATACCGCCGGAAAGCAGCAGCAAAAATCCGGGCATGGTGAGCACTTCCAAAACCTGCCGATAGAAGGGAATTACTGCCCAACCCATGCCGATGTAGCAAACCATAGAGAAAACGGCATACTGCTTCAAATCAATGGCAGTAAAGACTACGGCCACCAGCGCCATAGCCCACTCAAAGGCGAACAAGCCCCAGGCAAGTTCTGGGTATACCGGACGAAGCGCAGACAGCACAATGGCGGTGTAGGTCCCCGCAATCAAAAAGTAAATTGTGCAGTGGTCAATGACCTGCATGACTTTCTTGCCCAGGTTGGGGCGCAGCCCGTGATATACGCTGGAGATGGTGAAGGTGAGAATCATGGTGGTTCCGTAAATGGCGGAGGAAACAATTCCGTAGACGTTGCCATTCCCAGCGGCCTGCACAATACACAGAACCAATGCGACGATTCCCAGCACACCGCCAATAATATGGGTAACCATATTGGTAATTTCTTCCCCTTTGGTGTAATCGGGAAGGCTTCGGTCGGACAATTTTGTTCGCTTCATAAACATCCTCATTTCCTGTATTTTGATACTTTCACTATAGCACAATTTTGAAATTTATAGTCCTACGATTGAAAATTCTCGCTCTACACAGGGAAAAGGCAGATTCTACTCCTAGTAGAGAGGGAAAAATGGGGTTGACAAATAAGGGCGCATAACATACAATCAGTTGTACTACGGCTGAGGTCGCGAAAACAATTAGTACACTTCCGGAGTGGCAAGAGCCGGGAGCCGAAAGGTGTTTTCGCCGAAGGATTTGTCTGATGCCAAGCGGGCTTTTCCTGGGGCTGCGCAGAATATGCGCAGAACTGTCATCCATGTGATGTTGTGCTGCCGGGGCAAAGCAATGTGTTTTCCCTGTGTCGGCGGCACAGGGATTTTTTTGTTGGGAAACCACCATAGAAAAGAGGATATGAAGTATGAAAAAGACCCCCTTTCTCACATTGCAGCAGGCACAGAGAATCAAGCAGCAGATTCCTACCCCCTTTCACATTTATGATGAGGCCGGCATCCGTAAAAATGCCCGGGCGTTGAAGGAGGCCTTTTCCTGGAACAAGGGATTCCGGGAGTACTTTGCCGTGAAGGCTACGCCCAATCCCTATATTGTAAAGATTCTGAAGGAAGAAGGCTGCGGCTGCGATTGTGCCACCTATACAGAGCTGCTGCTGGCGGAAGCAGTGGGCGTCACCGGCCATGACGTGATGTTCTCTTCCAATGTGACGCCGGAAAAGGATATGCGCAAGGCATATGAAATGGGTGCCTATATTAACCTGGATGATTCTACCCATGTGGAATTTCTGGCCCGGATTACGGAAGGGAAAGTGCCGCAGACCGTCTGCCTGCGGTATAATCCCGGCGGATCCTTCTCTCTGGGCAACACCATTATGGACATGCCCCAGGATGCCAAGTACGGCATGACGGAAGACCAGATGGCAGGGGCCATCAGCCGCCTGATGAAGCTGGGCACCAAGCACTTTGGCATTCATGCGTTCCTGGCCTCCAATACCACCGCTACCGAGTATTATCCGGAACTGGCCAGCCGTCTGTTCCGTCTGGCTGTCCGGCTGCGTAACGCCACTGGGGCGCATATTGCCTTTATCAACCTTTCTGGCGGCATTGGTGTGGACTACCGCCCGGAACAGCCTGCCAGTGATATTCACGCCATTGGTCAGGGCGTTCGGGAGCGGTATCAGCAGATTCTGACGCCTCAGGGAATGGATGAGGTGGCCATTTATACGGAGCTGGGACGGTTTATGCTGGCGCCTTACGGTCATCTGATTGCCACAGTGCTGCATCAGAAGCACATTTACCGGGAGTATGTCGGACTGGATGCCTGTGCGGCAGATCTGATGCGGCCTGCCATGTATGGAGCCTATCACCATATTACCGTCCTGGGCAAAGAGGGTGCCATATTGGATCACGTTTACGATGTCACCGGTGGTCTGTGCGAAAATAACGATAAGTTCGCCATCGAACGCAGTTTGCCGGAAATTGAGGTAGGAGATATTGTGGCCATCCACGATACCGGCGCCCACGGTTATTCCATGGGATATAACTATAACGGAAAGCTTCGCTCTGCGGAGGTACTCCTGAGAGAGGACGGAACCTTCCAGCTGATCCGTCGTGCGGAGACAACCCGGGACTATTTTGCGACTTTTGACTGCACGGAGTTTACCTTTGGTGAGTGATGCGCAGTTTGAACAAAAACAGGGCGTGAATTTTGGCGGCAGCCGAGCAAATTAACAAGAAAATTTCATACTTTTCTGCTGAGGATGTGCTATAATGATACAGGAGGCGGGGGATACAGCCTGCCTCAGACCGAAAAGGAGAACCCTATGAACAGTATATTGTTTTTTCTGACACCCAAGGCTATGTGTGCATACCTTTATGATGACTATTCCATCCGGCAGGCATTGGAGAAGATGGAGTCTGCAGGCTATACTGCTATCCCGATTCTGAACCGCCGGGGTGAGTATCGGGGGACGCTGACAGAAGGCGATTTGCTGTGGGCAATGAAGAATATGTGCTACATGGATATGCGGCAGGCAGAAGCACGGCGAATCATGGAGATTTCCCGTCGGAAAGATAATCTCCCTGTTCGGATCACAGCCTCTATGCATGATCTGGTGGAGCGGGCATCCCGTCAGAACTTCGTTCCCGTAGTGGATGACTATGGCGCGTTCATCGGCATTATTACCCGGAAAGCCATTATCAAGTATTGCTACGACAAACTCTTCCCAGAAGACTGAGCTACATAACAAACACCCCACTTTCCTGTGATGGGAAGGTGGGGTGTATTTGTGTCAAAGGTTCCATTACTGGAAGGTGCTGTTCAGATACTGCTCCCAGGGGAAAACAGTATCTTCCGATTCCAGGCTATAGGCCTCTCGAATGCCTTTGCAGACACTCAGAAGCTTTGCCTGCATAGTACGGCTTTGGAAGAGTTCTTCGCCATCCGGAAGCATGGCGTACTCCATAATTCTGGCCCGATCTTCGGCGGGAAAACTCATGGAATAGGTGTCCACGAAGGCCCGATCTTCTCCGGTCAGGTAGGTTTCCGGATCTCGCTGTTCGTTTTCCTCAAAATCACAATCATAGGAAAAGCCTGCCGGATTCAGCGTTCCCCACTGGTCAAAGGCGGTACTGTGCTTGAGGATATAGGTTTCCATCACATGAAACAGCTCATGATAGAGGGCTTGCTCTGTGTATTTTCCTGCAGCCAGTACCACATAGGCATCACCGTCATTGTCAAAGTGCAGCCCGTTGGCACTGTCCAGACTGCCGGATTCCGCCGTTCCGGTCAAGGAGCGGACGATGCAGAGTTTCAGACTGGAAAAGTCTGAAACGGTGGCAGACAGGATTTCCTGAGGATACTGACCCAGCCGTTGGTCCAGCAGATTCAGCTCTTGCTGCAAAATGGGTACTAGTGTCTCTGCTTCCAGGTTATAGTCCCAGGGCTGAACGGCAGCAGCTTCCGGACCAATTATGATTTCGATGCCGTACTTTTCACTCATTTCCCTGGCTGTTTGCTGGCATTGGGCCAAAGCAACACTGTCAGCAGAGTAGGTGCTGATGTAGGTTTGATCTTCAGCGGTTTGACCGGCGATGTCCCAACGGCAGATTGCAGTACAGGGGTTCAGTTCGTCATACAGCAAAAGATATACCTGCTGGCTGTCACCAGCGGCGCTGACAAGACGGTTATTACATTCCAAGGACAGGGAGGCCGCTTTTTCTCCAGTGGACAAATCAAAGTAGGAAAGTTCGGTTTTCCCATCCGCCGCTTCCTGGCCTGTTACCACGCCGTGAAGGGAGGGGAGGAAATACCACTGGGTAAACGACTCATCCGGCATCAGCATCTGAGGAGACTGGCTGGTATCACCAAAGACCAGTGCCTGCACGGTACCGCTGAGGAAAGAGGCGTAGTAGTGGTTTCCCTGGGTCGTCAGCGAAACCGGGCCGTCATGTTCCGCTGCCAGACGTCCGTCTTTCACGGAAATCAGCAAGGTACGGGTTTGGGTTCCTTCCTGAACGCTGCACTGGACTACCGTATCATGCAGATGCAGTCCGCTGACCGTCTGAGTGGGGTAAGAGAATCCTCTGATCAGCCGACGGATTCTGGTTCTCAGATCCCAGGCCCGCAGGGCATTGGCAGTGCAGTAATACAGCACATTCCGGTCAGAGGAGAGTACGGGACTTCCCACCAATCCATCAGGAGCGGCAATGCTGGCAACTTCCTGTAGTGCAGCGTCCAGTACGACTGTTTTCTGCTGCACGGGATCAAAATACGACAGGGCATTCTCCCAGATACGGATGGAGGGATCATCGGCACTCAGGAAAAACTCCAGAGAAATGGAAGCCGAAACAGAAAGATCTTCTCCCTGAAGCAGAGTTAGTGTGGTGCTTTCACTGCCGGAAAACAGCAGCAGCCCCTTACGGAAGCAGCACAGATAGTATCCGTCCGGAGCTTGGGAGGATAGAGTCTGAAAGGTTTCCTCATTGGCCTGCGTGGGGGTATCTGACTGGGTTTGGGCAGGAAGTGTTGCACTGGTCGTGGCAGCAGGGGAGTTTTGCGCTACAGCGGGTTCCACACACCCACTCAGCAGCAAACAGACACAAAGCAGAAAAAACAAACGCTTCATGCTCATTGTCTCCTTGCAAGGGTATAGTCATCCCCCTGCCGGTAGAAGGGACAATGCTGACTGACCGAGGACTGAATGCGGTATACTTCATCCTCATCCAGATCCATCATGCAGTAATATTCGTCATATTCTTCATCATAATCATAGTACCAGCAGGTGTCACATTCTGTGGAAAACATGGTTATTCCTCCAAAATCCGGAACGTGAAGGTTCCGTTTTCGTAAATCAGGCAGCTGTTGCTTCCGTCCTTGGGGATAGAAACGCTGCCGGGATTCAGGCAGCGGATACCGCCGCGTACCTCGTCCAGCTTGACATGGGTGTGGCCGCTTAGAAAAACGCTGCCCTGAGGCAGGGAGGGAAGCTGATCCGGGCTGGCATGATGTCCGTGGGTCAGGAAAAACACCGTGTCATCGACATACAACTGAGAATACTCTGCCATACAGGGGAAGGGAAGAACCATTTGATCCACTTCTGCTTCACAATTGCCCCGAACTGCCAGAATCCTGTCCTGATACTGACTGAGCATGGGAATGACCGCTTTGGGCGCATAATCCCGGGGAAGGTCATTTCTGGGCCCATGGTAAAGAAGGTCCCCCAATAGAATCAGCTTGTCCGGCTGAACTGCGTCCACCAGATCACATAGTTTTCGGCACCAGAAAGCGCTGCCGTGAATGTCCGAAGCGATGACCAGTTTCATGTTCTTCTCCTCCTAAAAGTTTCAGCGGGGGATGGCCCCCGCTGGTGGTATCTTGTGGCAAATCAAAGGTTCTCCAGGTAGGCCTGCACATCAAAGGGACGAAGCTGCTCGTCCTTGCGCAGATACAGCGGATGATGGGGGTGGCCTTTTTTGGTAATGGCCCCGGCGCAGTACCAGCGTGCGCCGTAATCCTGACCAGCCCGGAGCATATCCTGGAGACACTGGGGCAGATACTTCCGTTTTTCAATCACGGCGCCCCAGGCAGCCCAGACCGCAGGGTGAGGGGAGAGGGAAAGCACATAACGGAATGCTTCCAGATTCTCCTGATGCAGCCTGGGGTTGCAGCTTTTTTCCATGGTGTCCGGATTGGTGGCGCGCTGGGCATAGACATTGAACATGAGAAAACTGTCAAATCCGTTGCCCAGGGCAATCCGCTCCACGGATTTCAGCGTGTTGTCCAGAGCGTCAGGGCGTGCAGTGGAGGGGTTGATACCCACACAAATCAGAGGATTTTTCCCCCGGGTTCCCAGTATGTACCGGTATTCCGAGTAAAAATTAGGTGCGTAGAGCCATTTGTGAATGTCGTATTCCTCAGAAGGGGTATTGGCAGCTTCCAACGCCTGCTGAAAGGTTACCAGTTCCAGCTGAGCAGTGGTACCACTGGGAATGTGTGCCATAGTTATACATCCTCCATGGTGGGAAACCACAGGCTCTGAGAGGGGTCATGGAAGGTGCAGCTTTCCGGGTCACGGCTGGTTTGCAGACACCAGCCGGCAAAAGCGGTATCCAGGAAGGGATATACACCGTCCATGGAAGACTGCACGCTGACGCTGCTTCCGTCGGTCATATACAGCTCCACCAGGATGGCACCGCCCTGAATCAGATACAGCTTCTGCCCCTGAATCTCCTGATAACGGTATTCCCGATCTTTTTTTCCGAACCGGGAGAGCAGAAAGCTTTCTCCATCATAAAAGATGCCGAAGCTTAAGTAGTGCACTGCAAGGCCCAATCCCATCAGCAGCACAATAATGCCGCCTACCAGAAGTACCTTGCCGTCAGTAAGACCGGTAAAAAAGCCCAGTATACCCAAAACCGACAAGATGACGCCAAAAACACCATATCGTTTGTTGGCCCGGACAGCCAGCCCAGAGCGATGCTGCGCCTTGCTGCGGAAGGCCTTGGTAAAGGCTTTGTCAATCAGATAGCACAGCCCCAGAACCAGGCCGGCGACCAGTAAAATTCCAAACAGTTCCATTGTTTCTCTCCTGCAACACTACGTTTTTTACCGGCTTACGCCCACAGAACCTGATCCACGGGAATATCATGCGGGTCGGTTTCCAGGCTGGACAAAACCTGAAAGTCATAGCACAGTGCCAAAGTAGGGTGACTCGGCTCAGCGGCCAAAAATTTGTCGTAGAAGCCCCCGCCGTATCCAATCCGGTGTCCCTCCGGGTCAAAGGCCAGCCCGGGCATCAGCACCAGGGCGGTTTTGTCATCGGCAACCGGTTCGTCGGCAATGGGTTCCGGGATACCGCCGTAGCCTTTGGCAACCAGGCTCAGGTCATCCAGATACAGAAAACGCATTTCTTCGCCATAGACCTTGGGAACCGCTACCCGTTTCCCATCCCGCAGAGCCTGCTCCAGAATGGGCATGGTTCTGACTTCCTGATTGTAGGAAAGATATCCGTAGATGGTCTTGGCAGCCTGGTAAGCAGGGGTGGCGGCAAACATCTGTGCCAGCCGGGCGCTGCGCCGGACGATCTCTTCTTCGGACATGGCTCGCTTTTGCTCCCGGATATACCGGCGAAGTTGCGTCTTATCCATTTTCAGGCATCCTTTCTGTCTCTTTTACCGGACGGAACATCCGAAACCAAAGGAAAATGGCAATCTGACCGGGAATTCCCAGCAGAAACACCTTCCAGAAATTGTATTGCATTACCACCAGCAGCGTCACATAAATGCTCAGCAAACTGCCCCAGACGATGCCGGTAATCAGCGCCTGATTCCAGCGGAAGTCATGCCAGGCCGAGCGCAGACTCAGCAGTACAATGGCATTGGCGGGGATGGCATAGAAAAACAGCAAATAGCTGTACCGGTCCAAAAAGTCAAACGAGGACAGAATCACGAAGGCCAGCAGCGCCACAAACCAAACCAGGGTGGAGGACAGGGCCAGAATCACATTTTTGTTGGCTTTTCGTTTCAGTGCCTTCTCCGAAACCTGAGTCATTGCCTTTTCCAGGGTGCCGGGATTGCCGGGCAGAGCATCGGGGTCTGCCAGCAGATCATTGACTGTCACACCAAACAGTTCGGCCAGCACCATCAATGTCAGCACATCCGGCACAGATTCGCCCCGTTCCCATTTGGAAACCGCCTTGTCAGAATAATTCAATTTCTCTGCCAAACCGACCTGTGTCAGCCCGGCCTGCTTGCGATAGGCGGCGATATTGGCACCGATCTGAAATTTAAGCTTCTCGTCGTCCATGTTTTCCCTCCAGAGTACAATTGTACTCATTTTATCATAAAAAGAAGGGCATTGCAACCTAAAAAATACCCCAGCATCACAAAATCCGGGCAGGTATAAAAGCGGGCGCCGCAGTCTCTGCGGCGCCCGAAGGGACATTTTTCGATTACACAACGTGACCTTTGCGGCGAATAACCTCTACCACATAATCCACGTTCTCTTCGCAAACAATCTTGGTAGGAGCTTCCACCATAACCCGAATCACAGGCTCGGTGCCGGACTCCCGCACCAGAATCCGGCCGCTGTCACCCAGCTTTGCAGCCACTTCTGCCACAGCCGCCTGGACATCAGGGTCAGCCTGGGCAGCAGCCTTGTCGGCAACACGGACATTTTTCAGAACCTGGGGATAGAAGGTGAACCCTTCACACAGCTGACTCAAGGTCTTCTTCTTTGCCAGCATGACTTCCATGACCTTCAGGGAAGTCAGAATGCCGTCGCCGGTGGAGGCATATTTGGAGAAGATAATGTGACCGCTCTGTTCACCGCCCAGACGGCAGCCGTTGGCCATCATGTACTCGTAGACGTACTTGTCACCCACGGCAGTTTTGGCGTAGTCGATGCCCAGTTCGTCGAAGGCTTTATACAGGCCAAAGTTGGACATGACCGTGGTGACAACGGTGTTCATCATCAGCTTGCCCCGCTCTTTCATGTACTTTCCGTACAGATAGAGAATGTGGTCGCCGGTGACCACGTTGCCCTTTTCATCGACACACATGCAGCGGTCGGCGTCACCGTCGTAGGCAAAGCCAACATCCAGACCGTTTTCCACTACATAGCGCTGGAGCACCTCGATATGGGTAGAGCCGGCGTTGGTGTTGATGTTGTATCCGTCGGGTTCTGCATTGATTACATAGGTCTTGGCGCCCAGAGCGTCGAAAACAGACTTGGCAATATTCCAGGAAGAGCCGTTGGCGCAATCCAGACCAACCCGCAATCCCTTGAAGGAGTACAGCCCCAGGGAAATCAGATACCCGATGTAGCGGTTACGTCCTGCCACATGGTCCACTGTACGGCCAATCTGATCCCGCTTGGCCAGGGGCAGTTCTTCCCAGCTGCGGCCGAAGGCTTCCAGATGACCGTCCAGATAGGCTTCCACCAGGGTAATGACGCTTTCGTCCATTTTCTCGCCAAAGCTGTTGATGAGCTTGATGCCGTTGTCATAGTAGGGATTGTGGCTGGCGGAAATCATGATGCCGCACTCAAAGCCTTCGGTACGAACCACATAGGCAACCGACGGGGTAGTGGTAACATGCAGCAAATAAGCGTCGGCACCGGAGGCGACCAGACCGCCGACCAGGCTGTACTCAAACATGTAGCTGCTGCGGCGGGTGTCCTTGCCGATGACAATCCGGGCAGGACCGTCGCTTCCGTTGCGCCGGCGCAGCTGGGTATAATACCAGCCCAGGAAACGGCCAACCTTGAAGGCATGATCGGCGGTCAGATTGCAGTTGGCTTCGCCCCGGAAGCCGTCAGTTCCGAAATACTTTCCCATAGGAATAAGCTCCTTTCACATACAAGAGGATCGAAAATGCAGAAAAACTTACTTCTTGGCAACGACCACGCCGCCGGTTTTCCAGATGCTGTCTGCCGGAACCATGCCCCGGACGCAGGAAGTGGGGTAGATGTTGGTATGTCTGCCAATGACTGTGCCGGGATTGAGAACGCTGTTGCAGCCTACTTCCACAAAATCACCCAGCATGGCGCCGAATTTCTTCAGCCCGGTGGGAATCTGCTCTTCGCCGTTTTTCACCACCACCAGGGTTTTATCGGACTTGACATTGGAGGTGACGCTGCCTGCGCCCATGTGGGATTTGTATCCCAGAATACTGTCGCCCACATAGTTGTAGTGGGGTACCTGCACATTGTCAAACAAAATTACGTTTTTCAGTTCTACGGAGTTGCCGACCACGCAGTTCTCACCAACCAGGGCCGAGCCACGGATGAAGGCACAGTGGCGTACTTCGGTATTTGCACCGATGATGCAAGGCGCTCCCAGGTAAGCGGTAGGCGCGATGACGGCGGTTTTATGTACCCATACATTGGGCTGAATCTGATTGTACTCTTCGCCCAGCTGACTGCCAAGGGAGAGAATCAGGGATTTGATCCCCCCCAGTGCCTGCCACGGCAGATCAAAGTCAGACAGGTAGGTTCCTGCCATAGAGTGGGATAAATCAAACAGGTCGCTTGTTTTGAGCATACTTTTTCCTCCAGACGGCACACCCGGGTGCCAGGGATTGACCTTGACTACTATACATCGCCGAAAGGGCCTTGTCAATGACAAAACGCCATTTTGTATATAAATCGACTATATATTTTGCAATTTCAACAATCCGGGAGAAAAAAAGGGAGCCGCACTTGGCAGCTCCTGAGGAAATCAATGATTCCGTTGTTCCACCATGGCGGCGATCTGCTTCAGTTCGTCGCTGGTGATATCCTCCCGACGCAGTAACGCTTCAAACAATCCCAGAATGTTGGGCTTATGACGATGGGAGAAGATGGTAGTCGCAAAGTACTCTTCCCGTGTCAGAGTCGGAACAAAGACTCTACCATAGGTCTTGCTCCGTTTTACCAACCCGGCTTCCTGAATCGCACCTTTTTGCAGCAGACCATTCAGCAGAATATGCACAGAGCTGTCCTTCCAGGTTTTCTCCTCAGAACGAGCCAGCAGATCTGCGCGGGACAGCGGCTTTTGCGCGTCCCAGAGAACGTCCATGATTTCCATTTCACTTTTTGTAAGTTCCACCCGTACACCTCCTTGATTTGAAGTCATTATAGACTGGTTTACAGTTTTTGTCAATTCTGTTATGAGAGATTTTAAGAAATTTTTTCTGAATTACCGATGATATTGGTTATCGATGGGTAATATCGAAACATTTTGCTGCAATATTGCAGGAAATAATTTCCTTTTTTGGAAATAAAAAAAGTTAATTTCCAAGCAGAGTTTCCCGCAGTATTTGCTGGTTGGCTTCCAGATCGGGAACCAGTACAGACATCCCGTTGATGGATTGATCGGAATATGTCCCTGCTGCGGGGACATATTGGCTGACAATCTGGGCATCGGAAAGCATGGGAAACAGTTCGAGGCCATACATCAGAATTTCCACATTGCTCAAATCCGTGGTGATCATGGGCAGTATATTTTTGGTCATGGTCAGCATTGTTGTCAGCCCTGCCCCCCGGTAGGCATCCATCAGAGCGCTGATTACTTTTCTCTGGCGATTGGTGCGGCTGAAGTCTCCGTCTGCGTCAAGCTTACGAATGCGGGAGTAAGCCAGTGCCTGATCACCGGAAAGCCGGTGGGTGCCTGCGGACAGTTCACTGCCCGTCTCGTAATTGATGACTTCTGCCTCATCCTGCCGCAATTCCATTTCCACCCCGCCCAGAAGATCCACAACCTTGGCGAACTGGGTAAAGTCCACTTCCACACTGCCGTCAATATGCAGACTGAAGTTTTCCTGCAGCGTCTGCTCCAGCAGGGGGATGCCCCCGTAGGCGTAGGCGCTGTTGATGCGATTGGCTTCATAGCCGGGAATGGGGACATATAAATCCCGCAGGAAAGAGGTCATGGTCAGCTGTTTGGTTTTCTTGTTGAAGGTACACAGAATCATGGAATCGGAACGGGCTCGCTCCTCTTCTTCACGGCGATCCTGGCCCACCAAAAGAATATTAACAATGTTGCTGCCTCTGCCGCCGATTTGATTGGATGCGGTTCCGGAAAGGAACTGTCCCAGATTCAGAGAAGGCAGTTCCGGCAAATGCCAGGACTCCCCGGAAAAGACGCTGATGCTGCCTAAATCCAGGGAAGGGAGCAGGCCGGTCTGATATTGAAAATAGGCGGTTGCTCCCACCATTACCGTTAAAATCAGCCCCAGCATCAGACACAGCAGTTTCATTGCCGCCCGGGCAGGGGAGGATCTTCTTCTCTTTCGCATGTTAAGCCTCCTGTACGAGGAAAAGTGATTGTTATATCATATGCAAATCCTGGCAGAGTATTCCGTCGAAATGAGAAATGGGACTGAATCAAAGACGGATCATTTCTGCCAGTCGGGAAATAAACTCGGCATTGGTTGGCCGTTTCTTATGCAGGGGGAAATAGCATTCCCATATGGAGGGCTGACGCTTTTTCCATGCCACATCCAGCACGCTGCGAATGGAACGCTCCACATTGCTGCTGTCACAGTTGCAGATTTGGGCAACCGCGGGATATAGCTCCTTTGTCACCGATTGACCGGAATCCTGGGCCATGAGATAGATAGCTTCCATCAGGTACCGGCAGCCACGATATTTGGCGGACACGCTGAGCTGTGTGAGCAAAGAGCGGATCTGGGAATGGGGGTCTACTGGCTCCGGAAGACGCAGACCATGGCTTAGATCCGCAATCCGGTTGGCCACGGCCTGTAAATCGCAGGGCTTGTATACCAGATAGGCAACGCCCAAACGCTCCGCTGCGGACTGGATGTAATCGTTGAACAGGGGCGTCATTACCAGAACCTTGGGGTTCAGGCCCAGGGCAACGGCCTGTTCCAACAGGGAGATTCCATCCAGCTCTGTCAGCATCAGATCCAGAATCATCACGCCGCACTGTTCCCGTTGGAGAATGTGAAGGGCCTCTTTGCCGCTGCGGGTGGTAAATACCTGATACTGGGGGGAAAGAATTTCCGCCAGTGCAGTCAAAAAATCTTCATTGCTGTCCGCAAGCAGAAGTTTATGTGCATCCATTCCCATTCTCCTTTCTGTACGGATGGGTATACCATATCACAGGAAAAGGGAAAATTCAATTCGCTGACGCACAGGCTTTTGATTTTGGCGGACAAAAGAGGCGTGCCGTCCATGGGGCACGCCTCAAATGCACACGGAAAAAGGGGAATCATGAAATGGGGAAGATACAGACGCAGGGCTTAGCCCCCGAAGAACCAGTTAAACCAGTCTTCATAGCTGCCTTCACTGGGCATGGCGGGTTCCGTCTCCTGGGCAGCGGGGGCAGGAAGTTCTTGAGGCTTTTCATCCAGGGTAATGTCCATGGTGATTTCCTTACCGCTGCGGATCACGGTGACGGTGGTACTGTCGCCGCCCTTGAAGTTGCGCAGGGCCCGGGTAAGCTCCGTAATATTGGAGACTTTGTGCCCGCCCAAATCCGTAATAATATCTTTCGGCTGGATTCCGGCCCTGTCGGCGCTGCCGCCTTCTGTTACTTCCAGAACATAAGCGCCGGTGGGCAGACCAAACATGGCAGCGGAGTCAGCGTCGGTATTCTGTACCGTTACACCCAGATAACCGCCGGTGACATATCCATGCTCCACCAGATCGTTGATAATGGGAAGTACATCATCGATGGGAATGGCAAATCCAATGCCTTCAATGGAAGCACCGGAACCAGTGGTGCCGGAGTACTTGGCAGTGGTGATGCCGATGACCTCTCCGCGCATGTTAAACAGAGGGCCGCCGGAATTGCCGGGGTTGATGGCAGCATCGGTTTGAATCATATTGATAATGGTGCTGTCGGTAGCCACTTCCCGGTTGATGCCGCTGACATAACCCACGGTCTGGGTGGCGGCCAATTCGCCCAGGGGATTGCCGATGGCAACCACCATATCGCCAATCACCAGGTCGCTGCTGCTGCCCAAAGCGGCGGCGGGCAGATCTTCTGCTTCGATTTTCAGCACGGCCAGATCATTGGTAGAATCGAAACCTACCACTTCTGCGGCATATTCCGTCCCATCGTACATCACAACGTCGATGTTAACTGCATCCTGAATCACATGGTAGTTGGTGACCACATAACCGTCCTCGGACAGAATAAAGCCGGAACCGGAGGAGGAAGCCTCTGCCGGACCATACATTCCGCTGGCCTGAACGGTGCTGGAAATGGCTACCACGCTGTTGACATTCCAGGCGTAGAGCTGGCTGGGGGTCAGCACGTCGCCGGTATCCGGCAGGGCATGGCCAGAACCGTCGCTGAAGGGAGCCGCCTGCTCAATCTGCTTTTCCAGAGAGTCGATTTTTTCTGTCAATCGGTCAATGGCGGCCTCGCTGCGCTCTTCCCAATATTCATTCATGGTGTAGGCGGTAATGAGGCAGCCGCCTGCCACCAGTGCCACAACCAAAACACAGGCCAGAATCCGTTTGCCCAGGGGCTTGCGGGGTTTCTTAGGCTTGGGAGCAGTTTGAGGCTGATAGGTATATTCCGGAGCGCCCCGCTGGGGATTCACTTCAAAAGGAGAATCCGCATAAGGGGAGCTTTTGCCGGGAGCACCGGCAGTGGCGCCGGTTGTACTCTGGGGATTTTGCTGCGCGGCTGCAGAATCCGTCGGCGGCTGCGGCGGTGTTTCCGGATTGGGATAATTCTGATTTTCAAATGACTCCATATATATAAATCCTCCTTACCGTTTCTTCGCCCAGCATAGCGGAAAAATATGAAGAAAATATGTATCCTGGGGAAACGAACTATAAATTGTGACAATATCATACTGGCATCTTCTGGATTCGTCAAGAAAAATCGCGGCAGCGGGAGGCTGCCGCGGAAAAAAACTTACTTTTTGCGGAAGGACTTGCAGTCCGTGCACTGATCCATGGTAGGATTGGTTTCGTGAGTACCCACCAGGATGCGATCCAGGGAGCAGTAGTTCTCGTTCTCGCAGTGGTAAGCACACTGCTGTACGGTGCACTCGATGCACTTGTTGGCATGACAGTTCATAGTTGTTTCCTCCTTTTGTTTGATTACGGCAATAGTATGGCATGGGTTCGGAAAAGTATTCAGGAAATAAATTCCAAATATTGCATTCTAACACCGCTTGTGATATTGTAACAGTAAATACAGACCCTGCCTTGCAGAAGAAAAGGAGATACCGCATATGGCAAAAATTGCACCATCCATCTTGTCCGCGGACTTTGCCAACCTGGAACGAGACATCCGAAATATTGCGCAAAATGGGGCAGATTGGGTACATGTGGATGTTATGGACGGTAATTTTGTGCCGAATATAACCATTGGCATCCCGGTGGTGAAGGCGATTCGTCCGGTAACCACCCTGCCGTTGGATGTACATCTGATGATTGACCGGCCTATCCGATATGCCGAGCAGTTTGTTCAGGCCGGCGCAGATTGGCTGACCATTCATATCGAGGCGGACACTCAGGAAAATACCATTGCCTGCCTGCGGAAAATTCGGGAATTGGGCTGCAAAGCTGCCATTTCCCTGAAACCCGGCACCCCGGCGGAAGCGGCCCGTCCATATCTGGAACTGTGTGATATGATTCTGGTGATGACGGTGGAACCTGGCTTTGGCGGACAGAAATTCATGCTGGATATGATGCCCAAGCTGAGGAAGCTGCGCACCATGCTGGATGCAGTCAATCCCGGGTGCCTGCTGGAAGTCGATGGTGGTGTGGACAGCCATAGCTGCGGAATCTGCAAGGAAAACGGCGCCCAGGTTCTGGTAGCAGGCTCGGCCTATTTCAAAGCAAGCGACCGCTCTGCCTTTGTCAGAACCGTCCAGGAATAGGGGATTAGATCGTTTTATACCGATTTTCTCTTTCCTGGGAATTGACAAGACCGCGGACAGACGGTATAATATATGCGGAAAATCCCGGTTTTCCACTGTGTAAATCCAAAGGCGAAAAAACGTCTTTTGAAAGAAAGGAAAATTGCCATGATTTATAGTGCAGAAGTACAGCATATGTGCTCCGTGGCCAAGGGCGCCTATCACGGCCCCGCTCCCATTCCTGAAGAGGGCAAATGGGTTCAGGCTAAGGAAATTAAGGACATCAGCGGTTTCACCCATGGTATCGGCTGGTGCGCTCCTCAGCAGGGCTGCTGCAAGCTGACCCTGAACGTGAAGGAAGGCGTCATCGAAGAGGCTCTGGTGGAGACCCTGGGCTGCTCCGGTATGACCCATTCCGCTGCTATGGCTTCCGAAATCCTGATCGGCAAGACCATTCTGGAAGCGCTGAACACCGACCTGGTGTGCGACGCTATCAACACCGCTATGCGGGAACTGTTCCTGCAGATCGTCTACGGCCGCAGCCAGTCTGCGTTCTCCGAGGGCGGCCTGGCAGTGGGCGCTTCTCTGGAAGACCTGGGCAAGGGCCTGCGCAGCCAGGTTGGCACCATGTTTGCCACCAAGGTTAAGGGCCCCCGTTATCTGGAAATGGCAGAGGGCTACGTTACCCGCTGCGCTCTGGATGAGGACAACCTGATCATCGGTTACGAGTTCATCAACCTGGGCAAGATGATGGACTTCATCAAGAAGGGCGACGATGCCAACACCGCTCTGGAGAAGGCCAAGGGTTCCTACGGCCGTTTCGCAGGCGCTGCTAAGTATATCGACCCCCGTCACGAATAAGAGGAGGACGCAGCAATGGCTTTGTTTGAAGGTTACGAAAGAAAAATCGACAAGATCAATGGCGTCCTGGCTCAGTATGGCCTGAACTCCGTTGAAGAGTGCCGTGAGATGTGCAAGGCAAAGGGCTTCGATCCCTACGAAATCGTCAAGGGCATTCAGCCCATCGCTTTCGAGGACGTGGCTTGGGCATACTGCGTTGGCGCTGCCATCGCTATGAAGAAGGGCGTTAAGACTGCTGCCGAAGCTGCTGAGGCTGTCGGTATCGGCCTGCAGGCATTCTGCATCCCCGGCTCCGTTGCTGAGGATCGTAAGGTTGGCCTGGGCCACGGCAATCTGGGCGCTATGCTGCTGCGGGACGAGACCAAGTGCTTCGCCTTCCTGGCTGGCCACGAGTCCTTCGCTGCCGCAGAAGGCGCTATCGGCATTGCCCGCAGCGCCAACAAGGCTCGTAAGGAACCCCTGCGGGTTATCCTGAACGGCCTGGGCAAGGACGCTGCTCAGATCATCTCCCGGATCAACGGCTTCACCTATGTGCAGACCCAGTTCGACTACTACACCGGCGAGCTGAAGGTTGTCCGTGAGATTCCTTACTCCGACGGCGAGCGGGCTGCTGTCCGCTGCTACGGTGCTGACGATGTCCGCGAGGGCGTTGCCATCATGCACAAGGAAGGCGTGGACGTTTCCATCACCGGTAACTCCACTAACCCCACCCGCTTCCAGCATCCTGTTGCCGGCACCTACAAGAAAGAGTGCATCGAGCAGGGCAAGAAGTACTTCTCCGTTGCTTCCGGCGGCGGCACCGGCCGTACCCTGCATCCGGACAACATGGCAGCTGGCCCTGCTTCCTACGGCATGACCGACACCATGGGCCGTATGCACAGCGATGCTCAGTTCGCTGGTTCTTCCTCCGTCCCCGCCCACGTGGAAATGATGGGCTTCCTGGGCGCTGGCAACAACCCCATGGTCGGTATGACCGTTTCCGTGGCTGTTGCTGTGGAAGAGGCTCTGAAGGGCTAATTTTTCCCAATACCCAACAAAAGACCGGGAATCCTGCGGGATTCCCGGTTTTTTCTATTGATTGGTGGAAATGTTCACAGAAAATGTCTTGCGCTGATGTATAAAAATGATATAATAATTGCATATCGCCTTCCGAAATTTACCGAAATGGAATGATGAGCAGATGAAACAGAGAATCTTGATTGCGGAGGATGAGGCAGATATCCGCAACATCCTGAAACTCTACCTGGAAAGTGAAGGGTTTGAGGTAGTGCAGGCACAGGATGGAGATCAGGCGCTGCGCATGGCGCAGCAGAAAATGCCGGATCTGATCCTTCTGGATGTGATGATGCCCAATATGGACGGCTTTGCCGTTACCCAGGCTCTGCGCCAATACAGCCAGGTGCCGATTTTGATCCTGTCTGCCCGGAGTCAGGACGCAGACAAAATTCTGGGTCTGAACCTGGGGGCGGATGATTATATCGCCAAGCCTTTCAATGCCCTGGAGGTGGTTGCCAGAGTCAAGGCGCACCTGCGCCGGGGCCAACAGACGGTATCACCAGTCATAAACCTCAATGGCCTGACCCTCAACTCCGAGACCTGTACGGTTACCAAGGATGGGACGCTGCTTTCATTGACGCCAACGGAATATAAGCTTTTGTCTGTGTTCATGCGCTCTCCGGGACGGATTTTTACAAAGGTGCAGCTGAGCGAAGCCATCAATGGAGAGTATTTTGAAAGTGACGAGAATACCATTATGGTTCACATTTCCAAATTGCGGGATAAGATTGAGGACAATCCCCGCAAACCTGCAAGACTTGTGACCATCCGAGGATTGGGGTATCGCTTTGAAAAAACATAAACAAGGAAAAAGCATCATTACCTTGCTGTCGAAATATTACCTGGCTTTTACCGCTATGCTATTTCTGCTGGGTGTGGGCGCTTTTTGTGCCTGGACTTTGTATCTGAGCAATTTGCTGCGCAGCCCGGATGTTGTGGGAATGCTGAACACCCAGGCATTTCAACAGGGCAGATACCAGGTGGTGGATGCGGCTTATTTTTTAGGAAGAAACGGAGAGTTTGCGGTTTTGGATCAGGCAGGAAAGACCATTTATTCCTCTTCGCCTTTGATCCCCCAGATGGAAAGCTTACAGGATCTGCGCTGTGTTCCGGAGTACTTCGATCCGGATTCTACGGTTGGGTCGCTGTCTTTTCAAACGGAAGAAGGAGAGCGGCGGCTATTGCTTACCCAGGATATCTGGACAGAAGAAGGCTTCCTGGAAACGAAAGTTGCCCTGCTGGATGAACATAACCGTGTGTTGGAAGGAAGTCTGCTGCCTGGGGTAAAAGAGTATACACCCCGGCAGATTGGGTATTTGTCAGGCTCTTGGTCAGACGACTATCACCTGGCACGCTGGACGCTGGAGGAACCGAAGGGCAGCGCGGCCACAGTGCTGCTGCTTCTTCCCCAATATTCTGATGCCTATTATCAACAGGTGCTGCAGCAGGCGGGCAGATTGTGGCTTTTGGTTATTCCCATCTATTTTGGCGCCACATTGATTTTTGTCTCCTTGCTCAATCGCCATTTTCGTCTCCCCCTGGCCCGATTGAATACGGCGATTTCCCGTCTGGGTGCGGGAGAACGAGTTTCGGCCGGAGACTGCGGCGGCCCCAAAGAATTGGTGCGTTTGGGAGAGAGTTTCGACGAGATGGCAAACAAACTTGCCCAAAGTGAAGAACAGGCACACAGACTGCAGCAGCAGCGGATTACCATGCTGACGGACATTTCCCACGATTTAAAAACGCCTATAACCGTTATTTCCGGCTATGCCAATGCCATTCGTGACGGTAAGGTTCCCCAGGAGGAGCTGCCCCAGTATTTGCAGACCATTGGAAACAAGGCAGACGTGCTGACGGAGCTGATTAACAGCTTTCACGAATACAGCAAAACCCAGCATCCGGATTTCCGCCTCACAACGAAAAAGACGGATTTGTGCGAATTTCTCCGGGAGTATCTGGCGGATAAGTTCAACGAAATTGATCTGGCAGGATTTTCTCTGGAAGTGGATATCCCGGAGCAGCCAATGTATTATCTTCTGGATGGGTTTCAGATGCGCCGGGCGCTGGATAACATCCTGGCAAACTCCCTGAAGCATAACCGTCTGGGCACCAGAATCTGGGTGGCGGTGGAACCCGGTGAAACAGGGGTAATCCTGCGTGTTGCGGATAATGGGGATGGAATCCCGGAGCATTTACTGATGTGCGATAAAGAAGTAATAGAAGTGCAAAAAATTTTGCCGTTCCTATCCGGCACTTGGCCATTGTGTCGGATAGGTCGGGCGTTAGGCTTCGGGCAAGTCAATCTTGCCGACAAAGCTGTAATAAATCTCAATGTCCTGCCTGCGGATGCCGTTCTCGTCATAGCTGCACTCATGCACGACGATTTTCTCAATCATCTCCCGCAAGAGGGTGGGGGTCAATTCCTCAAAGGCAAGGTGCTTTCGGACGATACCCATAAACTTTTCCGCATTGACGGTGGCGGCCTGCGACTTGGAAAGTTCCTCCTGCAAAGCGGCGGCGCGGTCTTTCAGTTCCCGCTGTTCCTGCTCATAGTCTGCTGACAGTTCCATGAAACGCTCGTCACTGATTTTGCCGTTCACATTGTCCTCATACAGCCGCTTAATAATGCGGCTCACTTCGGCAATGCGCTCCTGCGCCTGTTCAAGCTGCCTGGTGGTTGCGGCGGTCTTTCTCTTGCCGCCGATCTCGTTCTGCTGGATAAGCAGCTTCACAAAGCGGCTCTCATGCTTGGCGGCATACTCCGTCACTTGCCGGAGATTGGAGAGGACACCGGCGGTCAACAGGTCGGTGCGGATAAAGTGCGCCGTACAGTCGCGGGTGCGCTTCTTGTAGCTGCCGCAGATGTAACAGTCCTGCTTGCGGTTCTTGTTCTGATACCGCTGCTGGTACATCACATGGCC
>DVGO01000019.1 GCA_018712645.1 Candidatus Faecousia faecavium | reverse complement strand
GATGAAGCGGGCAACCAAACACGACACAGTGGTGATAAAGCCAAATTCCACCGACTGACAGTCCCAGGCCGCCGGGCCGCAAAGCGGCCGTTGGTCACCGCACCAGCGGCCGCTCAGCACCGCAGAATGCATTTGGTTTCTGAGTGTGGTTGGCAGACCTTCTCTTATTCTACCAAAGGAGGATATTTTTTCTACGCATAGCTAAAGCTTTTTAGAACCACCAGCACTGCTGGTGGTTTTCCTTAACCAACAAAAAACCGCTCTGCAACACTGCAGAGCGGTTCTTGAGCAAAAATCAAGAGGGATATTAATAGAATTTTCTCTTGTTCTTACGAGCAGCTTCAGACTTCTGCTTACGCTTCAGGCTGGGGCTGACGTAATGCTCGCGCTTCTTGACTTCAGCGATGACGCCCTCCTTGGCACAGCTACGCTTAAAACGGCGCAGAGCGCTCTCCAGAGATTCGTTCTCCTTCACGCGAATTTCAGACATTGTTTTCCCTCCCTCCGATGGCATCCGGCTAGATCCTGGATGCTTTCAGGGCCCTAAGACCAGGCTTGAATATTATATACGGATTTTCTCCAATTGTCAAGAAAGATTTCGATAAATTTACAAAAAATCTTTTCCAGCCACAAAATGGTAAACGCTTCTTACTTTTTGGATTACTTGACAATCAGGTTAACCAGCTTGTTTTTAACCACAATGGTCTTCACAATGCTGCCCCCCTGCTTCGCAAGGAACCGGGAAATCTTCTCATCCGCTATTACATTGGCTACCACTTGCTCATCACTGAGATCGGCATCCATCAGAACAGTGCCGCGCATCTTGCCGTTAACCTGAACCGCAATGTTGATCTCGCTGTCTTTACACTTTTCCTCCGAATACTGCGGCCAAGCAGAAATAGAACAAATACCCTCATATCCCTTCTGCTCCCAAATCTCGTCGCAAATATGCGGCGCAAAGGGAGACAGCAGCTGCAAAACAGTCTTCAATTCTGCACGATTACAAGTCTTGTCAATCTGGTTAATCAACGTCATCAACGCAGCAATCGCAGTGTTGGGCTTCAGGTTATCAATATCTTCGGTTACCTTCTTGATGGTCTTATGCATCAGAGAAGTATTTGCCTTAGAATATTCCGTCTCCATATCCGAAACATTCTCTGCCATGGCCCAAACACGGTCCAGGAACCGCTTGCAGCCCTTAACTGCCTTGGGAGACCAGGTTGCAGCCTTCTCAAAATCACCGATGAACATGACGTACAGACGCATCGTGTCGGCACCGTACTCCCGAATCACATCGTCCGGGTTGACTACATTGCCCAGAGACTTACTCATCTTTACAGCGGGCCGGAGCGCATCAGAGCCATATTTGGCAATCATGGCATCCTTATCTTCCTGCTTTTCAAAATTGCCGACATAGTGGGGATTCTCGCCCAAAATCATACCGTGGGAGGTACGCTTGGCATAGGGCTCCTTGGTGGGCACCACACCGATATCATACAGAAACTTGTGCCAGAACCGGGAATACAGCAAGTGCAGGGTAGTATGCTCCATGCCGCCGTTGTACCAGTCTACCGGGCTCCAATACTCCAGCATTTCCTTGGATGCCAGTGCCTTATCATTGTGGGGATCCATATACCGCAAGTAGTACCAGGACGAGCCTGCCCACTGGGGCATGGTATCCGTCTCCCGTTTGGCATCGCCGCCGCAGCAGGGGCACTTCACATTGACCCAATCGGTAATGGCAGACAGCGGACTTTCACCGTCGTCGGTAGGCTCATAGCTTTCCACATCGGGCAGCAGCAGAGGCAGATCCTCTTCCTTCATCGGAACCTCACCGCACTTCGGGCAGTGGATGATGGGAATCGGCTCGCCCCAGTAGCGCTGACGGGAGAATACCCAGTCACGAAGCTTGAAATTGGTCTTGGGCTCTCCAATTCCCTGCTCGCTGAGCCACTTGATAATCACTGGAATGGCCTCTTTTACGGTCAGACCGTTCAGGAAGCCGGAATTAACCATGATACCCGTGTCATCTTTCAGGGTGAAAGCAGCTTCTTGTACATTGCCGCCGGCAACAACTTCCACGATCTCGCAGCCGAAAGCCTTAGCAAACTCCCAGTCACGGTCATCATGTGCAGGCACAGCCATAATGGCGCCCGTGCCATAAGTAGACAATACATAGTCGGAAATGAAGATGGGGATTTCTTTGCCGTTAACCGGGTTAATTCCCATTACGCCATCGAGCTTTACGCCGGTCTTTTCTTTATTCAGTTCTGTACGCTCCAAGTCGGACTTTGCAGCAGCGGCAGCCTGGTATGCCTTGATCTCAGGCACATTGTCCAGTCTGTCCATCCACTTGGCAACCAGAGGATGCTCCGGGGACAGCACCATATAGGTTGCGCCAAACAAAGTATCGGGACGAGTAGTGTAAACCAGGATTTCATCCCCCAGCGTGGAGCGGAATTTCACTTCTGCGCCATGGCTGCGGCCGATCCAGTTGGTCTGCTGGGCTTTCACGCGGTCGATGAAGTCAAGGCCCTCCAGGTCATCAATCAAACGATCCGCATATTTGGTGATTCTCAGCATCCACTGGCTCTTTTCCTTACGGACCACCGGAGCACCGCAGCGCTCGCAAACGCCTTCCACCACTTCTTCATTGGCAAGAACGCACTTGCAGCTGGTGCACCAGTTGACAGGCATTTTTGCCTTATATGCCAAGCCATTTTTATACAGCTGCAGGAAAATCCACTGGGTCCACTTAAAGTACTTGGGGTCAGTGGTATTGATTTCCCGATCCCAGTCGAAGCTGTAACCCAGAGCCTTCAGCTGACGACGGAAATTCTTAATGTTATTTTCCGTAACAATCCGGGGATGGATGTGATTTTTAATGGCGAAGTTCTCAGTGGGAAGGCCAAAGGCATCATAACCCATAGGGAACAGCACATTCATGCCCGCCATACGTTTTTTTCGGGCAATGATGTCCATGGCTGTGTAAGGCCGAGGATGTCCCACATGCAGGCCTGCTGCGCTGGGATAAGGAAATTCTACCAGTGCATAGAACTTTTCCTTCTCGCCGCCGTCCTGAGCCGCATAGAGCTTTTTCTCCTCCCAAATCTTCTGCCATTTGGCCTCAATGTTTGCAAAATCGTAATTCATGGCGAATACACCTTCCTACAAATCGAGTTATTCCTCGACAATAATTTCTTTCAGGTCAACAACTTCTGCATCAGCCCAAAGCCGCTCCAGGTCATAGAACTTTCGGGCTTCTTCCGTAAACACATGAACCACAATGGTACCATAGTCCAGCAGTTCCCAGGCGCTTCCACGATGGCCTTCCCGTCCTAGCATCGGTTCTCCCAGCAGTTCCAGCGTGTACTCAGCATAGTCGCAAAGGGTCTTGACATGGGTATTGGAAGTGCCGGTACAAATCAAAAAGTAGTCTGCCAGACTGCTGACATCATCAATTCTCAGCAGTTTAATATCCATACCTTTCTTGGCATCCAGCGCTTTGGTCACTTCAATAGCTATCTCTCTGGGTGTTAACATATCATCTTTCCTTTCTTGGAAAACTCGATCAAGGATTGCAGGGCAACGACATCCGGTCATTTAGCCAGGCCAAGGCTTCCCGGGATTCTGGAGACACCTCATTTCCCTGCGTCTTCAGGTGTTCCATTGTCATTTCCAATCCCAGCTTCAGCGCAGCCTGAATGTCTGAAAAGGCCAATTCTCTCAGCCGATCCACTCCCGGAAAATCCCGATTGGGCTCCATATAGTCTGCCACATAAATGATGGTTTCAAGCAGATTCATCCCCGCCTTTCCTGTGGTATGGTTGGCAATTGCGGAGACAACCCGACTGTTTTCACCGAAAATCCGCTCCGCTACCAGAGAACCTGTCAGCGCGTGGAGGGTTTTCGGATATTTCCGTGAAAATTCACTGAGCATTTTACCATAGGCTTGGCACAATGTCAATTGGAGGGGACCATCCAGCGCTTTGGTAATGTCATGAAGCAACCCTGCTCTGGCAGCGTCTGTTTCATCAGCTCCCCATCGTTTGGCCAGTTCCACGGCTGTATCACGGCACCCTAACACATGGGCTACCCGATTGGGTTTCAGCAAGCGAACCACCACACGTTCCAATTCGTCCATAGGCAGCTTTTTCCAGTCAGCGCCCGTATCATACAGCCCATGTTCCTGAATATAGGAGCCAACGCCTTCCGGCAGAAAACTATCTGCACACCGAAAAGCCAGCATTCGACGCAATTGGGTAGAAGAGATTGCACGGATGGAATTTTCCAGCAGAATCACTTTGGCGCCCATGCTCTCAAGTCTGATTTTTTGTGCCTGCACTGCGGAAATTTCATCCCTGTCGCCCCGATAGGCGACTGCTAAAGATGCATTCTTCAAAATTTGCTCCGGCTGACGCCAACCATCAAACGACAGGAACATATCCGTCCCCATCAGCAAAATTAGTTCCGCATCCGGATAGCAGGCTCGTATCTGATTCAGGGTTTCATAGGTGTAACTGGGACCGTCCCGTTTCAGCTCAATGTCGGAGGCAATCATTCGTTTATTGCCGGCAACAGCAAGCTTAAGCATCTCAAAACGCTGCTCTGGGAGCGGAGAATTTTCCGGTAATTCTTTATGAGGTGCAATCCGGTCCGGTACCAGCATCAGCCGATCCAAACGCAGTGCTTCCATCGCCTGGGTTGCCGCCTGAATATGCCCAACGTGGGGGGGATTAAAGGTTCCGCCATAAATGCCGATTCTATCCATGTTGCACCTCTCCCATCTATTCGTAATAATAAAGATTACTTACCCTGTTTGCGAAGCTGCCTTTCCCGGTCTCTCTCGATGGCCTTTTCAATTGCCTGTTCCCGGAAATACTGATTCCTCTGTTCCCTGGCCTGTCTGGCTGCCTGACGTCTGGCACGGGCAGCTTTTCCAACGGGGTCCGCTTTGCTTTTCGGCGTTTCCTTTCGCTTGGCACGTCCGGTCTGGTTACGCTGCTCCTGACATTTTTCGCTGAAGCGATACAAGACAAATTTGGAGCCGACACAGGAAATTCCATCGGCGCCGGTAGCCTCACAAATCGCATCGCTAACTTCTCTTGCGCTCATCAGCGCGGCTTCCAGCACTTTCCCTTTGATCAGCTCCCGGGCTGTCAGCAGCCGATCTGCCTCTTCTATCACAGCTTCTGTAACGCCATCCTTGCCTACCATGAGGGTCGTTTCCAGAGCGTTTGCCTGAGCACGAAACTCGGCGCGCTGCTTGCTTGTCAGCATAGATTGGCCTCCTTTAATTTTTCGTAAAATGCCTTCAAGGCATTTGCGCGGTGGGATACTTGGTTTTTTTCCTCCGCAGAAACTTCTGCCAAGGATTTTCCATAGGGAGGATAGTAAAAAATGGGATCATATCCGAATCCGCCTTCACCAGCAGGCGCCCGAAGAAGTTCACCATGTACCTCTCCCCTGGCCTGAATCACCTGTCCTTGGGGCGTAACCAAGGTGATCACGCAGACGAACTGAGCCTGACGCTGTCCATCGGGGACATGTTCGGTATTTTTCAGCAATAGCTGAAGACGCCCCCAATCATCCAGTGTATCATCAAATCCATACCGAGCAGAGTATACCCCGGGTTCTCCGTTCAGCGCATCCACCGCAATACCGGAATCATCTGCCAGTGCAGGCAGACCTGTAGCCTGCATCACTGCATTTGCCTTTAAGAAAGAGTTTTCTTCAAAGGTTGTTCCGGTCTCTTCCACATCGATATCCACGCCAAGATCCGATTCCATTACCAGTTCAATATCAAACTTCTCAGTAATCTTACTGATTTCCAAAAGTTTATGAGGATTTTTACTGGCCAAAACAACTTTCA
>DVGO01000018.1 GCA_018712645.1 Candidatus Faecousia faecavium | reverse complement strand
AGCCGGTTTATCATTCCGGGGACCGAAGGGCACCCCGGCTACGGGTTCAACGCGTGGATGAAAGACTACGCTCTGCCGGAGCACCTGCTCCAGTGGCCGTTTTTGATGTGCCCCATCCTGGCGGCGGCCCAAGCAGGGCTGGGGCTGCTCATCGATATGTTTTGGTGAACTGTAAGAAAAGAAGATGTGCCGCATAAGTATTTGTTATCAAATTGTCAGACCGGTAGTCAAGATGATGGGGATACCCTTGCGCAAAAGCTGCGGGACATGGGCTATCAGGATGTCCGGCTCATGGATACTCTGGAAGAAGCCTTTGGCTTCCACACCCGGGCGGTAATGATGATGCTGGAAAACAGGAGGGATGTTGTTATGTCTAAGTTAGGCGTCGTGGAAGACACACTGTTCGTCCCCATGCTGGGCAGGATCTATGCCAGCGAGTACTGCCCGCAGATCCTGTACGATCCAAAGGCGCTGGAGCTGAAGGAGAAGCTGCCGTCCGATCTGCTGAAGTCGGGTACCCAGAGCCAGTACACACTGCTGGCCTCCGCTGTTCGGTCGGCCAATATGGACCGGTTCATCCGGGTGTTTCTGGAGCGCAGGCCGGATGGTATCATTGTCCAGCTTGGATGCGGTTTGGAAACGACTTATCATCGCTGCGACAACGGTCACACTCGCTGGTACGCCGTGGATCTGCCCCATGTGGTGGAATACCGGCGGGAGCTGCTGCCGGAGCCGGAGCGGGAAACATACCTTGCCGGGGATGCCTTTGACGAGGACTGGATCAGGCGGATCCGCGCCGATGTGCGAGATGCTCCCATCCTGGTTATTGCTGGTGGGCTGTTCCACTATTTTGAGGAATCTAAGGTTGTGGGTTTGTTCCAAATGCTGCAGCAATTCGGAGATATAGAGCTTATCTTCGACGCTGTGAGCAAAAGCGGCATGGCTATGATGCAGAAAAAGTACATGCGGCAGGTAGGACACGCCGATGCCAGGATGTTTTTCTATGTGGATTCAGTGGCGGAACTGGCCGGGAAAATCGGCGGTGGGACTAAGGTTCTTGTCCAGGAACCTTACTATCGCCATATTCCCAGAGGCGGTCTGCAATTTTTCACAAAGGTCAGCATGGCAGTTTCTGATCGTGGGTGTATGGTGAAGATGATACACCTGAAATTGTAAAAGTGAGGAAACAACGATGCATATAACGGATTTTCGTCAAATATACCCGACAGACACACTTGTGTTGCCCGGCGGGAAATCCTTTCCCTACCGCTACTACAAGAACCCACAGGCAAAGGCGACCATTGCTTTGCTGACGGGCGGACTGGGTCTGTCCGATCTGTTTTATCCTCATTTTGATCGCCTGACCAAGGAGTTCTCTGTCCTTACCTTCGACTATCCCATCTGCTTTGCCGACAACAAGGAGCTCGCACATGCAGTGGCTGAACTTCTGCATCATCTTGGAGAGAAAGTCTGGCTTGTAGGGCAATCTCTTGGTGGCGTTGTGGCGCAGATCATCGCCGCCCGTCATCCCGAGGTAGTGGCAGGTCTGGTTCTTTCCAACACCTGCTCTCTTTCCGGAGACATGAGTCCTTCTGCCCATGCTCATCTGATGAACATGATCAAAAGCCAGAAGAAATTCAAAAAGTTGCTTTCGATTCTGCCCCTTTCCACGGTCAAACAGTCCATCAAACGGGTCGTCATGAATCAGAAAACAGATGGACTGACCCCGCAGGAACAAGTGGTCATGGAAGAATTATGCGGCATCATGATGGAACTTCTGACAAAAGAATATGAACGCCACATGATAGATCTGCTGATCGACACACAAAACCATTTGGGAATGACAAAAGAAAACTTTTCCCCATGGGACAACAGGGTTTTGCTGATGTTGTCCGCAGATGATAGCACATTCACACAGGACTGCAAGGACGCCCTGATCGCCGTGATGCCAACCCCCACTGCTATTACCAATCTGACCGGAGGACACCTTGCCCTGCTGTTTCGATTGGAGGAACATATCCAATGCATCACTGCGTATGTTTCTGAGCGCGTATAAAAAAGAGGATTTCCATTACGATGTTTGCTCTCAGTCTGTTTGAAGTTTTTTCTTGACAGAAATCTAGGAATTTTGTATAATCACATTAGCAGTTAGCAGATGCTAACTGCTAATGTGATTATAAAATGGAGGTACTACCCTATGTCCCTGATTCAGAAAGAAATTGCCGATTTTACCGTTCAGTGCTACCAGAACAACGCCTTCCGTGCTGTCAGCAAGGCGGATGTGCTGGGTAAGTGGAGCGTGTTTTTCTTCTATCCCGCTGACTTCACCTTCGTCTGCCCCACGGAACTGGAGGACCTGGCCAATCTCTACGAGAAGTTCCAGGCGGTAGGCTGCGAGATCTACGCCGTTTCCTGCGACACCCATTTCGTCCACAAGGCCTGGCACGACGCCTCTGAGCGCATTCAGAAGATCCAGTATCCCATGCTGGCTGATCCCACCCATTGCCTGTCCAAGGATTTTGAGGTCTACATCGAAGCCGATGGTCTGGCAGAACGTGGCAGCTTTATCGTGAACCCGGAGGGGAAGATCGTGGCCTATGAGGTCAACGCCGGCAACGTGGGTCGCAATGCTGACGAGCTGCTACGGAAAGTCCAGGCCTGCCAGTTTGTGGCAGAGCACGGAGACGAGGTTTGCCCCGCAAAGTGGCAGCCCGGTGCTGAGACCCTGAAGCCCAGCCTGGATTTGGTGGGTCTGCTGTAAGCCATGGAACAGATGGAACATCTCTATGACGTAGTGGTCATCGGCGGAGGCCCGGCAGGCCTTACCGCCGCACTCTACCTGGCCCGTGCCCGTTATCGGGTGGTAGTTGTGGAACAGGATCACTTTGGCGGACAGATCACCATTACCTCGGAGGTGGTCAATTACCCCGGCGTGGAGCACACCAACGGTGCTGAACTGACCGAGACCATGCGCAGACAGGCGGAGGGCTTCGGCGCGGAATTCCTGCTGGCAGAGGTCACCGGCCTGGAGCTGGAGGGCGATGTGAAAACCGTCCACACCAGCCGTGGGGCGCTGAGCTGCTTCGGTGTGCTGCTGGCCACCGGCGCCCATCCCCGCATGGTGGGATTCCG
>DVGO01000017.1 GCA_018712645.1 Candidatus Faecousia faecavium | reverse complement strand
TAACCGCAGTAGCCTCTGCCATAACATTGTCCCCCTTTATCTGGTGACGATATTATCTCATGGAAGCTGTCCTATATTTCGGACTGTTACAAGATATGGTGACTTGCTGAGTTAAGTCGATAAGCACATTTTTCAATTCATTTCTATTCAATCTCATAGTTTTTCACTCCGCAAAAAAGGCAATATGCACCTGTCATTTTTAATAATGGTTTAATTTTAGCAGTTCGTCTGCAACACGGGAAATTCGCAATCTCTAGTGCTTCTATTCCAGAACGAATGGGATCTTCCGTTTCATGTTCCGGGCGCTTTCCTGCCTTGAATTTAATTGTACCGTTTCGCTTATTATGGCGTTCTAAGTCTTTGAACGCATCATAAACCATGTCATTAACCTTATTTTTTATCATCCTCATGGCAAGTTCTATCACGTCTTCCGTAACATAATTCTCGCTGATTAATCCGCAACTTGGGCAGAATATATGCAGTACACCATCATCTTCTATGTCAGAAGGTGTTGCCTTAAAAAATGTTCCGCAATGTTCACACTGCAAAAGGATATACCCTTCATCATCGGTAGGTATCGAAACAGTCATGTGAAATTCATCACTCACAAGGCTTTCCCTCCTCACTTAATTTTCGCCAGTACATCCTGGAATTTTGCATAGTTGACCTTGACGCCATCGTCCAGATCAATGGCAATCATCTGATCTGCCAGATGATGAATTTTTTCCTCATAGCTTCTCAGCTCGGCATCCTGATCTTGCAGCTTCGTAAAGGCTTTGCTCAGCTTCACACGCTCGCTGGTGGACGCATTGGCAATGCGGTTTTCCAGATCGGCAATGGCGGTGCGGTAACGAGCCTGCTGCTCATGCACATAATCGGTGCGGATGCGGGCGATGGTATCCGGCTGATAGCGGTGCATATAGATGAGCGCCTTGAAACCATTCTTCTTTCCGCTGTCAAACAGCCAGTAAATCGGACGTTTCTGATAAATCTTGCAGTGGTCAGCGTAGAAGTCGTTGAGGAAATAATTACGGATTATTTCCTTGGGCTGGCCTTTACCACCCAGAGCATTGGCAATGAACTTCAGATTTTCGTCCAAGGTATCCTTGCCGTAAACCGTTTTTATCCACATCACAAACTGATTGGCCAAGTCATTCTCAGAATAATCCGGGTCGTCATAAATGGGGATGATGTTGTCTTTGTCCACTGGGAATCTACAGTCCACCCACTGGTCACCAACCTTGACCTGCGTATAGGACTCACTGACACCCAAGGAAATATCACCCAATATGAGGACATCTCCGTTTTCAGTTGCCAGAGAATCCCGCTGATAGAAATCTTCAAACGTCCCACCAGCATATACTAAACCATTCCGATCCAGAGAGTATCTGCCGAACATACAGCCCACCGCATAGGAAATCAGGCTCTTGATGTCACGGGTGAGGTCTGCCTTGCGGACAGTCACATCCTTATCCTCAACTTCCGGGGTCAACTCGTCCTGCAAGCCGTAAATTTCGATGAAGATGCGGTTTAGCTCTTCCTCGTTGGCTTTTAACTGATTGAAGCGTTGTTCACACTCATTTTCCCACATACGATATGCGCCTTGCAAGAAATAGGATACGGTTTTGCGGTTACCATTTGTAGCTGTAAATTTCATATTATCTTTCAGGCGAACAAGCGGATGTATTTCGAAATCCCACGAAGCTTCAAAAGAATCCCAATCTTTTTTTGAAAGATTCATTGCTAAATCAACCGCATTTTCCACTTCTGTATATTTTTGTTCCTGCGGGAGTATAAATGGAACCAGATTTACTGAATCGGCGGATTTCGTTATTTGTTTACATAACATTCTGTTGTAGTAATCAAATACAACCGAATTTACAAACCCTCCGATAATATGTATTTCACTACCGAACATCATTGGTCCCTTAGTATCAAATAAATATCCCGCTCCATTCAGCCTCGCTGAAAATGAATTTCCAATAGCAGTAAAAGTAATGCCATCACAAAAATAGTAGTCGTAATTACGCATATTTCGAGACCAATGCTTGGTGCCAGGGTCTTTAGGATTATGAACAAGCCAATATTTAAGTTCTTCTCCGTCATGGTAGAAATTAACGACATAGTCATTATTCCCGTACCATTTTCTGAAACCAATCCCCTTGTTATATGGAAACCACTTGAACTCACTGTTTGCTGCCTTCTCATGTGTAAAGCCAAATCCAATGCGTGAATATGCAATTTCATGCCAAAGACGCAAAAAACGCTCATTGTCACTTGTTTGCATTCCTGGTTTAGCGATTACATATTCCTTTACAAGGAGCTATGAGGGCGGCACGCCGAGACTTCCTGAAAAGGAACAGCGATCCATGTCAGCCCCAAAATATCGGATTGCAACCGACATGGCGACGATCCTGTACAGGGATAATGATACTTCCGTAATTCGCGGCCCCGTCATAAAGAAGGCGGGGAGGTTAGATTCCTATGGAACAGCTTCGCAAGCTGTCGTTTGGTGATTTCCCATTCTCAGGGCGTCGAGGACAAATATGAGAATACGCTTTATGAATTATGAGCTGCCATTGCATTTTGCTTTGGCAGTCTCTTACATATTTCCAATATGTCATCCAAATGGATGGAATCCAAAATACACGAGGTGATGCCTATGATTGTTCCACACTCGCCACAATTCTAAAATTCATAAAGTAAAGAAAGGATCACACTGTAATGCTGATTACAAAACTCCGTACGCCGCTGGCATTGATACTTGTCTTTCTAATGATTTTCAGTATCGTGCCCTTCGGCTATGCTGTTGAGCTACCTTCTGCGCAATTTGAATCTGGTGTAGATCCTCCCTCTGAAGAATCTTTACCGCAAGATATGCTTCCTGTCACTGCTCCAACGGTCAGCAGCTCAGAAGCACCTGCAGATACTGCTCTGGAAGACTCAGCTACCGAAACCCAGAGCGCTGACGCAGTTTTTGAGACTGCTCCCCAGGATGGTCCCGATGCTATGAATGCTCTCTCCAACGGCGCATCCACTTTGGCGATTGGCAGCACTCAGAACAGCATTATGCTGTTTGACTATGCGGACAACGGCAACTACACCACGGTTCTGAACTATCAGGTGTCCTGCGCCTATAAGCCCAACGGTTCCGGCACCACACGAACCGCCTACATCAAAAACTTAGGCTGGCACTTTGCCCGGTATGGGAATGTTGCCTATGTAGATGATCCGCTGTACTGCATCGAGCCCTGGCGCAACTACGGTGCCAGCACCTCCGGAAACTCGGTGGATCGGGAGGTAACCCTGGACGGCAGCGGAAGCACCTCCGGCAGCAACGTCTGGTATGCCATGCCAGCAGACCGGCGGGAAGCCATCGGCCTAATTTTGCTGTACAGTGACCAGATGTGGGATCATTCCATCAGCGTCACCACCACGAAAAAGGACAGCAACCCCAATGTCCCATTGCGGATTGCCACCCAGTTTCTGATCTACGAAATTGTCTGCGGTCTGCGCAACGCCACCACCTTTGAAAGCAACTCTGTCAACGAATGCGGTACCTCCGGCGACATTTTCTACAATGCCGGTGAAGCCAGTGTTCCGTATTTTGCCCCTAACTACAATGCACTGGTGGATGCCATTCAGGCCGCAAAGAAAATCCCCAGCTTCACTTCTGCATCCAGTGCCAGCGCACCAACCATCTCCCTGACAGGCAGCACAACCAGCGTCAATGACAGCAATGGCGTCCTCCCGAACTTCTCCTTTTCCAATGGGAATGGCGCAAAATTCTCCAAGAGCGGCAACACCCTGACCATCACCCAGAGCGGAAGTATTTCTCCCACGACGGTATTTCAGGCCACCCGGAATCTGCCCTCCGCTGCCAGATCCACTTACAACATCTGGTATATGTCCGGCTCCAGCTACCAGACCACAATCTCCCTGGCCAGTGCATCCAGAGGAAACCTGAGTGTCTATTTCAAGCTGAAAGCCCCGGACCCGGGAGCCATCAGCCTGACCAAAACCACTGAGGACGGACAAAACCTCTCTGGTTGGCAGTTTGGGGTGTATTCCAATTCTGCCTGTACAGCACTGGTATCCGGCCCCCACACCACCAACGCCAGCGGTAAGATTTCCATCACAGGACTGACTGCTGGTACCTACTATGTCAAAGAGCTGGGTCACACTGACAGCAGTATCCAGGCACGCTACACCTGCGCCAGTACCAATCCCCAGAAAGTCACCGTCACCAGCGGTGGCACCGCCTCGGTCAGCTTCCATAACAAGCTGAACACCGGTAGTCTCAAGCTGGTAAAAGTTACCAGTACCGGAGAAAACGTAGGCGGTTGGAAAATCGGGGTGTATGCGGATGCTTCCTGCACCCAGCCAGTTTCTGGCTCTCCCTTTACAACGGGTGCAGACGGTACTGTTACCGTTCCCGGCCTGGCCCCCGGCACTTACTATGCCAAGGAACTGCCTACGGATGATCCCTACTGGGTTATGGACACCGCCGTAAAACCTGTGACCGTCACCGTTGGTCAGACTGCGGAAGTTTCCTTCACAAACACCCATCTGGGGCGCATCAAGATTGAAAAAACCACCAATACGGGAAATTTCCTGGGTGGATGGACATTCCGGGTGCAGGATTCCGATGGAAAAATCATCGGCGAATATACCACTGACGATTCCGGATTTGTCTGCACAGAAAATCTGGCTCCCGGGCGGTACATCGTGTTGGAGCTGCCAACGGAAGATCCTTACTGGACAACGGAACTGGGCTTCCATGATGTCATCGTGAAACCCGGTGCCACTGTTGTGGATTCCTGGCACAACAAGGAGCAAGGTCTGGTCTGGGTGTACAAGAAAACCAACACCGGTGACTCCGTGGAGGGCTGGCAAATTACCATCTATTCGGATGAAGGCTGCACCCAGGAAGTCGGCTCCCTGACTACCAACGAGGAAGGGAAGGCGGGAATCTATCTGGACCCCGGCACCTATTGGGCCAGGGAAACCGGTGACGAGCATGGTCGGTTTGAGGACGAGTATTGGATGGTGGATGAATCCATCCAGAAGTTTGAGATCCAGCCCCATGCTGATACCGAGATTACTTTCACCAATGTCCAGTACGGCAAGCTGAAGATTATCAAAACCGTGGAAGGGCCTGGCAGTGTGGACGGCTGGCAGTTCCAGATTACCAATGCGGAGGGAGCAGTTCTGGAAGGTTCTCCTTTCACCACCGATCAGGGCGGCATCATTCTGACCAAGAATCTGCTGCCCGGTGAATACACAGTGGAAGAACTGCTGCCGGAAGGCAGCCTGTATGAATGCAAGAGCGACAATCCCCAGACAGTTACCGTTACCCGGGGCGAAACTGCGGAAGTCATCTTCGTCAATGGGCTGCGGCCCGGAAACATCACCTTGGAGAAGGTTGACATAACAGGAAGCCCCCTGGCCGGAGCTACTTTCCGTCTGGAATGGAGTGAAGACGGCTTGCAGTGGCAGCCCGTGACCTACTCGGAAACCATGGTTCAGGGCAGTTGCTCCAACCCGAATGTGACGGAAGGAAATCTGACCACCGCAACAGACGGGATTCTGAAATGGGATAATCTCTATCCTGGTCTTTACTACCGTCTAACCGAAGCGCAAGCACCAGAGGGCTATAATCTTCTGGAAGGTCCGGCCTTTGAGGGAAAGCTTTCCACTGACAATTTGAGCATTGGCTTACAAGTGGTGAATACCAGAACCTTCACACTCCCAGAAACCGGAGCAACAGGGATTCGTTTTTTTCCGCTTTTCACACTAATTCCGGCTTCTGTCTGTGCTTCTGGCCTGGTTTTCTCTATTCTGCGGAAAAGGAGGCTGTGAATGAATTCTTTCCACATGCCACATGTTCGCCAGAGATCATCCCCTGGCAATTCTTCCCGTACAAACAAACTGAATTCAAAAGAGGATAATTATCTATGAAATCTATCAAAAAGCTTTTTGCATTGGGCCTTGCTATTATGTTGACCCTTTCCATCCCTTTTTCTGCATCTGCCAGTGAACTGGAAGATGCCCCCATTGATACCGCCCGAACCGGCTCTCTGACCATCTACAAGTACGATCTGTCCAGTGCCGAAAAAGACGGCGTTTGGGACAGTTCCTATGTATCCACCGGTGTCTTCGATCAGACCGGCGTGAACGATGTTCTGGGCAGCGGCAAAGCTGGTTACGGCTACGCCATTCAGGGCGTGGAGTTCTCCTACCTCAAGGTTGCGGAGATTGTCCAGTACTCGGAATCCCAGGCAGACAGCCGAACCGACAGCCATGTGGAAGTGTTGTATGCCATTGACAAGACGCTGGGCGCCGACTTCCTGGAAGCCCTGCATCTGGCAGACGGCGCAAACCGCTACACCAATGCGGATGCCCTGGATGACAGCAAGTATTTCTACCAGTCTGATGTGCTGATCGAAGCTTTGGCTGAAGCCCTGGAGTCCAACTCCACTGTGGTCAAAAATGCGCTGGAATCCTACATTGCAGAAAACGTCGGCACTGCCATGCCCCTGACCGATGCCTACGGCAAAACTCAGGCAGAGAATCTGGAACTGGGCCTGTATCTGGTTGTGGAAACCAAGGTTCCGGAGATGGTTGTGTCCACCACTGATCCCTTCCTGGTATCCGTCCCCATGACCTCTGTAGACGGCACCAATGCCTCCGACGGCGGCAGCCGCTGGATTTATGACATCACCCTGTATCCGAAAAACCTGACCGGCATGCCCACTCTGGAGAAGACACTCCGGGAAAACAAGGATGACACCGGCAAGCACAATGGCACCGCAGACATTACCGATGGTTATGCCCACACCGGCACCGCTTCCGCTGGCGATGTGATTGACTATCAGCTGGTATCCACTCTGCCCAGCATCACCTCCGAGAGTACCTATCTGTCCAGCTACACCTTCGTGGATACCCTGTCCAAGGGCCTGTCCTACAACAAGGGCGACGTGGTGCTGGAGTTCTTCACCGATTCTTCCTGCACGGATTCTGTTGCCAAGTGGACGGAGAACGATGGGAAGTTTACCGTCTCTTACCAGACCACCGATAGCGGCGATTCTACTATGACCATTGCCATGACCGAGGCTGGCCTGTCTGAAATCAATGCCGCTCAGACTGTTTATTCCGAGGACACCATGGTCAATTCCGGCTACTCCGACTGCACTCTGCGCATTACCTACACAGCCACCATGAACAGTTCCAAGGACCTGGTGTTCGGTGATGATGGCAACGACAACACCGTTACCCTGACCTGGAAGCGCAGCTCCCAGGACTACTATGACACCCTGACAGATGACAGCCATGTGTTCAGCTATGGCATTGACCTGACCAAGCAGTTCAGCGACGGAAAGGGCAATTTCTCCAAGGTGGAATTTCTGGTTCAGAACAAGACCGACGGCTACTTTGTAAAGGCTCAGCTAAACCAGGAAGAAGGCATCTACTATGTCACCGGCCATGTATCCAAGGAAGCCGATGCCACCCACTTTACCCCGGTAACCAGCGAAGAAACCCAGGGCAAGATCATCATCAAGGGCCTGGAAGACGACACTTACACCTTGACCGAGGTTCGTACCGATAACGGCTATGTGATGCTGAAACAGGGCATCGAAGTTGTGATTTCCCAGTCTGAAACGGCAGACCATTGCACCGCCGATGTGCAGAGCGAACACAATCTTCTGACCGCATCTGCTACAGTTGACGGCAAACCGGTAACTATGCTGGAAGATAATGGAAGTACCAATGCAGCGGCCCCTCTGACCGTGGTGAACACCCGGGGCTTTGACCTGCCTCAGACCGGTGATCACGGAACTTGGATGTACAGTATCGGGGGCGTATTTCTCATGGCTGTTGCGGCCAGCGCCATGTTCTTCACTCTTCGCAAGAAGAAATCTGAGCACTAATCTTTCCCATATGTCCCGGGGGGTTCCCCCGGGACTCTTTTCTGGAGGTACATACCCTGTGAAACATAAACCAGCAGCAATTGTTACTGCGCTTCTGCTTTTTTTCCTCGCCTTAGGAATCACACTATATCCGCCAATCAGCAATTATGTAAATCAAAAGAATGCTTCAGCTATCTACACCGAATATGAGGAGATGATTCAAAATGCAGATGAAGTAGATTTGCAGGCAGCGCATCGTCTTGCCGAAATTTACAACGAATCGCTTTCGCCCATCTCTCCCTATAACAAGGATGAGATTTCAGAAGCCAGCCGCAACTATGATTCTCTATTGAATCTGGGCAGGAATGGCATTATGGGCTATATCGAGATCCCATGCATACAGGTAAATCTTCCAATCTACCATGGCACCGACACCCAGACATTAGAGCGAGGTGTGGGGCATTTACTTGGCAGCTCTTTACCAATAGGTGGCCCCGGCACGCACGCCGTATTATCGGGTCATTCCGGTATGGCCAGTCAAAAAATGTTTACCGATCTGATTCAGATGAAAACCGGAGATATTTTCTACCTCCATGTACTTGGAGAAACGCTTGCATACGAGGTCGTTAGTCTGAACACTGTACTCCCTCACGATACCAGTTTGCTTAGCATCACGGCCGGTTCCGACCTGTGCACGTTAATCACATGCACTCCAATTGCTGTGAATTCCCACAGACTTCTGGTGACCGGAGAGCGTATACCGTTTGAAACAGCAAAAGAAATCGAGTCAGACGTACAGCAGGAAAAAGCAGAAACAGAATCCACCTGGGAGCAAGAATACATGCGTGGCCTGTACATTGCGGTCGTGATTGTTCTGATTTTCTTCCTGATCTGCATTGCTGTGGCACTTTTAGGGAGAAACAAAGATGCGTAGCCGAATAGCAATGACCTTATCTTTACTTGTCTTTCTTGTAGGCTGCCTGGTTTCCTTGCTGCCTTTTTTCAACGAGTTAATGTACCTGGAGCAGATAAAGGCCACAGTATCCGAATTCCAGTCTGACTTGGAGCATCGGTCACCGACTGTAGCCATTCAGCAGCCAGGCGATATGGAGAGCAGTGAATACATTCCGTCTATATATCAAGCGCTGTGGAGCGATATTCAGGAGTACAATAGGCAACTTTATAAAAGCGGGCAAGAAGGAATACAAGGGCTTTCAAGTTTGGAAAAAGCCTGCTTCAAACTTTCTGACTACGGCATCAACAGCGAAGTTTTTGGCGTACTTGCAATCCCAGCCCTTGACCTGGAAATGCCTATTTACCTGGGGGCTTCCGGGCAAAATATGGCGCTGGGTGCAGCTCAGCTCGGGCAGACCAGTGTTCCAGTTGGCGGGAACAACACAAACACGGTGATCGCTGGTCATCGGGGCTGGAATGGTGCAGACTACTTTCGCTACATCACTGATCTGGTTCCAGGAGACCGCATTACGATAACCAATCTATGGGAGAAACTGGAATACACAGTTGTAGAGACAAGGATTATCTCACCAAATGATGTGGATGCAATCAAGATCCAGCCCGGAAAAGACATGGTTACGCTTTTCACCTGCCATCCGTATGCATCAGGAGGACGGCAGCGTTATCTAGTATTTTGTGAAAGAGTCAAAAATGAAAATTGAAAGGATGATTAAGAATGATTAACAGCTACTACTTTGCCAGAGGCGGTTGTAATGAAAATGTTTCTGCCATGGGCCTTCCCATGTTAATCGTGAACATCGAGGCTACCGTTTCCTCTGTGCCCCATAACCAGAAGGAGAACACCCGTTTGACCAACAAAGAAAGAAACCGCGCATCTGTATACTGCCTGTGCCCCCGATGCCGGGCAATGTTTTTCAACACAAGGAAGTTTTTTATTTCCCGCGTTGATCCGTATCAGTTTGAAAAAGACGACTGTACATTTTGCCAGACCGGCGCAGGATATGACTACCGCGTTGTACCCAGAGAGTCTCGGAATAAGCATAATGGAGGACCCAGAGGCTCTTATAAATAATCTGCTGAGTTACGCCGCCTAAAAAATGCAGCCGCTCTGACGGCAGTCAATCCCATCGTCAGAAGAGATGAAGTCAGCATCGGCGCTCTCCATTAAAGCGCCAGAAAGGATTTACGATGGACACCACCTCTATGAATTATCACCGCGGTGATATTTACTATGCAAATCTTGAACCACATCTCGGCAGTGAGCAGGGGGGCATCCGACCTGTTCTGGTGATTCAGAATGATGTCGGCAATAGGCATTCCAAAACACTCGTCGTATCGGCTCTCACAAGCAGGACGGCCTCCAAAGCAAAGTTGCCTACGCATGTGTTTCTGGATCATATTCCCGGTATGCACGCCAGGATTCCCTCTCTCATTCTGCTGGAGCAGATTTTAACGCTTGACAAGTCTCGATTGCTGGGTTATATCGGTTCCCTCTCAGATGCCCAGATGAAGCAAGTTAACTCTGCATTGAAATGCAGCCTTGAATTATGACGACCCAGCTGGGAGCAGCTATCCTGCCCAGCCTAATACATACATGTCCAGAGGAGGTTTTATCATTGAAAGAAATCACAACTACATATGCTCAGCTTTTCCAGAACTACCCTGATGTAGTTTCTACCATGCAGCTATGTGAAATGCTCGGTGTGAGTGAGCGTACAGTATATCGTCTCTTGGTGTCCAATCAGATTAAGCACTTCAAAGTTGGCCGTGCGTATCGCATTCCAAAGGTAAATGTATTTGCTTTCATGGAAAGTGAGAGCAACGGTTGACAAACTTGCCAGAGTTTACCGCCGATGATACCATATAGGCACGCAAAGGGCCACAATGCTAATGAACAGGAGGAACGCATATGGTTACAGGTCACTTAAGAGAGCAAAACGGCTATTTTCAGATGGTATTAACATGGAAAGATGTTTCTGGAAAGCGGCGGAGCAAGTCAATCAGCACTGGTCTTACCATTAAGGGAAACAAAAAGCGGGCAGAGAAAATGCTTCTAAAAGCCCGTTCTGAGTTTAATCCAGATAATCTTGCTGTGAATTCTAGCATGCTCTTCACAGATTTTCTTGGAAAATGGCTCAATGATAAAGTTCTGGACATTCCGGCAGAGGAATATTCCACCTTCGCTTACTATGTCAAAACGAATATCACGCCGTACTTTTCTGCACACAATGCAAAAGTCACGGAAATCACCGATCAGGAACTGATTGCGTATTTTGAGAATGAACGCCTGCAAAACGGAATAGGCAACAAAGCGCTGCTGTCAATCAATCGCACAATCTGCACTGCGCTTGACTATGCTGTAAGCATCGGATGGCGCTCAGATAATCCAGCTCAAGAGATAAATCCCTGTTTATTGAGCACCACACCCTATTTTACCAGTTTCTTGAAGGACTGGCTCAAGCTGATGAAAACCCAAGTAAAAATCACCACATACTCAGGATATGAAAGAACAATTATGAGAAAGGTGATTCCGTATTTTGACGAACGTTATCCCAAAATTCGTCTTGACGCTGTTTCCGCAAAGCATATTCAGGACTACTACAGTTACGAGCTGGAAGAGAATCATGTATGTGCAAATACGGTAAAACACCGCCACGCAAATATTCACAAAGCTCTTTCCTACGCATATAAAACAGACTTGATACAGTCAAATCCGGCTGACAAGGTCGAGCTGCCTAAGATAGAGAAGTACACAGGACGGTTTTATAATCAAAAGCAAATTGAAGAACTCTTCCGTGTTGTCAAAGGAGATCCGGTTGAATTTGGAGTGATTACTGCGGCTTTCTACGGACTTCGTCGGAGCGAAATCCTTGGCCTAAGATGGAATGCCATCGATTTTGAGGAAAAGACAATCACAATCCGTCATACCTTACATGAGGTAAGGGTAAATGGGAAAATGAAAATTGTGGCATTTGATACGACCAAAACCAAATCCAGCTTTCGTACCCTTCCGCTTGTCCCTCCTTTTGAGGAGATATTGTTGAAAATGAAGCGTGAGCAGGAAGAAAACAGACGGCTCTGCGGCAATTGTTATTGTCAGGAATACCTCGGCTACATTTATGTCAATGAAATTGGCGATATCATGAAACCAAATTTTCTGACCGCCCATTTTTCTGCTGTTCTGAAAGAAAACGGCATGCCCCACATCAGGTTCCATGATCTCCGGCATAGTTGCGCTTCCCTTCTCTTTGCACAGGGAGTGAGTTTGAAAGAAATCCAGGCATGGCTTGGTCATAGCACAATCGGAACTACCGCAAACATCTATACACACCTGGATGAGAATAATAAGCTGTCCTCTGCCAACGCCATCCTTTCCATTTTGACAGATAAGTAAAAATCTCAGAGCAGAATTCTCTACTCTGAGATCAAGAAATGGTGCCGCTAACCGGACTCGAACCGGTACTGAATCGCTTCAGGTGGATTTTAAGTCCACTATGTCTACCCATTCCATCATAGCGGCATATTCAATCCCCCCAATGGAGGGATGTGAATTTGGAGGGATGTTTTGGAGGGATGTTCCAAAACAACGAAAGCTTAAATTTAAAAAGTAAGCTGATTGCAACCACTTTTCCAACTAGGTGCTACATTTGACACGCAGGATTTTAAGTCCCCTGTGTCTACCGATTCCACCACAGCGGCAGGTCTGGTGGCTTTCGTAATAGTAGCATAGTTTTTTCTTTCCGTCAAGCCTTACAGCTGGTCCAGGTTCAGGGTGTAGGCCCCCAGGCAGTTGTCCAGAAACCAGTCCAGTTCCGGACGGCTCATAGCCTTCATGGCATCCCAGGTCTGCTTGGCGGCGGTGTCGAACTCCGTGTTGCCCGCCTTCTGCTCTTCCAGACACTTGATGTGGGCGGAGAGCTTGTCCGCCGCTTTTACAAAGGGCAGCACTTCTTCCTCATCTTCCAGCACCAGATGGGCATAGCTATCCCGCAAGGCCGGGGGCAGCATGTCCAGCAGTCGATTTCCTGCCACCCGCTCCACCTGCTTGTAGGCATCCTTGATTCTGGGATTGTAGTACTTGATGGGGGTGGGCAGGTCTCCCGTGAGAATTTCCGAAGCGTCGTGATACAGTGCCGCCACGGCGCAGCGGTCCGGGTTCGGGGTGGGCAGATTCAGAATGTCCCGGCGAATCAGAGCCAGAGCGTGGGCCAGCACCGCCACCTGATGGCTGTGCTCGGAGATATTTTCCGAAAAGGTGTTGCGCATCAGGCCCCAGCGGGTGATGTAGCGCATCCGCCCCATCAGGGCGTAAAATTCATTGGCCATGGCGTGTTCTCACTCCTGTCCCGCCAGGCGTTCAATGGCATGGACCATTTCTTCCGCATCAGCGCAAAGGTGCTGGGCACCGGCTGCTTCCAGAACGTCCCGGTCCCGGAAGCCCCAGAACACGCTGACGCAGGGCATGTTGGCATTCTGAGCAGTCAGGATATCCACTTCGCTGTCGCCCACATAAATTCCCCGGTCTGCGCCGACGGCTTTCAGGGCTTTTTCGATCATGTCCGGGGCAGGCTTGCGGGGGCAGTCCGGCGTCTCTCCCAGGGCATACATCCCCGGAAAATACTGGGCGCACAGCTCCTTCACCGCAGGGTCGGGCTTGTTGGACACAATGGCCAGGGCATACTTCCCTTCCAGCTGCTCCAGGGCTTTTTCAATTCCCGGATAGGGTCTGGTTTTTTCCTGGCAGTGGGCGGTATAGTAAGGCTTATAATCTGCAAGAACCGCCTGGACAACTTCTTCCGGCGTTCCTTCGGGTAGGGATTTGCGAATCTGGTTCAAGGCGCCGTTGCCTACCACCCGGCGCAGCTGAGGCAGGCTCCGCTCCGGGAAGCCGTGGAGCTTCAGAGCGTAGTTGGTAGCATCCAGCAGGTCTTCCAGGGTGTCCAGCAGCGTGCCGTCCAGATCAAACAAAATTCCGGTTTTCATCCTCAATACCCCCTGTTTTTCAGTACCCGGATATCCTCGCCCACAAAAGTCAGGCGCTGAAAGCCCCCGTGAAGGCGGGAGGCAATCTGGGGAGAATACCGGCAGCTCATTTCGTCTACGTTCAAATTGGTGGAGATCACCATGGGTTTTCCTGCCAGAATCCGGTCGTTAAGCAGGGTATACAGGGAAGCCGTCACAAACTGCCCCGCCATTTCCGTACCCAGGTCATCCACGATCAGCAAATCGCACTCGGTAAACCGGGCTGCTTCCCGGCGGTTTTCTTCATTGGGCTGGAATCTGGCCTGCTCCAGCTTGGAAAACAGGTGGGCCGCCGACTCGTACACCACGCTGTAGCCCCGATCCGCCACCGCCCGGGCGATGCAGGCGGACAGGAAGGTTTTGCCCAGTCCCGTTCCACCAACAAACAGCAGATTTCCCGCGTTGGGGGTGAAGGTCAGGGCGTAGCGGCGGCAATTTTGCAGATTTTTCTCCATAATCACCCGGGGACTGGCGCCGTACTGGGGATCAATCCGGTCGGGGTAATAATCCAGCCGGAACTGGTTGAAGCTCTCCTTGCTGCCGGAGAGGATAGAAACTTCCTTCTTCTGCTCCTGGCGGCACAGTTCCCGCAGGCATTCGCACATGGTGGTACCCACATAGCCGCTTCCGCCGCACTTGTCGCAGATAGGACTGTCGTCCAGGTAACCTTCTTCAAAATAGGCTGCTGCCAGACTGGCACGCTCCCGCTGCAGGGCCAGATTTTCCTGTCGGGCTCGCTCCATCAGTTCCCGGCCGTCGCTGCCCTGCTGAAACGCCGCCTGGGCAGCCCGGGCCAGGGTGGAGCGCAGCTGCATGTCAATTTCCTTGATTCGGGGGACTTTGGCATAAGCCTCCGCCAGGTGCTGCCGGTTTTCCGATTCCCGGTCTTCCTTGGCCTGGGCCAAACGGGCTCTGGCCCGCCGCACCACTTCTGAGCTATATGGCATGGCTTATCCCTCCTCCCGCAGCACTCTCTGGATGGCTTCCAATTCCGCTGTACCCAGCTGACCGGAAGCGCCCTTGGGAACGCTGCTCTTGTGATCGCCGTTTCGGACTTCCTCGGCGGTGCGCAGGCCCTGCTGGTGCCAGCGCTGCAAAATCTTATTCATGTACGACCAGTTCAGCCCGCCGGTATTCAGGCAGGTGCGCTCATAGGCCATGGAGATCAATTCGTCTTCCAGTCCCAGGTCCAGCCAGTTCTGGGCGTAGCGTTCTTCCGCCCCGGTCAGGCTCCGGCCCCGGATCTGCAGCATCTGCATCAGCCGGAACAGCCTGGAATTGCGGACATTCTGAGCCTGGATATAGGCAGCTGCTTCTTCCACGGAGTCAATGCCCTGCTCGGCCCAGGCGTAGGCTTCCTTCTCGATGGTGCGAAGAGAAGGATTGCGCAGGCTGCCCCGCTGCCGTGCCCGATCCTTGCAGTAGCACACCAGCACGGAAATCACATCCGCCGGGAATCCCAAATACCGGACAAAGCCCAGCAGGATTTTCAGTTCCTCGGTATTCAGGCTCCGGCCCAGCAGACGCTGGACTTCTCCATAGAGGCTGCGGAAGGACTGGTCGCCATCCATGGCTTCCAGCACATCCTTTTCCGAATAGCTGGGCCGCTCTCCCGGGGCAATGTGGCTGGGCCGGTTCTCCATAATCAGTCCCAGCTGCCGCAATGTTGCTGCGGCGCAGCTGATGCGGGATTGGTTCATATTTAATTCGGCTTCCGCATCTTCCAGGCGGTTGCCGCAGGCTAAGTACAAATGCAGCAGCGCCGCATCCGGGCTGGCTGCGCTCAAAAGCTTCCGCACATCATTCTGGGAAAGCTTCAAAGATTCTGTCATCATGGGGCATTCCTCGCTAATTTCGCTAATTATAGACATTATAGCACAGCTTCCCCCGGGGGACAACGGAAAAACGCAGGAGAATACTGTAAAAAAAGCCCCGCACTTTTTTGGCACGCCACAGCATATTGTATAGACGACGGCAAGAGCGCCCCATTTCCCGGACAAACAGAAAAACCGGAGCCATCTGCCCCGGTTTTCCTTTCTTTTTGCTTTTGCTATGGTAGTATGGACAAGGGCGAGCTGTTCCCTTCTCACCCTTTTTTTCGCATCACACCGCTGCGCATTCGGCGATACACTTGACAGACTATGGAAACGGATGCTGCAATTGCCGTCGCATTTGCTTTCTGTTCCTTGTGCTGTCCAAGGGTAGCATGCCCGGCACAATCTAAGGTATACGGAGGAAAATTATGGAAGAAATTGTTACGCTGCTGATCCCTGCTTTGCTGGCCATCGTGCTCATCCGGCTGCTGGTGCTGCCCATGAAGCTGATTTTCAAAATTGGACTGCACTCTGCCGCAGGATTTATCTGCCTGTGGCTGCTCAACGCCATTTCCAGCTTTACCGGAATTTTGTTCCCCATCAACGCCGCCACGGTGCTCATTGCCGGTTTTCTGGGGCTTCCGGGGATTGCCGTCATGGCCCTGCTGGCAATTATTCCGTAAGAGAAACGGTCCTTTTCTTCTGCCAATCTTGACATTTTTCTGCCGGGTAGTATAATTGTTTTGATAAGAGGAAAAGGAGTGAGCCCCATGTACTATCGTATGAAAGTCGCAGGCCTGGAGCGGGATCTGCCCATCTGTCCGGTCAGCGATACCCTGTATATTGCCGGTTTCGTCATTTTCGGCGACCCGGAACTCACCGTTGCCTGCGCCCGGGAACTGCTGGCCAAGGCTCCGGAGTATGACTACATCATCACCGCCGAAGCCAAGGGCATTCCCCTGGCCCATGAGATGGCCCGTCAGGCAGGAAATTCCCGCTACATTCTGGCCCGGAAGGCACCGAAGCTGTATATGAAGGATGTGTTCGGCGTTACCGTCCACTCCATCACCACTGCCAAGGAGCAGAAGCTGTATCTGGATGGTGCCGACGCAGAGCGGATGAAGGGCAAGAAGATTCTGATTGTGGACGATGTGATCTCCACCGGCGAAAGCCTGAAGGCTCTGGAAACCCTGGTGGAAGAAGCCGGCGGCGAAATCTGCGGCCGCATGGCCATTCTGGCAGAAGGCGATGCCCAGGAGCGGAAAGACCTGATCTATCTGGAAAAGCTGCCCCTGTTCCACCCCGACGGAACCGTTATGGAAGGGACAAATTAAAGACAAAAACAAAATAGAAAAACGGAGGTAGAAATTATGTACGAAACCCCTAAGCATTCTGTTGGATTTTTGGAAGCTGTATCACTGTTCTTCTCCCGTTATACCGATTTCGGCGGCCGCTCCCGGCGCAGTGAATATTGGTGGGTGATGCTGTTCAATGTCATTGTGTCTTTTGTGCTGGCAATGCTGCCCAATAGCTTGGCATTCCTGTCCGGCCTGTGGTCACTGGCCATTTTGGTTCCCAGCCTGGCAATCTGCATCCGCAGACTCCATGATGTGGGCAAAAGTGGCTGGTGGTATCTGTTTATTCTGATTCCCCTGGTGGGCGGAATCATTCTGCTGGTTCAGTTCTGCAAAGACAGCACCGAGGATAACCAGTGGGGTCCCAATCCCAAAGCATAAGAAGCTGTAAAGGCGCTGCCGGAGTTCCGGCAGCGCTTTTTTACATTCTCTGCTTCAGCATGTCCAGCAGCAGCCCCTTGGCATAGTGCATGGTTTCGTAGCGGATGTACATCAGGGCATTTTCATCCCACAAAAACCGCAGACTGGGTGGAAAATCCTCATCGGCGAACCAGAATTGCAGCGCAATTTCCAGCCCGTCAAAAATCTCAATGGCGTAGGCAATGTCCCCGTTGGGTAAGGGGCGGCCTTCCAAGGTCTGACAGGCCTTGCGCAGACCTTCCGGGTTTTCCTGGAACAATTCCGCCCAGGGGTCCCGGGAATCTTCCAGCAGGTTGGTATGAAACATCAGGCCGAAAGAAGCCATGTTCCGGAATGTTCCGGTGAGAAACCGGTCCTCCCGGCTGTCGCAGATCAGATCCAGCATGGTCATCACTTCGGCAAAGGTGTTGGCGTCAGCCCAGGTTTCTCCGACTTTTCGCTCCAGATTGCCGGTCTTGCGATGCAGGCGGTAGGTCTGACGAAACAGTACGGGATAGAGGTACACGTCGTCGTAGGCCAGATTCAGCTTGCGGATCAGCGCCTGCTGGTCATAGGTGAGAAACTTCTGCTTGGCCTGTCCGGCCTGGATTTGGTAGTTATCCGTGCGCTGCATGAAATTCTCCTTTCTTCTGCCTTGTTTTCTTTCCCTCACTATAGCACCAAATAGCCTTGTCCGCAAGAAAAGCTTAATGGTTTTTAGGTTTACTTTTTCCAATTTCTATGTTAGAATGGTTCCAATTGTGAAGTAAGTGAGTTGATATTCTTGAATTTTGACAGCACGCTGGTCAAAATTGACTTAGATGCCATTTCATCCAATTTTGATGCGATTTGTGAAAAAGCCCAGACTGCCGTCATGGCAGTCATCAAGGCCGACGCCTATGGTCACGGTGCCATTCCGGTGGCCCGGCTGCTGCAAACGCGCTGTGCTTTCTTTGGCGTCAGCTCCATGCTGGAAGCTATGGAACTGCGTCAGGCCGGACTGGATACGCCGATTCTGATTCTGGGCCATACCCCGGTGGAGGCTTACCCCACCGCCATCAATCAGCAGATTCGTCCCGCCATCTTCCGGTGGGAAGATGCCCTGGCCCTTTCCCAGACTGCGGTACTGTTGGGAAAAACCGCCGCTTTCCATTTTGCGGTGGACACCGGCATGAGCCGGATCGGCTTTCAGGTCAGCGAAGAATCCGCCGACCTGTGCGCCAAAATCGCTGCCCTTCCCGGCCTGACCGCTGAAGGATTGTTCAGCCACTTTGCCACCGCCGACTGTGCCGATTTAAGTCGGGCACAAAAGCAGGCTGAATTGTTTGACAAATTCGATGCCATGCTGAAACAGCGGGGCGTGTCCATCCCCATACGGCACCTGGACAATTCCGCAGGCCTGATGAATTTTGCCAACCATTACGAAATGGTTCGCTCCGGCATCGTTACCTACGGTCTGTACCCCAGCACCGAGGTTTCTACCGAGCAGCTGGCCCTGACCCCGGCACTGCAGTGGTTCAGCCATGTGACCTGTGTCAAAACCCTGCCCGCCGGCCGGGAAATCAGTTACGGAGGCACCTATGTCACCAGCCGGGACACGGTGGTTGCCACCGTCCCGGTGGGATATGCCGACGGCTACCGCCGGAGTCTGTCGAATAAGTTCCATGTCCTCATAAACGGAAAGAAGGCCCCCATTCTGGGCCGGGTCTGCATGGACCAGATGATGGTGGATGTCACCGGCATCCCCGATGTCCAGCCCGGTACGCCGGTGACCCTCATCGGTCGGGATGGGGAAGAATCCATCAGCGTTGAGGACATCGCTCAGGCTGCGGACAGCTTCAACTACGAGTTTGTCTGCGGCATCAGCCGCCGGGTTCCCCGTCTGTACCTCAGCGGCGGCAAAGTCATTCATTCCGTCCATTATCTGCTGGACAACTGACTTCCGGCAGTTCCAATCGCCTATGAAATCCAAAACAAAGGAGGATCTCAATGTCCCGTAAACCCAACCGCAGACGCTCTTCTGCCACCCCGATTCTGGTGGTTCTGATTATCCTGATGATTGCTGCCACCGCCCTGGTGGTCTGGATGTGCATTGATCTGGTGAATAAAACTCCCTCTGTTTCCACTCCGGAAAGCACCGTGCAGCTGCCGAACAGTGGCACCACACCCTCCCAGGCTCCGGCGGAAACCCAGGTGCCAACCACTGCTCCCGCACCGGAACCGGAAACCGTGGTAGCTACCGCCAGTATTGCCACCATGGGTGACCTGCTGATGCACAAGCCCATCATCGACACCTGCGCCACCGGTGATGGCTACAACTTTGATTCCATCTTCCAGTATTTGAAGGATTACACCTCCGCCTACGATTACGCCGCCGCCAATCTGGAAACCACCTTGGGCGGCCCGGATTATCCCATTCAGGGCAATCCCCATTTTAACTGCCCGGATTCCATTGTGGATTCCGTAATCAATGCCGGCTACGATATGCTGCTCACCGCCAACAACCACTGCGGCGACACCACCGCCTCCGGCATCCTGCGCACCCTGGAGCAGGTTCGGGGCAAGGGTCTGAAAACCCTGGGCACCATGCTCAATGACGAGGAAAAGAAATATGAAGTGGTGGATGTGAACGGCATCAAAATCGGCATGCTCTGCTACACCTACGCCACCGGCGTAACCTCCGACGGACGGCCTCAGCTCAACGGCAACGCCGCTCTGTCCCAGGCAGGCATCGTCAACTACTTCATGGAAACCAATCTGGATAAGTTTTACTCCGAGGTAGAGCAGCACCTGGCCGATATGAAGGCAGACGGCGCTGAGGCCACCATGGTATTCCTGCACTGGGGTGTGGAATATCAGCTTCAGGAGAACAACACTCAGCGCGCCGTGGCCCAGAAACTGTGCGACATGGGCGTGGATGTAATTGTGGGCGGCCATCCTCACGTGGTAGAGCCGGTGGACCTGCTGCAGAGCAGTGTTGACCCCGACCACAAGACCGTAATCATCTATTCTCTGGGCAATGCCGTTTCCAACCAGCGGCTGGGCAATATCTCCTACGTCAGCACTGCCCATACCGAGGACGGCGCATTGTTCTCCGTGACCTTTGAAAAGTACTCCGACGGTAAGGTTTACCTCTCCGGTGCCGATGTGCTGCCCGTTTGGGTGAACATGCACAGCAACAACGGTTCCCGAGAATACAACATTCTGCCCCTGGACATCAGCAAGGAAGACCAGTGGACCCAGATGTTCAACCTCACCGCAAATAACTTCTCCTCCGCTCAGGCATCCTACAAACGTACCATGGATATTGTAGGCGATGGTCTGAAGGAGTGCCAGGACTATCTGGCCCAGGCCAAGACCGATCGGGAAGCTTACTATCTGGATCTGGCAACAAATCCGGAAAAGTACGAAAGTGCAGAATCTACCCTTTCTGTGGTGGAAACCACCCAGGCAGTGGAAGAAACCACCCTGCCCGCTGCGGCGTAATCAAAACAAAAAAGTGGAGACAGAGGAATCTGTCTCCACTATCTTTTTTGTTTACAGGCGTATTCATAGGCCCGTTTGTAGTCTTCCAGTTCCCGGTAGCAGTGTTCCAGCTTCTGGGCGGTTTCCCTGGGATACGCCTTTTCCGCTCCATGGAAGCACCGGGCGGCTTCCCGGAATTGCCCGGCCCGGAAGTAGAGTTCTCCCCGAAGCATGCACCAGCTGGGGCCGGTCTGATCCTCCACTGCTTCCAATAGCGCCTGGGCTCTGGCGGTTTTCCCCTGTTTCCAGGCTTCCTCTGCCCGCAAAAGCAGCTCTTCATCCAAGCTGGGAAGGCTTTCGCTCACCGGCTGGTCTAATTTCCCCAACAGCAGCAGCCGCTGGCGGTTCAAAAGCTCGCCGCAGTAAGCGGTGCTTTCTTCTGCCTTTTCCAGCAGTTTCCGGGCATAAATCCACCGCTCCTGCTCCATTGCCCGCCGGGCCAAGGCCAGATAGGTGCAGACCGAGAGCACCCCTTTCTCCCGATCATAGACTTCATCCGGCTGCCGGTAGTCTTTCAGCGCCTGGGCTGCCCCTGAAAAATCCCCGGCATCGTACAGCCGCCGGGCGTTTTCCATAATCTGCTGATTGGGGGAGATAATTGTCTGTTCTTCCAGGAAATAGCTCACCGGTTTTCCCATCTGTGCGGCAAGGTATTGTAGGGTTTTCATGGAAGGTCTGGCGGTGCCGTGCTCAATCTGGGAGAGCATATTCCGGGTAATTTCCTGGCCGCACAGCTGCCGCTGGCTCAGCCCTGCTTCCAGCCGTGCCTGCCGGATTTTCTCTCCCAGTTCCATGCGCCGCCCTCCTTCCAGGGAAATCTCATTTACCGGATTATACCATAACCTGCCGCTTTTTTCTACCGTTACAAAAATTTCATTTGCTATTTTTCACGTCTTGGTTTATAACAGTAGTATTGTATCAAAATCGCAGTTATATCACCTGACAGATAGGAGTTATTTTATGGATATTCGCAACATTCGCCAGCTAAAAGAAGCTGCCCGGCAGCGATTGGATGGTTTTCCCGACCAAAAGCGGATCGTTTTGATTTACAGTGGAATTTCTCTGGGACTGACTGCCCTGGTTTCGGCAATCAATCTTTTGCTCTCCCTGCAAATTTCCAACTACGGTGGTCTAAGCAATCTGGGCATGCGCTCGATTTTGTCCACGATTCAAACCATTCTGCCCGTTTTCCTTACCCTGGCACTGATGCCTCTGGGTTTGGGATATCTGGCCGCTATGCTGCGCATTGCCCGGGGACAGTACACTTCCCCCCAGACCCTGCGGCTGGGTTTTGACCGGTTCTGGCCTCTGCTGCGGCTGAACATTGTCAAGGGACTGATTTTCACCGCCATTGGCTTTGTGTGCATGTATGCAGGCATCAGCATTTTTATGATGACACCTTTCGCCCAGCCGCTGATCGAGCTTTTGACCCCTGTACTGACCAGCAGCACTGCCATGACTTCGGGCTTTGTAATTGACGACGCACTGGCCATGGAGATTGCCTCCATGATGTGGCCCGCCCTGGCAATCAGCGGCCTGGTATTCTGCATTGCCGCCGCTCCCGTGATGTACCAGTACCGGATGGCGGAATATGTTCTGATCGACCGTCCCGCTCTTGGCGCACTGGCTGTGCTGCGGGAGAGCCGGAAGATGATGCGGGGCAACCGTCTGGCGCTGCTTCGGCTGGATTTGAGCCTGTGGAAATATTACGTTGGCTTGCTGATTGCCTACCTGGTCTGCTATGGCGATCAGATTCTGCCGGCGCTGGGCATTTCCCTTCCCTTCTCCGCTGGCGTGAGCTATTATCTGTTCTACTTTGCTTATATTGTGGTACTGTTCGCCGTCTACTACTTCCTGCGAAACCGGGCCGAGGTTACCCTGGCCCTGGCTTACGAATCCGTCAAGCCCGCCGAACCTCAGCAAAAAGGCGTGGTATTGGGAAACATTTTTCAGATGTAACGAAATCGCCCGGAGAGAAAATTCTCTCCGGGCAATTTTTATCCCCCATATTCCTCCAAAATTTTTCGCAGCTGCTGGTTGTCTTTCAAAAAGGCATGTTCTCCTTTTCCTTCCAGACAGGAACGGAAGGAAGAAACCAGGACGGAAGACATGTCCGCCTGGGGTTTCACAGTATGGCAGCGATAACACAGTGGGGATTGTGTCATATCCCAAGGTTGCTTGGACAGTTCCAGTATTTTGCGAATCAACTGCAGGCAGGTTTCCGTATCTTTGCGGTAGCCTGCCAGACTCAGCTGGGGTATGATCTGCATGTAGGGCCAATACCCCCACAGCCGGGGCATCTGACTGGCGATTTCGCCAATGGCCTCTGCCATTTCCGGATGGTGCGTCTGCTCTTCCAAGTCCATAAGCTTATACAGATACCCCAGGATACTGTGATACGCCTGCATCAGCTTCCCTTCCAGGAATGCGGCGGCAGCGTCCTTGCCTTCCCGGTAAGCAACAATACTGGAACGCAGCAAGGTGGTATCCACCGGGGCATCCGGCAATTTTTCCAGCATGCGCTCTGCATTGTCATACTCTTCCCGCTGAATATATTTACTGGCCAGCACATAGGTTGCCGCCATACTGGCCTGGGGGTCCCTGCCATTGGCAGAGCGCTCCAGCCAATCCATAATCTGCTGGTCATAGCGCGCCATCTTCTCTTCTTCCAGATTCGCCATCAGCAGCGCACCGTTCAAAATCGTTGCGGTGGTGTGAATCAGCAAATCACACCGGGGATATTCCCGGATTTTTTCTGCGGCACGGTCAAAGGCTTGCTCCAATTTCCCCTGGGCTGTCATTTGGGAGAGTTCGTTGACAAATTGCCCGATCTCCTGCTGACTCAGCTCCTCCCGGAAGGAAAAGAGCTGATTCATGTCGATATTCAGCAGTCTTGCCAGCGCCGGAAGCAGGGTGATGTCCGGATAGGAGTTGCCCTTTTCCCATTTGTTCACTGCCGGAGGCGTTACGCCCAGGTAGTTTGCAACCTGCTCCTGAGTCAGTCCTGCGGCCTTCCGGCTGGCTTTGATTTGTTCACTCAGCTTCATCCCGGTGTTCCTCCTTTTACATCATTGTTTTGGTAGTTTCATTATAACACCGGGGCTTTTCTCCCACAATTGAGCAGTGCTTTTCTTTCCGGGAAGAAAACATAACCACTGCTCAATCTTCGTCCTGATCCAGGGCCTTATCAATTTCCTCCTGCTTTTTCCGGGTCAGCAGAATCAATCCCAGGCGGGTACCAAACATCGCCGCCACAAAGGCTATGAAAAAGAACAGAAGGTTCTGCCAATCTCTCTCGCCGCCGAGCAGCGCCAGCACCGCTGTTCCCACCACGGCAGTCTCTATAGATTCCACCAGCAGTTGCGTGGGATTCTTTCCCGTCGGGTTCACAATGTCAATGCCCCGGGTGCAGTTTGACGCCAGATTATAAAATCCGCAGCCGATCAGCAGGAAAATTCCACTGCATATTGGGCAAAAGGGGCGTGGAGCACAAACTGCTGCACCAGCACCGACACCGCCAGAATCAGCACCAGATAGGCGTATCCCCGGCTCTGGATGAAGCGCCGCTGCTGCAGGATTCTCTCGTCCTGAATGGGTTTTTCTGTCATGTAAGTTCCTCCTCCCAGAATAGATCGTTCAGTGTTTTTCCCAAAGCCTTGCAGATGGCAATGCACAGATTCAAGGTGGGGTTATAATTTCCGGATTCAATCAGGCCGATGGTCTGCCGGGTAACTCCCACAGCCCTGGCCAGGTCCTCCTGTTTCATGTCCCGCTCCAGGCGGGCAATTTTCATCCGTTTGTTTTTCATATCCTCCCCCCTCCTGTTGTCAGTATACAAGATACCTTCCGCAATGTCAACTATAAATTGCATTAAGTAAGAAAAATCAGCCGCCGTTTTTTGGAAACGGCGGCGATGTTTATTTGCTTTCCTTCAGCAGATCCGCAATGGTAATGCCTTCAAAGAAATCATTGATCATCTTGTCCAGCTTCTCCCACATGGGCAGGGCGTTGCAGCACTCCGCCCGGGAACAGGCAGAAGCACCCTGGCTGGTACAGGAGACGGCGGTGAGCCCGCCCTCTGTCAGTTTCAGAATGCTGCCGACGGTGTACTCTTCCGGTTTCCGGTTCAGGCGGTAGCCGCCGCCTTTGCCGTGGACCGCGTCCACAAATCCGGCCTTGGACAAGGTGGTCATGATGGATTCCAGATACTTCTGGGAAATGCCTTCAGCTTCGGCAATTTCCTTCAGGGGAATGTATTCTTCCCCGCCCCGCTGGGCAAAGCTGACCATCACCCGCAGGGCATAGCGTCCTTTGGTCGATACGATCATAAGCCCTTACTCACAGTGCTCGCAATGCTCGCAGTCGGGGAACTGGCTCTTGTCGTAGGGGATGTTGTTCTTGTCGAAGTAGTCCTTCAGGGCATTGTGGATGGCTTCCTCTGCCAGAACGGAGCAGTGCATCTTGTGGGCGGGCAGACCGTCCAGAGCCTCAGCAACGGCCTTGTTGGTCAGGGCCATGGCATCATAGATGGACTTGCCCTTGATCATCTCGGTGGCCATAGAGGAAGAGGCAATGGCGGAGCCGCAGCCGAAGGTTTCAAACTTTACATCCTCAATGATATCGTTCTCGATTTTCAGGTAAATCTTCATAATATCGCCGCACTTGGCGTTGCCGACTTCGCCTACGCCGCTGGCGTTTTCAATGACACCCACATTTCTGGGATGGGTGAAATGATCCATAACTTTTTCACTGTACAGTGCCATAACTTCATTCTCCTGTTCTATAGTTTCCTGATCATTTACAGAATATATTCCCGCTTGCCGTTTTGCAGATCCCGCCACACAGGGCTCATATTGCGCAGATACTGCACCACTTCCGGCACCACCTGCAGAATGTGATCCACTTCTTCATCGGTATTGTACTCGCTCAGAGACAGCCGCAGAGAGCCGTGGGCCACGTCGTGCACCCGGCCGATGGCCAGCAGCACATGGCTGGGGTCCAGAGAGCCGGAGGTACAGGCGGAACCGGAGGAAGCCGCCACGCCCTTCATATCCAGAAGCAGCAGCAGGCTCTCGCCTTCGATGCCTTCAAAGCAGAAGCTCACGTTGCCGGGCAGCCGGTTCACCGGGTCGCCGTTCAGGGCGCTGTGGGGAATCTTGCTTAGGCCGGCGATCAGCTTGTCCCGCATGGCTGCCACCCGGGGCATGTTCTCGTCCATGTGGTCGCAGGCATCCTTCAGGGCAGCAGCCATGCCGCAGATACCGGCAATATTCTCCGTACCGGCCCGCTTGCCCCGCTCCTGGGCGCCGCCCTCAATCAGATTCTGAATGGGGAAGCCCTTGCGGACATACAGGGCGCCCACGCCCTTGGGGCCGTGGAACTTGTGGCCGGACAGGCTCAGCATGTCGATGTTCTGTTCCTTGACGTTGATGTGCAGGTGACCCACCGCCTGAACTGCGTCGGTGTGGAAGGGCACGCCTGCTTCCTTACAAATGGCGCCGATTTCCGCAATGGGCAAAATGGAGCCGATTTCATTGTTGGCGTACATAACCGTGACCAGGCAGGTATCTTCCCGGATGGCATCCTTGACCTGCTGAGCGGTGATGGTATGACCCTGGCGCACATCCAGGTAGGTCACTTCAAAGCCTTCCTTCTCCAGCTTGGCCAGGGTGTGCAGCACTGCATGGTGCTCAAAGGCAGTGGTGATGATATGCTTCTTATTCTTCCGGGCGCCGTAGTAGGCGGCGGAACGAATGGCCTGGTTGTCCGCCTCGCTGCCGCCGGAGGTGAAGATAATCTCTCTGGGCTCGCAGCCTAAGCACTGGGCAACGGTTGCCCGGGCATTTTCCAAAGCTTCCTTGGCTTCCTGGCCTACCGAATGCAGGCTGGAAGGGTTGCCGTAAACCGTCATCATATAGGGCATCATGGCATCCACTGCCACTTGGCTCATAGCCGTGGTTGCCGCGTTATCTGCATAAACGTACATATATGAAAAACCTCCTTATGGTTTTACCTAGTAATTCCATGGGTAATGATAGCATGGTTTGCCTACCTTGTCAATAGGTAAATATCCCGGCAGTTTTTTCGGATATTTTGTCCGGAAATGGGGAAACGTTACCCCAGAACTTTCTCCAGAATTTTCACGATTTTTTCTAATCCCACCTGGTCCTCCCAGGTAAACCGTCCCAGTTCCGGGCTGTCGATATCCAGCACGCCCCAGACCTTTCCATTCTTATGGATGGGAAGCACAATTTCCGAATTGGAAGCGCAGTCGCAGGCAATGTGCCCCGGGAAGCTGTGCACGTCCTCCACCCGCTGCACCTGATCCAGCGCTGCCGCCGTGCCGCAGACGCCCCGGCCCAAAGGGATGCGAATACAGGCAGGCTTTCCCTGGAAGGGGCCTAAAACAAGGGCGTTGTCCTCCATTTTATAAAATCCCACCCAGTTGATCCGGGGCAGCTCCTGCCACAGAAGGGCCGAAGCATTGGCAAGATTTGCCACCTCATAAGGTACATCCTGGGTCAGGGCTTCCAGCTGTTCTGCAATTTCGTCATAATGGATGCGTTCCATGGTATCTGTCTCCTTTATTCTTGGCTGTTGGTTTTCATTTTACAAAACCACTTCCCTATTGTCCAGCCAAAAATTTCCCGTTTTTCCTGAGCCTTCCTCATTTTTCGACTTTTTCAGCGGTTACAATTCCGGCTGCGGGTCATATTAAGAGGGCAGACAAAAAGGAGGAGTGAACCATGAAGCGAATGATTCGCGCATTTGCCTTGACGGCGGCGCTTTTCGCTCTGCTGCCGCTGGAAAGCAAAGCGGCGGAGCTTCTGATTCCCGTTGGCAAGATCATCGGCCTTCAGCTTGGCAGCGATACCATTACCGTGGTGGCATACGATGATGTTTTGGGTTCCCAGGCCCGCAGCGCCGGTTTGAAAATCGGTGACGAACTGGTAAAAATAGAGGACATCCCCATTCAAAGTGCCCAGGACGTCCGCACCGCACTGAACAGCTGCGCAGATTGTGTGGACGTAACCGTCCGTCGGGGTGGAAAACTGAAAACCTTACAGCTGACCCCCGGTCAGACCGCGGACGGCCCCCGGCTGGGTGTTTACCTACGGCAAGGCATTGCCGGCATCGGTACCGTTACCTTCTATGACCCGGACACCGGAACCTTCGGCACCCTGGGCCACGGCGTCAGCGATTCCAAAGGAAATCTTTTGCAAATGACCCAGGGCAATGCTTACGAGGCCACCATTCAATCGGTGAAAAAGGGCAAAAGCGGCGATCCCGGTCAGCTCAAAGGCAGCGCCGATGCCAAAAACTGCTTTGGCGCCCTGCTGCGCAACACGCCCCAGGGTGTATTTGGTATCAGCGAGCAAGGCTGGACTGGTGAGCTGGTGCCGGTTGCCCAATTTGAAGACATTCAAACCGGCAGCGCCACCATCCGCTCCACGGTAGCCGGCGACACGCCTCAGGAATATTCTGTGGAAATTCTGAAAATCTATCCCGAAACCCGGGAAGATGGGAGGAATTTTTTGATAAAAGTAACAGATCCTTCCCTTCTGGACACCACCGGCGGCATTGTCCAGGGCATGTCCGGCAGTCCCATCCTGCAAAACGGCATGCTGGTAGGCGCCGTGACCCATGTGCTGGTCAATGACTCCACCACCGGGTATGGCATTTTCATCGGCAACATGCTGGATGCGGCAGGGTAACAAAAAAGGCAGCCGGATGGCTGCCTTACATAGGTTTCAGAAATTCTATTTTGTGACCATAGGGGGATGTGCGATAGGATATTGACTTTTTCATCCATTTTGGGATCTGACATCACCCAAACATCTGTTGGTACAGATAGATCATCAGCGGCATGGAAAAAATGCACAGCAAGGTGGATAATACATTGATTAACCCTGCAGTTTCTTCTCCGTTGCGATAATACTGCGCAAACTGGACAATATTGGATGCGCTGGGCGCTGCACTTGCCAGGAAGACGATCAGCAAAACTTGTCTGTCCAAGAGAGGCAGCGTCTGTATTCCCATGATACAAAACAATACAATTACCAACAGCGGATACACCAGCAGCCGCAAAAAGCACAGCAAATACACACGCTTCTGCCCAAAGACCTGTCCAAGGGGCATGCTCCCGATTGTCACCCCCGTTACAAACATGCAAACCGGCGCCAGCGCTTTTCCCACCGTATCGATGGCTTGCTGCAAGACCCCAGGGAGCTGAACCCCTGTAATGGCGAGAAAAATCCCCAGCAAAATGGACAGCACAATGCTATTGCAAAAAACATATCGCATGGAAGGGTGCTTTTCCCCGCTCATCAGAATTTTCCCATGGGTCCAGATAAACAAATTCTGAATAATCATGTAGCCGCTGCAATAGAGTATCCAGTTTTCCCCCAGAACCGCAGCCACCATAGGCACAATCAGATTTCCGGCGTTTGGATAAATCAGCGACGCCTTTTCCACCGCATCCAGCCGAAAGAGCTTTCCAAAAATCCAAGTCAGAAAAATAAAAAAGATATTTACCGCCAAGCTGGCCCCAAAGGCAAGGAGCAAACCCTGGGCAGAATCTTTTGTAAATGGATTTTGAAACGCATTGATCAGCACACACGGCACAATGACATACAGGGCCATAGAGGACAGCCCCCGGCTGTCCTCTACCCGCATGATCTTACACTTTTGGGCCGCAAAACCAAAGGCGATCATAACAAACATCACCGCTATTTGGTCGATTAGCAAAAGCATCATATCCATGGCAGTTATTATCCTTACAGTGCAAACAGTCTTCTGGCGTTTTCTCCCATAACTTTACGCATCACGGATTCATCATACACACTCAGCATTTTCAGATAGGCCTGCTTACATTCTGCAATCGAATAAAACGGCGTATCCGAACCGAACAAAATCCGGTCAGCGCCCAGAATATCAATGGCTTTTTTCACCTTATCCACACCAATGGCACTGCCCACCAAATACATATTGGGATGGTCTTTCGCCACTTCGATTACCCGCTCACTCACATCCGGTTCCGCCGCACCGCCCATATGTACCATTAGGATGGGTGTGTCCGGATACCGCTTCGCACAGACTGCAGCACGCACAGGGTCCGTATACTGCGGATAGTCCGCACCGATGTGAAAGGCAATGATTCCGTGATTCTGCGCAATGACATCCAGTACTTCCAGCGCTTCCGGTGAGTCAATATAATATTCATTTTGGGCGCCATTGAGCTTTACGCCCTTGAAACCGTATTCTGTCAGACATTTTTTTGCGTCTGCTTTTGCTTTTTCCACCCCTTCGCCAACATTGGCCCAGCCAAACGGCAGGATCCTGGGGTTCTTTTGTGCCTGCTCAAACAAATATGCGTTGCTCTGGGACACATCCTCCACCCCTTGGGGCAGCAGCCAGGCCAAAGCCTTGTCTACTTTAGCCTGCTCCATAATTTCGTCCCATTGTTCGGCATGTATGCTCTTATCAAAATTGTGATACGGAGACATATGCGTATCTGCGTCAAAGAAAAAGAAAGTTTCCATACTCACCCCTCATTGCCGGCACAAAACCCCTGATCCATCTGATCCAGCAGCGCAATCACATGCTTGGTCCGATCATCTGTATTTCCCGTGGCTTCCAGAAATGCCTTCAGCAAATCCGGAGCCAGCCACTGTCCTACAATTTTTTCCCCAATGCACATAACGTTTACATGATCATGTTCTACACACTGATGGGCACAATGATAATCATGTACAATTGAAGCCCGAATGCCCGGTATTTTATTGCATGCAATCGAGGCGCCTACTCCGGTACCGCAAAACATAACGCCCCGCTGTGCACGCCCCTCCAAAATGGGTGCGCACACTTTTTTTGCCATATCCGGAAAATAAACCAAACCGTCTGCGCCATCGTTACCGTTATCAATCACAGTATGGCCCAAAGACTCAATGAAGGGGATCATTGCCATCTTTAACTGATAACCGGCATGATCACTTCCCACAGAAATAACCATTGTTACCCTCCTAACTGTTTCGCTGCTTACCAAGGTAAGCTTCCATGACTCTGCTGTCTTCCAGCAAATCTGCCGAGTTTCCGGAAAGTGTAATGTTGCCGCGTTCCAAAATATACGCTCTTTGGGAAATACGCAGTGCAAGATATGCGTTTTGTTCCACCAGAAGAATGGGGGTTCCGGCTTTGTTGATCTCCAGAATTTTCTCAAACAGTTCATCAATAATCAGCGGGGCCAAGCCCATGGATGGCTCGTCCAGCATCAGCAGCTTTGGTCTGCCCATCAAGGCACGCCCGATGGCCAGCATCTGCTGTTCTCCTCCCGATAGTGACCACGCCAGCTGCTTTCTGCGTTCTTTCAGCCGGGGAAAAATTGCATAAACCATTTCCAAAGCCGCAGCGTTGTTTCCCGCCGCCAAACGCAGCCCTTTGTCCGCCGTTGTTCCCACAAGCAGATTCTGCTCTACATTCAAACCTGGAAAAACATGCCGCCCCTCCGGGACCTGCAGCAGATTGCACCGTGCAATTTTATGTGCCGGCATTTTGGTAATATCTTTATCCGCAAACAGGATTTGACCATTTTTGCTGGTATGACCGGAGATGGAATTCAAAAGCGTTGTTTTTCCTGCACCATTGCTGCCAATCAGCGCGACAATCTCTTTGTCATTTACTGTCAATGTCACACCGTGCAGGGCTTCAATACTGCCATAGTATGCGTGCAGATCTTTAACGACCAGCATGTTTTCCACCTCCCAGATAGGCTTTGATCACTTCATCATTCTCCTGAACTTCCTTGGGAGTCCCTGTTGTAATCTGGTGTCCAAAATTCAATACCGTAATTCGGTCGCAGATACTCATCACGAAATCCATGGCATGCTCAATCAGCAAAACGCCGATATTCTTCTCCACTGCATATTGAATCAGCGCCCCTACATACCCGATTTCCTTATTATTCAAACCGGCAGCAGGTTCGTCCAGCAGCAGCACACACGGCTCACACAAAATCGCACGAATGATTTCCAGAATCTTTTGCTGTCCATAAGACAGTTTGTCTATGGTATCATCCAATCGAGTCTGCCCCAACCCGGCAAGTTCCATCAGGTAATCCAGCTGTTCCCCGACGTTTCCCGTTGTTTTTTTGCATTTATTGGCCAAGTCTGACCCCATGTATACATTGGTCCTGACATCACAGCGATCCAGCAGTCTTGGATGCTGAAACGTTCTGGCAATGCCGGCTCTGGCACGCTTATAGGTAGGATATCGGGAAATATTTTTATCGTTTAGGATAACCGTCCCTTTATCCGGCATATAAATCCCGGTAATCAGATTCAACAAAGTCGTTTTACCTGCTCCGTTGGGTCCAATCAGCCCCACAACTTCCCCCGGAAACAATTCCAGGCAAATATTATCTGCGGCAGTAACACCGCCAAAGTTTTTATTAACGCCGATTAACTTCAGTGTCGCGTTTTCTGGAGCGGATGTACTTTTCATAAAACGCCTTACCTCCTCCCAAAATTCCTTCCGGCTGAACGATCATCAGGATCATAATGCCCACGCCGTAAATCAGCTGCATGTAATTTTGCAGCGGTCTAACCCATTCCTGAAGCAGCGAGATCACCAAGGTGCCAATAATTGCGCCAACCGGAGAGATTGTGCCGCCCAGCATAATCATGATCAGGTACATGGTAGACTGCTGGTAGGTAAAGGTCTGATAGCTAAGATATCCAGAAAGGAAGGCATACAGCGCCCCTGCTGCACCGCAAAGTGCTCCGGAAAGAGCAAATGCAATGCTTTTGGTCAGCAGACTGTTGATTCCCAGGCAGCTGGCTGCCAGCTCGTTATCCCGAATTGCCATGAACGAACGTCCCATTGGTGAGTGGAACAGAATTTGAATGAGAATGTTGGCAAGAATACACACCACAAAAATCAGGAAAAACTTTCCCGTTTCACTATCCAGAACAAGCCCGCCAATCTGAAACGGCGGAATTCCGGAGATTCCCAATGCGCCGCCGGTAACCGGCACCCAGTTCATAAACAAACCATTGAGAATGGTCATCAGGCCAATTGAGGCGAATGTAAAGTAATACTGTTTCAGCCGAAAAAAGGCAAAGCCCAGGACAAAAGCGAACAATGCCGTTCCCACAATTGCAACCAACATGGCTGTTACGGAGCCAAAGCCCAGCTTCAAAGTAAAATTAGCGGTAAAATAAGCGCCTACTCCCCACAGTCCTGCCTGCGCAAAGGAATTCTGGCCGCACATACCCAGCAAAATATACACGCTCAGCACACACAAATAGGCAATCATTGCGATATTCAGCACCCGGAGCATATAGCTGGTAGTGGTAAAAGGGATAAAGGCACATCCAATTGTTATAACAAGCAAGACAAGCAAAAATGATTTCTTAATTGATTTGATACCTTCTAACATGACATACCCCTACGCTTTCTCTTGGATCTTATCACCGAAAATCCCCTGGGGACGCAGCATCAAAATGGCAATCAACACCACATAGATCAATACCAGCTGATACGTACTGGAGATATACGCACCGCCAAAGGATTCCACCAATCCAACAATCAACCCGCCAATAATGGCTCCCGGCACGCTGCCAAATCCGCCAATAACGATGGCTGCGAACGCCTTGGACCCTGCCGTCGCTCCCATAACATTATTCAGGAAAAAGATTGGTGCCAAAAGTCCGCCGCCAATTCCCGTAATCATTGCTGATAACGCAAATGTCAAACCTATGGAGAATACAACCGGAATGCCAGTCAGCGATGCCATATACTGATCCTGAGCGGTTGCCTGCATAATATTACCGATAAAGGTTTTTTCCAGCAAAACATATACAAGCACCATAATGACCAAAGAGGCAAGAATAATGGCAATATACTGCCACTGAATGGATGCAGCGCCAATTTTAACAGTTCCTTCGATTACCCGGTCCATATTCACCGGAATCGATCCCCAAATAAGGCGGGCTCCCTCTTTAAACGCAATGGACGCTCCCATGGCGCTGACAATAATCGCCTTGGCCTGAGCATTCCGAAGCGGCCAATAAGAAGTGCGCATAAACAGAACGCCAACAAATCCCATTGCCAGGGATGCCAAAATCAAAGAGGGAATAATGTGCAGATTCAACAGCTGGTTGAACGTGTAGCAAAAATAGCCGCCTAACATCAAAAACTCGCCCTGTGCAAAATTCATGATACCCACCGAGCGAAAAATCAAGACCATTCCCATTGCGATCAGGCCATATATGATGCCCATGGAAATACCGGAAAACAATAGCTGGGAATTCATAATTCACCTTCTTTTCAGATTATGCCCTTTTTAAATAAGTGGGGAGAATCTCCCCACTTATCTGCATTGCTCATTCAATAACCTTTTCCGAGGTAATAGCGTCAATGATTTCCGCCTGTTGATTTTTGACTCGAACCAGCAGGCCGCCTCGGCCACAGTCACCATTGGTGCGGCAGTCATAAGTTGTGATGGCGCCTTCATAATCACTGATGGTATTCATTGCATCACGAACCGCTTCCCGATCCGTAGAACCGGCAATCTCAATGGCCTCACAAATGATGGACACATGGTCATAGATCTGCGCCGCAGCCTTGCCGCACTCTTCTCCATAGGTCTGCTCATACTTCTCAGAAAAAGCTTTGCCCTTCGGAACCGGAGTATTGGGTACCCATGCAGATGCACAGTAAACATCATCCGTTGCATCGCCGGCAAGCTGGATGGTAACGGGGTCTGCAAAAGCATTGGAGCCCAGAATGGGGACATCCAGTCCCATGGCACGAATCTGCGTAATCAGAATGGCTGCTTCTGTCTGGAAGCAGGCGCCAATGATTGCCTCAGCGCCGGAGTTTTGAACCTGGGCAATCTGAGAGGAAAAATCCTTGGTACCGGTGGTGAATGGGACAACGACTTTGGGTTCAATTCCATAGTTGGCCAGGGCTTTGGTGAACAGTCCCGCCTGGTCGGCAGAAGAAGTCTCGGTATCATGGAGAATTGCGAAGCTCTCCAGTCCCAATTCTTCAACAGCATACTGAATCAGCGCAGCACACAGAGTTTCGTCGCAAGCTCTCAGCTGGAACAGATACTTATTTTCGTTGTTGCACATATCGCGCAATGTGGGGGAAGATCCCTGTGCCGTTGTAGGAATCTTGAACTCCAACGCAGAGGGAGCCTGTGCCATGCCATCGTTGGAGCTATCCGGTGTAATGATTGCAACGATGTCATCATCTGCAGCCAGTTTCCGGTATGCATTGACAGCGCCCACATCCGTTCCCAATGCATCTTCAATGACAATTTCCAAGGGTCTTCCCAGCACACCGCCGGCGGCATTGATTTCTTCCTGAACAATAGCGGCTGCATTGGAGGCATACTGGCCTTCCAGCGCACGGTCACCTGTCAGGACTGTGGTCAAACCGATTTTGATGGGTTCATCCGACGCAGCTGCCTGCTCATTATCAGCAGGGGGATTGTCTGCTGCAGCTGTGGTTTCGTTCGGTGTTGCACCGCAGGCCAGCAATCCAACAACCATCAGGGCTGCCAGCAAAAGAGCGAACAGTTTTTTCATGGTAGTTTCCTCCTCAAAAATTGTCGTTCCGATTTATGTAATCGTTTACAGTCGTAATTGTAGCGTAATATAGTCATAGTGTCAATATAGCAAATGTCAATATTCTCATTTTTATGTAATTAGCATAAAAATATTTTCTTCTTTTGTATACGTTTACAGAACCTTGGTACACTGGTTGATTTTGGTAATGAAATATAATATAATACAAAAAAACACGGGGCGAAGGTGAAAATCATGAGAAATTCCACAATCAGAGATATTGCTACATATGCCGGTGTTTCCGTGGCAACGGTATCCCGTGTAATCAATAAGCTGGATAACGTGTCAGACGAAACCGCAAAACGTGTCCAGGACGCCATTGAAGCGCTGGACTACTATCCCAATCGTGCTGCCCGGGAGCTAAAAAATCAAACCACCAAAACCATCGCTTTCATTATCGCTGACAGCACCAATGAATACTATAGCCAAATTGCAAAAGCAGTTCTGGATGTGGTTCGAAGCTACGGCTATACCCTGTTTTTGTGCAACTGCTTCAACGACAGCGAAATTGAGAAAAACTATCTGACAATGCTCTGCGAACGCAAAATCGACGGCATCATTTTAAACAGCTGCGGCAAAAACGATGATCTGGTAACCCAACTGAGCCATAAAATCCCCATTATTCTCATCCACCGTCAAATCGCAAATGCCCGTTTTGTCGGAGACTTTGTCAATGTAGATTTTGGCGCCGCCACTTACGAAATGACCACAGAATTTATCAACAACGGTCACAGAGAAATCGGAATCATCAGCGGTCCTCTCTTCCTCAGCTCCGCCAGGGAACGGTTTGATAATTTTTGCCTGGCCATGAAGCAAATTGGGGTAAACGTCGACTCCGAGTATCCTTATTTACAGGAAGGAGGGCACGACTCTGAATTCGGATATTCTGCCGCAAAGCAGCTGCTTTCCATGGAAGATCCGCCAACTGCCATCGTCTGCGGTCATAACGAAACCTGTATTGGTCTTCTTCGCTATTGCAGAGAGCAGCACATTGACATCCCGGGCCAGCTATCAATCTGTGCACCGTGTAATGTCAACACCGCAGATCTGTTCTATGTAAATCCAGCCGTTGCGCTGCCCGACACAAGAGGTTTGGGTGTCCGAATCGGCAAAATGCTAATGGAACGTATTCTTTCGGAAAATCCCATCAAAAACCGAGAGGTCTTGTTTATGCCGACGGTTCTCCCGGGAAATGCACTTAAACAAGTGGACTAAGTTTTTCCTATATCTCCAAAAAAGTCTCTTCCATCTCAAAAAATTATGCGGGCACGTCATATGACGTGCCCGCATTTGTCTGATTATTTCGGCACTTCCCCATTGGTCAGTGCACCGGTAAAGGTAAATTTGTAGCTGACATAGTTCTCTTTTGGTTCCTGGGTCAGTTCCAGGCCGGTAAAATAGCAGTAGCGAATTCCCCAGATGGGATGTTCCAGATTTCCCGGCTGGCTGCTGTCCATCAGCTTTGCCAGGGTGCGAAACTGCTCAAAGGCATTCTCTCCGGTAAATACACCGCTGCCGGTGATGATCCGCTTCAGTTCTCCCATTCCCTCAAAATAGGTCACCCCATCGGAAGTGGAGTACTGCGGCTCCCGACTCATCTTCTCTTCATAGGTGTGAGGATTCTGGGGCCACACAAAGGTTTTATAGCTTAAAAAATCCACTTCACAGCACCTCCCTGGTCAGTGCAACACCTGTTCTGGTCAGCCGCAGTCCCTGCCGGGTAAACTCTCGTTTGATGGATGTCCATTGACATCCGGCGTACCGCTCGGTCTTGTCCTCGGTTTCAATCAGCAGTTCAAAGGCCCCATTGGTTTCCTGCTGCTCCGGGGAACCGCTGGGAATCAGTTCCTCCAGCATAATCTTCCATTGCTTTTTTCCCGTGCTGATTCCCACTGGAGCATCCTGGCCCATGACGTACTCCGCCTGAGTGTCCACCACTTCCTCCTCTGTAAAGGCAATGGCGTGTGGATGAATGATGTCGTTGATGGTTGCGTAAAAGCCCGGCCAGATTTTGCAGTTGTCTTCCTCGGTAACGCCCGTATAGGTAGCCAGAATCTCCACCACATACACCTGTGCGATGCCATCGTAGCGGCATCCGCTCTGGACACACACCGCTCGGGACCAACGCAGTGCTTCCGTTGCCCGCAGGGCTTCTACCTCACAGGCCGTGCCGCCCAAAGACGCCTGACTGATAATGTTCACGCCTACCGTTACCGTCAGATTGGCCCGGTCCACCTTTTCAATGTGCACCGAAGCCACAGTCCCCGAAATTTGAGGAAACTTCTGTCCCGGGTAGGCCACATTTGTCACAAAGTTGGCCTGCCGCAGCTGCCGCAGCACCAGTTCTAGGATTGAGTACCCCATGTATCATTCACACCCTTCTCCACGCACAGCCCCCACAGATACAGCGGCTGATTTTGATAATAGAACCGTTCCACCCGCCGCAGCAGGTAGGATTTTCCTCCCAGGGTCAGGGTATCTCCCTCCTGGACGACTGCTTCCGCCGGCCCCAGGTAAGCATACTGCCCCCGGGAGATTTCTCCCAGGAGCGTTGCTTCACTTTCCATACTCTGCCAGCTTTTGGAGTTCACCGCCCAAAAAAAGCCGCGGATGGCTTTCTCTCCGTCCTTGCCCGAGACCATCATATCTGTACCATGCTTTTGGATCATGGCATTCACCGCATTTCGCATCTTATACCCCCAAAAACGCGAATCGATCTTTCAGATACGGCTGCAGCATTTTCTCCGCCTGGGACCGATAGGTTTCCGCGCTGGTTCCCGACAGCTCGCTGCCTCGTTTGATGGTCAAATCTCCGGCACGGAGTTCCTGTACATTCTCTCCTCCCTGGACGCCATTCCAGGCCGCCAGCGCATACAGACTGCCCCCGTTTACCAGCGCCTCCTGGCATTCCTCTTCTGTCAGCCCCTCCTTCAGACGGGAAAGCAAAGAATCCGCCGTCATGTGACACAGAATTCGCAGCATTTCCTGTTCTTCCGGCTGCCCTGCCAGAACCATGGCCTGGGCAAAAATTTTCTCCCCCAGCATCATACGTTCAGCACGCAGGCCGCGCCGTCGCAGATTTTGGCAAATCCGGCAATGGAGGTGATGGCTGCCCGTTCCAGCTGACGGTCAATCAGCTTGTCATACTCCACCAGCACATCCCCGGCCCGAACCTGTTCCAGGGCGTAACGGTTGTCAAGGCCAATAATCACACCGTCGGCCACGGCAGAAGTCCGGTGCAGCTGGGCGCCCAGGGGGGTAGTCAGCTTGCCGGTTCCCTGGAAGTTCAGGCCCGTCAGGGGGTTCTGCAGTTCGGGCACCTTCAGCAGCTGGGTCATGCAGTTGGTAGAGCACAGCAGGGTATTCATGGTGTAAGGGTCAAACTGTCCCCAGAATTCCACCAACTGGTCATAACCCAGAGTACCCTTGGTGCCGGAGATAGGCTCTGTGCCGATGGTATACTGTACCGCCGCATTGTCGTTGCCGTCGCCCTCAATCAGCACCTTCACCGCATCCGCCAGCTGCTGCTTCTGAATGTGGGCGCCAATCTGGCGCAGCATCACACCGAACAGATCCAGCTTCTGGAAACGCAGAGCTTCATAGGATGCCACCAGCATTCTGCCCCGCTTGCTCAGCTTCACCAGATGCTCCTTGGTCTTGACCTCGGTTTCGGGAATGGTCGCGCCTTCTTCCACATCCTTCAGTTCCTTGTCATCATCGGTAGGATTGGAGTAGATGGAGCGGTAGTCCATGGCATCGATGATGGTGGTAGTGGCGGTGATGGCAGGCAGAATATCATTTTCCTCCATACCCTGCCGGACGGTGCGTGCGATGTACTCCGGGAACAGCACCGCAGAATCCATGGTGCGGAAGAACTTCTCCACGGGAGAAGAGCCGGCGCCCTTGGCCCGGATGCCGAAGCGCTTCAGCTGCCGCTGGAAAGCGTCGGTGCCCTCCAGAGCCGTGCCCCGGTAATTCTCACTGGGATCCAGGGACTCCAGTACCTGGGTAAAATTCATACCCTCCTGACGATACATGCCTTTTTCCAGTTTCAGATTGTCGTAACCCATATCATTTCCTCCTAATAGTATTTTCTGTAAATGGGGGTTTTCCCCATCTGCATACATTTGATTTTCAGATCAGGAAACCGCTTTCCAGTTTCTCTTCCTTGCCGCTGCCGCCCAGCTGGGTGCACACCGGCATCAATTCCGCGAACCGCTCCTCCAGCGCCGATTTCAGCGCCAGCAAATCTTCTGCTTTGGCAGTCTGGGCAATGCTGCGCAGTACCGGTTCCGACGCACCCAGTTCCAGAGCTAGCCCCAACCGCACCACATCATCCTGCAGCTGCTTTTGGTATTGCTTGCCCAGCTGGGCCATGGTATACAGCGCCCGGTATTCCGCCTGAGCGCCAAAATTTTCCGCCAGTTCTTTCAGGGATTTTCCGCCATGCAGCGCTTTCAGCACCCCGGCCTCCCGCTGGGCAGGCACCGCCACGAAGGAAAATTCGTAAGCATCCATAGGCTCCCGCAAAATGGCGCAGCATACCTGGCCGTCGTAGCTTTCTCCCTTCTGATGTCCACAGCTGCCGTATTCACTGCCGCAGATGGAGCAAACCGCCCGCCCCATGGCACAGCCTACGGAAACTTCTTTTTTGATGCCCGCTTCAATGTCGGCTATCAATTCCTCGTTTTCCCCGCCCCGGCGCATATAGGCCCAGGCTTTGATGAAGCTGACGCCTTCTTCTTTCACCACCTGGGTTTCAAAAATCCGGGCCACCTGATTATCGGCACTCCACCGGTGGTCTACAATTCCTGTTTTCCCCAGAAACAGCTTTGCCAGAGCAGGCAGCGCAGCGCTGTCAAACCGTTCAAAATCCCGATCCACCTGATCGTCACACAGCCGCAGTGAAAATACATATACCTGTTCTTTGGTCAGCTGCGCCTTAGCCTGGGCGTTGATAGCCGCCAGCTGCCCAGTGCTGGGCACACCGCAGCTTCTTGCCTGGGTATCTTTTTGAATCTGCAAACTCATAACCTCCCTTTTTCATCAAACCGGCTCCTGGGCCAGTTTTGCTTCCGCCCGGTACTTTTCCGCCTGGGCGTTGTACAGTGCCGCCTGAGATTCCTGGGTAATGTCCTGCAAACTGATGTCGTCCCAGAGAATCTCCACCCGGTTGTCCAGACCTTCCAGGGCAAGGAAGGTCTGGCAGATTTTCCGCATGGCCGGTTCCACGGTTCTGCGCAGCGCCCACAGCTCACTGGTGAGAATATCCGCCTGCTGGGTACTCATCCGCTCCGTGGTGCTCCAGCTCAGCCCCAGCAGGAAGGGCGGCAGTCCGGTTTTTGCCACAAGCTGCTCCAAAATCTGCCGTACCGGCACTTCCGAATCCAGCAGCGGTGCTTCCCCGCCGATGACCTTGATTTCCACATCGCCAACTGCCACAAAATCCCGGATTGTTCCGTTTTTTCCGTCTTCCATGGCCTTGGACCACTGCTCCGCCACCGCTTTGCCCCGTTCCTGGGCGGTAACCGGGTCCAGATTCTCTCCGCCCTTGCAGATCACGCTGTAGCGCAGATTCCCGGCCCGCTCCCAGTTGCTGCCGATGGTGTTGTAGATTTTCAGCAGAATATCCGCCAGGAAGGGCATCCCCCGGAACATGCTCACGCCGTAAGGATGGGCAGGCTCCGGATTCATGGTAGTAAACAGCAGCAAATGCTGATACGGCAGGGGCCGCATCAACCCATGATCGTCCATCCCCCACAACACCACATCCAGAGAATTGTTCCCTTCCTGGACTTCCAGGGTGGTCACATCTCCCCAGCATACCGCCCGGAGTTTCCCTCCGGCCACCACCATTTCTCCCACAGCCCGGCCGTAGGTCAGCAGGCTGTCCAGATAACCGCTGAGGAAACTCTCAATGCCCATCTGTCCCCGGCCGCAGGGCATCATCTGCAGGAAGGCATTGAGCTTGTGCTGGGCCTGGGGGTTTTTGCACCGTACCTCAAACCCGCCGCAAAGCCGTACCATTTTCCCCACCGCTGCATCCAGCACCGGGATGGATTCCCGCATTTCCCGGTAAACCCGTTCTTCTCCGCCGCCCAATGGCGTAAAGTGTCGCATGGCCCCGAAGGGATGGATATTTCCGCCCCGGAGCTGGCACACCGCCGCCATGGCGCCGGATTCCTGTTTCTTCCGTTTCAAACAATCACTCCTTTCCAATTCAGCCGTCCGTTACCGTTTTCTCTCCACCGTACACGCCGCAAATCCCCCCTGTCTTTCCCCCAGCACCGTGGAGACAAAGTAGCGCATATCATCCATGGCGTGGTCATGTTCCTTGCGCACTTTGTCCTTGCTGCCGTCTTTCAAGTCCCAGACGTATTCCTCCATTTCCCGCAAACAATCGGTGCATCCTGGGCCGATGACGATTTTTCCGGTTTTCAGGCAGTCGGAGGTGAGCCGGATGCCGCTGAGCACATCGTTGTTGGCCTTCTGCACCCGCCAACCTCTGCGCCGAAGCAATTCCAGAAAGCTGGCAGCGGAAGGGTCTACAATCACCGCCGTGATGGGCCTGTCTCCTGCCAGGCTTTCCAGGGCCTGGGCGTATTCCCCATCGGTCATCTGCCGCATCTGGGCCCGGGAATCGAAATAGAATTCCTTCACCCGATACCACACGCCCCGGCACCGCCCCCACAATCCCATGGACATGGGATTGACCGTGCCGTAGTCGCAGGAAATGTACCATTTGTCGCAATTTTCCGGAGGAGTTCCCGTCATTTCCTCGGTGAAGAAGTCATACACCCGTCCCTCCGCCTGCACCCACTGCCCCAGCACAAACCGCTTGTAAAACACCCCGGTGTACAGCCGCTGATATCGCTGGCGAATCTGCTGGGTCAAGGAGGGATTGTCCTCCATGGTAAAGTGCAGCCGCAGACAGTTGCGCTTGCCAGCCTCCTGAATCCAGGTCTTGTAAAACCAGTGGTTTGGCCCGGCGGGGTTGCAGTTAAACCAAATCCGGCTCCCGGCCACCGAGCATCGGGCGCAGGCCTGCTCCACAAAGCTGCGGGGCATCAGCGCCACTTCATCCAGCAGCACCCCGGCAAAGGTAATGCCCTGAATCAGGCTGGCAGAGCTTTCGTCCCTGCCGCCAAAGATGTAAAACTGATTCTCCCGCCCCCGGAAACTTACCGTCACCAGATTTTCCGACCGTTTTTCCTGCCACCTGGCCCCCAATTCCGTCAGCCGGGGCAGGATTTCCGACAGCACGTTGCGCCGCAGAGAGGCAATGGTTTTTCCGCAGACGCCGAACTTCTTCCCATCGAAGCAGCTCATGGCCCACAGGAAAAAGCTCAGCCCCATGGCCAGGGTTTTTCCCGACCGAACCGCCCCGTCGCAGACAATGGCTTCCTTCCCCGCATGGGGACTGCCCGGCACCCACCAGGTCAGTACGGTGCGCTGTTTGGGAGAAAACACCGGCTGCTTCATTCTGCCCCACCGCCCTGGAGGGCCTGGAAAAATCCTTCCATGGTGCCGTCCTCCTCCTGGGCCAGCTGGCTGAGCATCTGCAGTGCCTCCAGCCGGTCCAGCAGCTTGATTTCCACCGTCCCCTTTTCATTGCGCTTGATTTCGCTGAGTAACCCCAGATCCAGCCTGTCCACTTCCGGCGCGTCTTCCAGCGCCAGCCGAACGCAGTCGTTGGTACTGCCGAAGGCCAGTTCCGCCAGCCGCCGCACCACATCCTGACGCCGGATCTGCCCGGTACGGATGCGCTGCTTCAAGGTTTTTTCTCCGCTTTTGTTTTCCATATCACCCTTCCTTTCACACCTGGGCAGAAAACAAAAAAAGTTGCCCCCAAAGGAGCAACTTTCCGTAAAAAGCAATCATAACCACCGGCCGTGCCGGTGGTTTGCACTAGCCCCCTTAGGGCATTTTTCTGGCTGAGCCTAAAGGCCCGTCGAAAGGTCTGCCAACCGCATTTCTTTCACGGGCCGCCCCTAAAGGGGCTTGTTTTTATCTGCCCCCTTTTACTGGCTCACCCGTGAACGGGTCAACATACTCTTTTATCGACATTTGGTCATCTGCATAATCTTCCTGTAGCTGATTTCGGATGTATTGCTCTATTGCCCTTCTGTTCTTTCCTACTGTACTGACATAGTACCCTCTGCACCAGAAATGCCGATTCCCATACTTGTACTTGAGATTCGCATACTTCTCGAATATCATTAAGCTACTTTTTCCCTTTAGGTATCCCATGAACTGTGATACACTATATTTGGGTGGGAGCGATACGAGCATATGTATATGATCTTTACACGCTTCTGCTTCGATAATCTCTACGCCCTTGTACTCACATAGCTTCCGTATCATTTGCCCGATGTCCTGTTTTATCTTCCCATAGATGATTTGTCGACGATATTTCGGGGCAAATACGATATGGTATTTACATTCCCACTGCGTGTGTGCTAAACTAC
>DVGO01000016.1 GCA_018712645.1 Candidatus Faecousia faecavium | reverse complement strand
GCTGATCTCCAACATTCCCGCTGGTAAGGTATTTGCCGGATGGGTGCGGGAGGATGTAGACGACTACGGTAAGACCACCCTGACCCTGGTGTTCCAGCCGGATTCCGAGGGTAAGGTAACCATTCCCGACGGCACCACGCTGGTTCCCATGACACTGAAAGCCTACTTTGAAGACGCAGGGGCTGCTGCTGAGCAGCCCACTGCGGAAACCACAGCCGCTACCACACCCCCCACTTCGGAAGGAGCGTGACCCATGCTGGCAATTTTAGACCAACTGGCAGTATCCTTTGACCTTCCTATTCTGGACTGGATTCAGGCCAATCTGAAAAACGATATCCTGGATGTCATTATGCCCATCATCACCCTGTTCGGTGACGGCGGCATCTTCTGGATTGCCTGCGCCGTGCTGCTGCTGATCTTCCCCAAAACCCGGAAGATCGGTCTGGGCATGGGATTTGCCCTGATTCTGGGCTTGATCGTGTGCAACATCACCCTGAAGCCCCTGGTAGGGCGGATTCGGCCCTATGACTTCCAGATGGAACACTTTCAAAAGGAAATTCTGCTGCTGACCGAGCGGATGCATGACTATTCCTTCCCCTCCGGCCACACCATTGCTTCTTTTGAGGCAGCCACGGTGCTGCTGAAAAACAGCAAGAAAATGGGCATTCCTGCCATGATTCTGGCGGTGCTCATTGCCTTCTCCCGGCTGTATCTGTATGTACATTATCCCACTGACGTAATCTTCTCTATCTTTGCAGGCATTCTCTTTGCCTTCATCGGCGATGCTCTGGCGGCGAAAGTTGCCCCCAAGCTCACCGGAAAACCCAAAGGAAGATTTGAAGCCAAATAACGCAAACCGGCGCCCAAAGCGTAATGCTTGGGCGCCGGTATTTTTATAAAGAAAGGGCTCCCGGAGTTTTCCGCCTACGGCGGCAACAGTCCAAACCTTATTCAGCCAGGGGGAGTAGCATATAGAAAGGCCCAGGCATTTGCCTGGGCCTTTGGGATTATTTCAGGCTGAACTTTGCGGCGAAGGCTTTGTACTGCTCACCAAAGTTCTCATTTTCCAGCCGGGCGGAGCGGAGGGCTTCGTGGGTGTTCATGTCGTGGTGGGACATATCTACCACACATCCGGCAATGTTGGAACAGTGGTCGCCTACACGCTCCAGAGCGGTGAGCAGGTCAGACCAGACAAATCCGCTTTCGATGCTGCAAGAGCCTTGCTGCAGCCGCAGGATGTGGTGTACCCGGAGCTTCTCTTTCAGGTCGTCGATAACCTGCTCCAAAGGTTCCACCTGGTAGGCCTTTTCCAGATCCTTTTCCCGGAAAGCCTGGAAGGAAAGGCTGACAATCTCATTGACGGCACTGGTCAGAACCGTCAGCTCATGCTTGGCGGCGCCGGAGAAGCTCAGGTTCTTGGCATGGAGCTCTTCTGCTGCTTCCACCAGATTCAGGGCATGGTCACCAATGCGCTCGAAGTCGTTCAGGGCCTTGAGGAGCATGGCAGCTTCGCTGCTGTCGGCTTCGCTGATTTGCAGGGAGCTGAGCTTGACCAGGTAGGTGCCCAGGATATCTTCGTAATGGTCGGTGCGGCTTTCATCCTCCCGGACGTTGCGGGAAAGCTCAGGGCTGAACTCCAGCAGGGAAGCGGCGCCGTTGTGGAATGCCCGGGCGGCCACATCGGCCATTTCGTTGGTCAGAACCTGGCAGCGCTCCAAAGCGATGGAAGGGGTGGCCAGCAGACGCTCGTCCAGCTCTGCGTTGGCTTCCGGCACGGTGGTGTCGGGCACCAGCTTGCATACCAGCTTTTCCAGCAGGCTGCCGGAGGGCAGCAGGAAGGCGGTGCAGACCACATTAAATACGGTGTGGCAGATAGCGATGCCAAGGTAAGTGGCACTCTCGCCCAGAATGGCAGGGGCCAGCAAAGTCTTGACCAGCAGGAACAGAATCAGGCAGACAATGGTGCCGATGATATTAAACATCAGGTGGACAACGGCAGCCCGCTTTGCGTTCTTGGTGGTGCCCACGGAGGAGAGTATAGCGGTGATACAGGTACCGATGTTCTGACCCATGATAATGGGAATGGCGGCGGCGTAGGTCACAGAGCCGGTGGAGGACAGAGCCTGCAAAATACCTACGGAAGCGGAGGAGGACTGGATGATGGCAGTCAGCACCGCACCGGCCAGCACGCCCAGAATGGGGTTGGTAAACAGCAGGAACAGCTGCTGGAAGGCGGGGACATCTTTCAGACCGGACACGGCATCGGACATGGTTTCCATGCCGAACATCAAGGTAGCAAAGCCCAGCAGGATCATGCCGGTGTCTTTCTTCTTGCTGTCCTTCAGGAACATGTAATACACAATGCCCAGCAGCGCCAGAATGGGGGTAAAGGAGGAGGGCTTGAAGAGCTTGACAATCAGGTTGCCGCTTTCAATGCCGCCCAGAGACAAAATCCATGCGGTGACGGTGGTACCGACGTTGGCACCCATAATCACGTTGATGGCCTGACCCAAGGTCAAAAGACCGGAGTTGACGAAGCCCACCACCATGACCGTGGTTGCGGAGGAGGACTGGATCACAGCGGTAACGGCAAGGCCGGTGAGGAAGCCCAGCATCCGATTGGTGGTAAGCTTACCCAGCAGAGTGCGCAGACTGGAACCGGCCCGGCGCTCCAGCGCCTCGCCCATGATGTTCATGCCGAACAGGAACAGGCATAGGCCACCGATCATGGTGAGAAAGTCAAAGATGTCCATTATTATCTACCTTTCTTGCATTTTATCTGACAATACTCATTTTACCAGAGAATTGTCAAATCCATTATCAGAAGAATGTAAAATCTATGTAAAGTAAAGCGCAGGCAGACGTGGCAAAAAAAGGGAGCTTTGCACTGTGCAAAGCTCCCGGAAATTTGGAAATTATTTGGGGAAATGGACAGTGATGGTGGTGCCTTTGCCCACCTCACTTTCCAGATCCATCCGGGCACCCAGAATCTGGACGCCGTGTTTTACAATGCTCAGCCCCAGGCCGGTACCGCCAACGGCCTTGGAGTGGCTCTTGTCCACCCGGTAAAACCGTTCAAATACCCGCTGCTGATTCTCCGGCGCAATGCCGATTCCGGTATCGGATACCGTCAGCAGGGCTTCGCTTGCCCGGTCTTCAATCCGGATGGTTACGCAGCCGCCGGGCTTGTTGTACTTAACTGCATTGTCTGCCAGGTTGAACAAAATGGCCCCCAGCAGCTGAGGGATGGCGGAAATGTAGGCGCTGCTGCCCTCTAAATGGATGCTCACCCCTGCCAGTTCCGCCGGGGCGGTCAGTTCATGGACGGCATGCTGGGCGGCCTCATACAGATCAACGGTATCCCACTGCATATCGGCGGCGCCTTCGTCCAAGCGGGAAAGACGCAGAGTATCGCTGACCAGCTGAACCATCCGCTGGGATTCCTGATAAATCTTTTCGGAGAAGGTAATCATGTCCGACTGGGGAACCAGACCGCTTTTCATCAGTTCGGCATAGCCGGAGATGGCGTGCAGCGGGGTTTTCAGTTCGTGGGAGACATTGGCGGTAAATTCCCGCCGCAGCTGCTCAGCCTGCTGCTTTTGGGTTACATCGAACAGCAGCAGCACCACGCCGAATACCTGACCTTCGGAACGGACGGGGCTGGCTGCCGCCAGGTACTGCCCGGCGGACAGGGTGACGGTCTGCTCCTGCTTTTCCCCGTGCAGAGCCTGCTCCACCAGCACGGCCACCGCCGGATTGCGATTGGCAACGGAAAAGTCGGCACCCAGACAGTTGGGAGTGACCTCCAGCAGCTTGGCGGCGGAGGGGTTGATGCTCAGGATGGTGCCGGAACTGTTCAGCAGCACCAATCCTTCGCTTAAGGAGCGGGTAACGGTGTTGAATTCCTTCTGCTTCTGCTTTAATTCCGTGGACTGGGCCCGCAGCTGGCGCTGCTGGGATTCCAGCTGGCGAAGCAGAGGCTGGATTTCCTCGTAGCCTTCATTGGCCAGAGGCATTTCCAGATTCAGCTCGTTCAGGGGCTTGACCACCTCCCGGGACAGCCGCAGGGACAGCCAGTAAGACAGGGCCAGAACCGCAATGATTACCAGTACAATGGAATCCCACATGCCCAGCATCAAGCCCAGGACACTGCCCTGGGAGGCAGACAGCCGCAAAATACTGCCGTCGGGCAGCAGCTTGGCAACGTAGATGTAGCGGGCCATCAAAGTGCCGGAATAGCGGGTGCTCTGCCCGTATCCGGTTTCCAGCGCTTGACGCACTTCCTCCCGCTGCAGATGGTTTTCCATCTCCACCGTGTCGGAACGGTTGTCATAGAGCACGGTACCGTCGGAGGAAATCCAGGTAATACGGCAGTCGATGGTGTCGTCCAGACTTTCCAGATAAGGCAGGCCTTCGTTGCTCACGGCCTGGGAAGCCAGGGACGCTTCCACCTTCAGCTGGGCCAGTTCGGTCTGCATGAAGCGAGAATGCACCACCCACATCACAAAGATCAGTGACGATGCCAGCACCATCAGTGCCACCAGGAAGATGCACCGGAAAATTCGGGTGGTCATTGGGTTTCCTCCATGCGGTAGCCAACGCCACGGACGGTGCGGATATATTCTCCGCAGCTTCCCAGCTTGGTGCGCAGGGTGCCGATGTGGACATCCACCGTCCGGGTTTCGCCCAGGTAGTCGGTACTCCAGATCCGCTCCAGCAGCTGATCCCGGCTGAATACCCGGCCGGGATGCTCCATAAAGAGCTTGAGCAGCTCAAATTCTTTCAGGGTCAGTTCCACACGATTGCCGCCGGCGCGTACGGTGTGAGACAGCGGGTCCATTTCCAGAAGCCCCACCTGCAGGTGGGTTTCCGGCTTGCACTGGCTGGTGCGCCGGAGCACAGCCCGGATGCGGGAAACCATCTCCATCATGCCGAAGGGCTTTGCCAGGTAGTCATCGGCACCCAGATCCAGGCCCATAACCTTGTCGTATTCGGTGCCCTTGGCGGAGGCCATAATCACCGGAACCTGGGCCGTGGCGGGATTGCTGCGCAGATGCTTGAGAATTTCGATGCCGCCCATGCCGGGCAGCATGATGTCAAGCAATATCAGCTGGGGAAGTCCCCGGCTCAGGGCATCAAACAGACCGGTGCTGCTGCCGAAGCCTTCCGCCTCAAACCCGGAGGCCCGCAGGGCATAAATCATCAGTTCACGGATGCTTTCGTCATCTTCCACACAATAAATCATAATTACGCTCCCAATAGAAAACCATAAATTTCTTCAACTTTGATGGTATCGCAAAAGCGTAAGAAAAACAAGTGCACTTTTGTAAAATCCATGTAAAACCGGGACAGAATGGTGATTCTGTCCCGGGGAGGTATCAGGCATTGAAAACATAGGTGTCCAAACGGCGGAAGGCTTCCTGTACCCGGCTCAGAGGCAGGGCCAGGTTCATCCGGATGTGGGTTTGGCCGTGGAAGGCCCGGCCGTCCTGCCACACAACGCCCACGTCCCAGCCGGCTTTGAGCAGCTTATCCATGGTTTTGCCATGGGCGGCAAGCCAGTCGGCGCAGTCGATAAACAGCATATAGGTGCCCTGGGGTTTACTTACCCGGACGCCGTCAAAGTGCTTTGCAATGTAATCACAGGCAAAGTCTACATTCCCGGTCAGTACCTGCCGCAGCTGGGTAACCCAAGCTTCCCCTTCTTCCTGATAGGCGCCCAGAAGTGCGTGCATGGACAGTACATTCATGGAATTGTAGTGACTCAGGGAGGATTCCTTGTCGCAGCGGTCTTTCAGCCGCGGGTTATAGATAATGTGGTAGCTGCCTACAAGACCGGCCAGATTGAAGGTTTTGGAGGGGGCATAAAAGGCGATGGTGCGCATTTTGGCATCCTCGCTGACGGACTGGGTGGGGATATGCTTGTGACCGGAGAGGAGGATGTCGCTCCAGATTTCGTCGGAAATCACGGTAACGTCGTATTTCTGGTACAGCGCCATGGCTGCCTCTATTTCCCACTTTTCCCAGACCCGGCCGCAGGGGTTGTGGGGAGAGCAGAAAATAGCGGCGTGGATATGCTCGTCCCGGAGTTTGCGCTCCATGTCTTCCAGATCCATGCGCCAGATACCCTCATCGTCCTGCTTCAGCGGGGAGTGGACGATGCAGTAACCGTTGTTGGTCAGACAGTTGGTAAAGCCCACATAGGTGGGCGAGTGCACCAGAACTTTGTCACCCCGGGAGCACAGCACATTCATGGCCGAGACCACACCGCCCAGAACACCGTTTTCATAGCCGATGTTCTCTTTGGTCAGGCCGGTAACGCCGTTGTGCCGCTGCTGCCAGCGGATGATGGCGTCATAGTATGCTTCCGATGGGTCAAAATAGCCGAAGGTTGGGTGCTGAATCCGCTGGATCATGGCCTGCTGCACCGTGGGAACCACCGGGAAATTCATATCCGCAACCCACATGGGGATAAGGTCAAAGCCTTCCTTGGGCGCGGGGTAACGGGAACCGGGGGCGCCCACGGCATCCACTGCCAAGGCATCTTTCCCACGCCGGTCCAAAACAGAAGTAAAATCAAAGTCCATAGAGATGCTCCTTTTTACCGAACAGAGATTGGCCATAGGGTATGTGTCGGAAGGGGATGAATCTTGTCATAAGACACAAGTTAATTTTATGAAAGGGAAAATCAAAAGTCAAGATAAGAGGAAGAAAAAATGCCGCCGGTTGTACCGGCGGCAGAATTGGCATTATTCTGTGGGCAGGAACTGCTCCAGATAGTCATAGTTGAAAGCTTCCCGCACCACATTTTTATAATACTCGTTGAAGGTCTTGCCGTTGTCATCATAGCGCCAGCCGTAGCCGTAGGGGTTGGAGTAGCCGTAGAATACGGTCAGGCAGCCGTCGTGGATGGCCACAAAGTTATTCTGCTCTTCCGTAGAGGCCCGGGGACGCAGACAGACAAACCGATCCAAAGGCAGACTGTCCAGAGGCTGAAAATTGGAAACTTTGGTAAAACTCAGGTTCAGGTAAGTTAGACTCTCGCAGCCGGCCAGGGATTCGATGTTTTCCAGCTTGCCGCAGTAGGCCAGCTCCAGCCAGGTCAGCTTCTTACAGTTTTCAAAACCTACCAACTCTTTCACCGCACAACCGGAGGCAATTACCACCTCTATGTTGGGCATATATCCGATGAAACTCAGGTCGGTCAGGGTTTCATTGTGGCCGATGTCCATGTACTTGACATCCTCGCAGTAGCGCATGGGGCCGCAGGTTTCGTCGGTGATGTTGTAAACCGCCCGGAGGGTATCGGCATCGGTGAGCAGATTATACCGGCCGTCCACACCGTAGTAGACTCGCCAGACTACCTTGGGGCCGTCCCGGAAGTCCTCACGGATTTCCGCCAGAACTTCATTGTCCAGACCGCAGTTGTCCAGGACAAACCGCTGGCAGTTATCCAGCACCGGCAGAGCCCGGCGGATTTCCGCTTCGCCTTCGTTGCCGATTTTCTCATTTTTGTATTCCACGGTTTCATCGGTGGTGGACAGGTTTTTCCCGAAGAGGGTAAAGCTGTAGTGGAAGGTCACCCGCTCGGCGGCATCCTGAAGCTTGGCCACATCATCCAGAGTCAAGCTTTCTCCCAGTTCCACATCGGTCAGATGGGTGAGAAAGCCCAGCTTCTGACAGGCTTCCGGTACCTGGCTGGAAGTCATGGCGGTCAGATCCAGGGTGGTCACATCCTGCCCTAAGGTCTGACCGAACAGTGTGACGGTGTAATCCAGGGAAACCTGGGGATAGGTTTCCAGCAGGGCGCTGACCTGATCGGATGTCAAGGCAATATCCGGCAGGGACAATGTGGTAAGATTGGGCAAAAACTGCAGATTGGTCATCAGCAGATCGTAGTCAAAGGCGCCGGCTTCCAGGGTGGCGGAGGTGGACTTGTTGGAGATACTGCTGCCGCCCACATCCACGCTGTAGGTCACATCTACCTGAGGGTGGTTGGCAATGTAATCGAGAATGGTATCATAGCAAGTACTTCCGCTTAAATCCACGGATTTCAGGTTGGGGTAAGAATCCAGGGTATAGATTTCACCGGCCTTCATCACCATGGTCAGGTGTTCGATGGACTCTTTGGGAATTGTGGTTTCTTGAATTGGTTCGGTCTGGGGAACCGTGGTGGCTGGGGTGGGGTCTGCACCACATCCGCTCAATGCCAGCACAGCCGCTGCCGCACAGGCAAAACAAGCGGATTTTTTGAAAAAAGATCTCATGCGGGATCTGCCTCCGATAACACAGCATTTCCTGTAACTATAGCATAAATATTGGCAAAAATCAAGAAAATCCCGGGGCACCTGAAAGAAACCCACGAAAATTTTCCTTTAATTTTTTATTAAGCGCCGCAAAAAATAAGGCAGCCGGTTTTCCGGCTGCCTCCAGTCTGTCAAATAAGCCTCGCAGAGTTTGCCGCTCACAGCGGCAAATAAAATCCAACCCATGTTCCGCCGGGGCGCGTACCTGGCGGAACATACTTTACAGGCTGCAAGTGTGGAATTTGTTCCCTATCGGGGGACAAATTATGCGCGCAGCAGACTGACAAAGTTTGTCGGAAAAGCCCGCCAGGGATTTTTCGACAGTCTTAAGGCAGCCGGTTTCCCGGCTGCCTTGTAGGGGAAAGTTACTGCATGCCCTGCTCGTAGGCCTCGATCATCTTCTTGAACGTGTGACCCGTACGAACTCTGAGATTCTCCAGGTATTTGTCGCAAATCTCTCCGGTAAACAGCTTTACCTGCAAAAGCATGGTGCCGTCATCCTGAACGGTAGCAAAGATTTTGTCAATGTAGCGCTGGACAAATTCCTCGTTGATCTGTCCGTTGGCTGCATCGGCTTCTGCTTCCCGGATGCACCGGCGGACAGTATCAATCTGCTTTTTGAAGTCGGAGGCGGAGTCCCGCTGGTCGATCAACTGGTCCAGTTCCGCCTGGGCCTGCTCCAGCTCCTGGGTGCAGGATTTGTTCATGGCAAGAAAGTCTGCGTCGGAAAGTTCTCCCATGGCGTTGAAGGCCAGTAGTTTCTGCTTCTTCTTTTGGGTCACCTCCATCTTCTGCTGGAGAGCCTGAATCTGCTTTGATAAGTCCTCATTCTGGTAAAGAGACTTGTACATTTCGGTGTATTCTTCAATCCAAGCTTCGATATTCTCGGATCCATCTTGAAAGACTTCCAGCAGCAGGGGACGGATTTCACTTTCGTAGATGTGGAAGGAGGGACAGGAACTTGCGCCGTTTTTGATCTTCCCGGAGCAGACCCATTTGCTGTTTTTGTTGCCCTTCCGATCTTTGGAATCCCGGCGGTAATAGGCGGTACCGCAGTGGGTGCAGTAAAGCTTGCCGGTGAGCAGGTTGGCGTGGTTGCAGATTCCTTGGCGGTTCTTCACATCCTCGCTGCGCTTTTTCAGCACGGCATTGGCCTGATCCCAGATTTCCTCGGAGACAATGGCCGGTACAATCTGTCCGGTTTCATCCTTGAACATCACCCATTCCTCCGGAGGGAGGAACTTCTGCTTTTTGGTAAACAGGTCAACCACTTTTACTTTGTTGCCCACATAGTAGCCTTTATACTTGGGGTTGGAGATGATGCCGGACATGGTGGTGTGGGCGATTTTGTTGCCGTGAAGATTCCGGTAGCCCTGCTCCCAGAAGCGGGATTCCAACTGCTTCATGGAGTACTCCCCAGTGGCATAGAGGGTAAACAACTCCCGCACCATAGGGGCTTCTGTTTCGTCAATGACAAGCCGTCCGTCCTGCTTCTGGTAGCCGAAAATCCGGCTGTTGCCCAGAACCACGCTGTTCTTGATGGCCTGCTGGTGGCCGAATTTCACCCGGGAGGAGAGTTTTCGCAGCTCGTCCTGGGCGATGCCGGACATGATGGTCAGCCGCAGCTCGGAGTCCTCGTCGAAGGTGTTGATATTGTCGTTCTGAAAGAAAACCCCAACGCCGCTTCTTAGCAGTTCCCGGGTATATTGAATGGAGTCCAGAGTGTTTCTTGCGAAGCGGGTGATTTCCTTGGTAATAATCAGGTCAAACAGCCCGGCCTTTGCGTCCTCTACCATCCGATGGAAGTTTTCCCGCTTCTTGGTGGTGGCGGCGGAAAGCCCTTCATCAATATAGCCGGGGACGAAAGTCCAGGCTTTGTTTTTCTGAATCCGTTCCTCATAGTAGGATATCTGGTTGCCCAAAGAGTTCAGCTGTTCATCCGACTCGGAGGACACCCGGGCATAGAAGGTCACCCGCAGGGGAATGTCATACACAGAGCGGGTTTTCAGTTGCTGACGAATGGTGTGAATGTCCATGGTGATACCTCTGTGGTTCGTTTTATCATGATTAAGAAAAGTATACCATAAAAAATGAATAATTCAAGAAGAATTCTCTGGATATCTTCATATCAGAACAACAGGATGTATGCCTGAAGTTATTCCTGAAGACGGTTCCGTTTCCTAAAAGACAAAGGTGAATATTCACAACCATAGGTGAATGAAAGTGAATTTTCACTTCTTCATATTGAAAAAAATGAAAATATGGGTATAATAGAAGCAAACAGTGGCAGAGGTGACGCACATGCAATATGAGAATGAACGCATCGAATATAAATCCAGGATGATCGACGACATTTACAAAGAGGTCATCGCATTTGCAAATACCGAGGGTGGAGTCATCTACCTTGGCATTGATGACCGGGGAAATGTGGTGGGTATTGATGATGTGGATGATACTTATACTCGTTTGACCAATGGAATCCGGGATGCAATTGCTCCGGATGTTACCATGTTTGTCCGGTACGTCCTTCAGGAGAACAGGGTTATTCAGATTGAAGTGGGAGAAGGGAGTTACAAACCCTATTACTTGAAATCCAAGGGAATGAAGCCCACGGGGGTTTACGTTCGGCAGGGAGCGTCCAGTGTGCAGGCATCTGCGGATCAGATTCGCAGAATGATCAAAGACGCAGAAGGTGAAGTCTTTGAAGAAATGCGCAGCCTCAAGCAAGAGTTGAGTTTTGCAGAAGCCGGGCGAACCTTTGCGCAATATAAGGTTGATTTCTCAGAAGAGAAATACATTGCTCTGGGACTGCGGAATATCCATGACGACCAATACACCAATCTTGCATTGATTTTATCCGATCAGTGCCAGCATACCACGAAAATTGCTGTGTTTGGTGATGAAGATAACATTGCCTTCAAGGATGCAAAGGAGTTTGGCGGTTCCATTTTCAAGCAGCTGGATGACAGCTACGCTTACCTGATGCTCTGTAATCGTACTGCCGCCACATTCCAGGGATTGGAGCGCGTTGAGCATCCTGATTATCCGGAAGGAGCTTTGCGTGAAGCATTGCTCAATGCGCTTGTTCATCGTGATTATAGCTACAGTGGCAGCATCATTATTAACGTAAGTGATTCTGGCATTGAGTTTATTTCCATTGGTGGGTTGCTTCCTGGCTTGACTGCTGATGATATCCGAAATGGAATTTCTCAGCCTCGCAACCGTAAACTGGCAGAAATATTTTATCGTTTACGGTTGATTGAATCCTACGGAACCGGTATTCGCAAAATCTATGCGCTGTATAAAGATTGTGCCGCGCAACCGCGGATCGAAGTGACCTCCAACACATTTAAATTGGTGCTGCCTAACATGAATGCCAGTGGTACTACAGCTGAAAGTGGTTCGGAAGCAAAGGAAAAAGCACAATCTGTGGTTACACCACAGATGATGATGGTATTGGATTATCTGGCAGAATACGGCGAAATGACCGATGAAGACTTGCAGGAACTATTGAATATCAAAAAGACAAGAGCCTACCTGCTTTCCCGACAAATGCAGGAAAAGGGGCTGATTGATATCGTCGGCAGAGGTGCTGCAAAAAAATATAAGCGGAAATAATCAGTGCCCTTGGGAGAACTGGGTGTCCCAGCACATATCAGCTTCTGTGATCATACCGCTCCATCATGAGCTTAGAAATTGTTTTCCTCGCTCAAACCGAGAATACTGATGCCGACTGGAACGGAATGAGTCCGCATCTGTTAGATCGTGTTTCAAACGTTCTGAACAGATGCGGGCTGTTTTTACGTCATAATTGGAGATGCTGTAATCCCTTTCTGGTTCGCACATATCACGCTGCAGTGACGCTCTTTGCATGCTTCCGGGGCTAATTCATAGCCAATCCCATTTTTTGTCAAATTACAGATTTTTAATGCCAGACTGTTCATTACATATGGAACTGCCACGCCCATATGGTAGGCAGATCCGTATGCCACAATACAGAATAGGGGCATCTAGATGGAAAATAAGCGAATTCTTGCAAGAATCACTTCTTGGGTGGTGCCGTTGACTTTTTCTCCATATAAGAATGATATGACCAGAATACCGTTGCCACATCCTCGGTAGCATCTAGAACATCATAGTACAACTTAAGCATGAAGATAATGTAGTCCAGAACAGGTGCGGAGTATGAGATTTGATAAAAATTCGAAGTATTCCAGACCGGATTTTCGAAATTTGGTCGTTGTATTTGCCTAAGTACATTATCAAAATCTTGAAGTAGACTATGGTACTGCACAGTATTGGGATGTTGAATAGACCAATTCGTTCCTGCTTCCGAGAACACATCGAACAGGGTTAAACAGAAGGTATTAGGGTCGGAAAAAAGCTCGCTCCCATTGGAACATTTTTCAGTGAATTCCTGTTTGAAAGAATTTCCTATGTAGTCTAAGATACCTTGCGTGAGCTGCTGCAAAGAATTGGTTGTAAAACGGAAAAAGGGGATCATGGGAGAGTAGCTATACAAGTGGCTGAATAAGAGCTTTTTGACACAGCTAAGATTGTAGAGAGCGGCAGAGTTGTCTTGGATAAAGGACTCTGCTGCTGATTTGGCCAAGGCATCCAGAGAAACTTGGTATATGGTTGGTTGCTTTTCGATAAAGGGTTTCTGCAAAGAGAGGGTCCCGCTGGACCAAATTTCCTTGTAGTAGTGGGATAAATAAGATTTTGCAATTTCATTCACATATTCCTTGCTGGGAACCGAGTCAAATGAGTCCAGGTAATGCTTCATCTCTTGGTATGTATCCCAAAACGGTGTGGATTTCACTTCGGATACCCGGGAGGCCAGATATTTTTTCCGGGCTATTTTAACGGCCTTGCCGCGGAGTTCCTTGCTGAAACGTTTCTTATTGCGCTCCATGTAATTTATGGATTCTAAAGAAACAAGATAATGGTCACCGTCCTTTTTAAAATGAGCCGCATCCTGCTCAGAAAGTGGTTCTTGCGTCAATTCTGCATAGTTAAATTTGGGAAAAACCTGTTTGAGCAAAAAATCTGTGGCGGATTCTTCTGATTCCCCATCCCAACGCAGATCCATTAAGGAGTCCAGAATTTCCTGGAAACACGCTTCTGCTGAGAGAGTCTCTTTTTGTGCAGGCGGTTTGGAATAAACTGCAATATACGTGTCCAGTATGCGCAGAAGATTGGCTAAGCCATTTAACTGGGTATGCCCAGAATGTTTGGACAGCAGCTCCTTGAGCAGATTACAGCGATAATCCAATTCCTTTTCCCATACTTTGGAAGCGGCAAACCGGCAGTACGCATCTGTATGGCAAAGAATTTTCTCATAGTAGGCCAGTGCATCCGGAGATGCTTTGATGGAATTGTAGGCATTTTGAAAAAAATCATTCAGCAGCTCGTCAGATACTTCCTGCTTTGTTGTTTCTTTCCAATTATGGATTTTGCGCATACTGTCGATATAGTTCTGGAAAAAAGGGGATGTTTCCAGGGGAATCGGCACAAACTGACTTTTTTCTCTGTCGAACATTCCGGAGAGAGAAGCACAGAAACTGGGGTGATTCCAGATGGCCAAAGCGATATTCTGACGGTTTGGCTTAAACCCTTGTTTCTTCTTGGGTTCTTCCTTCCACAAAGCGGCAAACTCGCTGGTGGAATAGTCCAGAAAATGAATAAACAATCTGGGATGATCCTCGAAATTTATGGGAGACGTTTTTTGATCAGAATTTTCAGTCATAACCAGTTCCTCCTGTTTTCTATTTTTTCTATTGTACCATGCTCAGGCGGAGCCCACAAGGACCACGCATCCTGTTAGGGAAAACGATTCATGCTATCTTCCGTATACCCGGAAACTGTAAACCCCCAATTCATCCATGCAGTCCGCTCCAATTTCAGATAACCAGGACTTGTCCGTCTGGGGGTGATACTTATAGCCGTTGACGTGGCTGACCGTGTTCATCATCATATGGATATGGGGGCTGCGCCGATCCTCATGTACCACATAGAAGTTCTGATAGAGCTGGCCGATTCTCTGGGACATTTCCTCTGCTGCAGAAGCAATCATATGGGCCGTGACATTGTCCTGCTCGGCAAAGGAAACAATGATGTGCTTTAACCGGACGCCACGGTCTTTATGATATTTTTTTGCGACTTCTTCCATCGAACCCGCTGGATCAGATAAGTCTACATGAGAACCGCCAATATAATGGTTCTGAACTTTCTTCGATTTACCAGTATTTTTCTGATCAATCATATACTGATACACATTCTTTAATGCGTTTGGATCCTTATATTTACTCTTACCAGTAATATAATCTTTATCGTTATTTATTTTCATTACTGCCATGCTTTTCTTTCCTTTCTTTGAATTAAATCAACTAACCTTTCTTTTTCTATGTAAAATGCCACAAGGATGTTGGAAAAAGTCTCCAAACACCCTCATTGAATAGTTCGCTTGTTTTTTGATTATTACGAATCACCAATGATTTCCGCCGGGTGTATAAGCGGAAGAAAGGTTCTATTTGCTTCCCAATCTGCGAACATCCCAATAAACCAAGAAAGGAGGATGCAATGATGTATCTGGATGATCTGGAAATTCTAACTGTAGAAGAGGCTTGCGAAGCTCTGAAAATCGGCCGCAACGCGATATACAGGCTATTAAACACCGGGAAGCTGAAAGGCTACCGTAATGGCCGCCATTGGAGAATCCCAAGAGAAGCGCTGCGCCAGTTTATTTTGGAGAATGCAAAATTAAAATAAGGGCAGGACATGCTCCCGGGAGTGTAAACTCCCGGGGGCATACTTTGCCTGCTTAGTCCTCTGCATTCCACCCATCTATTAAGATGGGTCCTTCTCTGTCGTAGAAGAAGAACTGACCGGGTCTCAGGTTGTCCAGCGCTTCCAGACACGCCTCGTACAGTTCTCTGTTGTTGGGAGCCAGAAGGGAGGCAGTTTTTTTGCAGTCCCGCAGCGCCGGGCGGAAAAATATGTCCGCAGCGGTCTGTCCCAAGGCTTTGGTCATCGCCTCGTCTTTGAACCACTGGGTACTGAACCAGCCGGCAATCTCATATTTGCGGCCTTTCCGCAAAATCCGGTCCAGGATACTGCCGGACTTGAAGTTCAGATCCTGACATTCGTCGAATACCAGAACAAGGGGGCAGCCGGTATGGCTGCGGACCTTTTGGGTCCATAGATTGCCCAAAAGAATCTCCAGTATGGTTTTCAGCAGATAGGGATCAGGGACATCCTGGACATCGATCACGGTGGTTCCGGGGGTGGTGAAGGGCTGAAACCAATGTGGGTTGGTGTCGGGGAAATCGGAGATGACATCCAGCTTGGGAAGCAGACTGACAGCCAGTTTGATTTCCGCAGATTCTTCCGGCGTGCATTCCCCGGTCGCCTGTGCCAACTGGGCGGTTTCCTCCAAGAATTCCATGATCCGGGAAAAGGATAACTCCTGGGAATCCGCCAGACAGCTGGCGCAGATTTTCTTCAGATAGAAATACTGATTGCCTCCCAGGTGAAACAACTGCTTCAGCGTTCCTGCCGCCCGGCGGGCGCATTGCTCCATGCTTTCCATCTTCCCGCTGGGCATCGCCCAGGGAAAGAAGGTTCCCACAGGCAGCTCCGGGCTGCTGATGTCCAGAAAGCGGGCGTTCTGGGGAGGCCAGGCGGGGGGCTTACCGGAAGCGTCCGGGCCGTATTCGCCTGAACCGTCTAGGACGATGGTATGTACGCCCTGGATGCTTAGCTGGAGCATCATGTCGCACAGTTTGTAGCTTTTTCCCTGACCGCTCTGGCCGGTAATGGCCAGCTGGACATTCCCGCTGGGTTCCCACGCGACGGCTTCTCCATCCAATCCCTGTCCCAAATGAATTTGCAGTTTCATAACGGCACATCTCCTATATTTGGCTTCTGACAAAGGGTCTGTAGAAATGCTTCCGGCTGATCTGATAGGCCCGGGTGCGCCTGCGGTCGCCGGGAATCCGGGTCATGGCGCTGCCGCTGCAGTAGGGGGTACCTTCCAATAGGGGGGCAATGGAGTTGAGAACCGCCCGGGTGGTGGCGTGGCAATCCCGGCAGATAGCCCGAAAAGCTTCCAGGGTGAAGTAGCAGAATTTGTCATTGAAGTAGACCACCGGGGGCTGGGTCTGGACAGCGGCGTCGACAGCCTGGCAAATGTTCACCAGCTGAAGGGAAGCATTCACCATTTTACGGCTGGCGATCCCCAGGAACACATGGGTCAGGTCGTCTTGGGAGGTGCTGCTATCCTCCAGCGCGTCCATCAGGCAATAGTCATCCTCGGAAAGCAGAGATAGTATGGCCTGTTCCAGCCCTTTTCCTGGAGCCAGATTTTCCAGGTAAGCCCGGAGGAAACTGCGGACACAGCGCAGTGTAGAAAGCACTTGGATGCCGTTTGCGGACAACTCGTAATCCTCGTCATCCTCGAAATCGACATAAGTATCCTCCCGGGTCATCAGTGTCCGGAGTGGCTCCGGATTTTGCTGAACAAATCGGGCAAGCCCCCGGAAATAGTCTTGCTGGTAGGAAATCAAGCTGGGGAGTTTGGGTAGGATTTCCGTGCAGAGGTCCTGATCGGTGATTTCCATGGTGAAAAAGTTCTGGCTGCAGCAGAGGGGGGACTTTCCTTCACTGAGCAGGGTCACCGGGGCGCGCAGCTGTAAAACTGCGTCGGTTTGGCTTCCAGCGGGGACAGAACCAGAGGACAGCGCCTGAAGCAGGGCAGTTTCGTTTTCTTTGCAGCACACGCTGTCCCGGATCAGCAGAGGCTGATCCGCCCGCTGCCCCAGCCGGAGGGGAAACACCTTGGGATCATCTCCCAGAGAAATAGCATGGTCGCCATACCACCGAAACAGCGTTTCCAGACAGCGGGCAGTGCGGCCGCTCTGACACAGCAGGCACAGACCCATGGGCAGGGGAGAAGTGCCTTCACTCCCTGAGAGCAGCAGGGTGTACAAAAAGGAAGCGTTCCACCACAGAAACAAAATCTGGGAAAGGGAGGTGTCCTGAAAAACCCGGAACGCCTTCACAATCTGCGCTGCTGACCGCAGGGTTGCGCCTCGATCCAGTTCTGTCAGAGCCATGGTCTGGGGAAGTGCGTCCGCATCCAGTGGAAGCTGGCCGCAGTGGGTCTTGCCGCCACACAGATAAAACAGCCAGTTGTCCTGAGATTTCTGCCAGCCGTAACGATACAGAAGGGGAATCCGGGTGGCGGCTGCTACCAGAGTCTGGGCCAGAAGCCCTCCAAGTTTGCGTGGATTGGAGCAGGTTTTGATGGACTCCCCGGCAGCGGCGCTCAGGGCCTGAAGCAGTTTGGCCGGTTTGGCAAGATACCGGCCGGGGATACAATGGGTTTCCCGGTTCCGGAACCGAACCAGAAAATATCCCTCCTGTCCATAGGCTGGTTCCGGAAGAATGTGGCACAAAAAATCAAGGGGGATGGGGCACAGGGTGATGGACTGTCCCCGGGTGCCGACGACCGTAAATCGGCCGTCATGAAACGTTGCCTGGGAGAATGCTTCATCGGCTGAGAGTGCCTTATCCAATTGAAGCGCCTTTATCTCCCTTTCCAGGCAGGCGATATCCCGTTGTGTCCAAGCTGTTTCCAGCTTTAGAAGGGCGGAAACAAGCGACGGGTTATTGTATGGCTGCACATAGCATTGCCCGGTCGTGGTGTATCCCGGCTGCTGCATGAGACAGCCCTGCATGGCGGGGGGATAGCCAGCGGTCGGATTTGACTGCGAAGGGTAGAGAGAATTGATCTGTAAGTCGTCTTCGCATAGCATTGGGGTTATCAGATGGTTTGGTTGATGTGGTTGATTGAAATGCATGAAAGAGCCCCTTTCTAAAAGTGGATTTTGTAGTCGTAGTGGTTTTGAATTCCTCCTTTGGCATAAAATTTTTGGATCAAGGGGAGAATTTGCATCCAATTCGGCGTTTTCCTGAGAAGAAAGGAAATTGTATGCCA
>DVGO01000015.1 GCA_018712645.1 Candidatus Faecousia faecavium | reverse complement strand
GGACCCCACCAAGGTAGACCGCAGCGCCGCCTACATGGCCCGGTATATGGCGAAAAACCTGGTAGCTGCCGGACTGGCAACCCAGGTGCAGGTGCAGCTGGCTTACGCCATTGGCGTTGCACAGCCGGTCTCCGTCCGGGTGGACAGCTTCGGCACCGGTGTGATTTCCGATGAGAAGATGACCGAGCTGCTGCGGGAAACCTGCGACCTGACCTCCGCCGGCATCATCCGCAAGCTGAACCTGCGCCGTCCCATCTACGTACCCACTGCCGCCGTCGGCCACTTTGGTGTAGCAGACCGCCCCTGGGAGCAGACCGACATTGCAGATCAGCTGAAGGAACTGGCAAAGAGATAATTTTGTGTGGTTATCGGGATTATCGGAGAGAGCTGTACCGGAAAATCCACACTTGCGGATAAGTTGCGCACAGAACTGGGTGCACAGGTGTACACAGGAAAAGATTACTTGCGTCTTGCCAAAAGTGAAAGTATGGCCAGGAATCTCTTTCAGAAAAAGCTGCAGGAAGAAGGAAAAACACAGCACATTGTCTATGTAATTTCCGAACAGGAGCATTTGCCGCTGCTGCCGGAAGATGCCCTCCGTATTCTTGTGACAGCAGATCTGGAGGAGATCAAGCGCCGCTTTGCCGCCCGCATGAGAGGAACGCTGCCACCACCGGTGGCAGCCATGCTGGAAAGAAAGCACGGCTGCTTTGATGCGCAGCCCCATGATCTCCACATTGTGTCGGGCTGTTCTGACTTGGATGCTGTCTGCGCTGAAATTCGGAACAAACTACGCTAAAACAGAAGTATAAAAGACGATAGCACATAAAAAAGGAACCCATCACGCAGATGGGTTCCTTTCCTTTACTTATTCAGCAGTTTTTCCAATGCAGCCAGTTTCAGGCAGGTGCAAAGTACATCCATGGCCTGCTCCAGCTCAGCCACCGGGGGCAGGCTGGGGGCAATGCGCAGGTTGGAATCCTGGGGATCTTTGCCGTAGGGGTAGGTTGCACCGGCGTTGGTCATGGTGACACCGGCCTCCTTGCACAGCTGCCAGGCCCGATTGGCGGTGCCGGGCATGGTGAACAGGCTGACGAAGTAGCCGCCCTTGGGGTCATTCCAATGGGCGAAGCCCAAAGGTGCGATTTCCCGGTTCAGGTATTCCGCAACCGTCCGGAACTTGGGCGCCATGATGGCAGCGTGGCCTTTCATGATTTCCAGGGTGTGTGCCTTGTTCTTCAGATAGCGAACATGGCGCAGCTGGTTGACCTTGTCGTAGGAAATCATCTGGATGCCGAAAATGTCGGTGAAATACTTGATGTTTGCCTCGCTGGCAGCCATGCAGCTGATGCCGCCGCCGGCAAAGGTAATCTTGGAAGTGGAAGCGAACTCATAGACCATGTCGGGCCGACCGGCCTGAGCGCACAGGGAGATAATGTCGGGGAAGGGGACATAGTCGCCTTCGAACTCATGGATGCAGTAAGCATTGTCCCAGATAATGGCAAAGTCCGGAGCAGCGGGCTTCAGATTGGCAAAGCGCTGAATGGTCTCCTGGGAGAAAATAATGCCGTCAGGGTTGGAGTACTTGGGAACCGTCCAGATCATCTTGACCTGGGGATCTTTTACATATTCCTCCACCAGATCCATATCCGGGCCAGTGGGGGTCATGGGAATGGTAATCAGCTCCGCACCGTAGAATTCACCAATCTGGAAATGCCGGTCATAGCCGGGGGCAGGGCAGAGGAACTTGACTTTCTCTTCCTTGCACCAGGGACGGGGGCTGTGCAGTAGACCATGGCTGAATGCACGGGCCACCACATCAAACATCATATTCAAGGATGCGGCGCCGCCTACGAACACTTCCGAAGGCTTGCAGCCCAGTACATCGGCCCAGTAGGCCCGAGCGCAGGGAATACCTGCCAGCTCACCATAGTTCCGGGCGTCAATACCGTCGTCGATACAATCTTCCGGTGTCTGCAGCATGGTCAAAATGCCGCTGACCATGTCCAGCTGCGCCTTGGAGGGCTTGCCGCGGGCCATGTTCAAGTTCAGTCCCTGGGACTTACAATGCTCAAAATCTGCCAGAACACGCTGGTATTCACGTTCCAATTCTTCGGTGGTCATGCAAGAGTAGGGGGTCACATCCATCATCCTTCCTGGGATTTTCTATATTTTCTTGGCTTATTATATGCTTGCAGAAGAAAAAATGCAATATCATATTGCCAGAAATTTCATTTTTAAAGCCAGAAATAAAGAAATTGGAGGATTGCACAAACAAGCGCCGCACTGGGAAATGTTTTTTCGACACAATCACTCCTTGCTTTTTTTGCCAAGCTTGCATACAATTTATACAGATAAAGTAAGGGGAAACGGAACTTTTAATGGAAATTCCTGACCTTTTCCCTGGAAAAGTAGGCAATCAATTGCCCGTCCCTTTATAGAACTGGAAAGGATGTGCCCAATGAGTGATGTTTTGAATGTCCCGGAAATCTTTGGCAGCGATGTTTTCAATGAAGCGACCATGAAGCAGCGTTTGCCGGCGGATGTTTACCTGGCCTGGAAACACTGCGTTACCACCGGCTCTCAGCTGCCGTTGGATGTGGCGAATGAAATTGCGGAGGCCATGAAGGTCTGGGCCACCCAGAAGGGTGCTACCCATTACACCCACTGGTTCCAGCCAATGACCGGAATTACGGCGGAAAAACATGATTCCTTCATTTCTCCTACCGGTGATGGACGGGTGATTATGGAGTTTTCCGGCAAAGAGCTGGTTCGTGGCGAGCCGGATGCCAGTTCGTTCCCCTCTGGCGGCTTGCGGGCAACCTTTGAAGCCCGGGGCTACACCGCTTGGGACCCCACTTCCTGTGCTTTTGTCAAGGACGGTAGTTTGTATATCCCTACCTGCTTCTTCTCCTACACGGGCCAGTCCCTGGATAAGAAGACCCCTCTGCTGCGTTCCATCGACGAAGTTTCCCGGGAAGCAGTGCGGATTCTGCGGCTGTTCGGAGACGAGGAAACCCAGCGGGTCATTCCCTCCGTTGGCGCGGAGCAGGAATACTTCCTGCTGCCCAAGGACCTGTATGCCCAGCGGGAGGACTTGCGGCTGACCGGCAGAACCCTGTTCGGCGCTCAGCCGCCCAAGGGCCAGGAACTGGATGACCACTATTTCGGCACCATCCGTACCCGGGTATCCTCCTTTATGAAGGACTTGGATGAGCAGCTGTGGCGGCTGGGTATTCTCAGCAAAACCAAGCACAACGAAGGCGCACCCTGCCAGCATGAACTGGCTCCCATTTACACCGATGTGAACACTGCCTGCGACGCCAACCAGCTGATTATGGAGATCATGAAAAAGTGCGCCGCCAAGCATAACCTGGTCTGCCTGCTCCATGAAAAGCCCTTTGACGGTGTCAACGGTTCCGGCAAGCACAACAACTGGTCCTTGTCCACGGATTCCGGGAAAAACCTGTTCAGCCCTGGCAAGACCCCCAGTCAGAATGCCCGGTTCCTGGTGTTCCTGGCGGCATTTATTGCCGGTGTGGATGAATATCAGGACTTCCTGCGCTGCACAGTGGCAACGGCGGGTAACGACCATCGCTTGGGAGCCAATGAAGCGCCTCCGGCTATTATTTCCATTTTCCTGGGGGATGAGCTCAACGGCATCATCCACTCTATCATTGAGGGAACTAACTACATTGAACCGGAAAAGAGCATGCTGCGCATCGGCGTGGATGTGCTGCCTGCCATTCCGAAAGATACCACCGACCGCAACCGTACCAGCCCCCTGGCGTTCACCGGTAATAAGTTTGAGTTCCGCATGCTGGGTTCTTCCCAGTCCATTGCCGGCCCTAACATTGCGCTCAATACCATCATGGCGGAAGAACTGGCAAAGTTTGCCGATGCTCTGGAAGGTGCGAAAGACTTTGACGCCCAGCTGCAGAAGCTGGTCAGCCAGACTCTGATGGAACACAAGCGGATCATCTTCAGCGGAAACGGCTACAGCCAGGAATGGAAGGAGGAAGCCGCCGCCCGGGGACTGAGCAATTTGGCCTCTGCGGCAGAGGCCCTGCCAACTTATGCTTCGGATAAAAACATTGATCTGGTAACCCGGCACGGAATTTTCACCGAGGAAGAGTTCCGGGCAAGATATGTGATCCATATGGAAGCATACAATAAGATCGTCAATATTGAAGCCCGTACCATGGTGGATATGGCGCTGCATCAGATCATGCCTGCTGCCCTGCACTACACCCACGACCTGTGCCGGGGAATGGAATCCAAGCAGAAGATGATGGTGTCCTCCCGAGCGGAAAAAGCACTGGCAGAAAAGCTCAGCGCTGGTACCGATGCACTGTATGACCACATTGAATCGCTGCGGTTCTCCCTGGGGGCAGTGCCCAAGGAAGCCGTCAGCGCCGCCAGCTATTACCACGATGTGGTGATTCCTGCCATGCAGGATCTGCGCCGGGAAGCGGATGTTCTGGAGTCCTTAACCGACAAATCCTACTGGCCCTATCCCACTTACTCTGACCTTTTGTACTACTAAACAAAATATGCCCCTGCAAAAGCGGGGGCACAAAAAAGGAGCCTCGAAAGAGGCTCCTTTTTCTGATTGGGTTATTGTACGTCATCCAGCAGGCCGTAGCCGCCATCGTTTCTGCGGTATACCACGGCAAAGCTTCCGCCGTTATCTTCATCCCGGAAAGCGAAGAAATTGTGATCCAGCAGATTCATCTGCATCACGGCTTCTTCCCGGGTCATGGGCTTGAAGTAGAACTTCTTGATACGCACAATGTTCAGCTCTTCCTCATCCGGATCCGGTGCGAAGGAAGTCTCGTCCTGAACAGTGCGGTTGAATGCACCCTGCTTCAGACGACGGGCAAGGCGGGTCTTGTTCTTACGGATCTGGCCTTCAATGGTGCCTACTGCGGCATCAATGGAAGCAAACATATCGGAAGTGCTTTCACTTGCCCGGAACCAGGTGCCTGCACCGTGAACGGTCAGTTCCACATTGTTCCGGTTCTTTTCTACAGAGAAGACAATCAGTGCTTCCGCATCCTCATCAAAGAACCGTGCCAGCTTCATAACTTTTTTCTCAGCATAAGCGTGGACATTCTCAGGGAGTTTAACTTTCTTTTCACTGAACTGGAATTTCATATGCGGCAGCTCCTTTCGTATCACCGGTCATCCGGTGTAATTACACTATAGCACAAATTTGCTTCAGCGGCAAGGGGTGTCAGTTGTCTAATTCGTCTTCGTCATCCAGAAGTTCCGCCATGGTCAGGTTGTAAACGGCCTCTGCTTTTTTCTCAAACAGCCGGCTCAGCCGGACGGCCTGACGCTGGTCCGGCGCCAGCAGTTCCAGGGTCATCAGATTTCCCAGTTCGTCATCCAGCTTCATAATCACGGAAAAATCGCCGCTTTCCCGGGGAACTACCTGGGTTTTTACAAAACTGCTGCGGTGAATCTGCCGGTTAAACCGGGCAACGGCATTTTCTGCCCGGTGTTTGACGGAAAAAGCAATGGAATCCTCCGTCAACGCCCCGTCGGCTCTGCCTTTTTCCGTAATTTCATAGCATCCATCCTCCAGTTCCTTCAGATGGCCGGACTTGACCATTTCCGGAATGGCGGTACACACATCAAAATAACTCAGGCAATCGTCCTGATAACACAGCTCATAGATCTGCTGGGTGTTGACCGGGTAGTTGACCCGAGCCATTACACACAGGATCAGCACTTTCACATCCAGCATATCGTGGATAAAGCCCAGTCTCTGCACTTGTATCACCTCTTATGGTCATTATACAAAATCCTGAAAAAAAATCAAGCACAACCGGTCGGCCCACGGCATATTCTGGCCAGAGGGAGTGATGCGATTGGAAAACATGCTGATGTATCCTCTGGGAAGTACGCCTGCTTGCCGATGGGCAGCGAAGCGGCTGGCCCAGGCCGGAATTGCCATGGTTGACCACCCATCGCCGGAGGTAACCCACCTGCTGCTGGATGTACCCAGTTTTTCCGCAGATGGGAAATTGCGGGGAGGTGGGGAATTAAAGCCGCTGCTGCGTATGCTTCCGGACACCATTACCGTTATCGGGGGAAACCTTTCCCATCCGGATCTGAAGGATTATCCGGTTCTGGATCTTTTGAAGGACGGCATCTATGTGGCAAAAAACGCAGCTATCACTGCTGACTGTGCCCTGCGGGTGGCAGCACCCAAATTACAAACCACCTTTGCCGAAACCCCTGCACTGATTATTGGGTGGGGCCGGATCGGAAAATGCCTGGCAAAGCTGCTCCAAGCCATGGGCACAGAGGTGACCGTTGCAGCCCGGAAAGAATCCGACCGGGCCATGCTGGAAGCTTTGGGATACCGGACGTTGGATATCCCGGAAATACCCCAAGCGCTGGGACAATTCGGCGTGATCTACAACACGGTTCCCCAAAAGATGCTGACACAAGACCAGCTATCGCCCTATCCCAAGTGCCTGAAGATTGATCTGGCCTCCCAACCGGGGCTGGAAGGGGAGGACGTGGTGATTGCCAGAGGCCTGCCTGGACTGTATGCGCCGGAATCTTCCGGCAGATTGATCGCCAAAACGATATTAAGACTTACCGGGAGGTAATCATATGAATGTGGGATTTGCCATGTGCGGTTCCTTTTGTACATACAGCAAAGTGTTCCCAGTTATGGAGCAGCTGAGTCAGCACCATCATGTAATTCCCATTTTTTCGGAAGCGTCCTGCCAAGTAGACAGCCGCTTTGGTACGGCTCAGGAGCATCTTGCCCGGGCGGAGGAAATCTGCGGCAGTGCGCCGCTGCGTACCATTGACCAGGTGGAGCCCATCGGCCCCAAGAAGCTACTGGACATTTTGGTGATTGCGCCCTGTACGGGAAATACCCTGGCGAAACTGGCCCACGGCATTGCCGATGGCCCGGTGACCATGGCGGCGAAAAGCCATCTGCGCAACGGCCGACCCATACTGCTGGCGGTTTCCTCCAACGATGCGCTGGCGGCGGCAGCGGAAAATATTGGAAGGCTCATGGGACGCAAGCACTACTATTTTGTCCCCTTTGGCCAGGACGATTGCCTTGGAAAACCCACCAGCATGGTGGCGGATTTTACCATGATTCCCAAGGCCTTGGAAGAAGCCTTGCAAGGGCGGCAGATTCAGCCAATCTTGCTGCGGGGTTAACAAAACGGAGTTCTCCGATTTCAGGAGAACTCCGTTTTTACATGCAATCTCTTAACCAATCCGGCGGGCTCCGTAGTAATGCTCTGCCCAATAGCCGCTGGTCAGATCGGAATAGGAAACCGTGGAGCGGGAATTGGGGGAGTGGATGAACTGTCCGCCGCCTGCGTAGATACCAACGTGACTAATGCCGCTTCCCACAGTACCGGCAAAGAATACAATGTCGCCGGGCTGCAATTCGGACTTACTCACGGAAGTACCTTGCTTGTACTGATCCGCAGGTGTGCGGTAGGGGGAATAGCCAAGCTGCTTCAATACATAATACACCAGACCCGAGCAATCAAACCCGCTGGGGCTTGCACCACCGCTGACATAGCGTACGCCCAGATACTTCTGGGCTTCTGCCAAAATATCCGCCCCGGTAAAGGAGCCGCTGCTGGTCGTGTTGTTCACGGTGCTTCCGTTGACAGCGCTGCCGCTGGGGGAAACGCCGGTGGACTTGCCTCTGCGGAAGAACTTGGGGGTGTTGGGAGAAGCCTGGTTTTCATAGGGATACTCGGTCAGCTTCAGAAAATCGCTGCGGATGTAGCAGGTGGTGCCATTGTAAATCACCTTATACCAGCCTTCGTTCAGGCCCAGAATGTAGCAGCGGTCTCCTTTGCCGGATACGGCGGCAACCTGATAAGAGGTAGACGGGCCGGTGCGAAGATTGACTCCGTCGCCTGTAATTTCTCCGTATCCCAGTTCTGCGTTTTCCTTGGTAAGTACATCCAGGTAATCTTCATGCATGTAGCCTTCCTGGAGATTGTAGTTGACTTTATACCACTGACCGGTTTTGCTGATTACCACCACGCAGTCGTTCTGGGGTGCTGTGGCGATGGTGGAAGCGTTGGTGTCCGGTTCGGAGCGAAGCCGCAGGGAAGAGGCGTTCACAAAACCAATTCCGTACATCAGATCTTCCGCTGCGGCGGCAGGGACGATCACAGTGCCGACTGACAAAATCAGTGCCAGTATCAGGGTAAAAAGTCGATGGGTGCGTTTCATACTTTGTCCTCCGTCTTTGTTAGAGACTGGGGCTATTGCTCACAGTCCCTGAAAAAGCGGCAGGCTTATTTGCCTGCCAGCGCGCGTTCCAGCCAGACACAGCCCACATCCAGGGCAGTGTACAGACCGTCTTTTTCACTTTTCTTTACGATGCGGGACCGGCTCTTGGCAGCGGGATCAGTCAGCTGCAGCTGCACGGAAACCCGGGTTGCAATGTCCATATCGCCCTGCTTTTTGGTCTCCAGGATCTGAAGCATAACGATGTGGCTGTCGGCCATGGAACCGTAGTAAACAAAATTGTCTTTGCGCATAAGGGGACGGCCCTTATACATCAAAACTGCATTTTCGTCAGCCATGAGAGATACCTCCTGCAAAAATGTAATCAGATTGTAACATATTGTTACGCTCTTGTCAAGAAGAAATGTTTCGAAAACCCGAGAAACTCGAAGGTTTACGTAACATTATGGGAATAAATGGTAAGAAACAGGCAAGACGGAGGGGAAAGTATGAACTTTTCAAGCTGCGTGGCACCGTATATTTTTGGGTGCCGGAAAGAGAGGTGTGCTATAAAACAAGAGGCTTTTGCCCATCGCAAAAGCCTCTTGCAGCTTGTAAGAAAGCCTGATGGCCTACGGTTAATTCCGCTGGAACAGATACTCCTGTACCAGAACCTGCATCAGCTCGTCCCGGTCGATCTTGCAGATCATGCTGCGGGCGCTGTTGTAGTTGGTGATATAGGTGGGATCTTCCGTCAGCAGATAGCCCACAATCTGGTTGATGGGATTGTAGCCCTTCTCCGTCAGGGCCTCATACACGCTCCGGAGAATGCGCCGCATATTCTCTTTGTCGTCGCAGGCAACCGTGAATTTCTGTGTGTTCATATCCGTCATGTTTTCAGCCTCCTCAGAAGTAGGATGTGGTCATTATAACCGAATTTTACACCACTGTAAAGTCCTAACTACGGATTTATTTGTGAAGTTTTCTTAACCAAGCGGTTTTTTAGCAGAAAAGGAAGTTTACCGCAAAACGGCGTTCAGCTTCTCTTTCAGGGCAGACAGGACTTTATTCACCACAGTCTCAGAATCGGTGTCTGTCAGGGTGCGGTCATCGGCCCGCAGTTCCAGAGAGAAAGCCATGCTCTTCTTGCCTTCGGGAACACCGGTGCCCCGGTAGATGTCGAACAGTTTCACACCCCGCAGCAGCTTTCCGGCGGCAGCGGTGATGACATTCTCGGCCTGGGCTACAGTCACCGCTTCGTCGCAGACCAATGCCAGATCCCGGGATACGCTGGGATACTTGGGCAGCGGAGTGTAGGTGGCATCGGGCAGCAGGAAGGTCATCAGCTTGGTGAAGTTGATTTCCGCACAGTAGACATCGGCGTCGATGCCGTAGTTCTTGGCAACCAGAGGATGCACCTGGCCCAGCACGCCCACTTCTACGCCGTCGATGCTGACGGTGGCGCAGCGACCGGGGTGATAGCTGGGGTTGTTCTTCTGGGCGGTGTAGCTGGCCTTCTTCAGCCGCAGACCAGCAAAGATGGCTTCCAGCTCGCCCTTCAGGGTGAAGAAGGTTTCATTTGCACCGTAAGTGCCCAGCAGCAGCATCTTCGGTTCTTCCGGCAGGGGCTGACCCTCTACAGGCAGGTAAATCTTTGCCAGCTCGTAGAGCTTGACCGCTTTGTTGTGGTAAGCGTTGTTCCGGGAGAGAATATCCATCATGGAAGGCAGGGCAATGGTACGCATAATGGAGGTGTCTTCACCTAGAGGATTCTGAATCCGCAGGGCATTGCGCAGGGGAGAGTCTTCCGGCAGCCGAATCTGGTCAAAAATGGTGGGGGAGACGAAGGAGTAAGTGATGATTTCACTGTAGCCCATGCCCCGGCACAAGGTGCCAGCCTTGGCTTCCAGCTTCATTTCCTTGGTGTAGCCGCCCTGGGTAGAGGTCTTGAAGGCGGTGGTGGGGATTTCGTTGTAGCCGTAGGAGCGGCCCACTTCCTCGGCAATGTCTGCCATCCGCACCAGGTCGGGACGGAAAGAGGGAACCAGAATCTGATCGCCTTCCACGGGGATTTCCAACAAATTCAGGTACTTGACCATATCCTCTTTGGAAATATTGGTGCCCAGCAGACGGTTGATCTTGTCGCACTCAAGGGGCAGTGTTCTGGTTTCCGGAACGTAGTTGATAACATCGATGGTGCCTTCCAGCACATCGCCGCACTGAAGCAGCTCCACCAACTCACAGGCCCGCTGCACAGCGGGAATGGTCATCATGGGGTCCAGGCTCTTCTCGAACTTACCGGAAGCTTCGGTACGCATACCCAGAGCCAGAGCAGTCTGACGGATGGAGGTACCGTTGAAGTTGGCGGATTCAAAGACCACCATGGTGGTGTCATCCAGAATTTCGGAATTTTCGCCGCCCATGATACCGGCAAGGCCAATGGCCCGGTTTTCATCGGCGATGACCAGCATACCGGCTTTCAGATTGCGCACATTGCCGTCCAGGGTGGTCAGGGTTTCGCCCTCTTCTGCTTCCCGCACCACGATTTTTCCGGAGGAAACATAGCGGTAGTCGAAAGCATGCATGGGCTGGCCGTACTCCAGCATCACATAGTTGGTGATGTCCACGATGTTGTTGATGGGCCGCACGCCGTTGGCACGGAGTCGCTGACGCAGCCACTTGGGGCTGGGGCCGATTTTGACATTGGCAACCATCCTGGAAGAATAGCGGTTGCACAGCTCGATGGCAGGCACTTCCACATCCAGGTAGTCATAAATGCTGCCGGCGCTGCTGCCCTGTACCACGGGCTCGTGATGCTTCATCTGCTTGCCAAAGGCAGCGGCAGCTTCCCGGGCAAGACCGATGATGGAGTAGCAGTCGGGACGGTTGTTGGTGATTTCAAAATCCACCACAGTGTCATCGTTGCCGATGACCAGATTGATGTCCTGGCCTACCTGGCAATCCTCGTTGTTGAGAATCCAGATGCCGTCAGCATAAGCATCGGGGAAATCATTCTGGGTCAGGCCCAGTTCGGCAAAGGAGCACAGCATGCCGTTGGAAGGCTCACCACGGAGTTTGCCCTTGGTAATGTGCACGCCGCCGGGCAGCCAGGAGTTGTGCAGAGCAGCGGGAACCAGGTCGCCCTCGTGGACATTCTGAGCGCCGGTGACAGTCTGCACAGGTTCCTCCTTGCCCACATCCACCTGGCAAATCCACATGTGGTCGGAGTTGGGATGGCGCACCATGGACAGCACTTTGCCCACAACCACATTTTTGATTTCGGCATCCATCCGCTCATAGGTTTCCACCTTCTGACCGAAAACAGTCAGGGTGTCCACAAATTCTTTATCAGAAACCTGGGAAAGATCCACAAATTCTTCATTCAGCCATTTTCTGTTCAGTTTCATACGATTGTTCCTCCTTAGAACTGGTTCAGGAACCGGATGTCATTGTCGAAAATCAGACGCAGGTCATTGATCTTCATCCGACCCATGGCCATACGTTCCAGACCCATACCGAAAGCAAAGCCGGAGTACTTTTCCGGGTCAATGCCGCAGTTTTCCAGAACGGTGGGATGCACCATACCGGCGCCCAGCAGCTCAATCCAACCCTCGCCGTGGCAGGTAGAGCAAACCTGACCGTCGATTTCACCGGTGCCGTGGCACTTGTGGCACTGCATGTCCATTTCGCAGCTGGGCTCGGTGAAGGGGAAATGGTGGGGACGGAACCGCATTTCGGAGTCGGCGCCATAGATCTTGCGCATCATGGTAATCAGCGCACCCTTCAGGTCACCCATGGTGATGTGCTCGTCCACCACCAGACCCTCAATCTGATGGAACATGGGGGAGTGGGTGGCGTCAGCTTCGTCCTTCCGGAACACCCGGCCGGGAGCCAGCATGCAGAAGGGGGGCTTGTGGTTTTCCATGAAACGGATCTGCATGGGGCTGGTCTGGGTCCGCAGCAGAACGCTGTCGTCATCGGTAAAGTAGAAGGTATCGGAGCGGTCCCGGGAGGGGTGGCCTTCCTCGATATTCAGCCGGGTGAAGTTATAGCTGGCCAGTTCCACTTCGGGGCCGTCTACTACCTGGTAGCCAAGGCCTACGAAAATGTCCTTGATCTCCTGCAGCACTTGGTTCATGGGGTGCTGATGGCCCAGGGGTACGGTTTCGCCGGGGATGGTAACGTCGATTGCTTCGGCAGCCAGCTTGGCTTCCAGCACAGCGGCGTGAATGGCGGCTTTCCGGTCTTCCAGTTTCTGCTCAATCTGAGCCCGGACGGAGTTGGCCAGCTGGCCCATCACCGGGCGCTCTTCGGCAGAAAGCTTGCCCATCTGCTTCAGCACGGCGGTGAGCTCGCCCTTTTTGCCCAGAAGTTTCACCCGCAGTTCTTCCAGAGCCGCAGGGGTATCGGCAGCGTCCAGGGCTGCCAGAGCATTGCATTTGATCTGCTCCAATTGTTCTTTCATGTTGATTCCTCCTGAAAGGTTGACTACAAAAAGTAAATAAAAAAACCCTTCATCCCTAAAATCGGGACGAAAGGCAATCCTTCCGCGGTACCACCCGCAATTCGCCACAACGGCGCACTTTCAGATGCAGACACATCCAAGACCGATAACGGCGTCACCCGGCGCACCCTACTGCTGTTCAGGCGGCAGCTCCTGGGAGAAAGCCCGGTATTGCACCCAAGCGGCTCACACCATCCCGCTTTCGCTGTGTGGGGCAAAGCCAATACAAGGCGGCCCAATCATTGCTTTTGACTATCCTCGTTATGGTAGCACAGAAAAATGCAATTTGCAAGCCCTTTTTGCAAAATCAAAGCCGAATGCGGAAAACGCATTCGGCTTTATGAGGAATCAGTGGGCAAACTGGCTCTGATACAGCTGGGCGTAGAAGCCTCGCTTTTGCAGAAGTTCTTCGTGGCGGCCCTGCTCCACAATGTGACCGCTCCGCATAACCAGAATCACATCCGCTTCCTGAATGGTGGACAGCCGGTGGGCAACGATGAAGGAGGTTCTGCCTTGCATCAGGGTGTCGAAGGCCTTCTGAATCTTGATTTCCGTCCGGGTATCAATGGAAGAGGTGGCCTCGTCCAAAAACAGCATCGGCGGCAGACACAGCATCACCCGGGCAATGCACAGCAGCTGCTTCTGGCCCTGGGATAGGTTGCCGCCGGCTTCGGAAATCCAGGTGTCGTAGCCCTGGGGCAGGCGGCGGATGAAGCTGTGGGCGTGGGCCTGTTTGGCAGCAGCGATGATTTCATCCTCTGTGGCATCTGGCTTGCCCATGGCGATGTTGTCCCGGATGGTGCCGGCTTTCAGCCAGGTGTCCTGGAGCACCATACCCACACTGCGGCGCAACTGCTGCCGGTTCATATTCCGGGTGTTGACTCCGTCGAGCAGGATTTCTCCACCGTCCGGATCGTAGAAACGCATCAGAAGGTTAATGAAGGTAGTCTTTCCGCAGCCGGTGGGGCCGACGATGGCCACCCGCTGGCCTGGCTTTACGGACAGGTTGAAGTCACCGATTAGGGGCTTTTCCGGATCATAGGCAAATTGCAGATTGTGAATGTCCACAGCGCCATGGATTTCTTCCGGGCACTGGGGATGTTCCGGCTCTGGCGTTCTTGCCGGGGTTTCCAGCAGCTCAAAGACTCGGCCGGAGCAGGCCAGGGCATTTTGCAGTTCCGTCACCACACCGGAAATTTCGTTGAAGGGCTTGGTGTACTGATTGGCGTAGCTTAAGAAGCTGGTCAGATTACCGACAGTGATGCCGCCGCCAATGGCAATCAAGGCACCGGTAAGCCCTACACCGGCATAGGCCAAAGCGTTGACAAACCGGGTGCAGGGATTGACCAGGGAAGAGAAGAAGATTGCCCGCAGGGATGCCTTTTGCAGCCGGTCGTTGATTTCGTCAAACTGCTCCAAAGAAGCCGCCTCATGGCCAAAAGCCTGCACCACTTTAATATTACCGATGGTTTCATCAATCAGGCCGGTCTGTTCGCCCCGGGTCAGGGTTTGCAGCCGGAACATGGAGTAAGTGCGTGTGGCAATGAAATTGGCAACCACCAGTGACAGCGGCGTAATGCACACCACCACCAAAGCCGTTCCCCAGTGCAGCCGCACCATGAAAATCAGGGTGCCTAAGATTGTCATTACACCGGTAAACAGCTGGGTAAAGCCCATCAGCAGTCCGTCGGCGAAGGTATCCACATCTGCAATGACCCGGCTGACCAGATCTCCCTGGGGATGCTTGTCAAGATAGGAAAGGGGCAATACCTGAATGTGACGGAAGGCTTCATCCCGAATGTCCCGGGTTACCTGATAGGTCATCCGGTTGCACAGCTCATTCATTACCCACTGGGCAAGAGCGGCAACTGCGGCGCAGAGAACCACCTGCTCCAGATACATACCCATGGCAGAAAAGTCTACCTGACCTTGATCTACAATGCAGTCAATGGCATTTCCTACCAGAATGGGGATGTACAGGCTCATGACCACATTGATGGTTGCCAGAATCACGGTGGCGACCAGGGTGGGCCAGTAGCGGCGAATGCGGTAAAGGACTTTTTTCAGCGTTGCCATTTGATTAGCCATTTGCCTTCACCTCCTTGGGAAACTGGGAATAGTAGATTTCCTGATACACCGGGCACTGCTGCAAAAGCTGGTTGTGGGTGCCTTTTCCTACCAGTACACCGTCGTCCAGCACCAGAATTTCATCGGCAAACCGGACGGAAGCTGCCCGCTGAGATACCAGGAAGGTTGTGGGAGGATTTTTCATATTGCGGATTGCCATGCGCAGATTGGCATCGGTGGCATAGTCCAAGGCGGATGCGCTGTCATCGAGAATCAGGATTCTCGGTTTGCGCACCAGTGCCCGGGCAATGGCAAGGCGCTGGCGCTGTCCGCCGGAGAAATTCAGACCGCCCTGTTCCACTTCCGCGTCCAGTTCTCCTTCTTTGTCTTTGACCACTTCTCTTGCCTGCGCCGTTTCCAGTGCGGCCCACAGCTCATCGTCCGAGGCGTTTTCATTGCCCCAGAGCAGATTCTGCCGGATGGTTCCCTGGAACAGTACGGACTTTTGAGGCACTACTCCAATGGCCCGGCGCAGGGAAACCATGTCGTAAGATGCGGCATCTTCACCATCCAGCAATACCTGTCCGCTGACGGCGTCGTAAAGCCTGGGAATCAGATTGACCAAGGTAGTCTTGCCGGAACCGGTTCCGCCGATGATGCCGATGGTTTTTCCCGGCTCAGCAGTGAAGCTGATATGCTCCAAAGAGGGGCTGGAAGCACCGGCATATTGGGCGGAAACATCCCGGAATTCCACGTTCCCCGTAAGATGCTCTGCGCTGCGGTTGCCGTTTTCCTGGCTGCTCTTCAGTTCCAGCACAGAAGAAACCCGGTTGGCACAGGCAAGGGACTTGGTTATAGTAATGACCAGATTTGCCATTTTGATCAGCTCTACCAGAATCTGAGACATGTAATTGTAAAGGGCAATCACCAGTCCCTGGGTCAGCAGTCCGCTTTCTACCTTAACTGCGCCAACTCGAACCAGAATCACCACCGCTAGATTGATAATCACATAGGTCATGGGATTCATCAGTCCGGAGATTCGCCCGGCGGACACCTGGTTGACCGTCAGATTCTGGGTGCTGTTTTCAAAGGAAGCAATCTCGCTGTCCTCCTTGCAGAAAGCCCGCAATACCCGCACGCCAGTTAGATTCTGGCGGGTGGCGGAGGTCACAGTGTCCAGGGCACCCTGAACTCGTTTGTACATCGGGATGGTAATCAGCATAATGCCGAATACCACCAAACAGAGAACCGGAATCACACCCACAAACACCAGTGCCGCCTGAAAATCAATGGTAAAGGCCATAAACATGGCGCCGAACACCACAAAAGGGGAGCGCAGCAGCAGCCGCAGGGTCAGGTTCACACCGTTTTGCACCTGGTTGATGTCAGAAGTCATCCGGGTAATCATGGTAGAGGTGCCCACCTGGTCAATCTGGCTGTAGCTCAGCCCCAGAATGTGCTTGAGCACCGCATGGCGCAGCTTGGTGGAAAAACCCACTGCGGCCACTGCGGAAAAATACTGGGCGGATACGGACATGATCAGGCCAATGATGCCCAGCGCCACCATTACCAGGCACATTTTGACAACATAGCCTTGGTCACCGGAGACAATGCCCTGATCCACAATCCGGGCAACGACCAATGGTACGATCAGCTCAAAGGCTGCTTCCAGAAGTTTGAACAGCGGCCCCAATATGCATTCTCTTTCATAGCCTTTCAAATACGGCAAAAGTTTTTTCAATCCGATCACCTCACAAATACTGGTAGGATTATACTCCTTTTTCTCCCAAAATGCAACGTGACATAGTGGGAGAAACAGAAACTTTTTCTTTCTGTCTTGACAAATATGATATGCTAAAAGGTAGAAAACCATAGTGTTGGGAAGATGAAAATGAAACGACTGATTCGCCTTTTGATTGCCCTGTTGCTGCTTGGCCTGCTGGGCGGCTGCGCCGAAAACGGACCCAATACCCAGGTGGCGGCAACCACCTTGCCGGTGTATGACTTTACGCTGCGCCTGTGTCAGGGAACGCCCATCACCGTAACCCGGCTGGTGACGGAGCAGGTGTCCTGCCTGCATGATTATTCGTTGAATGTCCGCCAGGTTCGGGCGGTGGAGGCAGCCGAGATGGTTGTGATCTCCGGTGCCGGGCTGGAGGAGTTTCTGGGGGATCTTCTGCTGGATGCTCCGATTGTGGATGCCTCCCAGGGAATCACCTTGATTTGCCCGGAGGAAGACCATGAGGGCCACGACCATGATGACGGACATCATCACGAGGAGGACCCCCACATCTGGCTGTCCCCGGAAAATGCAAAGCAAATGGTACAGAATATCTGTGTGGGACTTTCTGAACAATATCCGGAGTATGATCAGACCTTTTCCCAGAATTTAACCGATTTGCAGGAAGATTTGGATGCGCTGCTGCAATATGGAAAGCAGCAGCTGGAAACGCTGTCCTGTCGGGAACTGATTACGTTCCACGATGGATTTTCCTATTTTGCCCAGGCCTTTGACCTGACCATTTTGGAAGCGGTGGAAGAGGAATCCGGTAGTGAAGCTTCTGCCAAAGAACTGATTCACCTGATTGAAGATGTAGAACATCACAGCCTGCCTGCGGTTTTTACGGAAAAAAGCGGCAGCGTTTCTGCTGCAGACGTGATTTCCCGGGAGACCGGCTGCGCAGTCTATACCCTGGACATGGCCATGACTGGGGACAGCTATTTTGATGCCATGTACCACAATATTGATACCATAAAGGAGGCACTGCAATGAACTTTCCTCATCACGGCGGTTCCTGCGGCCATTCCTGCTGTCTGCGGGTGGAAAATCTGTCGGTGAAAATCGGAACGGACCCGATTTTGACGGATATCAACCTGCATGTCCACTGCGGGGAGATGGTGGCGCTGATCGGCCCCAACGGTGCCGGCAAATCTACATTTTTAAAAACCATTTTGGGCCAGCGGGAATACAGCGGCGTCATTGCCTTTTCTGAGCCGGGGCAGCGCAGCAAAAAGCCACGGATCGGCTACGTTCCCCAAAGCCCTGCCTTTGATCCCAGCGATCCGGTATCCGTGGCGGATTTGTTTGCCTGCTGCATGAGCAAGCGTCCCAGCTTTTTGGGTCTGAGCAAGCAGATGCGGCAGACGGTTTCCGAGTGCCTGGAGCGGGTTCACGCCCGGGAGCTGATGGACAAGCGGGTGGGAACCTTGTCCGGCGGCGAACTGCAGCGGGTGCTGCTGGCCTTGGCCCTGGAGCCGCTGCCCAATATTCTGATTTTGGACGAGCCTTTGTCCGGCGTGGATGTGGAGGGAATGGAAACCCTGATGGATATGCTGGACGAAATCCGAAAGACCTATGACCTGTCTATTTTGATGACCACCCACGACTTTTCCATGTTGCCCCGGTATGCTGACCAGGTGGTGCTGATTGACCGCAGTGTGCGGATTCAGGGAAAGCCGGATGCGGTGCTCTCTTCCGATGCCTTTCATCAGGCGTTTCATATGAAAGGAGGGTGCGTATGAGCCTTTGGTATGGATTTTGCGATTTGCTGCCCCTGGAGATGCTCCGCTGGGAGTTTATGCAGAACGCCTTGCTGGCGCTTTTGTTCATGGCGCCTTTGTTCGGCCTGCTTTCAACTATGGTGGTAACGGGACGGATGAGCTTCTTTTCCGATGCATTGGGCCATTCCGCCTTTACCGGCATTGCCATCGGCGCCATTTTTGGCATGGCAGCACCCTTGTGGGCGGCGGTAGGTTTTAGTGTAGGGTTTGCTCTGCTGTTTTCTTATGTAAAAAGCCGAAGCAACCAGGCTGCGGATACCCTCATTGGTGTCTTTTCCAGCACCGCCGTGGCCCTGGGTATTTTTGTTGCTACCCTCAATGGCGGAAGCTTTACCAAGTACAATCAGTATCTCATCGGTGACATTCTCTCCGTTACCCCGGAGGAAATTGGCCTGCTGGCTCTGACGCTGGTGTGTGTTCTGGTGTTCTGGGGGGTATGTGCGAACCGTCTGACCCTGACTGCCATTCATCCCCAGCTGGCTTCTTCCCGAGGAATTCCTGTGGGACTTTCCCAGACATTGTTTGTCGTTGCCATTGCGGTGGTGGTAACGCTGAGTATTTCCAGCGTGGGACTGCTGATTCTCAACTCTCTGCTGGTGCTTCCTGGTGCTTCTGCCCGCAATATCTCCCGAAACCTGCGGCAATATCACGGCTTTTCTGTTTTGTTTGCCCTGGCGGCAGGAATTGGCGGCTTGAGTGTCTCGTATTACACCGGCTGCTCTGCCGGTGCGGCCATCAGTTTGATTCTGGCAATTATTTTTGCCCTGACCTTTACCCTGCGGAAACGGAGGGCGTAATATGCAGACGACAATACAGGCCATTGCCCGGATGCACAGCGATTTTTCCAGCAAGTTCGGCATTCCACGGCAAAGCGGATTGGTGCAGGAGCTTCGCTCCACCATTGTATTTGAACCGGAATTTCGCAATCCGGATGCTCTGCGAGGAATTGAGGAATTCTCCCATCTGTGGCTGATCTGGCAGTTTTCCGAAGCGGTGCGCCAGGGATGGTCTGCCACGGTGCGTCCGCCTCGCCTGGGGGGAAATACCCGGATGGGGGTATTTGCCACCCGCTCTCCCTTCCGGCCCAACAATCTGGGGTTATCCAGCGTCACCCTTCTGGGTGTGGAGCAGACCAAAAACTACGGAACCGTCCTGCATGTGGGCGGTGCGGATTTGATGGATGGAACGCCGATTTTTGATATCAAACCCTATATCCCTTATGGGGATTGCCATCCGGATGCCGTGGGCGGTTTTACCGACCGGGCAGGGGAGTTCCTGCTGAATGTGGAGTTTCCCCAGCAGCTGCTGGAAATGCTGCCAGAGGACAAGCGGGATGCCGCCATCGGTGTCCTGTCCCATGACCCCAGACCGTCCTACCAGAGAAATCCGGAGCGGGTGTACGGTCTGCCCTTTGCCGGGGTGGATATTCGCTTTACCGTGAAGGAAAATGTACTGACAGTACAGGAGATTGTGCCGAATATAAAATAATTATCGCTCATCTATTGCCTTTTTTATACCATATGGTACAATGTCAATAGAGTGCCATGGGGCATTCCCAGAAAGAAGAGGAAAGGATAGATGATATGAACAGAAAACGCATGATTCTCCCGGCTGCAATGCTGGCATTGGCCCTGATGATCTGTGGATGTGCCAAGGATGAGCCGCCTGTTTCCGGGCAAATTGAACCGAATCCTACCCAGAGCAGTGTAGAGGTCACCACCACAGCACCTGCTGCTGTGCCCACACAGTCAGCCGCCGAGGAAACTGTGCCTCCGGAAACCACAGAAGCTCTGCAGAACGCGGATCAGGAATCTGCAGCACTGGGCCGCATGGAAGGTGGTACTTACACCAATTCTTATGCCGGTTATGGATGCCAACTGGATGAAAGCTGGGTTTATTACAGTGCGGAGGAGCTTCAGACACTTCCGGATAATGTAGAAGAACTGCTGGCTGACACTGAACTTGCCGAGGGCATGGCGCAAATTACCCGGATTATGGATATGCAGGCAGAAAATGCGGACGAACTGGCTACGATAAACGTATTGTATACCCAGTTGGGACTGCAGGAACGGCTGGCATACATGGTTTTGAGCGAGGAGGAAGTTGTGGACACGCTCCTCGAACAAAAGGATACCCTTGTGCAGAGCTATGCCCAGATGGGGCTGGAAGTATCATCTATGGAGAAAGTACAGGTTGAATTCCTGGGACAGGAGCACTGGGCAATGAAAACCCAGGCAATGACCCAGGGTGTGCCTTACTATACTTTGCAGATTATGGATTATACAGTCGGACAATATGGTGTTACCCTGACAGTAAGCAGCTTTGTAGAGGATAAAACTCAGCAGCTGCTGGATCTGTTCTATGCGGTAGAATAAATAATATAAACCCGCCTGAGGATTTCCCCAGGCGGGTTTTGCTGTATCCCATTAAAAGCCCAGTGCTTTCAGAAGTCCCCGGCATCCGCTGAGCACATCCTGCCAGGTGGTTTCAAAATCCCCGGTGTACCAGGGGTCGGCCACTTCTTTGCCGGGCTGACCGGCATAGTCCATCAGAAGATGAATTTTATCATCCGGGTCTCCACCACAGATCCGCCGCATATTGCGAATATTGGCGTTGTCCATGCCAATCAGCAAATCGTATTTTTGGTAATCTTGGGCTTGGAGCTGCCGTGCGGCGTGCCCCTGGCAGGAAATGCCATGCTCTGCCAGCTTCCGCCGGGCAGGGGGATAGACTGGATTGCCAATTTCTTCGGTGCTGGTAGCCGCTGAGGCAATCAAAAACTGATTTTCCACCCCAGCCTTTTTTACTAAATCTTTCATCACATACTCTGCCATTGGACTGCGGCAGATATTTCCATGGCACACAAACAGAACTTTCTTCATCTTACACAAACCTTTCTGAGCAAAAAAAGAATTAAAAAACGCCTGATACTATGGCTCTGTGTCGGTGATTGCTTGAACACAAAATACTACCGGGCGAATGCCATCTGTGCAGCAAACAATGGTTTGCCCATCCTGCTTGTTCCATGGAGTATAGCTGGCACCGGAAGAGATTGCGCTGACGCTGGGATAGATATCCACCCATGCCCAGGGACAAAATCCCTCCGGCATCTGTGCGTTTCCTTCAAAAATAAAGGTATCTCCCTCGTTCAAAAGAGGACAGGGGCCCACGGATGTGCCTTCGGTGAGATAGGCATCTGCATATCCCGGATAAAACTCCTTCCGCAGCACGGTAATTTTGACTTTTTTCATGGTAATCTCTCCTTTTGGTCAAGAAAGCTGCCTTACTGCACGACTTTGTATGGTTTACTATACAGGAAGTTAGTGTGAATTACAAGTCCTTGCCTGAATGACGGAAGGAATCATGCACCCTCGAAACATCAATAGAAAAAACACCCCCACAAGTCATAGACTTGCAGGGGTGTTTGCTTGTTATTCTTGACGCAGTCGTTCTACCACGCTGTAGCGCTGGGCTGCCCGGCTGCTGAGTACCGGGATGACAATGCCCAGTACCGCAAATACCGGCAGCACCACAGCAATGGGCCAGATGGTGAAGCGATAGGTGAAGAACCAAATCAAAGCGTTGAGGGACGGACCCAGGAACGGGGCAGTAGCCACAATCAGAACCAGCGCTAGAGCAGCGGCCCCCAGGGTATAGAGCAGACCTTCCAGTGCCAGCATGGTGCGCAGCTGCCGGGCCGTCATGCCGATGGATTGCAGCACCGCCAATTCCCGATGGCGAGCGGTGATTCCGGTGAGGATGGCGTTGAAGAAGTTCAGCACTCCCACCAGCCCCACGATGAAGCTCAGCGCTCCGCCCAACAGCAGGAACATACTCCTGAAGCTTTCAAATTCCCCGGCATAGGTTGCCTTACTTTCGTAGTCGAACTGGGGATTTTGATTTTCTGTGTAGTCCCGCAAAAAAGCCTCCATAGCGGCATTGGCTTCCGGGGTGGTATCAAAGGCATAGTACATGACATTGTCGGTGCCGCTGTCTCGGATGAAGGTTTGGTCGTTCATAATGAACTCGTCAGCGCCATAGTAACGGTAAGAAAGGGGGGTAGGAACTGTCACCAGGGCCGCTACAGTGTACGTTACATCCCGATATTTCACTGCTCGGCTGGCAATTACTGCCCCGTTCTCCCAGGAAGTACGGACTTCACCGGTAAACGGATCGTAGTACTCGTATTCTTCCACATACCGGATGGTCACGGTATCTCCCAATTTGGCCCAGTGGCTGTCCAACTCCGGATTTCCATAGTCATCATCGGAGTAAACAGCGGCCACATAGTTTCCTCCGGGTTCTTCCAGCTTGCTCAAATCACCCTCTAATACCGTCAGACGCTCCAGAGCAAAGGACTCCATTCCGTAGAGCTGAACCCTGTCAGCGATCCGTCCGTCCTCTGTTCGTTCTGCGAAGAGGAGCATGCTGTCGATCTCTTCCTGAGTCGACCATTGACCGTAAAGTGTACGGTAATACTCTTCGGTGATAAATTCCTGGGCGTTAAATGTTTGACCATAGACTTTGCCGCTTCCTGTGATGCCGCCCTGGGTACGAATCGAATCCATGACATCCTGGGTCACATCCATGTCCGGATGAAAATAGCTGCCGCTGACCTGAAATTTCTGCGCATCCGCCACCAGGAAATCGCTGGCGGTAAAATAGGCCAAATATTTGTCCATGTCAAATCCACGGGCAAAAGTGACCGTCATCGTCAGCAGCACCACCGCCAGAGACAAGGACAAAATTGTAATCACGGTCTTGCCCCGGCTGCGTCCCAGGTTGGCCCAGGCCATGGACAGCAGGGACACGCCTTTGCCATCCCGCTTTTCTTTCCGGTTGGAAACCTTTCCCTCCGTGTAGCGCACCGCTTCCACAGCAGATACCTTGCCAGCAATCCGTCCCGGGCGGCGGCAGGAAATCAGTACCGTTATCAGCGCAAACACTGCCGACCCCACAAAGATGGCCGGGTTTACCGACACCACAGCGGTAACGGCATCGAGCTGGGCCACAATTACCGGCGTGAGCACACCGCCCAATAACCATCCCAACACCAATCCCAAGGGGATACCGGCCGCAGACAACAAAAGAGCTTGTGTGCGGATAATCCGCCGGATCTGCCGGGGGGTGGTGCCGATGGTTTTCAGCAGGCCATAGAACCGGATGTCTCCCGCCACTGAAATCTGGAACACGTTGTAGATAATCAGATATCCGGTAAACAGAATGAGCAGCAGAATTCCGGCAAGCACCAACCCCATTCCGAAATCCAGATTTTCCGAAAGCTGGGCCCCGGTATATCCCCAGTTGACTCCGATGGCAATATAATTATCGTCCCGGCTTTCGCTCTGATAGCCGTGATTGGACAGAATTTCCTCAATGTCCGCAGCAATGGAGCGGGCGCCATGCTTGAGCATCACATCCAGGTTCCAGGTGCCGGTCATACCATCGCTTCCGGGGGGCGTTACCCCAACCTCTTCCAGCACGGCATTTACCCGGCTTTCTGGAATGAGGATATGGTTGGCCACGATGGCTTCGTCATACTCCCACCAACCGCAAAGGGTGAAGGTCTGGGTTGTTTCGTGACCGTCTACATAGAAGGTGACGGTAAATTCTGCTCCCAACTCCGGCGCTACCCCCAGCAATTCCAGTACATGGGTGTCGGTGGCAGCTTCGTTGGTATCTTCCTGGGGCAGACGGCCTTGGACGGGGTCACAGTACATCCAGTGTGCCTGATTGGCATCGGAATAGCCCACCTCCACGTGGGATTTGTTGAAGGGAACGTCCATGGGCATTCCCAGGAAACGCCGCAGGCCCCATTGGGAGATCAGCGGGTCCTCTCGCAACTCTTCAAACTGATCTTCCGTCAGGTACTTGAAACCGCCGTGGCTCCAGCCTCCCGCCTGGCGAAAATTGCTCTGCTGGAAGCCTTCGTTGATGGACAGGGTAATGGTAAACAAAGAGGTAAACAGCATGGTTGTCAGGGCAATGGCGATAATGGCTACCAGATTCCGGGTGCGGTTTGCCCGCAGTGCCCGCAGGCTCAGTCTGCGGATGCACCCACGATTGGAGACATTCATCTTGTTTCCCCCTTACCGTGTCACAATCCGGCCGTCCTCAATGCGGACGATCCGGTCGGCCATTTGGGCGATCTCTTCATTGTGGGTAATCATCACCATGGTCTGGGAGAATTTCTGCCCGGTTACCTTCATCAGGCTCAGCACATCCTGGCTGGTTCTGCTGTCCAGATTGCCGGTAGGCTCATCTGCCAGCACAATGGCAGGTTTGGCTGCCAGCGCCCGGGCGATGGCGACCCGCTGCTGCTGACCGCCGGAGAGCTGATTGGGCAGATTTTTCAGTTTCTTCTCCAAGCCAAGGGTTTCGATTACCTTGTGGACATATTCCGTATCCACCTTGTTCCCGTCCAGCTGAATGGGCAGGATGATGTTTTCCCATACGCTGAGCACCGGAACCAGGTTGTACGACTGGAACACAAAGCCGATTTTTCTCCGGCGGAAAATGGTCAGGGCTTCATCTTTCAAAGAAAAAATATCCTTGCCGTCCACCATGACGCTGCCGGAGGTGGGACGATCCAGCCCGCCCAGCATGTGCAGCAGGGTGGACTTTCCGGAACCGGAGGTGCCCACAATGGCCACAAATTCTCCTTGTTCCACGCTCAGGTTCACTCCGTCCAGGGCCTTTACCTGGGTATCCCCGGAGCCATAGTACTTTTTCAGGTCTTTGGTTTGCAGAATTGCCATATTGTCCTCCTGATGTAGAAAAGTCTGTACTGTCTTTTGACAATACAGACTTTACCACCGAAATCTTTCCTGGTACTGTCAAGAATGTGACAGTTTTGACAGAAGTTCCGGAAATTACCCTCAGGCTTCTTTCCTGGAGCGAACCAGCAGCATCATAGGACGGCGCAGTTCGTCGCGCATACCGGGGATCTCCAGCATCTGCGGGGAAGGCATGGCTTCCTCCACCACTTCCAGCACAAATCCATTGCGCAGCAACCCCATCAGAATTTGGGTCAGGGTATGATGCTGCTTATGCACCTGGCAGCCTAAGAAGTTCGTAATCCGCTCACCGGGCAGGAAGTAATTGTCAATGGGCCAATACTTGGGTGTCCCGTCGGGAGCATACTCCCAATCCTGATTGACTCCGGCAGTGAAAGCAGGATGTTCGATGTTGAACAGGAATATCCCGCCCGGCTTCAGCGTCCGGTACACATTCTGAAACACGGCATCTAGATTTTCAATGTAGTGCAGCGCCAGATTGGAAACCACGCAGTCCCATCTGCTCTGGGGATACTCATATTCTTCGATTCCGCAGACGCAGTAAGTAATTCCATCACCCTTGCTGCGCTGCTGGGCCTGAGCAATCATTTTTTGACTCAGGTCAATTCCCAGTACTTCCTTTGCGCCCTGCTCGGATGCGAACTTACAGTGCCATCCGTATCCGCATCCCAAATCCAGCACGGATTTTCCTTCCAGAGGCGGAAACAGGGGTTTCAGCTGATGCCATTCTCCCGCTGCGGAAAGCCCTTCCTTGCTCCGGGGCATCTGGGCATAAGCTTCAAAAAAATGGTCATTTTCATATTCGTTTGTCATAGGGTTTGCCTCCTGCATGGATTTCTTGTCTTATTCCCGGGGAAGATACAAGGCAAAGGTGCTTCCTTTTTCGGCACTGCTTTCTACTTTTACATAGCCGCCTTGCTTCTGGGCAATCTGCCGTGTCAGGTACAGGCCGATGCCCACCCCTTCTTCCTGATAGGCATGGGATGCTCGGTAGAATCGTCCGAAAATTTTGGCCTGTTCCGCTTCCGGAATCCCCGGGCCGGTATCCGATACCCGAATGGCGCAGAACAGCTCATATTGTTTGACATCTACCGAAACCGTGCCGCCGGAAGGGGCATATTTAACTGCATTATCCAGTAGATTGCACAGCGCTTCTTCCGTCCATTTGGGATCAAAGCAGGCGTTGCCCTCTGTATTTTTCAGCGTCAGGGTAACTTGCTTCTCGGAAGCTTTGGGGGCATATTGGGCTGCTGCCCGCTGCACCATGGGGGAAAGTTCCCCTGGCTGCGGATGCAGGGAAAGAATGCCCGTTTCCAGCCGGGACGTTTTTACCAGCGCTTCAATCAGCGTTTGCAGCTTTTCTGCTTGGGAGGAAATGGCCTGTGCACAGCTTCGCTCCTGCTCTGTCAGAGGCTGTTCTTCCAACAGCTGGGCATACAGCTGCAGATTGGCTACCGGGGTTTTGGTCTGGTGGGAAATATCCGAAATCAGGGTACTGATCTGGTCTTTTTGTTCCTGGACATTCCGGGCTGACAGGGCACTGGCTGTCAGATACCGCCGTACCCGGCTTTCCAGGGCGGAAAGATTGGTTTCATCAAACTGTGTTTCCAGGAAGGTCCCGTTGGTGGCAGCGGTAAACATGGCATCCAGCCGCTTTATGGTGCGCCCTGTCCGCCACCGGCTGTAAATCACTACCGCCAACGCAACGGTCAGGGCGATTCCTGTCACAATATATCCCATCATGGTTTCACCGCCCAAGTATAACCGATGCCATATACCGTTTTCAGGTATTCCGGACGGGAAGGGTCCGCTTCCAACTTGCTGCGCAGCCGTTTCACGGTAACAGACAGGGCGTTTTCTTCCACATACTCAGCCCCATCCGTCCATACGCCATCCAGCAGCTGATTCCGGCTCAGGGTACGTCCCCGGTTTTCTACCAGCAGGCGTAAAAGCTTTTGCTCGGTTTTGGACAGTTCCACCGCAGTACCGTCCCGGCGAAAATCCATCCGTTCAAAGTCAAAGGTAAACGGTCCAAACGTCAGCACTCCGGCAGGCTTTTTCTGTTCCCGGCGCAGCTGGGCAGCGACCCTGGCCCGAAGCACCGCCAAAGAGAAAGGTTTGGTAATGTAGTCATCCGCTCCGGCTTCAAGCCCGGTCACCTCGTCTAGCTCCAGATCCTTGGCGGTGAGTAGGATGATGGGGGTAGTGTCGCCGCTTTCTCTGCGCTTGCGCAGCAGGTCCAGACCGCTGCCGTCAGGCAGATTGATGTCCAGAATCAGCAGGTCAAACCGCCCCGTTTCCAGCAATTCTTCCGCCTGAGCCAAGGAAGTACACCGTCTGACCGCCAACTGAGAAGATTCCAATGCCATGGCAATGCCACGGCCCAAGGATTCATCGTCTTCCAATAATAAAATGTGTTTCATACTTCAGCCTCGCATCCTCGTTCGGTAAGCAAACTCGATAATCTCATTATAGTGTTTGTCCGGCGTGAAATCAATACGAACAGCAAAACGCCGCAGAATATCCTTGCGGCGTTTTGTCAGGTTGTCCAGAGATGAAGATGATATGGAAATCGTTGAAAGGCAATTTCGCTCCTATTCCGCTGCCGCATCCCACCGACGAATATATCCCACAGCTAAGATGGCAAATACCGCGGTATAGATCAGAGCAGAGAAGAAAAAGGGAAGTATCTGCAGCTTCATCTGGGGATTATTGGCCCGCATTCCCAGGCACAGCAGGGAGTAGGGGAAAGCGTACCCCAGACCCTGAGCGGTCATTAAAAGCCCCAGAATACCACCGATTAAGCCCATGGCTACCGGCGGGGCAAAGGCCCGAATCACCAGGCTGAAAAAGAGCTGCACCGCACACACAGAAATTCCTCCCACTGCGCCCCATAGCAGCCACTGCAGCAATTCCGGCGGCACGGGAGCAGTTATGCCTGCCATTTTTCCGCTGAGCAGAAACAGCACCCCAATACAGACTTGCGCCAGAAGGGACATCCCAGCTGCTAGAATCAGTTTGGCTCCGTATAAACATCCCACCGGTACGGGAGCGGTGAGAAAACTGTTCCAGTTATGATCCCAATGTTCCAGCCGCCACTGCCAGGCGCAGAATACACCCAGCAGAGCAGGAAGGAAAAAGGTGGAGCAGAACAGGGTATGCTGGCTCCACAGGCTGTACCATCCATTGTCCAGCACCTCCAGATTGGCAAGATAATTCCCGGTTCCCAAGACGGCGGGGAAAATTGGCAGCATCAGAAACGCCAGCCATACCGGTGAGCGGCGGCATTTTTGCAGTTCTGCTTTCAAGCATCGCAGAAGCATCGTTTATACCTCCTTATTTACAAATAGCGTCCGGCCTGCTGCCAGAAACAACGCGGCCCAAACTGCCAGCAGCGCTGCATCCGCAGCCTGGGGCCAGAGCCAATAAAATCTGGTTACACCAGTGGCAGGTTCCCAGTCCATGCCAACAAAACTCAGAAGCCCATAATACCCCCAGGGTACACACCGTTTCAGCCATGCGGGAAATAGCATGGACAGGAGCCCCAGAAAGCTTCCCGAGATACCGCATACCAGGGCCGCTGCTTGGTTGACAAATCGAAGGGAAAGACCCTGCTGGAGGGCATATACCATCATGGACACCGCCCAGGAAACAAAGGTAAGCAATCCCATCCACCCCCAGGGAATCGGGCCGGGAAACTGGCTGTACACACCTACCGCCAAGAAGAGTCCTGCGCGTATCATCAGAAGCAGTGCCAGCACCAGGGCGCCCCAGCAAAGCTTCGTCGTATAAAGCCTTCCCGGCGGAACCATGGTTTCCAAAAGCTTCCAGGTACTGCCTTTATGTTCCAGTTCGCAATTCCGGCTGGCCAGCGTGGCGACGCTTAGGGGAAGGACAATGGCGTCTACAATTATCAGGTTGTATATTAGAAGCATCCAACCCTGCTGCAGATTCTCCGCATCCTGACGGGTCAAAAAAACGCACATCCAGATCAGCTCCACTGCCAGCATTGTGGCGCATACCAGGACAATTTTCCGTCGGCGGCATTTGTAAAATTCCAGTCCCAGTAATTTCACAGGCTCACCGCCCTTCCCGTCAGTTCCAGGAAAATATCCTCCAGGCTCTTCTGCCGCTCCTCCAGACGCAGGACACCCAAGCGATTTTTTGCCAGGAAATAAGTGATTTTGGCGGTAATTTCGTCAGACAAAATAGGAAGAATGAGGAATCCATCTTCTTCCTGGCAGTCTAGGGACTTTTCTGACAGAAGGCTCCGGGCAACGGTATTGTTGGTGGTTCGCAGTGCCAGGTGATGACTGCTGCGGCCATGGAGAACTTGCAGAGAATCCTGAAATACCAGTTCTCCTTCTCGAATGATGGCCACATGGTCTGCCATCTGGTCAATTTCGCTGAGCAGATGGCTGGACACTACCACAGTCATGCCAAACCGTCCGGGTAAGTCCCGAATCAGTTCCCGCATCTCCTGGATGCCTGCTGGGTCCAGGCCATTGGTTGGCTCATCCAGAATCAGTAGCTTGGGATATCCCAGCAGCGCCGCCGCCAGGCCTAAACGCTGTTTCATACCCAAGGAATAGTGGGCAACCTTCTTTCCGCGCTGACCGTCCAGACGGACAATTTGCAGGACTTCCCGAATGTTCTTTTCCGGTACCCCCCGAAGGGTCTGGATAATGCGTAGATTTTCTTCGCCGGTAAGATGTCCGTAGTAACTGGGACTTTCAATCAGGCTCCCAACCTGTCGCAGTACTGCCAAACGATGCTGGTTATCCATGTTGTTTCCCAACACTTGAATGCTTCCTGCTGTGGGACGAACCAAACCCAAAATCATTTTCAGTGTAGTGGACTTTCCCGCTCCGTTTGGACCAAGGAAGCCATAGACGCTGCCTTTCGGTACGTTTAAGTCCAGGTGGGATACCCGCATTGCATTTCCATATTGCTTGCATAAATCATGTGTTTCGATAATGTTCATGGTAAAACCTCCTTACGTGGTCCAGAATACCGCATCTGCCTTACAGACCGATGAAGCCTTCCTTACGTTTACCTGAAATCCCATCAGGCCGTCTGGACAAATAAAAGGCTTTTTTCTATAATGGTGACAGTTGAACGCAAAGGAGGAAGGTACCATGGCTTACCGTATTTTCATTGTGGATGATGAACCGGCTCTTCAGAAAATGGTAAAGGATATTCTGACTCAGGAGGGTTATGAGACAGATGCGGCTCTTTCCTGCGCCCAAGCTCTGGAGCGTTTTCGCTGCGCAGCGCCGGATGCAGTGTTGTTGGATGTGATGCTTCCGGATGGAGACGGGTTTTCTCTTTTCGGAAAACTCCGGGACATTCGGGATGTACCGGTGCTCTTCCTTTCTGCCCGTGACGAAGATGAAGCCAGACTCCAGGGCCTTGGCTTGGGTGCAGACGATTATATTACCAAGCCCTTTCTCCCGCAGGAGCTGCTTCTGCGCATAAAGGCGGTACTGCGTCGGGTCTATCGGACAGTTTCCACGGTTTCACAACTGGGGAAAACGAAAATCGACTGGGGTAAAAGCAACATTTTCCGGGATGGTGCGGAAATTGCCCTTACTGCAAAAGAATTTACCCTGCTGAAAAAGCTTTGGGAGGCCCGGGGAAACATTGTCACCATTGATGCTTTGTGCGCCGCCCTGTGGGATGGCCCTTTGGTGGGTTATGAGAATACGCTCATGGTACACATCCGGCGTCTGCGGGAGAAAATAGAGGCAGACCCATCCCATCCCCGATTTCTGCTGACAGTGCGGGGGTTGGGTTATCGGCTGAAACGGGAGGAAGGACAATGAAATTGCGCAGTTTGCAAAAAGGAGCCATGCTGGTGACCGTCTCCGCACTGCTGATTTTTGTGATTACCTTGCTGGGATGGTTTGCCTTTGGCTGTTATATTTCTGATGGAGGACGAGGGTGGAATGTTCCCATAAGTGAGTACTCCAAGGCGTTAACCTGGGATGGAAAAAGCTACACCTTTACCGGAGAGAATTTGTTGGAGGAAGATTGCTGGATGATGCTGCTGAATCCCCAGGGACAGGTGGTGTGGTCCCTGCGCAAACCGGAGGATACTCCGGAGCAATACACGCTTACGGATGTGGCCTCGTTTACCCGGTGGTATCTCGAAGACTATCCCGTCCGATGCTGGGTGCGTCCCGACGGGCTGCTGGTGGTGGGTTCCCCCAAAGGAAGTGTCTGGAAACATGATATTGCTATGAACACTCAGGACCTGCTTCAGATTCCTATCTGGTTTGCTGGTATTTTCCTGATAGCACTGGGCAGTGTACTGGGACTTGCCTGGCTGACTGTGGGCAAATGGTTCCGCCAGGATCAGCAGGTACGGGATGCTGCCCGCTCAAATTGGATCAACGGCGTTTCCCACGATATCCGTACGCCACTTTCCGTGGTGATGGGTTACGCCGCGCAACTGGAAGATGCTCCGGATATAAGCGCACTGTACAGACAGAAGGCATCCGCCATCCGATCACAGAGTCAGGTCATTCGGGATTTGGTCAACGATCTGAATCTGACCATGCGCTTGGACTGTGAAATGCAGGCACTGCGAAAGGAAATCCTGCGACCGGAAACGTTATTGCGGCAAATCGGAGCGGACTTTCTCAATAGCGGAATGGAGACAGAAGCTGATTTTGAAATCGACTTGCCAGAAATACCGCTGCCAGAGATGAACGCCGACCCTTTCCTCTTACGTCGGGCGATAAACAACCTGCTTACCAACTGTGTGCGGCATAACAGTCCTGGCTGTCTGATACGATTGGGAGGCAAGACCGTGGGCAAGTGGATCGTTCTTTGGGTGGAAGGCGGAATGGTAACCGATTCAACGGAAACTATCTCGCATCATCCGCTGGAATCGGACGGCGGAGCTGCCCATGGTACCGGACTGCGGCTGGTAGCCCAGATCGCCGCAGCCCACGGCGGCAAAGCGGAGTTTCACAACAGCACGCCTTATCGGTGTGAGTTATGGCTGCCTATCAAAGAATCGTGACTTCCTGGATCAGGGGAAGAGATTGATTTTCATCCACGGTGACCATATATTGTTGGAAACTTCTCTGCGTTAGCAGGGGATGACTTTGATACAACCAAAATATCCGAGGCGATAACGACACTGCGTTATCGCCTCGGAATGTTTTGATATGCTCAATGGGATACTTTCAGCAATTCGTCTATCTATCACTCTGGCAATCCGGTATAGAGGATGCTTCCATCCAAGGCGTTGAGGATTAGACGGTTCTTCGTTCCTAGAACCTGGGAAAACAGGTATTGTCCCTCCGGACTCTGGAACTGGATTTCCCCACGGAAAATCAAACTGGGTACATATCGGTATGCGCCTGTCTGTGCATCTACGCCGGTCAGGGTGGAGCCCCAAACGATATCGGTAATTTCCACAGTATATTCGGCGGGTTTTCCAAAGGTTTGGATGGCAGGATAGGAGGCCAGAACCGACTTCGCCTTTTCCAGCAAAGTGTCCGGATCCAGAATTTCCACGCTGGATTCTTCTGTCACTTGCAAAGGCGACCAGCAGCCAATATCCACCAGCGTACCATCTGGCGTAAAACGCAGCCATGCATTGGTGTCCGTAGCGCCCAGACTCCAATTTTCTTCCACTGTCAGCTCCAATTCCTGAAGCATCTGGGCGGCCTGAACCAGAATTCCGTACTCTGGAGCGTTTTCAGACCCATACTGTATTACTTCTGCACTGGTTACCCTCCATTGACCAATGCCTATGCTGTCCAGAATATTCTGGGCATCTGCTTTTGCTGCCGCTATCTGCTCCTGTGTGGGCACTTCCCATTGCAGTGGCTGGCTGCCTGAAAGATAGATAGAGAACTGATCTGCGCTGACATAAATCTCCGTCTGGGCTTCTTCCGGGAACAGGCGTTTCTCGATTTCCTTTACCTCATCTTCCGTAACCAACCTGGGGGTTGCTGTGAGTATTTTTCCTTCCGGCGGATCTGGCAGCGCATCTGCTATTTGGAAGGAAGCGGAACCGTCCATGTTTGTAAATTCCGTAATATCCTTGCCGATGCTTGCCTTTGCATGCGCCAATTCTTCCGGCTGAATCCGGGTCATAGCAGGTTTTTTTCCATCACGGTAGGCTTCTATATCTGCTGTCACGGCAGAAGTGTCCAGAGTCTGGATGTACATGGTGCGGTTATACCCAAATTCTCCCTCTTGTTCACTGAAATTCTGTGTGTGTGTAATGACGTGAGAGAAAGTGCTGTCCCGGTTGAACACGAAGTCTACCGAATATCCAGCTTCCGTGATCCATTCGCCTTCCACATAAGGCTCAGATACAGTCAGGCGGACAATCCGCTGCTGCGACGTATCTTCTATGGAAAGCTGGGAAATTTTCTCATCAGACCACTGAAACGCCGCCAGCCAAGGTTCTGGAACTTCTTCGGTTTTCCAACTTTCCCAGAGAATGCATCCATTTTCGTCAAATCCTCCGGTGGTCTCGTTGTCCCAGTAAACGCCATCCCAATGTAAGTAGGCAAAAATACTATGCGGCGGTTCGGTAGGAATTCGGTACATGGAGAGCCAATTATCCCCGGATTTCCAAAAGCTGCCCATGGAAGTCTCGTTCAAAGCCAGATCCCCCAGATTCTCCTGATAAATCAGAATCTGATACCCTTCGCTGCTCTGAACCTGCTCCAGTACTTCCTGGCAGCGGGCCATGGCCTCCTCTTCTGTCCACTCTGGCAGGGAATCAGATACCGTGGCGGGGGAGTCTGCTGTGGGATGTTCCGGATTCAATCCGCAGGCGGCCAGTATGGCAAGGGACAATACCAGGCACAGAATGCTGCCCCCAATTTTGGGCTTGCGCCAGGCCGCCAGGTTTCGGATGCGACTGCCGGTATCTCCTTCCCCGAATGCCAGGGGGGCGCCAGGGAAGAGGCGGTTCCCGGCAGCAAGATTCAGCAGCGACTGGGAATAGGCGCTGCGGATGCCGGGGCCCAACTGACGGATCACCGCCTCATCGCAGCTCATCTCCATATCTTTTCCGGACAGTACAAAGGCCAGCCAGACCAGGGGATTGAACCAGTGCAGGCATACTGCGGTAAAGGCAAGCAGTCGGGTCAACGGGTCTAGGCGGCGGATATGGCAGCGCTCATGGGCCACAATGTAGGCAGTCTGATCTTTGGGCAAATGGGAGGGCAAATAAATTTTCGGAGAGAAGAAACCAGCCGCAAATGCGGTATCAATGTGATCCAACAGGTACACATTACTATCCAGTCTCCAGGCGCAGCGCAGTTTCCGGCGGAACCGAAGGTAATTTCCCACACCGAGCAACAACAGGCAGACCGCTCCGGTGAGCCAGACCACAGCCAGCACATCTGGAAGAGAGATGGTATCTTTGCGATCTACCTTGTTTGTCTCAAGCGGCTCAGAAACTTCCGCTTCTGGTTGAACTTGACTTTCTGCTTGCTCTGAGGGCAGCCCCATTCGGAAGGCTGTTTCTGGTTGAATATAGGCAACGGATGTGGTCAGTCCAACGTTTTCCGCCACCGGAGCATCCAGCATCCCAAGCAGAGAAACCGGCGAGGGCAGGGACACCGGACACAGCAGCCGAAACAGTACCACAGACCACAAAACGTAGGAATAAATCTTCGGTGCCCGCTTTAGTGCCAACCGGGCCAGAATCACCAGCACAATCATCACACTTGCAGTCATGCTCATATTGAGCACCTGGGAAAAGAGTTCCTTCATACCATCACTCCTTCATGCTGTCGATGATTTTTTGCAGATCCTCAATTTCCTTTTTGTTCAGTTTCTTCCGGGAACCAAAAGACAGTACCAGAGCAGGGAGAGACCCCTGGAAGGTTTCCTCTACGAATTTTTCACTCTGAAAGGCGTTGTATTCGTCTTTGGACATCACAGAAGTGACCACACTGTTTTCCATTTTGAAAAATCCTTTTTCACACAGTTTTTTCAAAATAGAGTAGGTGGTAGTCCGCTTCCAGTGCAGTTCTTCGGCGCACAAATCCACCAGTTCCTTGGTGGTCATAGGCTCGCCTTCCCAAATAAAGTCAGCAAACCGGGATTCTATCTGGCCCAACTTGTAATCTTCCATACCGGATACCTCCAATGTGTCTATTGTCAACCGACAAGTATAGTCTATTATAAACAGACAACTTTGTCAAGCATTTCTGCTGAATTTGTAGGATTTTGTATAAAAAAAGGAATAAGCCCACCGGTTTGTATTGCCGGTGGGCTTTGCGGTATTCAGCTGTGCCGAATTCTTATTCCAGTGTGACGGTGATGAGAATGTTGTCCAGGTTGTCCGTCTGGGTGTCATAGGGCTGATCCAATGCTAGATCCATAAAGTATCTGCCGTTACCGTTGGTAATGGGATACAGACGGTAAAACTGCTCCCCATCGGTATTTTCTACCGGAAAGGTTTGATATCCAGGAATCGCACCGTCAAATCCATTTACGGCAAATTCAAATGTCCCGATGACTTCCGTTTGGATGGACTCGGCATTCTCCGTCTTTTCAACTTGACGGTCTAACAAATTCAGCTTCAGCAGATTCTCACTGCCATCCAGGCTCACGTCAAAATAGTGACCTGCTTCCGGAGTGCAGGTAAACGTGGTCAGCAGTTCCCAGTTGTGGGTATCTGTGTCAGAGTGATAAACCCGATAGATAACTTGCTCACAATCCGAGTTGCTGAAATCATAGCCGTGGGAGTAGTAGGTCAGGGGCTTCGCTCCACAGCCCACCAGGCACAACATCCAAACCAAAGCCAAAACGAAAACGATACGTTTCTTCATGTACAGCCCCTCCTACGCCTTTGTAAAAATTGCTGCATTTAGTTTACCATAGGGAAGAGAAGCTGTAAAGAAGTTTTGAGGTGGCTAGAACGCCCGGACGCTCTTCGCGATTTCCACCAATTCCGCTGCGGTAAAATCCTGGCTGTAGAGGGAGAAAACTGTTCCTTTCTGCCCATCCCCGGCAGCCCAAGCCACGGTTGCGCTTCCGTCGTATTCCAGAGCAGAGGCCGGACAGCCATTGATTTCCAGGTGCTTCACGTCGTCAGGGTAATTTACGCTGCCGACTTGCATATCCGCTACTTCCTGAGCAGAAGCGCAATCCTCTGGAGCTGTGATATAGCTTTCATATGCCATATAAATTTTGTCATTGGTGGTTTTGTCAACGTACCAGCGTCGGACATAGGAATACCATCCTCCGCCGTCTTCCAGGGGAGAACCAGCTATTTCCTCCTGCACCATTCCTTCCGGCAGCTGGGTAATCCGGTAATCGCCCAACTGTTCCAGAGCCAGGGAGAGTTTTTCATCCTGACTGGGGGTAAGATCTGGCCCCAGAGCCACACTGCGGGCCATGGCAATGACATCCACATCTTCCGTTGCCCAAATAGAGAAGGCAAAGCCTTTTTCTTCCTGCACCCAAGTTATGGTGTTCGTCTCCGGGAAGTAATATCCCATATTCCCGTTGATCTCCACTTCTTCCACCGTTCCCATGCCGGACCTACTGCCCCAGTCTCCCAGCTGGAAGGTAAATTTGTAGGTGATATCTCCGCCATGATCGTTTTCGTAAAAGTAGGACTGATTCCCGTAGGTATGGTCCGTGACTTGAATCAGGCGATATCCCTCGGGAATCTCCTGGGGATACCAGGGCTCATATCCTACATAGCTTTCCTGATCCTGGGAAATGTCCAAATCATAGTCGGGTTCTGCTATATACCAGTCGCTGACTTTCAGAGGCTCCCCGGGGCCGACGCTGGCCGCAATGGAAATCAGATCTATCTGAGAATTGGTGGTCATCAGCATGGCGTTGGAACCTTCGGATTCTTGCTTCCAGAACAAAATCCGCTGCTCTCCGCCAATGGTGACCATCCGTCCCGGCACACCGGCAATGTCCACATCTTCCCATTCCATGGTGCTGTGGGGAGCGGTGCCAATATCGCTGAGGTCCCGGGAGATGGAGATGGCAAACTCGAAGGAATCTGTCTCAGAGGCATAGCGAACAATCTGGCTGCCTTCACTGATAGGGGTGACATCGACGCAGCTGTATCCCTCCGGAAGCTTCTGCGGATACCAGGGGTTCCAGGATCCCCCGTCCTGGAGCTGGAAATTGTCCTCCAAAGCTACCCCGGCATCCACACTCTCTGCCATGGCTGCCAGGTCGGCCTGGGGATCGGTGGTGAATAAGGACGCAAAATAACCAACCTGTGGATTGCTCCATGCCAACACCTGGGTACCGTCCTGGGTGCCTTTCAACATGGTACTCTGTCCGGCAATTTCCACTGTCTTCTCCGTGACCGGGGGCCTCAGCTGGATATCTTGGGTAAAATCCTTTGTGGAAATGGAAAACGTGATGGATTGTTTTTCCGCATTTTCATAAACAAGATGCCGGTTTTTCCCGGAAATCGAACCGTTTGTTAAAGCATATCCTTCCGCAATGTTCTGGGGGTAATAGGTCCGGATAACATCCCCATACTGGGACGCTGTGGTTTCCAGATTGTTTCGGGTCAGGGTCATCCGGATGCGGGCCTGGATAGCAGCATAGGCCGTTGCGGACAGAGCCAGCAGGGCAAGAATTGCTGCAATCAGCAGCCATAGTTTCCGGGTGGACAGTTTCCGGACTTTCTGCCCGGATTCTCCGGATCTCAGCTTCTGGGCATCCAGAATATAGATGTCCTTTGCTGACCCAAACAGGTCAAGCAGTTCCTGATTGGTCATAGCAACTCCTCCTTTTCCAGACAGATTCTCAGTTTCTTTCGGGTACGGCATAGCATGGTGGCAACTTTTCCCGGGGTGAAACCTGTTTTTTCCGCAATAGAAGCGATGGAATCTAGGTACCAGTACCGGCAAAGCAGTACATTTCGCTCCGTCTCCGGCAGCGCATCGAGAAAGTGATTCAGCACAGCTGCGTCCTGCTTTTTTTGCAGTGCATCCTCGATGCACTCACTCTGGGATACGCACTCCAGCAGCTCATCCAATGCCAAGGGGATTTCTCCGCCGCCCCGCTTGACGCTGCTGCGTTTGCGCCAGCGGTCAATGGAAATGTACCGGGTCATTCTGCCCAGAAATGCAGACAAGAAATTGGGCCGTTTCGGGGGTATGGCGTTCCACGCCGACAGGTAGGTGTCGCTGACACATTCTTCGGAATCTTCCTGGTTTGTGAGGATGTTGAATGCAATGCTGTAGCAGTATCCGCCGTATTTGGCATCGGTTTCATGAATGGCCTGCTCTGAGCGGGCAAAGTACAGATCGATAATTTTCTGATCTTCCACACAAACACCTCCTTGTATTTTTGTTGTTCACCTATATAGCCGTAAAATATTCCCGTTCATTACAGCAAAAGCAGCTTTTCATATAGATATTTTATCACAGGATGCAGGACAAGTCATTACACACAGCGCTGGGAAAAACCGCTCCTTGCTATATGGCGGATTTTGTGCTACCATGGAACCATCGCTGAAAGGAAATGAGGGGTAACCATGATAAACCCTTGGATACAAAAACGATGCCTGACCATGCAGGATGTGGATACCGACCACACCGATGATGTCCAACGCTGCCTGGATGCACTGGCGGCACAGGGAATGGAAGCGGAGATACCCATCTCGGTGGTGCAGGAATACTATGAAGTTTTGCGGCTGGAAACCTTTACGGTCACTGTGCTGAAAAAAGCATGCTGTTGGGAAATTGTACGGGCAGAGCCGGGCGACACGACACTGGCCTGTTATGGTGCTGCGGTGGACTTGGGAAGTACCACCGTGGTGATGCGGCTGGTGGATTTTGCTTCCGGCAGCATTCTGGCGGAGGATACCGTGCGCAATGGGCAGCGTGCCTATGGTGACGAAATCCTCAGCCGGATTTTCTACACCAAAGACAATCCAGAGCACCGCAAGGAACTTCAAACGGTTACTGTGGAGACCCTGAATGCCCTTGTGGATTCTGTTTGCGCTCAGGCGGGAATCCTTCCGGAGCAGATCTGTACCATGGTCATCAGCGGTAACACCACCATGATTCACTTTTTGCTGGGGCTGGATACCTTCTGCCTGTTCCATACCCCCTTCCGCCCGGTGGTGAAGCATCCGGGACTGGTGTGGGGCAGGGAATTGGGGCTTAGCGTTGCCGGGCCCGTTTACTGCTTCCCCTCCACTGCCAACTATCTGGGCGGGGACATCATCAGCGGCCTGCTGGCCACCGGCCTGACCCAGCGGGAGGAAACCTCCCTGTTTCTGGATATCGGCACCAACGGAGAAATGGTGCTGGGTAACCGGGAATATCTCATCGGCGGCGCAGGCGCTGCCGGGCCTGCCCTGGAAGGGGATATCAGCAAAAGCGGTATGCGTGCCCGCCCCGGTGCGGTGGATTCGGTCACCATTGCAGATAACCAGCTGACGATTACCACCATCGCAGGGGAGAAGCCCAAGGGCATCTGCGGTTCCGGCATTGTAGACTTGCTGGCTCAGATGCTTCTGGCGGGGTGGATGAACCGACAGGGCGTTTTACAGCCGGAAAAATCCCAGCGAATCCGCGTCTTGGACGAACAGTGGGCGGTGGTCTATGCCGACGAAACCGAAAGTGCTGATGGTCAGCCCCTCTACTTTACTCAGGAGGATATCCGCCAGTTTACGGAAACCAAAGCAGCAGCCCATACCATGGTGGCGGTGTTGCTGAATACCGCAGGACTGGGACTGAAAAACGTGGACCGGATTTATCTGGCAGGCGCTTTTGGGCGGCACCTGAATCTGGAATCCGCCATCACCATCGGCCTGTATCCGGATGCGCCCCGGGAAAAGTTCCGCAACGTGGGCAACAGCTCTCTGGAAGGGGCTTGTGACCTGCTCTGCGGACGGATTTCACCGGAGGAAGCGGACCGGGTAGCACGGGAGATTTATTACTTGGAATTTGCCATGCAGGAAACCTTTGTGGAAGAAATGCGGGCCGCCAGTTTCTACCCCCATACCAATCTGGAAAACTACCCCACAGTGGCAGCAAATCTGCCCCAATAACGCAAGACCATTTGCACCCACGGAAGAAAACCTTCCGTGGGTGATTTTTTCTTGACAATCTCGATATTCGAGATATAATAAAAATAGAAAACTCGATAATCGAGAATGGGGGGAGTCCATGGCCAGGACAAAGTTTCAAACCCTGACGGAACAGATGTTTTATACCCTTCTATGCCTGAAAGACGAGTGCTGCGGTACGGATATTTTAGACCGGGTTCGGGCCATGACCCAAGGCCGGGTCAATATCGGCTCCGGAACGTTATACACCTTGCTGGAACAGTTTTTGGATGAAGATATGATTCGGCAAACCAAAGTGGAAGGCCGCCGACGCAGCTACATCCTTACGGAAAAGGGTATGGAAATGCTTCGTACAGAACGCAGTCGGCTGGAAAAACAGCTGGCTGACTACCGACGGATTTTTGAAAAGGAGGAATCGCCGTGAAGACGAAACGCCGCCTGGAACTCTTTGCCTTTTGGCAGCCGGAGGAAATTTCCCGTCATTTGGAAGGAATGGCGCAAAAAGGCTGGCTGCTGCTGGAAATTAACCATCCTTTCTGGATATATCGGCAGATTTCACCTGAGAAAATTTCCTTTGATATTGCCTATTTTGCATCCGCCTCCGAATATGACTCTCAGCTGTCACCAGCATAGGAGGAATTTCGGGATCTGTGCGCCCATGACGGCTGGGAATTGACCTGCACCTATGGGCAGATGATGATTTTCTACGACACCCGAGAAAATCCCACACCCCTGGAAACGGAGCCGGAACTCAAATTGGAAGCCATCCACACCTATGCCATGAAGCATTTTCTGCGGATTCTGGGAGTATTACTGCTGCTTTTGCTGCTTCGGTCACGACAAATGATTGCGCAGCTCCAACGTACGCCCATTTCGGTTTTGACTGACGCTCATCAGCTCTTTTCCATGTTTTGCTTTGCTCTGCTGGGGATTACTTATTTGGTACAGGGGCTTCTGTACCTGCGTTGGTATACATGGGCAAAATACGCTGCCCAGGCGGGAGTTTTCCTGAATCCGGGGAATTTCAGCGGCATGCTCCGGGGGACGGTAGGAGGATTTCTGGTTCTTTGGGTTTACCAGGTTTCGCTCTCCTTCCCGGCAGAGACGGCGCTTCAGCGGTGGTGTATTGTTGGACTGTTTGCATTTGGGCTATGTGTTTACATCATTTGGTTTTCAATAACACAGGGGTTTTTGAAGGGGAGAAACTGGTCCAAAGAGACGGTGCGAACGATCACTTGGTTAGCGGCGGCCGCGGGGCTGCTGGCTCTGGCTTGGGCGCTGATGTGGGGAAATCGGCAGATTTGGGGTGCAGACTTCGGTCAGCAAACGCAGTTAAGCAGTGGCGTTGAAGAAATTCCATTGACCATGGAAGATCTGACCGCTCAGACATATGATGATTATACCATCGAAACCATCGGTCAGGAATCCATTCTGCTGGGACGGCAGATTGTGGCCCAGCTTCCGGAATCCGACGACAGCACAAAACCAAAACTGCGCTATACTTTGATGGATGTGAAAGTTTCCTGCCTGTATAACCCTTGTCTGGAAGAACTGCTGCATGGGCAGAAAAGAAAAGGGGTACTGGAAACCTATACCTACCAGCCCATGGAGCCGACTCCCTGGGGAGCGGAAAAAGCCTATCAAGGTTATGACACCCAGGGCAGTGCGATCAATCGATATTTGCTGTGTTATGACAATTTACTGGCGGAAATTGCTTTGGATTGGGAGCCAACTTCGGAGCAAATCCAAATCATCCGAAATCGCATGGAACAGATAAACCATGGGTAACTTGAAAATGCGTTATTTCAGGAGGAAAAGACATGTTTGAATTACTGGGAATTATTTTGTTTTGCTGGCTGTTTGTGAAAGCCCTGGGTCTGGCGGTACGGCTTGCCTGGGGAGCAACCAAAATTGTCGCTTCTATTTTGTTTGCACTTGCAGTGCCTGTGCTGATTTTATGCCTGGTATTTGCCGGGGGAATCCTGCTGATGATTCCCATTGCCATGGTGGGAGGAGCCTTGTTGCTGTTGAAGGCCTGCTTTTGAAACGAAATGGGACAGGGAAAAGCGGAATGGACGATGATTCATAGGCAGGGGACTGCCCTTGACAACCGAGGCAATCCGGCGCATAATATACAGGAAAGAAATGCAATTTGCTTAAGGAAAGGGTAGTCCCATGTATAACGAGAGAACCTCCCTGGTAACCGGCTCCATTTGGAAATCCATGCTTCTGTTTGCCCTGCCGGTGCTGTTGGGAAACATTTTTCAGCAGTTTTATAACGCTTTTGACTCCTGGGTTGTGGGAAAGTTTATCGGAGATACGGCGCTGGCTGCGGTGAGCTCGTCGGGAAGCCTGATCTTTATGCTGGTGGGATTCTTCAATGGTGTAGCCATGGGTGCCGGCGTAATCATTGCCCGGTACTTTGGCGCCCAGGATTATGACGCCATGAACAAGGCCATCCATACGGACGTGGCCTTCGGCCTGGTTTCCGGCGCGGTTCTGACGGTGGCGAGCGTCATCTTCACCCCCACCATTTTGCTGTGGATGGGAACACCCGAAGAGGTTATGCCCCAGTCGGTCAGCTATTTCCGTTACTACTCCTGGGGTATTTTGTTCACAGTCATGTATAACATTTTTGTGGGCATCCTTCACGCTCTGGGAGACAGCCGCCATCCGCTGTACTACCTGATTTTCTCCACCATTGTCAACGTGGTGCTGGATTTGGTCTTTGTGGCAGGATTTCGCATGGGAGTTGGTTCCGCTGCTGTGGCAACCACCATCTCCCAAGGTGTCAGCGCACTGCTGTGCTGCGTACATATGATGCGGATTCAGGATGCGCCTTACCGGCTGAAGTGGCGGCAGGTGCGCTTTGACTGGAAAAGTCTGGTGGATATTATCCGCTTCGGTCTGCCCTCCGGAATCCAGAACTCGGTGATTGCCCTGGCCAATGTGGTGGTGCAGAGCAACATCAATTCCTTCGGTGCCGCCGCAATGGCAGGCTGCGGAGCCTATTCCAAACTGGAAGGATTTGCCTTCCTGCCCATTACCTGTTTTGCCCAGGCACTGAGTACCTTTGTGGGGCAGAACCTGGGTGCCCACCGCTATGACCGGGTAAAGAAAGGCGTAGGCTTCGGCATTGCCTGCTCGGTGATTATGGCGGAACTGATTGGCATCGCTTCTTACATCTTTGCGCCCCAGCTGATCCGGTTTTTCAATTCTGCGCCGGATGTGGTGGATTTTGGCACCCGGCATATGCGTACCATCTGCCTGTTTTACTGTTTACTTGCCTTCTCCCACTGCATTGCGGGTATTATGCGGGGGGCGGGAAAGGTGTCCGTGCCCATGTTCACCATGCTTGCTTGTTGGTGCCTGATCCGGGTTTCCTACATTACCATTGCGGTCCGTTATGTTCCTCAGCTGGAAACTGTGTCCAGAGCCTACCCACTGACCTGGACTTGCAGCAGCCTTGTATTCCTGATTTATTTCCTGAAGGCCGACTGGATTCATAATTTTGACCGTCTGGAAGCGAAGAAAGCTTAGTCGGTTGCTTTACAGCCTGCACCTTAGATCTGCGCGGCGGATCGGGTGCAGGCTGTTTTTTGCCGAAATGCAGCTTCCCGGCCCAAAATATCCCCTTGGCGGTACACCTCTTGCACACCGGTGGCGGGGATGCTATGATAACATTGTCAAAAGGCCTGAGACAAAAAGGGGGGATTTCATGAAGATTACTGTGGAGCACGTCTGCCAGGGAGAAAACGAAGTGATCCTGCGCTGTCGGGAACTGGACGAGGAAATGCTGGGAATTCTATCCCTTCTTCGCTCGGGAATGCAGAAAATTCTGGTCTGGAACGAGAACAGAGAAACCCTTCCGCTGCCGGTTACCCAGGTGGTATACTGCGAAACTGTGGATGAGAAAACCTTCGTCTATACCCGGGAAGGAATGTACCGGACAGCCCTTCCCCTGGCGGAGTTGGAAGACCGTTGGGGAGATCTGGGGCTGTTTCGCTGCGGAAAATCCTGGGTGGTGAATCTACATGAAATCCGGAAGCTGAAAAGTTGTCCGGCGGGAAGAATTGAGGCGCTGCTGTCTACCGGAGAGAAGCTGCTCATCTCCCGCCACTACGCACCCATGCTGCGGGAGCGGCTGGGGATGTAAGGAGAAAGGAGCATATTATGAAAGGATTCCACCGCTTTTACATGTGGGGCCGGGATATGAAGTACCGGATGGGACTGTATACTGTGGTCGCAATCTGGTTCAAGGGAATTGTCAACGCCCTGAACGGCGTCTATAGCATCGAGAGCCTGACGCTGCTGGAAATGGTGCTGGTGAGCATGGCATTTGCCTGTGTGGAAACCGCCATTTTCCCCCAGGGAAAACAGTGGGGGCTGACCCCCTGGCGGACGGGACTGTGGGCGGTGCTGGCCAACGTTTTTTATATTGGATGCGCCTTCCTCTTTGGCTGGTTTGCAGGGATTCCCGCCTGGGGCGGATGGCTCCTGGCGGCACTGCTGGAGGCAGGCTTGTTTGCCATGTGGTATGCATTGCTGCTGGAAACCCGTCAGGATACCAAGGACTTAAATCGCAGCCTGAAAGAATTTCAAGGGGAATAAACCCAACGCCTTCGCAAGCTGTTGCTGCGAAGGCGTTTTCTCTCTTTCCCTGAAACAAAATCTGTGGTATAATGAGAAAAAAGATCCGGACAGTATGCCGGAGTACAGGGGGTAAGGATATGGAACTTTCGGAAATAACATCCCAGGCCCGTCAGGCAGCCCAGGAATTGCTGGCCCAGGCGAAACTGGAGCCGGGAGATGTTTTTGTGGTAGGCTGCTCAAGCAGCGAAATTGTGGGCGGCAGAATTGGCAAGCATTCCAGCATGGAAGCGGCTGCTGCAGTATTGGAAGGAATTCTCCCGGTGCTGCGGGAACAGGGGATTTTCTTGGCTGCCCAGTGCTGTGAGCACCTGAATCGGGCCATTGTGGTGGAACGCTCGGTTGCCCGTCAGCGGAATTTGCAGATTGTCTCCGCCATCCCTCAGCCCCATGCGGGAGGCAGCTGGGCCACCAACTGCTGGCGTGCCTTCCAGGACCCGGTACTGGTGGAGCAGATCCAGGCAGAGGCTGGAATGGATATCGGCGCTACCTTGATCGGAATGCACCTGCGCCGGGTGGCGGTTCCTGTCCGCCTGTCCCTGGACCACATTGGGCAGGCAATTTTGATCTGTGCCTGTACCCGCCCGCCGCTGATCGGCGGTGCCCGGGCGGTATACAGTGAGGAGGAAAGAAGATGATTCCGAAACCGCAGCAACAGCAAATGCAGGAGGCCGTGGCCCGTATTCGGGAGACCATGGCAGCAGCAGCCAGAAGCGCAGGCCGGGCACCGGAAGAAATCCAGCTTTGCGCCGCCTGTAAAACCCGTACAGTGGAAGAAGTGCGATTCAGTGCGGAGCTTCCCATTGATCTGTTTGGAGAAAACCATGTACAGGAACTGGTGGAAAAATACGATGCCGGAGCCTATCTGGGAAAACCGGGACATTTCATCGGCCATCTGCAAACCAACAAGGTCAACAAAGTTGTGGGCCGTGCAGCTCTGATTCAGAGCGTGGACAGCTCCCGGCTGCTGGATAAGATTGACCTGGCTGCCCAGCGCCTGAATCTGGTTCAGGATATTCTGGTGGAAATCAACATCGGTGAGGAATTGAGCAAAAGCGGCCTGCAGCCCGAGCAGCTTTGGTCCTTGCTGGAACAGGCGGCAGAAAAATCCCACATCCGGGTTCGTGGCTTGATGGCCATTCCTCCGGCAGATGCCGACGAAGCTGCTACTCGGCGCTATTTTGCCGCCATGCGGGAACTGCTCTTTGCGGCGCAGAACCGGCATTATGAAAATACTGACATGGAGATTCTTTCCATGGGCATGAGCGGAGACTACGCTGCTGCCATTGCCGAAGGTGCAACCATTGTGCGCATTGGTACTGCCATTTACGGACAGCGCGACTACGGCAACAAGTAACGGAAGCGGACGCAGAGCTTGCCTGCGTCCGCTTTTTCTGCCCTTTCAACGGATAATAGAAAAATGCCTCTGGAAAAATCTGCAGGAACGTGCTATGATAAATGGCCTTGCGGCAAGCTATGCCGCAAGCAGCAAATTCTGATCCAAGAAAGAGGAAAAACCATGTCTGTGCTTGAACATCTGCACCATCCGGAAAAGTACTGGAAAATCCTGTTCAAATGGGGGATTCTCGGTACGGTTATGGGGATTTTCGGTGGATTACTGGGCGCGGGATTTCACTACGCGCTGACCTTTGTCACCGGAATCCGGGGGCAACATCCCTGGGTGCTGTTTTTTCTCCCAGTGGGCGGTCTTATGACCCTGGGACTCTACCGCCTTTTCCGCCTGCGGGGAAATCGGGGAACCAATGAAGTGATCGATGCCATTTTGAATGATGGAAATGTACGCACCGCAGTAGCTCCGGTCATTTTCCTGTCTACGGTCATTACCCACTTTTTTGGCGGTTCCGCTGGACGGGAGGGCGCTGCACTGCAGCTGGGTGGCTCTACCGGCTCACTGTTGGGAAAACTGCTGCATTTGAAAGAAAATGAACGGGTCGTACTGACCATGGCCGGCATGGCAGCGGTGTTTGCCGGATTGTTTGGAACACCTTTGACAGCGACTCTGTTTACCATGGAGTTTGCATCTGTGGGGATTATTTTCTCCCCGGCGCTGTTGCCGTGTTATCTGGCGGCGATTTCCGCCAGCCATGTGTCCGGGATTCTGGGCGTCCATGCAGAGACCTTCCCCTTGGAGAAAGCTGCTGCTTTCACTGTAGTTGAGGGGGCTCAGCTTCTGGCCCTGGCGGTACTGGTTGGCGTTCTGGGAATGGTGATGTGCTACTGCTTCCACCAGGTGGAGCATCTGGCGAAGAAACGGATTCCCAATGATATGCTGCGGATCGTCCTGGGTGGTGCTGCAGTGATCGTGATGACCCTGTTGGTAGGGGATCAGCGTTACAGCGGTGCCGGAATGGATATGGCACTGAAGGCAGTGGCGGGAGAGGCAAACTGGTATGACTTCCTGATGAAACTGCTCTTTACTGCCATTACCCTCTCCGCCGGATTCAAAGGCGGCGAAATTGTCCCCACGTTCTGTATTGGCGCAACCTTTGGCTGCGTGGTGGGAGGACTGCTGGGACTGGACCCGGGACTTGCCGGAGCTTTGGGACTGGTGGGCTTGTTTTGCTGCGTCACCAATAGCCCCATTGCGGCGCTGATTCTCAGCATTGAAATGTTCGGCAGCGCCAATCTGCATTTGTTCGCCCTGGTGGGAGTCATTGGTTTCGTGATTTCCGGAAACTGGGGACTGTACTCCTGTCAAATTATCCAGTTCTCCAAATCCCGCATGGTCAAACGAAGCAGTGTGGAAAAAGAGGTCGAGAACCTTCCGGAGTAACAAAAAAATGCCCCCCTTGCATGGCTTACCGGGCAAATTCCCGGCAGCAGGCAAGGGGGATGTTTTCTTTTAGGAATGCTCTTTCCCGTCCCGGTAATTGGCCATCACGTCGCTGAAAACTTCTTTGTTTGACGGCGGCGTCCAGGTAATGGCGTTGGCGCCGGCGGCAATGGTAACCAGTACGCTTTCATCGGTAGGCCCGCCGCTGGCCATAATCGGAATGTCCGGATACATGCTCCGAACCTGACGCACCAGATCAGCGGTATTGGCACCGGCTGCCACATTCAGTATGGAGGCTCCGGCTTCGATTTGTTGGTGCAGTTCCTCACACCATCGGGTCACGGTTACCACAATGGGAATATCCACATTTTCCGACAGCTGGGCAATGACTTCCGGTGCGGTAGGTGCGTTAACCACAAGCCCCACAGCGCCCTGCATCTCGGAGAAAACGCCCAGGGTGACCACTCGCTTGCCCTTGGTCAAACCGCCGCCCACGCCGGCAAAAACGGGAATGTCCGCAGCTGTCAGCAGCGCCTGGTTGATAATAGGCTGGGGGGTAAAGGGATAAACCGCCAGAATGGCGTCGGCATTGAGATTGCGCAGAATTGCCAGATCGGTGGTAAAGGCCAGGGACTTGATTCTGCGTCCAAACAGGATAATGCCGCTGCACTTCCAGATGGCCTCCGGAACACGAAGGGAAAATTTGCGAAGGGTTCCATCAATGCGGGGAGGGACTGCTTTTTCGATGATGTTCATAGGCACCTCTTTTCTGAGTACTTCCGAAGAAGTGAAACACGGATAAACGTATTAAAATCATTGTACCATATCGCATTCCTTGGTTCGATGAAGTTTTTGTAAAAAAAGAACAAAAAATGTTTTACCCAGAGTGTCGGAAAAACTTGCTTAGAAAAAGACTGTGCGCCGAAATCTTACGTTCGGCGCACAGTTTTCATTGGGAGAATCGTTATTTTGCCAGCAGTCCATCAATAAATTGATTGGCAGCCCGAGCGGATCGCCCGCTGCGGCCCAGCGCATAGCGCTCTGCCAGGGCATCCAGCTGGCTTTCTTCTATTTGAATGCCCTTTTCCTTTGCCAGGTGATGAACAATGCCCAGGTAGGTTTTCTTGTCCGGCTTCTGGAAGGTTACCTGAATGCCGAACCGTTCAGATAGCGACAGCAGTTCCTGCATGGTGTCGTTGCGGTGCACGTCGTCCCCATCCCGGTCGGAGAAGGTTTCCTTCACCAGATGCCGCCGGTTGGAGGTGGCATAAATCACAATGTTCCGGCTCTTGGCAGAAACGCTGCCTTCCAGTATGGCCTTCAGGGCGCTGAAGTTGTCGTCATCTTTCTGAAAGGACAGGTCGTCGATAAAGAGGATGAATTTCAGCGGATTGCTGTTCAGCTCATCCAGAATGGCAGGAATGGCATGCAGCTGTTCCTTGCGCACTTCCAGAATCCGCAGTCCCTTGTAGGCAAGCTCATTGACTACCGCTTTTACAGTGGAGGATTTTCCGGTACCGGCATCGCCGGTGAGCAGGATATTGGCGGCAGGCTTGCCGGAGAGCAGCGCCAGGGTGTTGTCCAGAATAATCTGCTGCTCCCGCTTGTAGTCGATCAGGGAAGACAGGCGAATCTTGTCCGGGTTGTGGACGGGGACAATCTGTCCGTTGTCTCCCACATAGAACATCCGGTGACGGGCATAGATGCCATAGCCCAGCTTGCCGATGTTTTCGCACCGGTGGCGATAGCTGGCAGCAATGTCCACCGGTTCTGTCTGAAATACCGGCAAATACCCATCCCACTCCAGCCCGGAGCGCAAGGTTTCCGGGGTTAAATCCGCAGCAGCTTGAAGAATATCCAATTCCGCCCGAACGCATCCCACCATCTCCGGAGCGGGGGTTTCGCCCCGACCGATCCGGCGGATGTAGGGATTTTCGTCGTCACCTGCCAGCTGCTCCACATACCGGGCCAGGGTCGTGCTCCCGGCGGCGTAGAGCCGGGAGACAAACTGGCCATAACAGGACACCGCATGAGAAAGGGGGCCAATCTGAAGAGATTCCAGGTACACCAGCAGACTCTCCATCACCGGGTCGTTCAGAAGATTGCGGAAAATCGCCAGAGAATGCAGACGAATCTGTAATTGGGAAAGACTGTTCTTTGTCATACGTTCAAAATTGCACCCTTGGCACCGCTGGAAACCAAGGCAGCATAGCGCTTGAGATAACCGGACAGTTCCTTCTTCTTGGGAACAAAGTTCGCCATTCGGGCTGCCAGCTCTTCGTCGGAGATCTTCAGTTCCAGCTTGCTGCCCGGAATGTCAATGTGGATGATGTCGCCTTCCTGAACCACGCCGATCACGCCGCCAGCAGCGGCTTCGGGAGAGACGTGACCAATGCAGGCACCACGGGTAGCGCCGCTGAACCGTCCATCGGTAATCAGTGCCACGCTGTTGCCCAGACCCATGCCCATAATGGCGGAGGTGGGATTCAGCATTTCCCGCATACCAGGGCCGCCCTTGGGGCCTTCGTAACGGATGACTACCACATCACCGGGCTGAATCTTTCCGGCATTGATGGCAGCCTGGGCATCTTCTTCACATTCAAACACCCGGGCAGGACCTTCGTGGACCAGCATTTCCGGCAGAACGGCGCTGCGCTTGACAACGCTGCCTTCCATAGCCAGATTGCCCCGCAGCACCGCAATGCCGCCGGTGGGGGAGTAGGGATCTTCGTAGGGACGGATCACAGAGGGGTCCCGGTTATATGCCGTGGCAATGTTCTCGCCCAGAGTTTTCCCGGTGACGGTCATTACCGAAGTATCCAGCAGATTGCCCTTGGTCAGTTCTTTCAGAACCGCATATACGCCGCCGGCTTCGTTCAGATCTTCCATATAAGTGGGACCTGCGGGTGCCAGGTGGCACAGGTTGGGAGTCTTGGCACTGATTTCGTTGGCCATATCCAGGTTGAATTCCACCTGGCACTCGTTGGCAATGGCGGGCAGATGGAGCATGGAGTTAGTGGAGCAGCCCAGCGCCATGTCCGCAGTCAGGGCGTTGCGAATTGCCGCAGCGGTCATAATATCCCGGGGGCGGATATTCTCCTTTACCAGGTTCATAATCTGCATACCGGCATGCTTTGCCAGCTCGATCCGGGCAGAGTAAACCGCAGGAATGGTGCCGTTGCCCCGCAAGCCCATGCCCAGAACTTCCGTCAGACAGTTCATGGAATTGGCGGTGTACATGCCGGAGCAGGAACCGCAGGTGGGACATGTATTTTCTTCACAGACCCGCAGCTGGTTTTCGTCGATTTTTCCGGCAGAGTAGGCACCCACCGCTTCAAACATGCTGGACAGGCTGGTTTTCTTGCCATCCACCCGACCGGCCATCATGGGGCCGCCGCTGACGAAAATAGTGGGGATATTGACCCGGGCAGCTGCCATCAAAAGACCCGGCACGTTTTTGTCGCAGTTGGGTATCATAACCAGACCGTCAAAGCCGTGAGCTTTGACCATAGCTTCGGTGGAGTCGGCAATCAGATCCCGAGTAACCAGGGAGTACTTCATGCCCTCGTGGCCCATGGCAATGCCGTCGCAGACGGCGATGGCGGGGAAGACGATGGGAGTGCCGCCAGCCATGGCAACGCCCATCTTTACCGCTTCCACGATTTTGTCCAGGTTCATGTGACCGGGAACAATTTCATTGTAGGAACTGACAATGCCGATCAGAGGCCGCTGCTGTTCCTCGTGGGTCAGCCCCAAAGCGTGATAGAGGCTGCGATGGGGCGCATTCTGGGGACCGTTTACGATTGTGTCTTTGATCATAGGAAATTCCCACTTTCTGAAATATCGAAAAATCCACAGAAGGAGGGGCAGAGCCCCTCCTGTGGTACAGAATTAGTTGTTGATCAGCTTGTCCTCATCGCTCCAGCTGTAGAGCTTGCGGATCTCTTCGCCCACGATTTCGGAAGGATGCTCGCTGGCCAGCTTGCGCATGGCGTTGAAGTGCACCTGGGAACCGGCGGAGGACATATCCAGCAGGAAGTCCTTGGCGAAGGTGCCGTCCTGGATATCGGAGAGGATCTTCTTCATGGCCTTCTTGGTCTCGGCGGTGATGATCTTGGGGCCGGTGATGTAGTCGCCGTACTCAGCAGTGTTGGAGATGGAGTAACGCATGCCGCTGAAGCCGGACTGATAGATCAGGTCAACGATCAGCTTCATCTCGTGGATGCACTCAAAGTATGCGTTCCGGGGATCGTAACCGGCTTCCACCAGAGTTTCAAAGCCAGCCTGCATCAGAGCGCAGACACCGCCGCACAGCACAGCCTGCTCACCGAACAGGTCGGTTTCGGTCTCGGTGCGGAAATTGGTTTCCAGAACACCGGCCCGGGCGCCGCCGATGCCCAGAGCATAGGCAAGACCGATGTCCAGAGCGTCACCGGTGGCATCCTGCTCTACGGCGATCAGGCAGGGTACGCCCTTGCCGGCCTGGTACTCACTGCGGACAGTGTGACCGGGACCCTTGGGGGCGATCATAATGACGTTGACATTCTTGGGAGGCTTGATGCATCCAAAGTGAATGTTGAAGCCATGGGCAAAGGCCAGCGTCTTGCCTTCGGTCAGGTTGGGCTCGATGCTTTCTTTGTAAAGCTTTGCCTGCTTCTCGTCGTTAATCAGGATCATGATGATATCGGCAGCCTTGGCAGCCTCGGCAGCGGTCATAACCGTCAGGCCCTGAGCCTCAGCCTTGGCCCAGCTCTTGGAGCCGTTGTACAGACCGACAATGACATTCACGCCGCTGTCTTTCAGGTTCAGCGCATGGGCGTGGCCCTGGGAGCCGTAGCCGATGATGGCAACAGTCTTGCCGGCCAGTTTCTGCAGATCACAGTCCTGCTGATAGAAGATACGATTCATAGCGGATTACCTCCCAAAATTAGTTCATTTTTATTTCGATTATCGGGGATAAGGGAAAACAAGAGAAATTACAGGTTGGTCACTCTGCGGATGGTGGTAGCACCTCTCTGGAGGGTGACAAGGCCGGTGCGGCAGATTTCCAGAATCTCAAAGTCCCGCATCAGGTCGATAAAGTTGTCAATTTTCCGGCTGTCGCCCACCATCTGAATGATGAAGGAGTCTTTGGTGTAGTCTACCACTTTGCCTTCGTAAGCGGTGGAAGCGGAGCGGATGTCGTTGCGGGCAGCAGGGTCATTGCGCATTTTGATCAGCAGAAGTTCCCGGCCTACGGTGTCCACATCGTCCAGTTCCGCAACGGAGCACACATCGGGCAGTTTGTACAGCTGGTTGATCAGCTGCTCTTTTTTTACTTCGTCGCCTTCCGACTGTACGGTAATCCGGGAGAATTCCTCGGACTCCGTCTCGCTGACGGTCAGAGACGTGATATTGAACTGACGGCGGCGGAACATGCTGGTGACCCGGTTCAGAACGCCGAATTGGTTGTTGACCAGAATGGCTACAGTAAATTTCTTCATATCAATCACCAATCCTTACAATGATATCATCCATGGAACCGCCGGGAGGCAGCATGGGCAAAACGAATTCGTCTTTGTCAATAGCGCAGTCAATCAGATAAGGACCGTCGCAGGCGAAAGCCTTGGTCAGAGCCTCTTCCAGTTCCTCCAGGGTCAGCGCCCGACTTGCCTTGGCGCCAAAAGCCTCAGCCAGCTTTACAAAGTCCGTCTGACGGTCAGACAGGGTGGTGTTGGAATAATGTTTGTCGAAGAACAGGGTCTGCCACTGGCGAACCATACCCAGAACACCGTTGTTCAGCAGCAGAATCACCAGAGGAACCCGGTTGACCACGGCGGTGGCCAGCTCGTTCAGATTCATGCCGAAGCTTCCGTCACCGGTAACCAGTACAGCTCGCTCCTTGGTGCCCAGTGCAGCGCCCATAGCGGCACCCATACCGAAGCCCATGGTACCCAGACCGCCGCTGGAAATGAACCGGCGAGTATTCTTCAGGTTCAGATACTGTGCAGCCCACATCTGGTGCTGGCCCACATCGGTGGCAACGGGGGTGTTTTCGTTCAGGTGCTGGTTGAGCAGACCAATGACATTGCGGGGGGTCATGCCTTCCCGGTTGTCCATACCCTGCTGCTCTTCTTCCAGAAAACGGTCAATGGTTTCCTGCCACTGAGGATGCTTGACTTCCTTCAGCAGGGGCAGCAGCTTTTGCAGCGTCTTTTTCACGTCACCCCGCAGACCATGGGCGGGGGTAACGGTTTTGCCCAGCTCGGCACCGTCAATGTCGATGTGGACAATCTTGGCGCCTACCGCAAACTTGGCCCGGTCGCCAGTAACCCGATCGTTGAACCGGCATCCCAGGGCGATAATGCAGTCAGCGTGGTGCATGGCGGTAGAGCAGGCATAATGGCCGTGCATGCCCTGCATACCCAGGAACCGGGGGTAATCGGTGGGAACACCGGAAATGCCCATCATGGAGCAGCCAATGGGTGCGTCAATCCGTTCTGCAATCTGCAGCAGTTCATCCTGAGCATCGCTGGTAATCAGACCGCCGCCAAAGTACAGGAAGGGACGCTGGGCGGCGTTGATGCAGTCGGCAGCTTGTTGGATGCGAATATCCTTGGCAGGGAAACTTTCCTCAGCGGCAACCGCGTCCTGGGGTTCGTATTCCCACTGGGCAACCTGAACATCCTTGGGCACATCAATCAGAACGGGGCCGGGACGGCCGGATTTGGCCAGCCGGAAGGCTTCCCGGATGGTGTCTGCCAGCTTATCAATGGAGCCAACAAAGTAATTGTGCTTGGTGATGGGCAGGGTCACGCCGGTAATATCGATTTCCTGGAAACCATCGGTGCCGATGATGGTAGTGGGCACGTTGCCTGTAATGGCAACCAGCGGGACGGAATCGATGTAAGCGGTGGCAATACCGGTGACCAGATTGGTGGCACCGGGGCCGGAGGTGGCGATACA
>DVGO01000014.1 GCA_018712645.1 Candidatus Faecousia faecavium | reverse complement strand
TCCCGGCAGCCGCAAACAGGGCAGACAAAGCCCTCAGGAAACCGAAGCCGGAACAACTCTCGACGGCAAGCATCCTCTGTATTGTAACGAGCCCGAAATTCCTTAAAAGTAACCGCAGTAGCCTCTGCCATAACATTGTCCCCCTTTATCTGGTGACGATATTATCTCATGGAAGCTGTCCTATATTTCGGACTGTTACAAGATATGGTGACTTGCTGAGTTAAGTCGATAAGCACATTACAATTTATCAAAGAACTTGCCGACTATGAAAAGATGCTGCATGAAGTAGTTGCGGATGAGGTAACCCTGGAAGAGTGGATTTTTGATAAGCAGAAAGCAGAGGTTCTGTTTGCTGTTGTAGACGGGAAAGAGATTGGGTTTGCGCTTTTCTTTCATAACTTTTCCACCTTCCTCGGCCGTGCAGGAATCTATCTGGAAGACTTGTTTGTGAAACCGGAATACCGCGGCAACGGCTATGGAAAAGCGATTTTGAAAAAATTGGCATCCATTGCCGTTGAACGAAAATGTGGACGCTTGGAATGGTGGTGTCTTGACTGGAATCAACCCAGCATTGACTTTTACCGATCCTTGGGAGCAGAGCCAATGTCAGATTGGACAGTGTACCGCATTACAGGCGATACACTGACAAATCTTGCCGAATAAGGTTTGTCCAGATTTATAAAACAGAATGCAAAAAACAGGCCGCTGATTTACAAAAATCAGCGGCCTTGCTATTGGCATTTTGCAGTGGGAGAGGAAAGAGACTATTTCTGCCCTTCCCAGAAGGGTTCCGGCTTGGCTCCGCAGTTGGAACAGTCGCCGGGGCAGTTGCGGGGTTTGAACTGCAGTTCCTGGCTCTTGACACTGACGGTGGTGCAGGCGGGGATGGAGTGGGTGATAAAGACGTTGGAGCCGATGACGCTGTCCCGGCCGATCACCGTACCGCCGCCCAGAATGGAAGCGCCGGCGTAGATGGTTACGTTGTCCTCAATGGTGGGATGGCGTTTCTTGCCCCGCAGACTCTGGCCGCCCCGGGTGGTCAGGGCGCCCAGGGTGACACCCTGGTATACTTTCACATGGTCGCCGATGACGGTGGTTTCGCCCACCACAATGCCGGTGCCGTGGTCGATGAAGAAATACTTGCCGATGGTGGCGCCGGGGTTGATGTCAATGCCGGTGATGCAGTGGGCATGCTCCGTCATAATCCGGGGCAGCATGGGCACGTTTAATGTGTACAGAATGTGGGCCAGCCGGTAAACGGTAATGGCGTACAGTCCGGGATAACAGAAGACAATTTCGTCTACGCTGTAGGCCGCCGGATCGCCGTCGTAGAAGGCCTCCACATCGGTCTGAATCACAGACCGGACGCCGGGAATGGCCCGGAAAAATTCCAGGCTCAGCATCTGGGCTTTGTCCTGGGCCTCCTGAGCCGACATGGAACTGCGCAGAACGATGGCAATCTGCTTGTTCAGATTGTACATCACATCTTCAATCAGCATGGACAGGTTATGCTTGGTATTGTAAATCCGGTAGGCTCTGTCCCTGGAAAAACCGGGATAGACAATCCGCAGAAGCTTTCCGATCATGTCAATGACCACATCTTTGTCCGGGTGCTGGAAAGGGTCCAGCTTGTCGATGTCCCGGCCGTTGTGATAATCTTCCAGAATACTGTCTACAATGCCTTCAATCTGTTCCTCAATGGGGGTCATGGATACATCCCTCCTTTTTCTCCTCAGTTTAGCATAGCCCCGTGTCAAAGTCAATTGACATGGGGAAGGCAGGGGTGTATAATTCCCACTAAGAAAATGCCCAATCAGGGAGGGTTTGTTATGGCAAACATTTACCAGTCCGCGTCCCAGCTTATCGGCAGAACCCCGCTGCTGCATCTGGGGAATATGGAAAAAAATCGGAACCTCCAGGCAACCATTCTGGCAAAACTGGAAGGGCAGAACCCGGCTGGCTCCGCCAAAGACCGGGTGGCTCTGTCCATGATCGACGACGCACAGCGCCGGGGGGTGCTGCAAGCGGGCAGCGTGATTATTGAGCCTACCTCCGGCAATACCGGCATCGGATTGTGCAGTGTGGCGGCGGCCCGGGGCTACCGGTGCATCATTGTCATGCCCGACACCATGAGCATGGAGCGCCGGCTGCTGATGAAGGCCTACGGCGCGGAGCTGGTGCTGACTCCCGGCAAGCTGGGTATGTCCGGCGCCATTGCCAAGGCCGAGGAACTGGCCAGGGAAACCCCCGGCAGCTTCCTGGCGGGGCAGTTTGTGAATCCTGCCAACCCGGATGCCCACTACCGCACCACCGGCCCGGAAATCTGGGAGGATACCGATGGGAAGGTAGACCTGTTTGTGGCGGGCATCGGCACCGGCGGCACCATCACCGGTGTGGGACGGTATCTGAAGGAGAAAAATCCCAATGTGAAAATCATCGGTGTGGAACCGTCGGACTCTCCGGTTTTGACCCAGGGCCGCAGCGGCCCCCATGGCATCCAGGGCATTGGCGCAGGATTTGTGCCGGAGATTTTGGACAGAACCGTTGTGGATGAGGTGATTACCGTCGCCACGGAGGATGCCTACCAGGCAGGCCGTCAGCTGGGCAGGGAAGAAGGGGTTCTGGCAGGAATTTCCGGCGGCGCGGCTCTGCATGCGGCGTTTATGCTGTCTCAGCGGGAAGAGAACAAAGGCAAGACCATTGTGGTGCTGCTGCCGGACTCTGGCGAGCGGTATCTGACCACCCCCATGTATCAGAAATAAAAGAACAATCCCCCGGAACACAGTTCGTTCAGTGTTCCGGGGGACATATGCTTATTCCTCGAAGGTCAGCACGTCTTTGTACTTTTCCTTGAACAGACCGTAGACGGCATCCAGAATGGATTCGTCCTCCACAGCCAGGTAGTTCTCGTTCTCTTCATCAACGGGTTCCACTTCCAGAATGACGATCTCGCCGGACTCATCCTCTGTGGGCATCAGCACCAGGTATTCCTTGTCCTGGTAGGTCATGCAGTCCAGATATTCAAAGTTGGTATCCTGACCGTTTTCGTCGGTAAGGGTCAGAATGCTGACTTCTTCCTCAGGAAGCTGATTTTCGTTTTCCATGGGGTTCCTCCTGTATTTGGTAATTTCATTGGGATTATACCCCAGAAAAGCGGGAATTGCAAGCGGGAAAAGGGGAGAAAGCCCCGAAGTTTATGGAATCTTAAAGAAGACGCCCCGGAGCAAGTCTTGAAAAAACCGGGATAATATGGTAAACTAAGCGGAGAATTTTACGAAAAGGAAGACCACGGTATGACCAAACGATGGGCTGCCCTGGTACTGGCGCTGGTGCTGGTATTGTCGGGCTGCGGAAAGAAACAGGATGTGCAGACGGCTGCGCCTGCCGGTCAGGAACAGACGGTATCCCAGACCACAGCGCCGGTGGAAACAGCGCCGCCGGCGACTACCCCCCCGGATGGAAATCCTGAGGATGTGACCTGCAAGGGAACCTATACCGGGCAGGGAAACGCCGATGCGGTAGTGGCTACCGTAGGAGAGAAGCAGCTGACCAATGGCATGCTCAGTGCCTATTACTGGGCAGAGGTTTCCCAGTATCGCAGCGAAAACCGGGATCAGGCCCCGGACTTTGATGCGCCCCTGGATACCCAGGTCTGCACGGTGGATTCCAGCGTGGCCAGCTGGCAGCAGTATTTTCTGAAGCGGGCCTTGAATTCCTGGTATACCGCTCAGGCCATGGCCCTGGAGGCGGAGGAAAAGGGACTGCCCAAGGAAGAGGCCTACAAGCCCAACCTGCAGAACTATGAGATCTATTTGACGGATATCCCGGCAACCAAATTCCTCTACGGCTACAGCGATACCTTCCGGCTCAATACCATGCATCAGGAGTACCTGGACAACCTTCCCCAGACCCTGGAAACTCTGGCCCAGGAGAAGGGCTATGCCAGTGCCGAAGAGATGGCCCAGAAGGCATTCGGCACCACGCTGCAGAACGTGCAGGATTTTGCCTGGCTGTATAACTACGGCTACATGTACATGACTTCCCTGAGCTATGATCTGGCGCCTACTCAGGAGGAAGTGGAAAGCTACTTTGCCCAGCAGGAAAGCACTTACCAGTCTCAGGGCATTACCAGAGACAGCGGAAAATATGTGGACATCCACCATCTGCTGGTAGTGCCGGGGCAGGAGACGGAAGAAGAGGCAACCCAGCCTGTTACCGCCACCACGGAGCCCACCCAGCCGACCCAGCCGGTGACCATTGCCGCCGACGGCAAGGTAAGCTGCTCCGAGGAAGCCTGGCAGGCATGTCAGGCCAAGGCAGAGGAGCTGCTGACCTATTGGAAGGACAAAACCAAAGAAACGGAAGCAACCTTTGCAGAACTGGCCAACAAAAACTCCCAGGATACCGGTACGGCTCTGGATGGCGGCGCATATCATCAGCTGCGTCAGGGGCAGCTGATTCCGGAGCTGGACAGCTGGTGCTTTGACCCGGCACGTCAGCCCGGGGATACCACCATCATCCGCACGGAGTATGGCTGTCATATCCTGTACTTTACCGGCAGCACCGACATCTGGTATGCCCAGGCGGAGCAGGACTTGAAGAGCCAGATGCAAAACGATATCCTGGCGGGTGCCCGGGAAAACCATCCCATGGATGTGGACTACAGCGCTATCGTTCTGCCGGAGGCAGAGAGCAGCGTGGGTACCGGGGATGTACTGTATCCCGATGTGGCCCATGAGCGGTTCCCGGAAGTGCCGCTGTACCTGCAGCAGGATTATGCCGGAACCATGTTCGGCGGATTCAAGCTTTCTACCAACGGCTGCGGCATTACCTCCATGGCTATGCTGGCAAGCTATCTGGCAGACGAAGAGTGGACGCCCCCGGAAATGTGTGCTCGTTACGGTTACTACAGCTTCAGCAACGGAACCGACGGCATGATCTTCGTTAACGAACCGCCGGTGCTGGGCTTCTACCTGAAGGAAAAAACTTATGAGCCTACGGTGGCCAAGCAGGCGCTGGATGAAGGCCATATCGTCATTTCCATTCAGCACAAGGGCTACTGGACCAAGGGCGGACATTACATCGTTCTGGAAAAGGTAAACGAGGACGGAACCATTCAGGTTCGGGACTCCAATATCTATAACTACGGCCGTATCGCATCTCACAAGGAAGACCGGCACACCTGGGCCAGCATCACCAGCGCCGGCTCCGGCTACTGGATTTTTGAGTACAAAATTACCAACATCCCCGTCTGTGCCCGCTGCGGCGAGCCGGAGAAAATCGCACCCCAGATGCTCACCCAGGATTACACCTGCCACAAGTGTGCCAAAGCCTTGCTGCGGCGGCAGACCTACCTGGGTGCCAGCGATTTCTAACTTGACAATAAAAACTCCCGGTTGATCGTGTGAATCAACCGGGAGTATTTTTGCATATCTAAAACTGGGCAGCCTCGGCGCTTTTCAGCTGCAGCTGGAGCTTGTCCGCAATCAGGGCAATGAATTCGGAATTGGTGGGCTTTCCTTTGGTGTTGGATACGGTGTAGCCAAAGAAACGCTGCAGCGTATCCAGGTCGCCCCGATCCCAGGCCACCTCGATGGCGTGGCGGATGGCTCGCTCTACCCGGCTGGGGGTAGTCTGGAAGGTCTTGGCCACCTGAGGGTAGAGTACTTTGGTGATGGCGTTGATCACATCCATGTCGTTGACGGCGATGATAATGGCTTCCCGCAGATACTGATAGCCTTTTATGTGGGCGGGAACGCCAATTTCGTGGATGATTCCGGTGACCATGGATTCAATGCTGGTTTTGTCCGCCCGGCGCTTTTCCGGATACCGCAGACTCTCCCCACCGCGGATCTCCTCCAGCCGTTCTACCAGAGCGGTCATATCGCAGGGTTTCAGCATCAGATACCGAACCCCCAGATTGGCTGCCGCCGAAGATACATATTCCGTGACAAATGCAGAGGTAGCCAATGTAATCGGTTTGCGTTCCATGCCGGCGATGCTTTTCAGGACGCTGATGCCATCCTGCTTGGCAAGCATCAGATCCAGTACCAGTACATCCGGTTTCTGCTCTTCAATCATGCGAATCGCCAATTCCCCGTCGTTGGCGGTTCCCACTACCTGAAACCCATCGGCACGCTGCAGTGCGGCTGTAAGACCGGAACAAAAGTCTTCCGCACTGTCCGCGATAAATACGGTTGTTGTGTGTTCCATACGATCCTCTCCTAACATGTAAAATTCTCCCCTTGCCACGGAAAAACCCGTGTGCGACAAATAAAGGATAGCATGAAGTGCGGCGATTTGCAAGGTAATTTCTAAATAATCGCTCGTCAAAAATCGACGTTTTGCATCATATGACAATGAAAAATAAAACTTTTCGACAAAATTCGACAAAAACGGACACCGGATGGCGCGGTTGACGCAAGGCTGCGGGACGTGTAAAATAGCCCTGAGAACTTACGACACAGGAGGATATGTGTTATGGATGAGAGAATCGAGGCGCTGAGAAGCTTCTTGGATGAGGCCCACAGCGTTTATCATGCCCAGAGCGCCATTTGCCGGCAGCTTGCGCAGCAGGGGTATATCCGGCTTGCGGAGGAAGCCCAGTGGGATTTGGTACCCGGAGGCAAATACTATCTGACCCGGGGCGGCACGGCGGTGATTGCTTTCCGGATTCCGCAGCAGGAGCCCAAGGGCTTTTTCATGAGCGCCAGCCACAGCGACAGGCCCACTTTCAAGGTCAAGGAGCATTTTGAACTGGCAGGAGCCAGCACCCGGGTAGCCGTGGAGCGCTACGGCGGTATGCTGATGCACACCTGGCTGGACCGGCCCTTGTCCATCGCCGGACGGGTGGTGGTGGAGACCCAGGAGGGAATTCAGACCAAGCTGGTGGACATTGACAAAGACCTGCTGCTGATTCCCAACCTGGCCATTCATATGAACCGCCAGGTCAATGAAGGCTATAAGTGGAATCCGGCGGTGGATATGCTGCCGCTGGCCGGAACCAAGGAAGCCGCCGGAAAGCTGGAGCAGCTGCTGTCCCAGCAGGCCGGGGGAGAAATCCTGGGCCATGACCTGTATCTGTATGTGCGGCAGAAGGCCAGCATCTGGGGCGCGGCGGATGAGTACATTTCCGCTCCGGCACTGGATGATCTGGAATGCGCCTGGGGCTGCACCCAGGGCTTCCTGAAAGCCAAGGACAGCCAGGCAATCCCGGTGCTGTGCGTGTTTGACAGCGAAGAGGTAGGCTCCGGCTCCGTCCAGGGTGCTGCTTCCACGCTGCTGTATCAGGTGCTGGAGCGGATCTGTCGGAATCGGGGACTGGATCTGAACCGGATGCTGGCTCAGTCGTTTATGATTTCCGCTGATAACGCCCACGGTGTCCACCCCAACCATCCGGAGTTTGCCGACCCCAGCAATGCCCCTGTACTGGGCGGCGGCGTGGTGCTCAAGCACAACGCAAACCTGAGCTACTGCACGGACGGCGTGGCTGCCGCTATTTTCCGCAAGGTCTGCCGCAAGGCAGATGTGCCGGTTCAGAGCTACTATAACCGGGCGGACCTGCCCGGCGGCTCTACCCTGGGACGAATTTCGCTGGGGCAGGTCAGCGTGCCCACTGCGGATATCGGCCTTGCTCAGCTGGCAATGCACAGCTGTTATGAAACCGGCGCTGTGGCGGATGTGCTGTATCTGGAGGACGCCATGGCAGCCTACTACAGTACTTCCCTGGAAGCGTCTGAAGACGGGTATGTTCTTCGCTGACACACAGGGGCGAGAAAACGAAATTTCCGGCGGGGAGAACGGTCAAATTACCCAAAAATAACCGGTTAAAACTGTGATTACCCACCATTGCCCAAAGTTGAAAAGTGTGGTATGATGTTGCTATCCCGGTGGATTGTGTCTACTCCACGAAATAGGCCCAGTCTGCTAAATTTAAGGAGGAAATGTCCGTCTGACTCACGGTGCGGCAGTGTGGAGACCTGTCGTAATGCTCCCGGAAGTTTGCTTTCCGGGTATGCGAGAGCACATGCGAAAGGCTCGGTGTGTTCTGAGTCAAAAACAGTATGGCAAGTTTGACCCTGAAGAACGTAAAGAAGATCTACCCCTACAGCGGCGACGACGCAAAGAAGAAGAAAAAGAAGGGCGAGCCCGAGAAGAAGACCAACCTGCAGATCACGGACAAGGGTGTCGTGGCTGTGCAGGAGTTCAACCTGGAGATCGCAGACAAGGAATTCATCGTCCTGGTCGGCCCCTCCGGCTGCGGTAAGTCCACCACTCTGCGTATGATCGCCGGCCTGGAAGAAATTTCCGAAGGCGAACTGTACATCGGCGACCGCCTGGTCAACGACGTGGCTCCCAAGGACCGCGACATCGCCATGGTCTTCCAGAACTACGCTCTGTACCCCCACATGACCGTCTATGAAAACATGGCCTTCGCTCTGAAGCTGCGTCACACCCCCAAGGATGAGATTGACAAGGCTGTCAAGCAGGCTGCGGAAATTCTGGACATCACCCAGTACCTGGGCCGTAAGCCCAAGGCTCTGTCCGGCGGTCAGCGTCAGCGTGTGGCCATCGGCCGTGCTATCGTTCGTTCCCCTCAGGTTATGCTGATGGACGAGCCTCTGTCCAACCTGGATGCCAAGCTGCGTAACCAGATGCGTGCAGAGATCATCAAGCTGCGTGAGCGGATCAACACCACCTTTATCTATGTTACCCACGACCAGACTGAGGCTATGACCCTGGGCGACCGGATCGTCATCATGAAGGACGGCTTCATCCAGCAGATCGGCACTCCTCAGGAGGTCTTCAACCATCCGTACAACCTGTTCGTAGCTACCTTCATCGGTACGCCTCAGATGAACATGTTTGAAAACGCCAAACTGGTTAAGGTCAACGGCAAGTACGCTGTGAAGCTGGATTGCCTGACCGTTGAACTGAGCGAGGAGAAGCAGGCTGCCCTGGCCAAGAACAATGTGGCCGAGCAGGATGTGGTTCTGGGTGTTCGTCCTGAGCATGTTGAGCTGGGCACCGGCATCGAAGGCAAGGTTGACGTTTCCGAAATGATGGGCTCCTCCGTCCACCTGCACGTCACCTCCATGGGCCGTGATGTGGTTATGGTCGTGTCCACCATGAATATGACCGGCGCTGAAGTGGCTGCCCTGTCCAACGGCTCCACTGTCAAGTTCGCATTCCCCGGTCATGTCTGCCATGTCTTCTCCAAGGAGACCGGCATCAATCTGGAAGCCTAAGTCCATATCGATTCTGCCAGCCCCGCCTGTTTGGCGGGGCTGGTTTTTTCCCCTGGACTGGAAAAAATCAGAGGCTGATCTGACTGCAGGCCGGGGTATATGTGCCGAAAAAGTTGGGCAGAATCTGAACATTCTGCCAAAAATAGGAAATGTTATGGCTTTTGTACAGGGTTTTACTTGACAAAAAGCTGGAAAAGTATTACTCTGTAGGAGTGTCTTGAAAAATTGTGGAAACGTTTCAAGACCACTGGCAGCCCGGTACGGCATTTCCGGTGCTGCATAATCTGAAACAGCAATTGCGGTTTTCCGCTTTAAGAATGGAGAGCGAATATGAATATAAATTGTGTGAATATCCTGAAATGGACTGAGGCACAGCTGAAGTATACCTACGACGTATCCCTGAAGGAGGCCACTCCTCAGGAGCTGCACGAGGCTCTGGGTCAGGCTGTGATGATGGCCATTTCCGATAACTGGAGCCGTTCCAAGAAAACCCGTATGCCCAACCGGAAGGCTTACTACATCTCTGCAGAATACCTGATCGGCCGTCTGGTTTACAGCAACCTGTTCAACCTGGGTATTCTGGACGAGATGAAGACCCTGTTTGCCGAGCGGGGCGTGGATCTGGCTGTGCTGGAAGAGATCGAGGACGATGCTCTGGGCAACGGCGGTCTGGGCCGTCTGGCAGCCTGCTTCCTGGATTCCGCTGCTTCTACCAACATCCCCCTGTCCGGCTATGGCCTGCGCTATAAGTTCGGCCTGTTCAAGCAGAGCTTCGACGGCAACGGCAGCCAGGTGGAAAAGGCTGACGACTGGACCAAGTACGGTGACCCCTGGTCCTACCGCCGGTATAACCATACCGTAAAGATCAAGTTCCCCGAGCACACCGTGCTGGCTGTGCCCTACGATGTGCCGGTCATCGGCTACGACACTAACAACGTGGGTACCCTGCGTCTGTGGCAGTGTGAAGCCGAGCAGGAGCTGGACTTCAATGCCTTCAACGACCAGGACTATCTGCGGGCTCTGGATGCCAAGAACAAGGCCGAGGACATCACCCGTGTCCTGTACCCCAACGACTCCACCTGGGAAGGCAAGCGCCTGCGCATCAAGCAGCAGTATGTGCTGTCCTCCGCTTCCCTGCAGGATATGCTGCGGACCTTCAAGCTGGCCCACGGCAGTGATCTGAGAAAGTTCAGCGATTTCTACGCTGTGCAGCTTAACGACACTCACCCCGCCATGTCCATCCCCGAACTGATCCGGCTGCTGATGCTGGAGGGCCTGAGCTTTGACGAGGCTTTCAACGTTGCTCAGAAGACCTTCTCCTACACCAACCATACCGTTATGGGCGAGGCTCTGGAAAAGTGGCCTCTGGATCTGCTGCGCTCTGTGGTGCCCGAAATTGTGGACATCATCTGCCAGATTGACCAGAAGCTGAAGTGGGAGCATCCGGGCCTCTTCATCATCCGGGACAATACTGCCCACATGGCAAACCTGTCCGTGTATGTAGGCACCTACGTCAACGGTGTTGCAGAGATCCACTCTCAGATTCTGAAGGATGACTGCTTCAAGGATTGGTACCATGCCTTCCCCGAGCGGTTCCAGAATAAGACCAACGGCATTACCCCCCGCCGCTGGATTGGCCTGTGCAACCCCGAATTGACCGCCATGATCCGGGAGCTGGTAGGCGGCGACTTCCTGAAGGATCTGGAGCTGATTTCCAAGCTGAAAGACCACATCAACGACGAAACCGTCACCCGCTTCAATGCCATCAAGCGGCAGAAGAAGCAGCAGCTGTGCGCCGTGGTTGCCAAGCACGAAGGCGTGATGCTGAATCCGGACTTCATTTTCGACGTCCAGGTCAAGCGTCTGCACGAGTATAAGCGTCAGCTGCTGAACATCCTGGCAGTGGTGGATATCTACTTCCGGTTGAAGGAAGGCCGTCTGCCGGACTTCCACCCCACGGTTTACCTCTTCGGCGCCAAGTCCGCCCCCGGTTATGCCCGGGCCAAGGCCATTATCCGCTATATCAACCGGGTTGCCCGGATGATCAACAACGATCCTGCCGTGGCGGATAAGCTGAAGGTGGTCTTTGTCCAGAACTACAACTGCTCCTATGCTGAGCATATCATCCCTGCCGCCGATATTTCCGAGCAGATTTCTCCTGCCGGCACAGAGGCTTCCGGCACCGGCAACATGAAGCTGATGCTCAATGGCGCTGTGACCCTGGGAACCCTGGACGGTGCCAACGTGGAGATTGCCCAGGAGGCCGGTATCGAGAACGAGTATATCTTCGGCCATACCGTGGAACAGCTGAACCAGGCCAAGGACAGTTACTATGCCCGGGGCATCTACGACACCAACGCCGACCTGCGCCGCGCCATCAACACCCTGGTGGACGGTACCGTGCCCACCGACGACGGCCAGCGGGAGTTGTTCCATGCCCTGCTGGACGGCAGCGACTGGGATAAGGCTGATCATTACTTCCTGCTGCTGGATTACCAGTCCTATCTGGACGCCAAGCTCCAGGCCAATCGGGATTATGCCGATCGGATGGCCTTCGGCCGCAAGTGCCTGATGAATGTGGCCTCCGCTGCCAAGTTCTCCTCTGACCGTACCATCCGTCAGTACGCTGAGGAAATCTGGCACATCAAGCCCACTCAGTATTAATATTGTTTTCCTTGCCCCCGACTTCTTCGGAAGTCGGGGGCTTTTTTATGGAAATTTTCCTCATAATTCCCGTATTGCTGGAAATACTACCTCTGAAAAGGCGGTGGATAGTTATGGAGGAATTCTCCTGCAAAACCAGGTTGATTTCCGGCAGCGGAGCGGTTTCCATGCTGGCAACTCTGCAAGGGCAGCGGCTGTTTCTGGTGACGGACCCCTATTTTATGAAAAACGGTACGGCAAAACACATTGCTGACCAGGTAAAATGTCAAAAGGTTGAATATTTTGACAAGGTGCAGCCGGACCCTACGGTGGAACTGGCGGCGGAAGGGACAGCACGGCTCCGGGAATTCAATCCGGATCTGGTGGTGGCCCTGGGTGGGGGCAGCGCCATGGACTGCGCCAAGGCTATGGCCTATTTTGCAAAAGGGGATTATACCTTTGTGGCCATTCCCACCACCTCCGGCTCCGGTTCGGAGGTGACGGATTTTGCCATTTTGACCCACAATAAGGTAAAACATCCCTTGGTTGACCCCCGGCTGCGGCCGGATGTGGCGATTTTGGACAGCGACCTGCTCCAGCAGCTGCCCAAGGGACTGATTGCGGAGACGGGATTTGACGTGCTGACCCATGCCCTGGAAGCCTACGTTGCCAAGGGCGCTGGGGTGGTGACGGATCTGTATGCCCGGGAGGCATTCAGCAGCGCCTACGCATCTTTGCCTGCTTCCTATGCGGGAAACCAGGGTGTCCGGCTGAAGGTGCATCTGGCGGCCACCATGGCGGGAATGGCCTTTACCCAGGCGGGACTGGGGCTGTGCCATGCCATGGCTCATTCTTTGGGCGGGTTGTTCCATGTGCCCCACGGACGGCTGAACGCCATACTGCTTCCCTCGGTGATTGGCTGCAACGCCCATGTGGCGGGGAAAAAGTATGCCGAACTGGCAAGAGCCGCCGGTATGGGGGGCAGCGCCGACACCATTGCGGTTCGGAATCTGAAAAACGGCATTGTCCGGCTGCGGCGGGAACTGAATCTGCCGGAAACCCTGGCCCAGGCGGGGGTAGATCCCCGGGCGGTGTGGGAGAACGTGGGGCAGATTGTCCAGGCGACCCTGCACGATCCCTGCTGTGACAGCAACCCCATGATGGTGGAGGACTTCGTGGTGCGGCGGATTCTGGAAGAGGTGACCGGGCGTGTCTGAGCGGCTGTGCAGCGTGGGCCTGGATGTGGGAACCACCTCCACCCAGCTGATTGTGTCGGAACTGGTGGTGGAAAACCGGGCCTCTGCCTTCGCCGTGCCGGAACTGGAAATTGCCCAGCGGGAAATCCGGTACAAAAGTCCCGTTTATTTCACACCGCTGCTGGATGAAAGCCATGTGGACGGGGAGAAAATCGGGGAAATTGTCCAGGAAGAATACCGAAAGGCAGGTCTTCAGCGGCAGGATGTAGACACTGGGGCCATTATCATCACCGGTGAAACCAGCCGGAAGGAAAACGCCCGGGCGGTGCTGGATGCCCTGTCGGATTTTGCCGGGGAGTTTGTGGTAGCCACCGCCGGGCCGGATCTGGAAAGCGTACTGGCGGCAAAAGGTGCCGGCGCGGTGGCCTTTTCTGAGCAGGAAGGGAAAACCGTGCTGCACATGGATATTGGCGGCGGCACCAGTAACCTTGCCCTGATTCGCAAAGGCCAGATTGTGCACACCGGATGCCTGAACGTGGGCGGACGGCTGGTGAAATTCGGGGAAGATGGGGTGGTTTCCTACGTTTCCCCGGTGCTTTCTGGATTATGTAACCTGAAAGCGGGGGACAGGGTTACCCAGGAGGACCTGGAACCTGTGGCCAAGCTGCTGACACAGGCCCTGGAAATGGCGGCGGGACTGCGGGAAAAGACGGAGCTTCTGGACAAGCTGACCACGGCGGAGGCCGCCGGGGGATTTGCCCCGCCCCAGGAGCCGGTGGTGCTGTCTTTCTCCGGGGGAGTGGCGGACTGCATCGGAAACGATTTTCCCTGGCACCAATTCGGGGACATGGGGCCGATTCTGGGGCAGGCGATTCGCCGGAGCATGCTGTGCCAGGGGCAGTTTCGCCTTGGCAGCGAAACCATCCGGGCCACAGTGATCGGGGCGGGATGCCACAGCACCCAGCTGTCCGGCAGTACGGTGTTTTACCAAAATGTACAATTTCCCCTGAAAAATGTTCCAGTGGTGAACATCCAGAATCCCCAGGACATTGGCCGAGAACTGCGCAAGCAGGAAGGCACGGCAATTCTGGCCATGCAGGGCAAGGCTGCCCCTTCCTACCGGGAGGTCACAGCACTGGCGGAGGAGATTTTGGGGCAGACCCAGGCACCGGTGCTGCTGTGCCTGGAACAGGACATGGCCAAAGCCCTGGGTCAGGCCCTGGCTGCCCGGACACCCAAGCAGACCCAGATTCTGTGCATTGACCGGGTGAAGGTCAGCGCTGGAAGCTATCTGGACATCGGCGCACCGGTGGCCAGCGCCCTGCCGGTGGTGGTAAAGACCCTGGTTCTGGAACAGTAGGAGAAATTGGATTGGATGAGGAGATGCGTATGAACAAACAGGAATTGGCTGCTATGGTTGCCCAGATTCTGGGAACCATGGACATGCCGCCCATGGTCAAGGCCGGTGAGTACCATCCCACGGCCCCCCAGCCGGAGGCCAGGGAAACCGGCTATGGGGACGGGGACTTTGTGCCGGATGTAACGGCGTTGGATTTGCGAAAACTGTACCTGACGGAAAATCCGGAAAACGGGGAGAAATTCCGGAGCATGAAGGAGCGAACCCCCGCCCGGCTGGGCAGCGGTCGGGCAGGCCCCCGGTACAAAACGTTGACCATGCTCCGCTTCCGGGCAGACCATGCGGCGGCTCAGGACGCGGTATTTTCCCAGGTCAGTCCGGATTTTGCCTCCCAGAACGGCATGGTGGAGGTGCAGACCCGGTGCGGTGATAAGGACGAATACCTGACCCGTCCGGATCATGGCCGGTGCTTTGACGAGGAGAATCAGCAGAAAATCCGTGCCGCCATCCCAGGCAAGCCCAAGGTGCAGATTGTGGTGGGGGACGGGCTCAGTTCTGCCGCCATCACCGCCAACGCCATGGACTGCCTCCAGGCCATTCGGGAGGGACTGCAAATCCGGGGTATTGACCCGGGAACGCCCATTTTTGTCCGCTACTGCCGGGTAGGTGCAGGAGACGCCATCGGGGATGTGACCGGCTGCGAGCTGGTGTGCATGCTGGTGGGCGAGCGGCCTGGTCTGGTGACGGACAAGAGCATGTCCGCCTATATTACCTACCAGCCCCGCACCGGTGTGTCCGAATCCGCCCGGACGGTGGTGTCCAACATCCATGCCCAGGGCACCCCGGCGGTGGAGGCCGGTGCCCACATTGCCGGGCTGATTGAGACCATTCTGCAGAAGAAGGTTTCCGGCGTGGGGCTGCATCTGGAGGGAGCGGTATGATTCCCGTGAAGGTTCTGGCAGTGCGGTATCTGGCCAATGCCAGTCCCGCCCTGTGCAAAGCCCTGGGTGCGCCGAAAGGATATCCTGCCCTGGCCCTGCTGACCACCGACTGTGATGACGCTACCTATATTGCCCTGGACGAGGCAACCAAGGCAGCGGAGGTGGAAGTAGCTTACGGCCGCAGTTTCTATGCAGGAGCGTCCAATGCCTCCACTCCTAACGCAGGGGAGGTCATCGGCATCTTGGCGGGGCAGACCCCCGGGGCGGTAAGAAGCGGCATGGAGGCAGCTGTCCGGGCGCTGGAGCGGCTGGGCTTTGAAGAAACGAATAAGGTTCCTTATCTTGCGCACACTGTAAGCAGTGCCGGTTCTTTCCTGTCCCGGGAAGCGGGAGTGCCGGTGGGATCGGCGCTGGCCTATCTCATCGCCCCGCCCCTGGAAGGGATGTATGCCCTGGATGCGGCGCTGAAGGCGGCGGATGTGCGGCTGTGCAAATTCTACGGCCCGCCCAGTGAAACCAACTTCGGCGGCGGACTGTTATCAGGTACCCAAAGTGCTTGCGATGCAGCCTGTGCCGCCTTCGCTGCAGCGGTGGCGGAAGTGGCGGCGGCTCCCACCCGGGGATAATCGGGAAGATACCACTATTTTGAAAAGGATGGAACAATATGGATACGAATTCTCTGGGTATGATCGAAACCAAAGGCCTCATCGGCGCCATTGAAGCAGCGGATGCCATGGTCAAATCCGCCAACGTGCAGCTGGTGGGCAAAGAGCAGGTAGGCGGCGGTCTGGTGACTGTGATGGTCCGCGGCGACGTGGGTGCGGTAAAAGCTGCCACCGATGCCGGTGCCGCCGCTGCGGAAAAGGTGGGCGAGCTGATCTCCGTCCACGTCATTGCCCGGCCCCACATGGAAGTGGATGCCATTTTGCCCAAGGGCCGCACCAATCCTCCCGCCAGTAAGTAATGCTGCTGGATGAGCAGGCCGTCCGGGCCAATATCCGCAACCGGGACGGAAAACGGGTGTACTACCTGGGCAAAGGGGACCAGCTGACCAGCGGTGCCAGGGACTATCTAAGCCGGGAGCGGATTGCCATTTTACCGGCGGAGCAGGCCAAGGTAGAACGCTACCGGCTGCTGAATGGAGGATTCCTGGAAGAAAAGCCGGAGCACATGACCCATCTCAATGCCCAGGTACTGGTACCAAAAAACCACAGCCGGATTCTCTTCCGGGGAAAGATGGATACGCTGGAAGCAGAGCTGATTCTGTGCCAGCAGGCGGACAAAGCCCTGGAAAAAACGGTGGGGGAGATTCTGGCCCTGGCCCGGCAGATCATCCGCTGCGATGTGCTGGAAGAGAAGCTGCAATGGGATACCCTGTGCGGCCTTACGGAGCAGGAACAGCGCAGACACAGCCACTTTCCCCAGGAGTACTACGGTCAGCCCCACTTTATGCCGCAGGCTCAGGATGGGCCTGTGATCGCCCGCCTGAACCGGGCCAGATGCGCCGCCCGGGAGGCAGAACTTTCGGCGGTGACGGCCTTTTCCGACCGGGAGGGCAATCCCACCCGGGTGGATCTTCTCCAGGCGCTGAATCGGATGAGCAGTATGCTCTATATTTTGATGGTGCGTAAAAAAGCGGAACATCCGGGCACGGTCTGACCGTGTCCGGAATGCCCGGACGCCCCATGGACAAAAGGATGAACACTATGAAGCTGAAAACCACCCTGTTGGGGAAAACTTACACATTCCGGGACATCAAAGAGGTGCTGGCCAAGGCCAACGAGGAGAAAACCGGAGACAAGCTGGCGGGTCTGGCGGCAGAAAGCGCCCAGGAGCGGGTGGCTGCCAAGGTGGTGCTGTCGGCGCTGACCCTAGGGGATCTCCGGGAAAGTCCGGCGGTACCTTACGAAGAGGACGAGGTCACCCGGATCATTCAGGATGACGTGAACGAAACCGTCTACAACAAAATCCGGGGCTGGACGGTGTCCGACCTGCGGGAGTGGATTCTGAGCGAAACCACCACGGGGGACGACATCCGCAAGCTCAGCCGGGGCCTGACATCGGAAATGGTGGCGGCGGTGTGCAAGATCATGGGCAACCTGGATCTGATTTACGCGGCCCAGAAAATCACCGTCACCGCCCACTGCAATACCACCATTGGTCTGCCCGGCACCTTGAGCTGCCGGCTTCAGCCCAACCACACCACTGATGATCCTGAGGGTATCACGGCCTCCACCCTGGAAGGTCTGAGCTTCGGTGCCGGTGATGCAGTCATCGGCCTGAACCCGGTGACCGACAGCCCGGAGCAGGTGGGCAAGGTGCTGCGCCGGTTCCAGGAGATCAAGGAACATTGGCAGATTCCCACCCAGATCTGCGTTCTGGCCCATGTGACGGCCCAGATGAAGGCTGTCCGGGCGGGAGCACCCTGCGACCTGATTTTCCAGTCCATTGCAGGCAGCCAGAAGGGCAACGAAGCCTTCGGTTTCTCGGCAGCAACATTGGAAGAAGCCCGGCAGCTGCTTCTGAAAGAAGGCACCGCCGAAGGGCCCAATGTGATGTACTTTGAAACCGGGCAGGGCTCGGAGCTGAGCTCCAACGCCCACCACAACACCGACCAGGTGACCATGGAGGCTCGGTGCTACGGCTTTGCCAAGCGGTTCCAGCCTTTCCTGGTGAACACCGTGGTGGGCTTTATCGGGCCGGAATATCTGTACGATGCCCGGCAGGTCACCCGGGCAGGACTGGAAGACCACTTTATGGGCAAGCTTACCGGCATTTCCATGGGCTGCGACTGCTGCTACACCAACCATATGAAAGCTGACCAGAATGACATTGAGAATCTGGCAAGCCTGCTGACCCTGGCGGGGTGCAACTACTTTATGGGCATTCCCCATGGGGATGACATCATGCTCAACTACCAGACCACCGGCTTCCGGGAAACGGCCGCTCTGCGGGAACTGACGGGAAAAACCGCCATCCCGGAATTCCAGCACTGGCTGGAAACCATGGGTTTTGTAGAAAACGGAAAGCTGACGAAAAAGGCCGGCGACGGTTCCAGTCTGCTGTTCTAAGGAGGGAAGAGAAACAATGGAATTTGACAAGGATTTGGCCGCCCGGCAGGAAGCCCGCAGCGCTGCCCGCCAGGCCCAGATTGCCCAGCAAAAGCTGGCCGCAATGCCCCAGGAAGCCCTGGATGCCATTGTGGAAGCGGTAGCCAAGGCCTTTGCCGCAGAAGCTGCCGCCCTTGCGGAAATGGCAGTGAAGGAAACGGGCTTTGGCAATGCCCAGGACAAAATTATCAAAAACCGCTTCGCCTCTGAAACCCTGGCAAAGGCCATCCGGGGAATGAAAACCGTGGGGCTGCTGAAGGAAAGTAAGCAGGACAAGCTCTGGGAAATCGGTGTGCCGGTGGGGGTGATTGCGGCCATTGTGCCCAGCACCAACCCCACCTCTACCGTCTGCTACAAGGCCATCATCGCCCTGAAGGCGGGAAACAGCATTGTCTTTTCTCCCCATCCTAAGGCTCTGGCCTGTACCCGAAGAGCAGCGGAAATTGTGGCGGCAGCGGCAGAAGCAGCCGGAGCCCCCAAGGGAAGCGTGGCCTGCCTGAGCATCCCTTCTCTGGAAGGGTGTCAGGAACTGATGAAGGCGGAGCCGGTGCGGCTGATTCTGGCCACCGGCGGGCCGGGAATGGTGAAGGCGGCCTACTCCTCCGGAAAGCCTGCCATCGGCGTGGGAGCGGGCAACGGCCCGGCCTATATCCACCACAGCGCGGACATTTCCCAGGCCCTGTCCTGTATCGCCCGGTCGAAAACCTTCGATAACGGTACGGTCTGCGCTTCGGAGCAGAGCATCATCGTGGAAAAAGCCCTGGAAAATCAGGTCAAAGCGGAAGCCCAGCGCCAGGGATTCTACTTTATGGACACGGAGCAGGCGGGGAAGTTGGCGAAGATCCTGTTCCGTCCCTCCGGCGCCCTGAATCCGGAGATTGTGGGAAAACCGGCGCAGCACCTTGCCAAACTGGCAGGATTCTCTGTCCCTCAGGGAACGAAAATCCTGGTTGCCCGGGAGGAAGAGGCCGGCCCTGCTCAGCCTTACTCCATGGAAAAGCTCTGCCCGGTGCTGGCGTTCTACGTGATGGAAAACGAGGAAGCGGTGCTGAATATGTGCGTCAAAATTCTGACCCACGAAGGAAGCGGTCACACCTTTGCCATGCACGCCTCCGACGAAGGGGTGATCCGGCGCTTTGCGGCGAAAATTCCCGTGTCCCGGTTCCTGGTGAATACACCGGCGGCATTGGGGGGCATCGGTGCTACTACGGGACTGTTCCCGGCGCTGACCCTGGGCTGCGGGGCCGTGGGCGGCAGCAGCTCCTCCAACAACATTTCTCCCATGGATCTGATTAACATTCGCCGGGTAGCCTGGGACACGGGGGAGCAGCCCGCCCAGAAATCGCTGACGGTGAATGAGGAATTGGTGCAGCTGCTGACGGAGAAAATCTTGCAGCGGCTGGGATAAGGAGGTTGGGTACCCATGCAGGAATTGGATGCACTGGTGCAGAGCGTGGTAAAGCGGCTCTTCGTGGAGCTGGAAGCTTCCGGCCGGCATGTGCATGTGACAAAAGAGCAGGCCCTGACTCTGTTTGGCCATCCCCTGACCCCCAAGCGGCCCCTTTCCCAGCCGGGACAGTATTTGGCGGAGGAACGGGTGACGGTGATTGGCCCCAAAGGGGAGTTTGAAAATGTGGCGGTACTGGGGCCGGAGCGGAGAGAAGCCCAGGTGGAGATTTCCCTGACCGATGGACGGACGCTGGGGATTGAACCCCCGGTGCGGCTGTCCGGGGATGTGGCGGGCAGCCCGGGAACGGTTTTGGTTGGCCCAAGGGGACGGGTGGAGCTGACCCAGGGGGTGGTGGCCGCCCAGCGGCACATTCACCTGACCCCGGAGGATGCGGCCCGGTTTGGGGTGCGGGACAAGCAGGTGGTGAAGCTGCAAGCCCTTACCGACCGGCCCCTGACCTTCTCCGACGTGGCGGTGCGGGTCAGCCCGGAGTTTGCCAGTTTTGCTCATCTGGACTATGACGAAGCCAACGCCTGCGGTTTCCGCAAGGGGGATCTGGGGAGGATTGTCCCATGACCCGGGCGCTGCTGGTGGGCAAGGAGCCCATGGCGCAGCTGGGGTATCAATATGTGACGGAAGCACCCTATGATGCAGTGGTGATCGGCTCTCTGAGCCTTTCCCAGCTGCTGCGGTTTCAGGAAGAGCGGGTGTTGCAGGCTCTGGCAGAGGGAAAACAAGTGTATCTGTACACCCCGGGACTGCCGGAGGCTCCCAAAAACCGGGCACTGTCCGGCAGTCTCACCGCTGCCCAGCGGGAGCTGAAAAACTGGGGGGTTCTGTTTACTGACGGCGGCCGGAAAAAACTGATTACGGCGGAAGAAGCCCGGATTTTGCGCTCTACCGGGCAGCAGCCAAGCCCCGGGGCGGTCTTGACCCCCCTGGCCAGGGAGATTATGGAGGGAACGAAATGAAGGTAGGAAATGTAATCGGCGCCATCTGGGCCACCCGAAAAGCGGCATGTCTGCAAGGGCAGACCTTCCTGGTGGTGGAAGCCGACGGGCAGACCATTGTAGCAGCAGACCAGGTGGGGGCCGGAACCGGCGACCGGGTACTGCTGGCCACCGGCACCGTGGCATCGAAGTACTGCATGGACGCCCCGGTGGATGCGGCAGTGGTGGCCATTGTGGACGAAAAATAGAATCCGGAGGAGGGAAAGGATATGTCCTTTCACGAAATACTCATTGCGGTAATGGCGGCCTTTGCGGTGCTGGGTGCCATTGACCGGATTCTGGGCAACCGATTTGGGCTGGGGCAGGAGTTTGAAAACGGCATTCTGGCCATGGGCTCCCTGGCGCTGGCCATGGTGGGAATTGTGTCCCTGGCGCCGGTGCTGGCGGCGATTCTGCGCCCGGTGGTGGTGCCGGTGTTCCGGCTGCTGGGGGCGGACCCTGCCATGTTTGCAGGATCTTTGCTGGCCTGCGACATGGGCGGCGGCGCTCTGGCCCAGCAGATGACCGAAGACCCTCAGGCGGCATTGCTGGGAGGCGTGATTACCGGCTCCATGCTGGGGGCGACCATTGTGTTTACCATTCCCGTTGCCATGGGAATTTTAGAAGAATCCGACCGCCCGGTGATGGCCAAGGGAATTCTGTGCGGCATTGTGACCATCCCGGTGGGCATCCTGGTGGGAGGCCTGGTGGCAGGGTATCCCATCATGATGGTGCTGCAAAATCTGCTGCCCATTGTGATTTTGGCGGCGCTGATTGCCCTGGGACTCTGGAAGGCAGAAAGCGCCATGGTCCGGGGGTTTGCGGTATTCGGCAAAGGAGTTGTGGCCCTGGTGACCATCGGTCTGGCGGCGGCCATCGTGGAGGCATTAACTGGATTTGCCCTGATTCCCGGGATGGCCCCGATTTCGGAAGGCTTTGCCACCGTGGGAACCATTGCCATTGTGCTGGCGGGAGCGTTTCCATTGGTATTCGTCATTACCAAGCTGCTTAGAAAGCCCCTGATGGCGGTGGGCAAAACTTTGGGCATCAACGATGCCGCTGCGGCGGGACTGATTGCCAGCCTTGCCAATTCCATTGCCACCTTCGGCCTGGTGAAGGACATGAACTACCGGGGAAAGGTGGTCAACATTGCCTTTGCAGTGTCGGCGGCCTTTGTATTCGGGGACCATCTGGGCTTTGCCGCCGGATTTGCTCCGGAAATCATGGGGGCCATGATTGCGGGGAAACTGGCAGGGGGCGTCAGCGCCATCGCCGTGGCGTTGTGGCTGACCCGGAAAGAAGAAGGATAATGGGTGTTGACAAAATGCACCATTTCGGGATATAATGACCAGGATAGGTAGAAGGCTGTGAAGAGAAGAGTAGGCTTTGCGCCCCGTTCAGAGAGCCCCGGCAGGTGAGAGGGGGTACGGCTGCGGAAGCGGAACATGGTCTCGGAGCCGGAGCGTCGATAGGTAGCCGCTCCCGGGGTCGCCCGTTACAGCGTGTTTGTGAGGCGGAAAGGCTTTTCCGCGAAACAAGGTGGTACCGCGTCAATTTTTGTCGCCCTTGGGTTATCCCGGGGCGATTTTTCATATGTTAGGAGGATTTTTATGTGCGAAAAATGCAAGGGTAAATATTACATTACCACTCCCATCTATTACCCCTCTGCCAAGCTTCATATCGGCCACGCCTACTGCACCGTGGCTACCGACACCATGGCCCGGTTCAAGCGGCTGCAGGGTTACGATGTGATGTTCCTTACCGGCACCGACGAGCATGGCCAGAAGATTGAGGACAAGGCCAAGGAAGCCGGCGTGCCCCCCCAGCAGTTCGTGGACAACATTGTCACCGGCGAAAAGGGCGTGCTGGATCTGTGGAAGCTGATGAACATTTCCTATGACCGGTTCATCCGCACCACCGACGATTACCATGTGGCTGCCATCCAGAAGATTTTCAAGAAGATGTACGAAAACGGGGACATCTACAAGGGCAAGTACACCGGTAAGTACTGCAAACCCTGTGAGTCCTTCTGGACCGAGAGCCAGCTGGTGGACGGCAAGTGCCCCGACTGCGGCAGAGAAGTCCAGGACGCTGAGGAAGAAGCCTATTTCTTCCGGCTGAGCAAGTATGCTGACCGGGTGCAGGATCTGCTGGAAAACACCGACTTCCTGGAGCCCCGGAGCCGGGTCAGCGAAATGGTGAACAACTTCATCAAGCCCGGCCTGGAGGATCTGTGTGTCTCCCGTACCAGCTTCACCTGGGGCGTGCCGGTGGACTTTGACCCGGGCCATGTGGTCTATGTGTGGATTGACGCTCTGTTCAACTACATGACCGCCCTGGGCTTTGAAAATGACAAGTATAACGATCTGGATAAGTTCTGGCCCGCCGACGTGCATTTCATCGGCAAGGAGATTGTGCGCTTCCACTCCATCATCTGGCCCGCTATGCTGATGAGCCTGAACCTGCCCCTGCCCAAGAAGGTCTACGGCCACGGCTGGCTGCTGTTGGACGGCGGCAAGATGAGCAAGTCCAAGGGCAACGTGGTGGACCCCTATGTGCTGTCCGAGCGATTCGGCGTGGATGCCCTGCGGTTCTTCCTGCTGCGCTCCTTCCCCTTCGGCTCCGACGGCAACTTCTCCAATGAGCTGCTGATCAACACCATCAACGTGGATTTGGCCAACGACCTGGGTAACCTGGTGTCCCGTACGGTGGCCATGGCCCAGAAGTACTTTGGCGAGCATCTGCCCACAGAGCAGCTGGCAGACGAAGAAAAGGACGCCGAGCTGATTGCCATGGTTTCCGGCCTGCGGGATGCTTACGAAGCCCAGATGGAAAAGTACGCCTTCCAGAACGCCCTGGCAGAGGTATTCAAGGTGATTTCCCGGGCCAACAAGTATATCGACGAGAACGCCCCCTGGGTGCTGGCCAAGAGCGAAGAGAACAAGCCCCGTCTGGCAAGAGTTCTGTACAACCTGCTGGAGACTGTCCGCATCTGCGGCGGCCTGCTCAGCCCCTTCATGCCCGACACTGCTGCGGAAATCGGCAAGCGTCTGGGCGGCGCGGCCATGGACTGGGACAGTCTGAAGGCTTTCGGCACCCTGGCTGGGGATGTGGCAACGGTGGCCGGCAATCCCCTGTTCCCCAGAATTGATCTGGAGAAGGAACTGGCAGCCCTGGAAGAATTGCAGAAGGCTTCCGCCGAACCCCAGGAAGATCCCCTGCCCGAACCCCTGCCGGAGATTACCTTCGACCAGTTTGAGAAGGTGGAAATGACAGTGGTAAAGGTATTGACCTGTGAGAAGGTAAAGAAGTCCGATAAGCTTTTGAAGTTTACCCTGGACGACGGTACCAAGGAGCCCCGTCAGATTCTGTCCGGAATTGCCAAGTACTACCAGCCTGAAGAGCTGGTGGGCAAGACCCTGGTGGCAGTGACCAACCTGGCCCCCCGGAAGATGATGGGCCAGATGAGCTGCGGTATGCTGCTGTCTGCTGAACGGGGTGACAAGCTGAATCTGGTGATGCTCAGCGACAACATCCCCGCCGGTTCCCGGTTGGTTTGATAAGACAAAATAGCCAGCAGCGTTTTGATATAGTCCCCTTAGAGTAGACACTCGAAAAAGCAAAAGTTTTCGAGACTAGATTAAGGGGGCTATTTCTATGTCCAAACGGGTTTATCGGACGTACAGCACAGAGCTAAAGCAAAAAGTTGTAGAAGAATATTTGTCAGGAAGAGGGAGTTTACGATACCTGGCAAAGCTGCACCAGATAGGTGATAAAGAATCCATCAGAGAATGGATCATGTGCTATAATGGTCATAAAGAGTTTAAACAGTGCAGGACTGGGAAAGGGGCACTCTATATGACCAAAGGGAAGAAAACGACTCAGCAGGAACGGGCAAAGATCGTGGCATTCTGCCTGGAACATGGTAAGGACTATTTGCTGACGGTGGAGCAGTACGGGGTGTCCTATCAGCAGATCTATTCCTGGGTACGCAAGTATGAGGAAAAAGGCATTGACGGTCTGGCAGACGGCAGAGGGCGCACGAAGCCGGAGAGTGAAATGACCGACACGGAGAAACTGCAGGCTCAGGTACGAATATTGAAAGCCCAGCTCCGGGACAAGGAAATGGAGATTAAACTGTTAAAAAAAGTCAGGGAATTGGAAGGAGGTGTTTGGTGGGAGAAGTAAGACAAGAGCCTTCCTACCTTGCGATCCAGTACCTGCATGACACCGAGCAGTATCCTGTCTCGAAACTGTGTGCCGCTCTGCACATTCCGAGATGTTCCTATTACAAGTGGAGAAAAAGAGAGAAAAATAAGAATGAATCGCTGAATGAGCAGGTTATTGAGTGGATCAAGGCTCTTTACATAGAGCAAAATGGTATTTTGGGTTACCGGCAGATGACCATTGCCATTAACCGGAATTACCACACTCATTTTAACAGAAAACGGATCCACAGACTGATGCGGGCATTGCAGTTGCGATCCGTGTGCCGCAAAAAGCGCAGCAGCTATACCCCTTCCACACCGCAAGTCACAGCCGAGAATATTCTGAACCGGGATTTTCATGCCGACAAACCAAATGAGAAGTGGCTGACAGATGTGACAGAATTTAAGTGGTACGAGGGGCCGGAGATCCGCAAACTGTATCTGAGTGCAATCCTTGACTTATACGACAGACGAATCGTGGCATACAAGATTGGGACCAGCAACAACAGCCAACTGGTATTTGATACGTTCGATGCAGCAGTTGCCCAGAATCCGGACGCACATCCCCTATTGCATAGTGACCGTGGTTACCAGTACACAAGCAAAATGTTCCGTGCAAAACTGGACAAGGCGAATATGATCCAAAGCATGTCCAGGGTTGGCAGGTGTATCGACAACGGCCCCATGGAGGGCTTCTGGGGGATCCTGAAATCGGAAATGTACTATCTGAGAAAGTTCACTGACAAGCAGGATCTGATGGATGCAATTGAACAGTATATTCATTTCTACAACACCAGACGATACCAGAAGCGGCTTCACTGTATGACTCCCATGGAATTCCACGCAGCCGCATAAAAAGATGGCCCCTGCCAAAGCAGAGACCATCTCCAACAAAATATTCTTTTGTTTTTTCACTGTCTACTTGACAGGGGGCACCTCATTTCCCTGCTGGCTATTTTTCTGCTGCTGTAGAACAGAAAAACTGGAAAGGAACATTGGCATGAAACAAATTTTTTTGCACGGACTGGGGCAAACACCGGCCAGCTGGGAAAAGACCATCTGCAAGCTGGAGACGGCAGAAAATGCTGTGTGCCCGAGTTTGCCTGAACTCATACAGGGAAAGCCTGCAACCTATGCCAATCTGTATAAAGCGTTTTCCTCGTTTTGCGAGGAAATGGGGACGCCGGTTGACTTGTGCGGTTTGTCCCTTGGTGGAATCCTGGCGCTCAATTATGCGGAGGAACATCCGGAACGTGTCAATTCTCTGGTGCTGATCGGAGCGCCCTATAAAATGCCAAAACATATTTTGCGCTTTCAGAATGCGGTGTTTCGTTTCCTGCCCAGTACTTCCTTTGCAGAATTGGGATTTGATAAATCCCAGTTTCTTCAGCTGTGCTGCAGCATGGCGGATTTGGATTTTACGTCCTTGCTTTCCCGGATCTCCTGCCCGGTGCTGGTGCTGTGCGGTCAGAAAGATCTGGCGAATAAAAATGCCTGCCGGAAGCTTGCACAACTGGTGCAGCAAGGGCATTTTCAGAGCGTGGATAGGTGCGGCCATGAAGTGAACGCAGAGGCACCGGAAGCACTGGCTGCGCTGCTGCGGGGCTTTTATGACGGAAGTAAGTAGTCGCTATCAGAAAACCTCCTGCCTGGTTCAAACTGGGCAGGAGGTTTTTTATCAATTTATTCCAGCTCAAACACGCCGGTGTAGAGCTTGTAGTAGGTGCCCTTTTCGGCAATCAGGTCGTCGTGGGTGCCGCGCTCGATGATTCGGCCGTGGTCGAGAACCATGATGCAGTCGGAGTTCATAATGGTGCTCAGGCGGTGGGCAATGACGAACACCGTCCGGCCCTTCATCAGGGCGTCCATGCCGTCCTGCACCAGCTTCTCCGTCCGGGTATCGATGGAGGAAGTGGCTTCGTCCAGAATCATCACGGGAGGATCGGCAACCGCAGCCCGGGCGATGGCAATCAGCTGCCGCTGGCCCTGGGACAGGCTGGCGCCGTTTCCGGTGAGCTCGGTCTGGTAACCGTTGGGCAAACGGGTGATGAAGTCGTGGGCATTGGCCAGCTTTGCAGCCTTGATGCACTCTTCATCGGTGGCATCCAGCTTGCCGTAGCGGATATTGTCCATGACGGTGCCGGTGAACAGGTTGATATCCTGAAGCACCATGCCCAGAGAGTTACGAAGATCGGACTTGTGAATCTTGTTGATGTTGATGTTATCGTAGCGGATCTTGCCGTCGGCAATGTCATAGAAGCGGTTAATCAGGTTGGTAATGGTGGTCTTACCGGCACCGGTGGCGCCCACGAAGGCGATCTTCTGACCGGGGTGGGCGTAAAGGGTGACATCGTGCAGAACTGTCTTATCCGGGGTGTAGCCGAAGTCCACGTTGAACATGGTGATATCGCCCTTCAGCTCGGTGTAGGTGATGGTGCCATCAGCCTTGTGGGGATGCTTCCAGGCCCAGTGACCGGTACGCTCCGGGCATTCGGTGATGTTGCCGTTTTCGTCAATTTTGGCGTTGACCAGCTGGACATAACCGTGGTCTTCCTCGGAAGGTTCATCCATCAGCTGGAAGATCCGCTCGGCACCGGCCAGGGCCATAACGATGGCGTTGATCTGGTTGCTGATCTGGGAAATGGGCATGTTGAAGGACCGGGACAGGGTCAGGAAGGAGATCAGCTTGCCCAGGGTCAGCAGACTGCCGCCGGAGTACACCGCCAGCAGACCGCCTACGATGGCCAGAATGGCATACTGGACATAGCCCAGGTTATTGTTGATGGGGCCCATGACGTTGGAGTAGGCACCGGCCTGGAAGGCGTTCTGGCGGAGCTTTTCATTCAGAACATCAAAGTCCGCTTTGGTAGCCTCTTCGTGGCAGAAGACTTTGATAACCCGCTGACCGTGAATCATTTCTTCTACATAGCCATTCACAGCGCCCAGGGTCTGCTGCTGTCCGATGAAGAACACGGCAGACTTTCCGGCCACGGTCTTGGTGACGAAGAGAATCACGGAAATGGTGGCTGCCAGCACCACCGTCAGAATGGGGGAGGTCAGCAGCATGGCGATGAACACCACAATCAGCGTGGCAGCCGAGGAGATGCACTGGGGGATAGACTGAGACAGCATCTGCCGCAGGGTGTCGATGTCGCTGGTGTAGCGGCTCATCACATCACCGGCGGGATGGGTGTCGAAGTAACGGATGGGCAGGGTCTGCATGTGGGTGAACATCTGGTCACGGATATCCTTCTGGGTACCCTGACCGATGCGCACCATCAGGAAGTTATACAGGAAGCCCGAGACGATGCCCACCAGGTAGATGCCGGCCAGCATGGTCAGAAAGCGAATCAGCGGAGCATAGTCCGGATTCTCCTGGGCCAGCATGGGGGTAATATAATCGTCCACCAGAGTGCCCAGGGAGGAGGCACTGACAGCCTGGGCGATGGCGCTGAGGATGATGCAGATTACCACCACGATCATGGTCTTTTTATACCGGCTCAGGTAGGACAACAGACGGGAAATGGTCTGCTTGGGATTTTTGGCTTTGCGGCCGTCGCCGCGCATTTTGACGGGAGGCATTATTCCATCGCTCCTTTCTGCTGGGAATAGTAGACTTCCTGGTAGATGGGGGAAGTCTTGATAAGTTCTTCATGGGTGCCGGCAGCACAGATATGGCCGCCGTCCATCACCACAATCAGGTCTGCATCCTGAACGGAGGCAATCCGCTGGGCAATGATCAGCTTGGTGGTGCCGGGGATTTCCTCCCGGAAGGCCTTGCGGATCATGGCGTCGGTGGCGGTATCCACGGCGGAGGTGGAGTCGTCCAGAATCAGGATCTTGGGCTTTTTCAGCAGGGCACGGGCGATACACAGCCGCTGCTTCTGACCGCCGGAGACGTTGGTGCCGCCCTGCTCGATGTGGTGATCGTAGCCGTCGGGGAAAGCGGTGATAAATTCATGGGCACAGGAGAGCTGGCAGGCGTGAATCAGCTCTTCGTCGGTGGCGTTGGGATTGCCCCAGCGCAGATTGTCCTTGATGGTGCCGGAGAACAGCACGTTCTTCTGCAGAACCATGGCCACACTGTCACGGAGAACTTCCAGGTCATAATTGCGCACATCCACGCCGCCGACTTTCAGGCAGCCCTCGGTGACGTCGTACAGACGGGGAATCAGCTGCACCAGGGTGGACTTGGAAGAACCGGTGCCGCCCAGAATGCCCACGGTCATGCCGGAGCGGATGTGCAGGTTCACGTTTTCCAGAGAGTTGCGCTTGGCGGTCTTGGAATACCGGAAGCTGACGTTATCAAAGTCGATGGAGCCGTCGGCAACGGTGGTCACAGGATTTTCCGGGTTGTGCAGATCCGGGGTTTCCTGCAGGATTTCAGAGGTACGGCGCAGAGGTGCACGGGACAGGGTCATCATGACGAAGACCATGGACAGCATCATCAGTGCGGTGAGAATCTGGGTGGTGTAGGTGAACATGGAGGTCAGGTTACCGGTGGTCAGACCCATGGCGGCATTGTTGCCGGACTGAATTACCATTTTCGCACCCAGGTAGGAGATGGTCAGCACGCAGGAGTAAACTGCCAGCTGCATCAGGGGGTTATTGAAGGCCATAATCCGCTCGGCCTTGCAGAAATCCCGGTAGATTTCTCCGGAAACATCGGAGAATTTCTCAATTTCCTTATCCTCCCGGACGAAGGATTTAACGACACGGATGCCGTGGAGGTTTTCCTGCACCACGTTGTTCAGTTTATCGTAAGTCTTGAACACCCGGTCAAAGATGGGGAATACCAGCCGGATCAGGATGAACAGACCCAGGCCCAGCAGAGGCAGCGCCACGCAGTACACCAGGCACAGCCGGGGGCTGATGGAGTAGGCGTTATAGGTTGCCAGAATCAGCATCACGGGACACCGGATGGCCATACGGATCATCATCTGGAAGGCCATCTGAATATTGGCGATGTCCGAGGTCAGACGGGTGACGATACTGGAACTGGAGAACTTATCTATGTTGGAAAAGTCGAAGGTCTGCACCTTGTAGAACATATCCTGCCGCAGGTTTTTGGAAAAACCGGTGGCGGCATAGGAAGCGGACACTGCCGAGGCAATGCCGAACAGCAGGGACAGCAGGGCATACAGAACCAGAAGCATTCCGTATTTTACCACAGCGCCCATATCCCCCATTTCCACACCCAGGTCAACGATCTGTGCCAGAACCAGAGGGATCTGGACTTCCATGTAAACCTCGCCGATCATGCACAGGGGGCTGATCAGCGCCGGCCATTTGTACTCCCGCAGACTGGGAATCAGATTGCGTATCATGTGTTGGTTTCCTCCTTTTCTTGCTGACATGGGAAGCTTCCGCCCATGTTGTGTATGGCCCGCTGCAGAAGCTGGGAAAACTGCTCCTGCTCTTGCGCAGTGAAGCCCTGGACCATTTGGGCTTCAATTTCCTGCATGGCCTGATCCATCCGGTCGTGGCACTGGTAGCCCTTGTCAAGCAGATAGATCCGCTTGCACCGGCGATCTTCCGGATCGGTGCGAAGTTCCAGAAAGCCTTTCTGCTCCAGCCGGGACAGAAGTCCCGAAACGGTAGGATGGCTCAGATGAAACTGATTTTCGATGTCCCGGGGACAGGGGGGTGTTTTTGACGTGATGAGAAAGACCACAATCCGTCCCTGGGCAGCGGTCAAATCCAGTTTTTCCAAAGCGTAGGTGGCGGATTGGTCGATGCACCAATGCAGTACCCGGGCCATATGCCCGTAATGCATTTGCAATGCGATCACCTCCGAAATAAAATGTAGCACGCTACATGTAGCACGCTACGCGATATTCTAGCACGGGAAAGGGAAATCTGCAAGGGGGTCAAAAAAAGTTTACAATTGCCGGAAGCCTGCCCCACGGAATGGGTGTCCGTGTATCATATGTGCGCAGCGGTACATACTAATGCCGAGGTGAAAAGCTGTGAAAGAGGATGAAAAGAAGTCCATTCCCTGGGAAGCGGTAGATCCCAAGCCTCCGGTAATCCAGTCCGGCCATATGGAAAACCGGATTCGCAACGAGACGAAATAATATTATGTAAACCTATGGCAAAAAGAAACAGGACTGGCAAAACCAGTCCTGTTCTTGTGACTTGACAAATTAGCCGTTGGCACGCATCTGAGCGAAGCACTCGCTGCAGAACACGGGACGGTCGGACTTGGGCTGGAAGGGAACCTTCGCCTCGCCGCCGCAACGGGCACAGGTAGCGGTGAAGAACTCACGGGGGCCACGGGTGGCGTTCTTGCGAGCGTCACGGCAAGCCTTGCAGCGCTGGGGCTCGTTCTGGAAGCCGCGCTCTGCGTAGAACTCCTGCTCACCAGCGGTGAACACGAACTCGTTGCCGCACTCTTTGCACACTAAAGTCTTGTCTTCGTACATTGGAAAATACCTCTCTTCGGTTTGTTGTTGCCCCGTGAAATCCCACCGGATGAATGTTATAACGCAGGGTCGATTTGATATGGTGGCAAAATGTGCCACAACCCGGATTATACACAAAGCTAAGGAATTTGTCAATCCTTTATGAAAAAAATACCCTGATTTTTCCAAGTTTATGCAACTTTACAAGTACAAATTCGGGCCTGGTGGATATGGGGGAGAAACACGGCCGTTTTACAGGGCAAATTGGGTCTGGCCTTCGTAGGGAATGTGCAGATGCTCGTAAGCCAAAGGGGTGACGCAGCGGCCCCGGGGAGTCCGGGTGAGAAAGCCCAGCTGCATCAGGTAAGGCTCGTACACGTCTTCCAGGGTCACCGATTCTTCGCCAATGGTGGCAGCCAGGGTTTCCAGTCCCACCGGGCCGCCTGCGTAATTCTGGATAATGGCGGTGAGCATCCGGCGGTCGATGTTGTCAAGGCCCAGCTTGTCAACCTCCAGCCGCTGCAGGGCCAGGTCGGCTGCTTCCTTGGTGATGGTTCCGTCGCCCATGACCTGGGCAAAGTCCCGGACCCGGCGCAGGAAGCGGTTGGCAATTCGGGGCGTGCCCCGGCTCCGGGAGGCAATCTCCATGGCACCCTCGGGAGCAATGGGCATGCCCAGAATGGTTGCCGAGCGGGTGACGATTTTTGCCAGCTCCTGGGCGGAGTACAGCTCCAGCCGCAGATTCACGCCGAACCGGTCCCGCAAGGGGGCGGACAACTGACCTGCCCGGGTGGTGGCGCCTACCAGGGTGAACTTGGGCAGATCCAGTCGGATGGAGTTGGCGCTGGGGCCTTTGCCTACAATAATATCAATGGCAAAATCCTCCATGGCGGGGTAGAGAATTTCCTCAACCACCCGGTTCAGGCGGTGAATTTCGTCAATGAAGAGAATGTCGCCGGGGTTCAGGTTGGTCAGCAGTGCCGCCAGGTCTCCGGGTTTTTCAATGGCCGGGCCGGAGGTAATACGGATGTTGACCCCCATTTCGTTGGCAATGACGCCGGCCAGGGTGGTTTTGCCCAAGCCGGGAGGGCCGTAGAGCAGGGTGTGATCCAAAGGCTCTCCCCGCCGCCGGGCGGCTTCAATATAAACCGACAGATTTCCCTTGGCCTTCTCCTGACCGGTATAGTCGCTGAGCAGCTTGGGGCGCAGCCCGATCTCCGCCGCGTCCTGGGGGGCGAAGGTGGGGGAAATAATGGGTGATGGCTCCATCTGCTGGGAAAATTCAAGACTCATGTGAAAACCTCCACTGTGGGGAATGATTCAAAGCAGGATTCTCAGCCCTTCATCACCATAGCCCGCAGGGCATAACGCACCAGCTCTTCCGTGCTGGCGTTGGGATCGGCACCTTTCAGGGCCTGGCTGATTTCAACAGGGGAGTAGCCCAGCTCCTGCAACGCAGCATGGGCCAGGGCTGCCTGGTTGCCGGTCTGAACCGGCAGCGTGGGGGCTGCGCCGGAAGAAAAGTCCAGACTTCCCCCGCCCAGCTTGTCCTTCAGCTCCAGGATAATCCGCTGGGCGATTTTCTTGCCAACGCCCTGGGCGGCGGTGAGGAGCTTTTCGTCTCCGGTCATCACGGCCAGGGTAAAATTCTGGGGGCTGCCTGCGGACAAAATGGCCATGGCGGCCTTGGGGCCAACGCCATTGACGGAGGTCAGCAGCTCATAGCAGCGCTGTTCCTCCCGGCTGGAAAAGCCGTACAGGTCAAAGGCATCCTCCCGGATGGATTCGGTGATAAAGAGTTTCGCCTGCTGGTTCAGCTTCAGCTGACCGGCGGTGTAGGCGGTAATGCGGCAGCCGTAGCCAACACCGCCGCAGTCAATCACAGCCAGCCCCGGTTCCAACAGGGTGACTGTGCCGGATACATAATAGAGCATAGAAACCTCCGGACAATTCAAAGAATGGGTTTGCCCATGGCACGGGCCAGCAGGGAGGTGCTGGAACGGGCATGGCACAGGGCAATGGCGATGGCGTCGGCAGCGTCGTCAGGCTTGGGAAGGGCCTGCAAATGCAGAAGTCTGCGGGTCATGTCCTGAACCTGGTGCTTGGTGGCACCGCCGTAACCCACCACGGCCTGCTTGACCTGCATGGGTTTGTATTCAAATAAAGGAAGCCCCGCCTGGCGAATGGCCAGCAGGATGACCCCCCGGCTCTGGGCAACGTTGATGCCGGTGGTGACGTTGTGGCCGAAGAACAGCTCTTCAATGGCAACGGCTTCCGGCTGGGCGGTCTGGAGCAGCTGGCACATGTCGTGGTAGATCACTTCCAGCCGCCAGGAAAATTCCGTATTGGGGGGCGTGGTAATGGCACCGCAGTGAATCAGCTGGTATTGGCTGCGCTGGGCCTCAATCAGACCGAAGCCGGTAATGCCGTAGCCCGGGTCAATGCCTAAGATCCGCATTACAGGCCACCTCTGGCAATGGACAGAATCTGAATGACCACAAGTATCAGAACCAGAACCAGCCCCGCTCTGGCGGCCCATACCTGCCAGGCAGGCCGGGGAACGTAGGGCTGGGGCTCCTGGGGCGTATCCTTTTCGGGGGTTGTTTCCATGAAATTTCACCTCTACCGGATATCATAGCACATTTGTTTCAAAATTCCTAGAGCGTTTTTCAAACTTTCGGGACAATTCCTGTTTTCGGGAGAAAGGGGAAAAAATTGCCGGGATATTTTACGATTCCTTCATGGATGCTCTCTTGTTCGCCTGGGGAAAGCGTGCTATACTATATCTATAAGAATCCTACTGCTGGAGGTGTCATGTATGAAAATCCAATTCATCGGCGCGACCCACGAAGTAACAGGCAGCTGTACCTTGCTGGAAGTGGGCGGGCGGTACTACCTGGTGGACTGCGGTATGGAGCAGGGTGTGGATGTGTTCCAGAACATGCCCTTGCCGGTGGCGGCGAACACCATTGAAGCGGTGTTTTTGACCCACGCCCACATTGACCACTCCGGTATGCTGCCCAAGCTGTGCAAGGACGGTTTTTCAGGCCCGATTTATGCTACGGAAGCTACATGCAACCTGTGCAACATTATGCTGCGGGACTCTGCACACATCCAGGAGTCGGAAGCCCAGTGGCGCAGCCGGAAGGCGGAGCGGGCCGGCGAGCCGCTGGTGGAGCCGACATATACCATGGTCGATGCCATGGCGGCCATTAAGCTGCTGCGGCCCTGTCAGTATGGGCAGGTGCTCCGTGTGGCGGAGGGAATTGATATCCGCATGACTGATATTGGTCACCTGCTGGGGTCGGCGGCAATCGAATTGTGGCTGACGGAGGGGATCGAGACCCGGAAAATCGTATTCAGCGGCGACGTGGGCAACACAAATCAGCCCCTGCTCAATGACCCCAAGCCCATCGATTCGACCCAGTATCTGGTAATCGAATCCACCTACGGCGACCGCTACCACGAAAAGCAGCGCGGCGACGTGGTGCTGGAACTGGCAGAGTGTATCCAGCGGGCCTTGGATCGGGGCGGCAATCTGGTGATCCCTTCCTTTGCCGTGGGCAGAACCCAGGAAATGCTCTATGCCATCCGGGAAATCAAGCAGCGGGGACTGGTGACGGGACACCCCAACTTCCCGGTGTATGTGGACTCCCCCCTGGCGGTGGAGGCTACGGGAATTTTCCTGCAATGTGACAGCAGCAACTTTGACGAGGAAACCCGGGCGGTGCTGAACCAGGGAATCAACCCCCTGTGGTTCCAGGGCCTGACGTTGTCGGTTACCTCGGAAGAATCCATCCTGCTTAACACAAATCCGGAACCGAAGGTCATTCTTTCCGCCAGCGGCATGTGCGAAGCCGGACGAATCCGGCACCACCTGAAACACAACCTGTGGCGCAAGGAAAGCATCATCCTGTTCGTAGGCTATCAGGCGGAAGGGTCTTTGGGACAGAAGCTGCAGTCCGGAGCGAAAAACGTGAAACTCTTTGGAGAGGATATTGCGGTACATGCGGAGATTGCCATGCTTCACGGCACCTCCGGCCATGCGGATAAGGACGGATTGCTCAACTGGCTGGCAGGATTCCGGGAAAAACCCAGCATGGTGTTTGTTAACCACGGTGACGACAGCAGCTGCGAAGCCTTCCGCACCACCCTGCTTGCCATGGGCTATCAGGCAGAGGCACCTTACAGCGGTACGGAATACGACCTGCTCACCGGAAAGCTGACCACCTATACCGAAGGCGTGAAGATTGACCGGGAGGCAGCTTTCAAAGGCGGCCAGCGGGCAAAGCAAGTTTACGGGGAACTGGTGGCGGCGGCAGAGGAGCTGCTGGCGCTGGTGCGCACCCGCCGGGGCAGAACCAACAAGGAAAACGCCAAGCTTACGGCCCAGATCCGAAGCCTCATCGACAAATGGAAAAACGCTTAACAAAAACAACCGCCGGCTGGAGCAAATCCAGCCGGCGCATTTTTATGCCTGCAGCGCAGTTTTGACTGCGGTTTTGTTCAGATACCAGGACGTCAGACAGCCGCAAAGTTCTGCAATGGGGAAGGCCAGCCACACGCCGGCGGCGCCCCATATCAAAGACAGCAGATAGCTCAGGGGAATCAGTACAATTACCTGGCGGATCAGGGAAATCAGCAGGGATTCTCTGCCTTTGCCCAGGGCTTCAAACACACCGGCATACACCACGGAAACGCCGGAAAACAGAAAGCCCAGAGCGATGATCCGCAGTGCGCTGACGCCGCCTTCCAGCAAAGCTGCATCGTCATTGAACAGCCGCAGAATCTGCTGAGGGAAGAGCTCGCACCCCAGGGTGCCCACAGCCATAATGCCGGTGACAATGGCCAGGGAAAGATGGATGAACCGGTAGACCCGCTTGTGCTCCTTGGCACCGTAGTTGTAGCTGATCAAGGGCCGGACACCCTGAATGATGCCGCCGGCAGGGAAATAGATGAAGGTCTGCAATTTGAAATACAGGCCCAAAACTGCCACATACAGCTCCGAGAACACCAGCAAAATGGCGTTCAGTGCGCCCACAATCAAAGACGGCAGGGCAATCATAATGGCGGAAGGAATGCCGATGCTGTACATCCGCTTGAGCATGGTTTTGTCAAAATGAATGTTCTTCAGGGAAAGCTCAATGCCGCCTTTGCGCTTCAGATACACCACCACATAGAACGCCAGCGCCACGATTTGTCCAATGACCGTAGCCAGAGCGGCACCGGCCACGCCCATGGCGGGGAAGCCCAGCAGACCGAAAATAAAGATGGGGTCGAGAATGATGTTGATGACGGCGCCCACACCCAGAAGCAGCATCACTTCCACCATCCGTCCCAGGGCCTGGAAGATTTTTTCAAAGGTGATTTGCAGAATCTGGGCAAAGGAGCAGGCAATGACGATGTTGGCATAGCTCAGGCCCATGGAATAGGTGTTGGGGTTGTTGGTGAACATTTTCAGGAAGGGACCGGCAATGAGCAGGCCTACCAGGGTATAAATCAGGGTGTGGACAAAGGACAAAAACATACCGGTGGATGCGGCCCGGTTGGCATTCTCCGCATTCTGGGAGCCTAAGTCCATGGATACAATGGAGCACACGCCCACACCAAATCCTACGCCAATGGCAAGAATGATGTTTTGCAGCGGGTACACCAGAGAAACGGCGGACAGAGCTTCGTTCCCCAATCGGGCGACGAAAATACTGTCGACGATGTTGTACAGGGACTGTACCGTCATGGAAATCATGATGGGTACGGACATTTTCAGCAGCAGCGCCAGGGGATGCCCGGACGCCATGTTATTTTGCGTTTGTTTCATATTGCCTCCTAAACAGAAAAAAACCCTGCGTTCTGTTCTACGGGCACAGAAAAACGCAGAGTTTTGAAACTACTTATCCAACGGGGAATCAGCGCCGAGTATTATACTGGATCATGGGAGAAAAAGCAAGAGGAAAATGGGGAAATCGAAAAAATACCTTGACGATTGCCTGATGATTTCCCAACCATTGGAAAAAGGACGGGCAATGGCGAATACAGTAACCTTGGAGGTGATGGCTTATGCTAACAGCGGCCTGGCTGATGTTGAGCACATTGCTGTATTCGCTGCAGCTCAATACCGGTTCTTTTCCGAAGCCATTGAGTGAAGAGGAGGAAAGGTATTATCTGACACTGGCGCAGCAGGGGGATCTGGAGGCACGCAATATTCTGATCGAACGAAACCTGCGTCTGGTGGCGCACATTATGAATAAGGGATAATGCGCGCGGATAATTTGCTGGAAGAGATCGGTATGGTTTGGGGCCTTCCTGGAGAAAAAACCAGGACGAGATGTGGTTTACATATTTCTATTTTTGAGCCTTGCGCCAAAACAAGACGCAAGTAGACATATTGCGACAGCCCTCAACATTGACACATTCTGTAAATTGGTGTATAATGTTTGAAAAGTTACGGTTTTTCACAAAAAAGGTTGCAAATAACGCAAATTATGTTAACTGTTTGAGACTGCGGAAAACTGCTTCCTCATTGGAAAGTGCGTCAGCCACGGACAAGCCGTAAGGAATCGCATTTGGGATTGTGCGAAAGCGATGCAAAAATGTAGAAAAGTAAGGAGATTGAATCATGGAACAGGAACAGCTGGAAAAGGAACAGCCGATCACGGACAATGGCGTGAATCCGAGACGAAGAGTCAGAAAACAAGGCATCAATGATTATCTTACCAACTTTGTCAAGAATTTCGGCTCAGACGTGCGGTGGTATTACGATGTGCGGCTGTGGTCTCCGGTGATTCTGCTGCTGCTGATTCTGGTGCTTGTGGTGAGCGGGCAGCAGAAGAAGGCGCTGAAAGAGCAGCTGCTGGCAATGGAGGAAACGCTGGCCGCAACCGTACCGGCAGATGATGTGTTTGCCCAGACGGAGCCTACCGTCGCTACTGTGGCGCCGGTGAACCAGGAGGCCGAAGCCCTGGCAAGATTGGCAGATACGGTGGGAAATGGACGGTCTGACAATGTGAAGATTATCATTATGTGGGTCGCCATCAACCGTTCGGAAGACCAGGCCAATGGATACGGAAAGAGCTTACTGGAAGAAATTTCCAGACCGAACCAGTGGCAGGGGTATAACGAAAATATGGGCTATTCGGACAGTACATACAAACTGGCGGAGCAGGTGCTGGAAACAAAAGCCCAGGGAGGTCTGCGGCCGCTGGATTCGGACATGCTGTGGTTTGTACTGAACGATGACGGTTCCATCACCGTCCGGGATGAATTCAGTGTGGCTGCCGGACAGAAATGGAATGAAAAGACCATCTATTAAGAGGCAGCCTACTGCCTGCACCCAAGGTGTGGTCTTCCCGCCGGATTTTTGTAAACCGTAATGAAAAATGTAGGAAAAATGCGAGCGATGGAGTGACTTCCGTTGCTCGCTTTTTCCATGCGGCGGAGCCAATGGGACTGAGCCTTTTATCTGTGAGCAAAAAATTTTGTTGGCAATCTTGCCTGGATTCTCATAAACGGCTATAATACCCGGTAGAACAACTGGGGCGGTGAGATGGTGGAATACAAAATTGCAATCTGTGATGACGAAAAAGCAGACAGAGACTATGTTTTGGACATGGTTCGCCGCTGGGCGGCAAAGGGCGGTCATATCGTCCATGCCGATTTGTTTTCCTCCGGGGAGGGTTTCCTGTTCCACTATGCGGAAAAGGCGGATTATGATATCCTGCTGCTGGATATCGAAATGGGCGACATGGACGGGGTTACGCTGGCAAAAAAACTGCGGCAAAACAACGAAACCCTGCAAATTGTGTTTATTACCGGATACTCCGACTACATTGCAGAGGGCTACGACGTTTCTGCCCTGCATTATCTGATGAAGCCGGTGAAGGAAGAGAAGCTGTTTTCCGTTCTCAGCCGGGCGGCGGAGAAAATCGCCAGAAATGAAAAGGTGCTGACCTTTGACGTTGGCGGAGAAATGGTGCGCATTCCCATTTACCAGATTCGCTATGCCCAGGTTCAGGGAAATTATGTCACCATATACGCAGGGTCCGAGACTACGGTGAAGATGACCTTGGGGGACTTGGCGGCCATGCTGGACGAGCGGTTTTACCGGGTGGGGCGATCGTGCATTGTGAACCTGACCCAAATCAGCCGGGTCACCAAATCAGAAATCCGGCTCAGCGACGGCACGGCCATTCCTCTGCCCAGAGGGGCATATGATGGGGTAAACCGGGCAATCATCTGCTTGGGGTGAGAACATGGGATTGTTATCGAAAAAAATTGACAAACAAATTGCGGCGTACCAGCAGGAACTGATTCAGACCCACTACGCAGAAGTGGAAAACATGTACCGTCAAATCCGGGGCTGGCGGCACGATTACCGCAACCACATCCAAACCATGAAAGCCTATGCTGCCAAGGAAGACTGGCAGGCCATTTGCCGGTATCTGGAAGAACTGGACGCCGACCTGTCCACGGTAGATACGGTAATCAAAACCGGAAACCCCATGGCCGACGCCATTCTCAACTCCAAAATCTCCCTGGCAAAATCCAAAGATATTGAAGTGCTGGCAGACGCCCATATCCCCGTGAAGCTTTCCCTGTCGGAACTGGATTTGTGCTGCATCATTGGCAATCTCTTTGACAATGCCATTGAAGCCAGCCTCCAGCTGCCGCCCCAGCAGCGGCTGATTCGGGTGTATATGGACATGAAAAACACCCAGCTCTACATTTCTTTCACCAACTTTACCGCTGGTAAGAAACTCCCCAAATCCGGCAGGCTCTTTCCCACTACCAAAGGCCAGGGCCACGGCTTCGGTCTGGTGCGGATTGACGCAATCGTGGACCGGCTGGAGGGCTACATCAGCCGCAACTCGGAAGACGGCGCCTTTACCACGGAAATTCTGCTGCCCACCACCTGATTTTTGCAATTCATCCCCCGGAGCGCACCATTCGTCCCCGAATTGTGCCGCCGGGGATTTTCTATGATAGGATACTCCCGAAAGAAGGTGACTTGTTTTGGAAGAAACGAAAAAACCAAAATACGGTTTGGGACAATCCGTCCGCTTTATGCTGGGCATGGCCTGGAAATACCGCAGAAGCACCATTTGGGTGTGCCTACTGTATGCTGCCATCCAGCTGGGGCTGAATCTGTGCCAGCTGTTCATTGCCCCTGTGGTGCTGGGCAAGGTGGAGCAGGCGGCACCCTTGCCGGAACTGCTGGGCAGCATTGCAGTTTTTTCTTGTTTGCTTATCTCCCTGAACGCCCTGCTGGCCTATGTGAATGAAGGCACTCTGTTTGACCGGGTGGAAGTCCGCACCGCCATCATCAATGACCTCAATGAGAAGGCCTGCACTACCTCATTTCCCAACACCCGTGACCCGGAGGTTCTGAAGCTGCAGGAAAAGGCCATGAACGCCTGCTCCGGCAATCAGCAGCCTACGGAGCATTTTTGGGACACCATGACGGCGCTGCTGCTGAACTTCAGCGCCATTGTGCTGTACCTTGGCATCCTCTCGTCGTTGCATTGGGTGCTGATTGGGGTGGTGGCTGGTACCAGCGTTTTGGGCTTTGTGCTCACCCGGCGCATCAACGAATGGGGCTACCGGCACCGGGAAGAAGAGGCGGAGTATGCCAAACAGCTGTCCTACATTACCAAGCAGTCCCGTTCCATCACCCTGGCAAAGGACATTCGCTTGTTTGGCTTGGGCCCATGGCTGGATGACATTCTGGAGGGGGTGCTGCGAGCCTATGACGCCTTCATCCGCCGCCGGGAGCGGGTCTACTTTTGCAGCTGCGTGACGGATGTGGTGCTGGGGGTTGCCAGAAATGCCATTGCTTATGCCTACCTGATTGCCCTGACGGTAAAGCAGGGCCTGCCGGCTTCCCAATTTCTGCTGTATTTTTCCGCGTTTACCGGCTTTACTGCCCTGATTACCGCATTTTTAAGCGAATGCAGCACCCTGCACAAAGAGTGCCTGGAACTGTCTGTGGTTCAGGAATATCTGCATTATCCTGAGCCCTTCCGCTTTGAAGGGGGAAAACCCATCCCCAAGGCAGATGGGTACGAGCTGAGGCTGGAAAACCTTAGCTTTACCTATCCCGGAACCCAGAAGCCCATTTTGAAGCATCTGAATCTGACCATCCATCCCGGGGAAAAGCTGGCGGTGGTGGGCCTGAACGGAGCGGGAAAAACCACGCTGGTTTCCCTGCTGTGCGGATTTTATGACCCAGACGAAGGGCGGGTGCTGCTCAACGGCACGGATATCCGGGAATTTAACCGCCGGGAATATTACGGCCTGTTTTCGGCGGTGTTTCAGAATTGCTCGGATCTGGACATCACCGTTGCCCAGTGGGTTGCCCAGGCTGTGGACGGAATCGACCTGGACAAGGTCAAAGACTGCATCCAAAAGGCGGGGTTAACCCAGCAGATCGAAGCTTTCCCCAGTGGGTACGACACCCATTTGGGCAAGAAAGTCTACAAAGACGGTGTGCAGCTGTCCGGCGGTCAGCTGCAGCGGCTGATGCTGGCCCGGGCGCTGTACAAAGATGGGCCGATTCTGACCCTGGACGAACCCACCGCCGCCCTGGACCCCATTGCCGAGCATGACATTTACCAGAAATACAGCGAAATGACGGCGGGGAAAACCTCCGTCTTCATTTCCCACCGATTGGCTTCCACCCGGTTCTGCGACCGAATCCTGTTCCTGCAGGATGGGATTATAGCGGAAGAGGGAACCCACCAGCAGCTGCTGGAGCTGGGCGGGGAATACGCCAAGCTGTTCCAGGTCCAGGCACGGTACTATCAGGAAGGGGGTGCCCAGGATGAAACGTGATACCATTACCTGGAAGGAAACCGCGGCGGTTCATCTGCGGGCCTGGAAGGAAATCCGGCAGTACTGCCCCGGGGTTTTCCCCGCCATTTTCCTGTACGGTCTGCTCAGCGCCCTGAGCCCCTATGTCAGCATCTTCCTATCGGCCCAGCTCCTGAACGAGCTGGCCGGGGCGCACCGGCCGGAAATTCTGGGGAAGTGGGCAATTGCGATCATTGCCTTGACCGCACTGCTGTCTCTGCTTACCGGCGCTGCCGACCGATGGCAGGAAGCCGCCTGCGCACAATTTTACCGGCACAAGGACAAACGCTACAGCGATAAACTGCGCAGCATGGACTTTGCGGACATGGACAAAACCCAAACCCATGATTTGCTGTCCCAGATTCGCCAGAATGAAAGCTGGTCAGGCTGGGGATTCAACCAATTTGTGGGCCAAATGGCCTATTTGACCAAAGGATTCTTCGGAATCCTGGGGGCCGCCGTTTTGTCCGTTTCTCTGTTTACCGCCTCGGTACCGGAAAGCGCAGGAAGGTTTACCGTTTTGAATCATCCCGCTTTTTTGGTGGTTTCCCTTCTGCTGCTGACTGGAGTCACTGTATTGGGACCCTTCTGCAAAAACAAATCCACCGGCTATTGGGCACGGTTTTCCCAGGAAGCGACCCTGGGCAATCGGTTGTTTGGCGCCTTTGGGTTTGCGTCTTCGGAACAATCCCGGGCAGCGGATTTCCGGATGTACAATCAGCAAACCATTTGCCGGTTTTATATGGAAGCCAACCGGACCTTCTGCCACGGCGGGGTCATGCATCAATACGCCAAAGGCCCCATGGGTGCCTGGGCGGCGGCAGCAGGGGCTGTGGGTGCTGTGCTGACGGGGCTGGTGTATGTGTTTGTGTGTCTGAAAGCCTGGGCCGGCGCTTTCGGGGTAGGTTCCATCACCCAGTATGTGGGGGCGATTACTGCCCTGTCCGGGAATATGTCGCTATTGCTTCAGGCGGCGGGGACGCTGAAAAACAATGTCCCCTACATGCGCACCATCTATCAGTTCCTGGACATTCCCAACACCATGTACCAGGGAAGCCTGACCACGGAGAAACGGTCTGACCGGAATTACACGGTGGAATTCCGGGATGTTTCCTTCCGGTACCCGGGAAGCCAGTTGTACGCCCTGCGGCATGTGAACCTTCGGTTCAAAGTCGGTTCCCGGATGGCAGTGGTGGGGGAGAACGGCAGCGGCAAAACCACCTTCATCAAACTCCTGTGCCGCCTGTACGACCCCACCGAGGGAGAAATTTTGCTCAACGGCATCGATATCCGCAAATACCGCTACGAGGAGTACATGCAGCTGTTTTCCGTGGTGTTTCAGGATTTCCAGCTGCTGTCCCAGCCGCTGGGAAACAATGTCTCCGGCACGTTGCACTATGACCGGCAGCGGGCAGGAAAAGCCCTGGAAGATGCGGGATTCGGGGAGCGGCTGGAAACTCTTCCCCAAGGCCTGGATACCATGCTCTACAAAGAGTTTGGGGAAAACGGCGTGGAAGTATCCGGCGGGGAAGCCCAGAAAATCGCCATTGCCCGGGCGCTGTACAAGGACGCCCCCTTCATCATCCTGGACGAGCCGACAGCGGCCCTGGACCCCATTGCGGAAGCGGAGATTTACAGCAAGTTCAATGACATTGTAACGGACAAGACAGCCATCTACATCAGCCATCGGCTGTCCTCGTGTAAATTCTGTGACGAGATTCTGGTATTCCATCAAGGCGCTGTCATCCAGCAGGGAACCCATGAAGATCTGCTGGCAGAGGAAACCGGAAAGTATCACCAGCTCTGGCACGCCCAGGCCCAGTACTATACAAAGTGAAGAGCTCGGATTTGACCATGGCTTCGGCCATGGTCATTTTTTGCTTCCACGGTATGGAAGGCAGGGGCGCTCTCATAGCATAAACCGAGGTGAGGACATTGGCAGAGTTGGAGCAAAGTGTACTGAAGATCTTGCTGGATGGATTGCTGGCGCAAAACCTGATTGACAAAGCCCTGCATCAGCGTGCAGTGGAATTAGTCAATTCCGGAAAACAGTTTCCGCCCTTTTTCCAGGATTGCTGGAAGGAGGAAAACGACCATGGAGGTGCGTAAAATCCGGGAGCAGCTGCGGATGGGCAGGTCCATCTATGATCTGCCCCTGCGGGTGACCTTCTATGCCCGGGTGTCCACGGATATGGATGCCCAGCTGAATTCCCTGGAAAATCAGGTGCAGTACTACACCGAATGGATTCAGAGCAGGCCCAACTGGACCTTCGTGCCGGGATACATTGATGAGGGCATCTCCGGTGGGACCACCAGAAAACGAGAGGATTTCAACCGGATGATTCTCGACGCCCAGGCGGGGCTGTTTGACTTTATCATCACCAAGGAGATTTCCCGGTTTTCCCGTTCCACCCTGGACAGCATCCTCTACACCCAGCAGCTGCTGGATCACAATGTGGGGGTGTTGTTCCAGAACGACAACATCAACACCTTCGATTCAGACAGCGAGTTTCGCCTGGTGGTCATGGCGGGGGTTGCCCAGGATGAAATTCGCAAGCTGTCCCAGCGGCTGAAATTCGGTTTCCGTCAGGCCATCAAAAACGGCCATGTCCTGGGAAACGACAAACTCTACGGCTATGACAAAAAAGACTGCGTCCTTACGGTGAAGGAGGAGGAAGCCCGGCTGGTGCGGCTGATTTTTCATCTCTACGCCGAGGAAGGGCTGGGCACCCGCCGCATCTCCCAGCGGCTTCTGGAACTGGGCTACACCAGCCGGGAGGGGAACGCTTTCAATACCCTGACCATCCGGCACATCCTGACCAACCCCAAGTACAAAGGCTGGTACTGCGGCAACAAATCCACCAGCCTGGATTACCGGACCAAGAAAAAAGCGCTTCTGGAGGAACGGGAATGGGTGATGTATCCGGACCCCCGGATTCCGGCCATTGTATCGGAGGAACTGTGGAACCGGGCCAACGCCCTGTACAAGCGCCGAAGCGGGCAAATGATGCAGCACGCCAGCGGCACGGTATTTCACAATCGCTACAACTACAGCGGAAAAATCTTCTGCGAACGACACAATGCGGTCTACCACCGCCAGAGCCTGAGAAGCAGCAAGGGAAGTAAGGAAATCTGGCAGTGCAAGGTCTATCGCAGTGGAGGGAGGGCGGCCTGTTCCTCTCCGCAGGTGGGAAGCGCAGAACTGGATGCCATTCTGGCCCGGATTTTCACCCATCAGATGCAGAGCAAAGAAAGAATCGTGGATACTGTGATTGGCGTGCTGCAATTTGTCCCTCAGAAGGCGGACGATGGTCAGGCCCGCAAGCGGTTGGAAGGGGAAATGGCCGCCATTCATGCCAAAAAAGACAAACTTCTGGAGCTGAGCATTGCAGGGGCTCTGTCGGTGGGGGAGTTCAAAACCCGCAACGACAGCTGCAATGCCCAGCTTGAAATTTTGCAGCGGCAGATGGAAGCCCAAAAGGCGGAAGAAGCTGCTCAGGCCAATGCGCTGGACATGGAGCAAATCCGCCGCTTTCTGGAGAAGGAGTTGTCTTTCTGTGAAACCATCAACTCCAACCTGGCTGCCAGCATCCTGGAAAAAGCGGTGGTAAAAGCGGACAGTACCCGCCAGGAAATCCATTTAGGTCTTTTCCTGAAGCTGGGGCAGCAATACGAGGCGGTGTACATCCGGGAAAAATCCTCCCTGCGCATTACCCGTTTAAGAAATATTACGCCCAAACCGCCGACCAGGAGGACTTGATTTCCATAGGCACTATTGGGCTCATCAAAGGAATCACGACCTTTGACGCTTCCAAAGGGGCACGCCTGGCGACCTATGCTGCCCGGTGTGTAGAAAATGCTACCCTCTCACCAATGCGTTTCACAAAGCTTATCTTACACACCCAGAAAAGCGGCCCGATTGGTACAATGAGAAGCGCCGCTTTATTTCCCTGTGCCCTGTTCGCAACAGCCTGTCCGGCCTTCTCCGGTGCGGCCAAATCCGGAGAAAATTCGGGATTTTCGCCTGCCAGGAAAATGCCATGTTCAAGATGAGGCAGCCAGATTGTTTTTGACTGATATGGCGGAAGATTGTTTGCTTCCTTGTGCATAACCATATCCCCTTATGCAGGACAGTGATCCGGTATAAGGGGATGTTTTTTTGCACTTACAGAATGGCGTCCATAGTCACGTCCGGCAGTTTCTGTTTCCGATGCGTGGGGCAGTACAAAGATTTCAGCCGCCGTATTACTGAACTGGTATGAGTCTCTGCAGCACGTCAGACGAACGCATTCTTTCCTTGCGCGGCATCGAAGAGGGGGGCGCGGATGCGCTTCTGTTGGTGATATATGTCCACTTACGGGGGCTTTTTACCACACTTTTGCCAGCAAAAGTGGTAAAAGAGGAGATAAGGTGAGATTTTTCATCATTATAGAAGGAAACACCGTTTCGCTGCTGACGGGGAGAAAAATGTATAAAAGTGATAAAACAATACGATAATTAAGTTTATAATTATATAAAATGACAAAAAAATAGAAAATATTTGTATGCTTTTGATATTTGCGAAACAATGTTTCGCAAATATAATAGGCGTAGAAAAAAGGAAGGGAGGCAGAGAATGAGGCTTACATTGGAGGAAATCGCAAAGATTGCCGGCGTATCAAAAGCCACGGTTTCCAGGGTTATCAATGATGTTCCGTCCGGCGTCGGGGAAGAGACGCGCAAGCATGTTCAGAGTGTTTTATCGGAGCTGCATTATTCCAACGACAGTTTCATGCACTCCATGCGCTCGAAAAGTCTGGCCTTGATTCTGCCGGACATCACCAATCCTTTTTTTGCGGATATTGCCAGGGCGGTGACAAGAAAGGCCATTACGGAGAACTACGTTGTCATTTTGGTGGAAACGGAGTTTTCCGAGGAAAAGGAGCAGGAATACATCTCCAAACTGATTTCCAAAAAAGTTGACGGGATTATTCTGGTTCCGTCGGGCAGAGCTTGTACAGACGCACACTTTCTGCCGGAAAAATACCATGTACCGATGGTATTGCTGGACCGGAAACTGGACGGGGCTCATTCTTATGCCGGGATTTACTCCGATAATGAGTATGTGGCATTCGGATGCTGTGAGCGGCTGATTAAAAGCGGTGCCAGGGAGATTGTATTTATTTCCGGCCCACTGAATGTTTCTACCAGTACGGAACGGATGGATGGATACAAAGACGCGCTGATCCATTATGAGATACCCTTTGACCACAGAAAGGTGCGTATTGGCAACTATACGGTGGAAAGTGGATATCAAGCCATTCTGGAATTGGAAAAGGAAAATATTTCCTATTCCGCTGTTCTTGCGGCCAATGATTTGATGGCGCTGGGCGCTTTGCGGGCGCTAAAGGAATTTTCTTATAAAATTCCGGAGGAAAAGCAGATTATCGGTTTCGATAATATTGATTTTTCCAAATACTGTGAGCCGTCGCTGTCTACCGTGCAGCAGCCAAGCATTCAGATGGGATCCCAGGCGGTTGAAACCCTTTTGAAGCTGATCGGAGGGAAGAAAGTATCCCAAACAATTCGGCTTCAGCCCAAAATCTTGTATCGGCAAACCACAAAGTAATTTGTAGGATCTTAGCTGTTATGGCATCGAAATAAACACAGAAAGCAGGGAGAGAAAAATATGAAATGCGACCGGATTTTGAATGCGCCGCTGATCCGTGCGATTGCGGCGGTCGGGCATACGCAATCACTGGTGATTTGCGATGCGGGACTCCCGATTCCCAAGGGGGTAGCTTGCATTGACCTTTCACTGGTGAAAGGGGTGCCGTCCTTTGAAGAGGTGCTGAACGCTGTTGCGGCGGAGATGGTTGTGGAGAAGGCGATTTGGGCCAGTGAATCCCAGGACAATAATCCTGCAATTGTGGAGATGATTCACAAGGCGCTGCCGGAAGCAGAGGGGGATAACGTTCCCCATGAGATGCTGAAAATCCTTTCACAGGATGCCACAGCCATTATCCGTACTGGTGAATGCACACCATATGCCAATGTAATTCTGGTAGCAGGCGTTAATTTTTGATGGGAGGGAATGGGCATGAAAGCAGCGGTTTTTGAACGGGAAGGCGTTTTGGCAGTAAAGGACATTGCCAAGCCGCAGATTACCAAACCGGATCAGATTTTGATCGAGGTGGAAGCGTGCAGTATTTGTGGAACGGATGTACATATTACAGCAGTACCGCCAGGATACATTGCAACCCCCGGAACGACACTGGGACATGAATTTTGTGGACATGTAGTGGAAACAGGCTCTGCGGTGACCAATTTGAAAATTGGCGATCGGGTGGTTGTCAATCCCAATAATTATTGCGGAACTTGTACCTATTGCCGTAAGAATCTGCCTAATCTGTGCGAGCATATTGAGGCTCTGGGCATTGACTACGACGGCGCATTTGCCAAGTATTGCTGTGTCAGCGCCAAAGTGGCGTATCCAATTTCTGAGGATGTACCGGCGGAGATTGCCGCATGTGCAGAACCTCTGGCCTGTGCCATCAACGGACTGAATAAGGTGCATGTGGTGCCTGGAAGTACAGCTGTAGTGGTAGGGTCCGGACCGATTGGTCTGATGATCACCATGCTCCTGAAATCCGCAGGCGTTGGCCAAGTATTTTTGCTGGAGGCGGCGCCCTGGAGAATTGAATTTGCCAAAAAGCTGAACATCGCAACCGTCATCGACCCGATTCATGAAGACGCCATGTCCGCAATTCTGGAGGCCACGCAGATTGGCGCGGACTATGTATTTGATGTTACCGGTTCTCAGATTAAATCCTGTGTCGACTATGTACGAAAGGGCGGGCAGGTAGTTCTGTTCGGCGTCAATAAAAAAGCCAGGATCGATATTGCTCAGAGCGAAATCACCACAAAGGAAATTCTGGTTTCCGGAACTTGGCTGGCCAATGCAACCTTCCCCGATGCGGTTCGGGTTCTGGAGCGTAAATGCATTGATGTGGCGTCGCTGATTACAGATGTTATCGCACTGGACGATATTTCCGACGGAACCGAAAAGCTGCGTAAGGGACAGGCCGTAAAAGTAATTGTCAAACCCTGACCAAAGGAGATGCAAAACATGAAAACCTATCGCGTAGGTGTGCTGGGATGCGGGCAGATTGCGCAGATTATGCATTTGCCCTACCTGCATGATCTGCCTGGCTGGAAGATCCATTCCCTGTGTGACCTTTCAGCGGAGGTAGTGAGCAAGGTCGCAGAGAAATATGGCATTGACCCGGACCATTGTTATACGGATTACGATCAGTTTCTGAAGGATGGGGAACTAGACGTGGTGCTGATCTGTTCAAAGGATCACTGTGAGCCGGCGGTAAAAGCAGCCCAGGCAGGCAAGCATATTTTCGTTGAGAAACCCTTTGGGTTTAACCGCAAGCAGGCTCAGGCCATGGTGGACGCGGCAAAACTGGCCGGTGTGAAGCTGATGGTAGGATACATGAAGCGGTATGATACCGGATTTGAAGAACTGCAGAAGCTTGTGCAGGAGATGGAAGATATCAGTCTGGTTCGCTTCCATGACTACGGCGGTTCCTTTGCCTATACCAGAGAAGTCTATGACGTGCTCAGCGGAAGCGATGTTGATCCCAGCGTATTTGCCGAAGGAAAGCAGCAATGCAACAGCGCAATGCTGGAAGAAATTGGGGAAGATCGTGCCCAACTGCTGCCGGCATACAGCTTGCTTTTGGGTGTCTTCTGCCATGATGCCATCCTGATGCGGCATTTATTCGGCAATAATCTGGAGGTTCTTTTTACGGATGTATACGGCGGCTTCGCCAATTCCGTTTTAAAGGCGGGAAATACCAGAATTATTGTGGAAAGCGGTCTGGTTATGGCACGGCATAATTGGGATGAGTATATCGAAATCTACTCTCCGAAGAAAAATGTCCGTTTGGAATTCCCCTGGCCTTATCTGAAGAATGCACCGTCCCTGCTGAAAATCAGCGATCATGTCCCGGGAAGCACCATGGTTCGCGAAAGCGTGATTTCCACATCCTTTGAAGAGGCTTATCGCAGAGAATGGCAGCATTTCTACCGCTGCCTGGAAGAAGACAGGCAGCCTCTTACCAATGGTGAGGACGCGTTTGAGGATATTGCGCTGCTGAGCAAGATCATCAAGACTGTAAAAGCAGGGGTGTGAGAAATGAGTCAGACAACGGCAATTTTGCTCGTTCTCACTGCGGCGTTCCTTTGGGGTTCCTGGCTCCAGGTTACGAAATATACAGGAGACTTTCCCCTTCCTGCGTTCATGCTCTGGATGTATGGAGCTTCCGCAGTGCTGGTATGGGCCTTTATATTCGTGGTTGAAAAGTTTGATATTTCCGGAATTTTTAAAGAGATTTCCGGAAATTACGGGCTGGCAGTGTTTGTGATGATCTGCGGCGCAGGAATGGCGCTGGGTATTCAGATTCAGATGATGGTAATTGACAAAGTTGGGCTGGTACTGTCAAACTCCATCAATGCCACTTGCGGCGTGCTGCTGGGTACACTGTTGTCCTCTGTCCTTGGCAAGCTGCCGGAAGGCGTATCCTACACACGGGTCTTTGCAACGGCGCTGATTTTGATTCTGGCAACCACCATCTGTCAGTATTCCGGTATTCTTCGGGATCGGGATTTGCAGAAAAAATCCAACCGTGCATCCAAAACCCAGGATGTAAAATCTGCGCTTATGATGATTCTGGCAGCGGCGCTGAATACCATGTATGCATTGGGCTTGTCTCTGGGCGTAAAAACCACCGTCAGCCCGAATGGTTTCAGCAAATGGCCCTGCATTGGCCTGTTGGCTGCGGGATCATTCCTTGGGACATTGGTATTCTCCGGAATTATCCTCACGCGCAACCACCAGTGGGGGACAATGTTCAACCGGAAATACAAGAAAGCCTATTGGCTGGCTTGCTTATCGGCGGCCTGTCATTACGGAGGAAATCTGATTCATACCGTATCTTCTGCGGTGTTAAGTGTTTCGGTCTCCTGGCTGATCGGCCGGACGGGAAGCATGTGGACCTATCTGTGGGGGATTTACCACAAAGAGTATAAAGGCGCATCGGTTAAAACATATGCAGTTCTGTTCTTTGGAATTTTAGTGTACATTTTTGGCGTATTCCTACTATCGAGAAGTTTGTATGGCTAGAAAATAAAATACATTTCAACTGGGAGGATTACTTATGAAAAAGTTGCTAACGTGGATCCTGATTTTTGCCATGGTACTGTCTTTGGCTGCATGTGGCGGCAGCAAGGGAGCCCAGGACGCAGAGAAATCCAATAACAGCGTTTCTGGGAATGATCCAAACAAGTTGGTCGTGCTGGGCAATGCCCGTATGTACGATGGGGAAGATGAAGCCTGGAATGAAATGATCGCGGCATTCAAGGAAGAAACCGGCATTACGGTGGAGCTGCGTTTCAGCGGCAAGTGGAATGAGGTTCCCACCAATCTTTCCGCAGCCATTCAGGCGAAGGAACAGGTTGACTTTGTGACTGTGGGTGCCGGATTGATCCGTTCCACTTGCGCACCGGCAGGTGTTCTTCTGGATATCACAACTCTGGTAAGCGATGAGGTTCGGCAGCGTTACACAGACGGCATGCTGGATGCATACACCATTGGCGACAAGCTTTGGGGAATCCCCTTCGGCAATTCCTCCGCCGGTTTTATCTACTACAATGTGGACATGTTTGAGGAATTGGGGCTGACGCCTCCGACTACCTATGACGAGTTTGTACAGGTTGGGAAAAAGCTGGAAGAGGCCGGCAAGATTCCGCTGATCTTCCGGGGCAAGGACGCCAGCTACTGGCCAAACTGGTTCTTCTCCACCTACGCACAGACTACCGGAAATGATTCCATTGCCCAGACGGAGCAGTGGCTGATGGGTGAAAAGAGCATTGCAGGTGATCAGGCAGCGATTGACGCACTCAATGCCATCAAAGCGTTCTATGATGACGGTATTCTGACCAGTGAGAGTATGGACACCGATGGTGACGGCATGAAGGCAACCTTCATGCAGGGACTGTCCGGCATGATGCATACCCACAACTTCCAGCTGACACCGGATGCTGTAGATTTTGAGCTGGGCATTCTGGAATTCCCTCTGATTACCGATGATCCGAATGTCATTAACCAGCCTGCCGGCGGTGCTGGCACTGGTTTGGCCGTGTGTTCGCAGATCAATCCCGACAATATCGAAAACGCCAAGAAATTTATTGAGTTCTTCACCCGTCCGGAATGGGCAAACCGGATCAGCGGCTGCTACAAGCCCACGGTTAAGGTTCTGGAAGGAGTCGAAATTCTGGATGCAGAAATCGTTACGCAGCTGAATGAAGATCTGGTACCCAATACAATTATGTATCTGGACTGGATCTGGCCTTCGGAAATTCTGAGCGCATTCCAGTCTGTGGTACCTGCGGTGGTTACCGGTGCCATTACTGCAGAGGAAGGCACACAGCAGCTGCAGGATGCTTATGATACGCTGGTCAGAGAACAGGAGTACCAGTACGACTGGTGGAATCAGTGGACCGAAGAAGATTGGGCTAAGGTTACTCCGTAAGTGAGCAGGGCTCCGGGCTCTCTCAATTGCCGAGAGAGCTCGGAGCTTCGCCTTTGGAAGCCTCTGCTGAGATAGGAGAGAAAAGCATGAGACGTGTCGAAAAACTGCGCACAAATATATTTGACCGGTACTTTGGATATATCATGTGCCTGCCGGCAATCGTATTGTTTACACTATTTGTTATCTATCCCTTCCTGAAAGGATTCTATATCAGCCTGCACCGGTGGGATGGCTTGGGTGAAATGGAATTTATCGGATTCAAGAACTATTCCTTCGCCTTCGCCGACAGCACATTCTGGAAAACCATGGGCAATACGTTCAAATACGCCCTGGTAACGCCGATTCTGAAGAACATACTGGGCTTTGCGCTGGCGATGCTCTTTGTTCAGAAGCTGAAGGGAATGTCTTTGCTGCGGGTATGCACCTACATTCCTTACACCTTCTCTTATGTAGTGGTCGGTGTTTTGTGGTGCTGGATTTTCAATCCTACCTTCGGTCTGCTCAATGGCCTGCTTCGTGCGTTGGGCTTGGAAGGATGGATTCACGGCTGGTTAAGTGATCCCAAGGTTGCCCTTTGGGCGATTGTGACCGTAGATGTATGGAAGTGTATGGGTTTCCATGCGGTGCTGTTTATGGCCGGTTTGCAGGGAATCCCCCAGGAATATTATGAGGCGGCTGCCATTGACGGTGCAAGCTCATTTCAGCAGTTTATTCACATCACCATTCCTCAGCTGAACAGTACCATTGTAACCAGTATGCTGCTGGCCATTACAGGCGCATTTGTCAATAACTATGATGTGGTTAACGTAATGACTGCGGGAGGTCCCTATCACTCTACCGAGGTGGGCCTGATTTACATTATGAACACCGCGTTCCAGCAGAACAATATGGGCAAGGCCAATGCGATGAGTATGATTCTGGTTGCATGCGTAATGGTCTTTGGGTTCCTGCAGTTGAAGGCAATGACCCGGGACGAAAACTACGAGTAAGGAGGAAGCATGATGAACAATCTGCAGAAAACCGCAAAGCGGAAAAAAACAATCAAAGGCGCTTTTGTGTACCTGTTGATGGCCTTCTTCCTGGTAATTACCATCTACCCCATTATCTGGATGGTGTCTGGATCACTGAAAAGCGAAAGTGAATTTTACAGCAATATTTGGGGACTTCCCAAGAATGCACAGTGGAAAAACTACCTGGATGCCTGGAATAAGGCGGGCATGGGAACCAAGTATCTCAACAGCATTCTGACAACGGGAATGGTTCTTTGTCTGTTGATTCCGGTCAACTGCTGCGCTGCGTATGCGCTGGCCAGAGTCAGATTCAAGCACAAGGGGTTAATCCTGAATTATCTGCTCATCGGCATTATGATTCCCGCCGGTGTACTGGCAATGCCTGCTTTTACGGTGGTTAACGAATTCGGTCTGGTCAACACCCGAATTGGCCTTGTGCTGGTTTACGCTGCCCAGGCGATTGCATTTGGCATGTACATTATGCGAGGGTTCTTCATTTCTCTTCCCCGGTCGCTGGAAGAGGCAGCAATGCTGGATGGCTGCAGCAGATTCCAAAGTTTTATTCATGTCATTTTGCCGCTGGCAATTCCCGGCCTTGTAACACAGGTGATTTTTTCCGGCTTGAGTGTGTGGAATGAGTACATCCGTGCAAGCCTGATTATCCGGGAACCGGGGTTGCAGACGCTGCCGCTGGGTATGGTATCCTTTGCTACCATGGAAAATAACAACTACCCGCAGATGTTCGCTGCATTGTCCATGGCAACCATTCCCATGATTATTGTATATCTGATCTGTCAAAAAGCGTTCCAGAAAGGCATTACTGCCGGCGCAGTGAAAGGCTAACATAAGGAGGATAACACATATGAACGTGGCATATACCGTTTGGACATGGCATCTGGATCCGTTTAATGGATTCAAAAAATCCGAAGATCCCCAGACACAAAGAGTGGAATTTGAGAAGGGCCTCCGGGAAATTCAGTATTTGGGATACAATGCGGTGGAAGACATGAACATGATTGTCTCGGCATTCGGAGACTGCCCGGAGAAGCTGCGGTCTTTGCTGGAGAAATATCACATGAAATTTTCCGCAATTTACCACTACATGAAAACGGATTTTGACTATGATCTGGAGCTGCTGAAGCGGTGCATTGCTCTGGCCAAAGAAATCGACTGCAAGAAAATCATCATTCAGCCGCCGAAAATCAGGCCGGAGGGAAATACCCGGGAAGATGTCCTGGAAACGGCAAGAAAAGCAAATATCATGGCCCAATACACATATGCCGCAGGACTGGATCTTTGCGTACATCCGCACTATAATGATACCGTTCTGTACCGTGATGAAATTGATCTGTTTGCAGAAAATACGGATCCGGAAAAGGTGAAGTTCTGTTTCGACACCGCCCACGCTACCATCGCCGATATCAACCCGGTGGATTTGCTGGAGGCATACAAAGATCGCATCGGTTACATTCATTTCAAGGATGTAGATCCGGATCCTACCTTGCAGCCAGGCCAGCGGCCCATGGATCGGTTCCGGGCACTGGGACAGGGATTTGTGGATTTCAAGGGTGTATACAAGAAGCTCCTGGAGATCGGATATGAGGACACCATTTGTGTGGAACTGGATTATCCCATCATTGCCAACTATCAGTCGGCACAATTCTCCCGGGAATACCTGCGCAGTGTCATAGGAGTATGATACCATGGCGGTAAAAAAGGTGTTCATAGACACGGATATCGGGGACGATATCGATGACGCACTGGCGATTGCCATGGCGCTGCGGGCACCGGAACTGGAAGTGTTGGGAATTTCCACGGTTTACCGTAATACCGCAGCCAGAGTGCAGTTGACGCTGCACCTGTTGAAAGCCATGGGACGGCTGGATATACCCGTTGCAGCGGGTGTATCCAGAAGCCTGAGCGGTCAGGGGGCAACAGATGCCATGCCCCATCAATGCCGGAATATTTCCAAGACGATTCCGGCCAACTGCAGCCAAAATGGTGTGCAGCTGCTGCTGGATACGCTGCACCAGCATCCCGATACTTGGATTTTGCCGCTGGGGCCGTTGAGCAATATCGCAATTGCCATGCTGTTGGAACCGGAAACCTTCCGCAATGTGAATATTGTGCTTATGGGCGGAGCGTTCGGCGCTGTATACCCGGAATACAATATTATGTGCGATCCGGAAGCGGCGGATATTGTATTTCACAGCGGGGCCGCAGTGCAGGTGCTGGGCTTGGATGTGACGGCTCCTTGCGTGCCGAACAAAGAACAAGAGCAGTGGATCTGCAGTTTTACGGAAGGATACCGGGGCTTTTTGTCGGATTTAAGCAAGATATGGCTGGAAACCAGCAAGTCCAAAAAAGTAACCCTGCATGATCCGCTGGTTATTGCCCATCTTCTGGATCCGACGCTGGTGGAGATGGTGAGTGCGCCCGTTCGGGTGATAACGGAATATGGCTCCCTGCGGGGGCTTACCGTGGATATGCGCCACCCATTCCGGATGCGGGAACCGCTGCCGCCGGAAAATGTAAGGTATGCGTGCCGGGTGGATAAGGAACGGGCGTGCAAGATGATTTTGCAGGGCGTATTTGGAGAATAGTGTTTTGCCCGGGAAAGAAACCAAAAGGCAGATTTCCCCGGCAGAATCAGAAACAATCGTTTCCGTTTTTGAAAATCCGCATCCGTGGGGCCAGTCATAGAAGCTTCATAAAGTTAGGTGTTTACTGTGAGAATTTTGAACTTTGGGTCTTTAAATATCGACCATGTTTATCGCGTAGACCATATTTCCGCACCGGGAGAAACAGTCACGGACTTGGAACTGCAGTATCAGGCAGGCGGCAAGGGGCTGAATCAATCCATTGCATTGGCCAAATCCGGTGTGACCACATACCATGTGGGCTGTGTGGGAAAAGATGGAGGCATGCTGCTTTCACTGCTTGAGCAGGCAGGTGTAAAAACGGACTATCTCAAGCCGGTGGATGAACTCAATGGCCATGCCATCATTCAGGTGAGCAAAGACGGTCAGAACAGCATCGTCATCCACAAAGGTTCCAATCAGGCGATTCGCAAGGAAGATGTGGACTGGTGTCTGGAGCAAGTACAGCCCGGTGATCTGGTGCTGACTCAAAATGAGACGAGCCAGGTACCTTACCTCGCTGAGGTTTGCCGTCAGAAAAAAATCCCCCTGGCATTCAATCCTTCGCCGTTCACATCCAGCCTGATGGAAGAGTTCCCCTTCGAAGCAGTTACTTACCTGCTGATTAACGAAACGGAGGGGCAGCAAATCAGCGGACGGATGGAGCCGGAGAAAATCGTGGATATGCTCTTGGAAAAATATTCAAATATGCGCATTGTTTTGACATTGGGAGCAGATGGGGTGCTGTATGCCGACCGGAACTGCCGAATCCGGCAGGCGGCGTTCCCTGTTCAGGCTGTGGATACCACTGGTGCCGGGGATACGTTCACCGGATTTTTCCTGGGCTCTGTACTGCAGCAGCGTGACATTCAGACTGCACTGCGCAATGCCTGTGCTGCAGCGGCTATTTCTGTGACAGGATTTGGCGCAGCTGTATCCATTCCGACAATGCAGCGTGTTGAGGAATTCCTGGAAGGCAGATAAAAAGACTATATAAGAAGTGAGCAGACTTTTTTTCAGAAGGTCTGCTCATTTTTCACGTTGCTGCCAACGGAATCTCTCTGTTTATAGGCTGCTGCAGGGCGGTGTCATGATAGATAGACGATTTCCTCCAGGCAGGAGGTGCCTATGCAGAAGATTGCCGTGCTGGTGTCCTTTTTGTGCTGAGAGGACGGAATTGCGTGTTGACAGAGACGGTTTAATGTGTTAAACTCAAAGCAGAGAGTTTGGCGCATTAAACCAGGCGGGAGGTGTTATCAATGGAAGTGCCAAAAATTTTTGAGAGTGAGTATCGGTTCTGTTTGATCCTATGGGAAAACGAGCCGGTGAATTCCGGGAAGCTGGTACAGCTTGCCAGAGAACAGCTGGGATGGAGCAAAGCTACCACCTACACCGTCATCCGCCGCCTTTGCGAGCGTGGTGTTTTGAAAAACGAAAACACCATTGTTTCTTCCCTGGTTTCCAAAGAGGAGGCCCAGCGTTCCCGGTTGGAGGAAATGGTAAAGGAGACCTTTGAAGACTCTATGCCTGCCTTTATTGC
>DVGO01000013.1 GCA_018712645.1 Candidatus Faecousia faecavium | reverse complement strand
TTACTCAAGAATTTTCGTTGGCTGTTTTTTCGCTTACGCTTAAACAATCCATAAATTGTCCAAGGTGTTTCTTGTTCGTCTTTGCGTTATTCAATTTACAAGGTACAGAACCATTCGTTTTGGGCTTTGTTGTCGCCCGTAGCGAACTTTTACATCTTAGCACATCTTCCGAAGTTTGTCAAGAACTTTTTTCGAGTTCTTTCAAATTTCGTTTTCGCTGTGCTCTTTCGTTGCCCTCTCGAGCAACTTTTATAGTTTAGCACATCTTCCAGAGTTTGTCAAGAACTTTTTTCAAATTCTTTCAAACTTTTTCGCTGTGCTTTTCGCTGTCCTCCGGTCATTCGCGGCCCTCATCAGACAGCTTGCGTAGTATATCACCCCGTTTCCCTTTTGTCAAGCACTTTTTTACAAATTTTGCACTTTTCTTTTGTGTATTTTGCCAGCAGACATTTGGTCTCTTTTGGAATACATTTCCATCAATCCCGGCTGGAAAGACCGCTGCTGATCTCACTTAAGGCGTCCGCCGCATCGTAGCTGGTTTCTTCCTTCTGTGCCAGATCTCCCAGGCTTACCATACCACACAGTTTCCCGTTTTCCACCACCGGCAGCCGCCGTACCTGCTCTCTGCCCATCAGCCCCGCCGCCATGGCAGTATCCATATCCGGCCGGGCGGAGATAATATTCTGGCTCATAATCTCCCGGATGGGTGTGGTTGCCGGGGAGCGCCCGGATGCCAGGCACCGGGTCACAATGTCCCGGTCGGTAATCAGCCCGCACAGGTGGCCGTCACCGCCGCAGACCGGCAGAGCGCCGATATTATACCGGGTTAAGGTTCTGGCCGCCACCGCCACAGATTCGTCCGGGTGAATCCGAATTACCGGGTTGGTCATCACGTCTCGCAGTTTCATGTCCATGCCTCCTTCTGAAGCGGAGTATAGACCCGGTTTTGGAAAATTATACCACAGCAGCAAAACCACCCCGGAGAATCCTCTCCGGGGCGGCATGTCGATTCTATTTTATATATAGAAGAATTACTCCCGAATCAGCAGTTCGGCAATCTGGATGGCATTGGTGGCAGCGCCCTTACGGACCTGGTCACCGCAGCACCACAGGCACAGGCCGTTGTCGTCGGTCAGGTCGGGACGAATCCGGCCCACAAAGACGATATCCTGGTCGGAAGTCTCCAGGGGCATGGGGTAACGCTTATTGCCCAGGTCATCCACCAGCTTGCAGCCAGGGGCCTTGGCAATCACTTCCCGGGCCTGCTCCACGGTCACCGGCACGTCAAAGTGGCAGCTGACGGAAATGGAGTGGCTGCGAACCACAGGAACACGGACGCAGGTGCAGCTGACCTTCAGTTCCGGCAGGTGCATGATCTTCCGGCCTTCGTTCTGCATCTTCATTTCTTCGCTGGTGTAGCCTTCAAACTGCTCGCCGCCGATCTGGGGGATCAGGTTGTAGGCAATCTGGTGAGAGAACACCTTGGGTTCATAGGTCTTGCCTTCCCGGATGGCTTCCACCTCGTTCATCAGTTCGATGGGGCCGCCGGCACCGGCGCCGGACACCGCCTGGTAAGTAGAAGCAGTCATGGTGCGGATGGGGGCAATGGAGTTCAGGGCATTGACAGCAGTGATGGTGATAATGGTAGAGCAGTTGGGGTTGGAGATAATGCCCTTGTGATTCTTCACATCTTCCGGGTTTACCTCGGGCACGATCAGGGGCACATTGGGGTCCAGGCGGAAAGCGGAAGAATTATCCACAAACACAGCGCCGGCCTTGACAATGGCGGGAGCAAACTGCTTGGCGATATCATTCTCCGCCGCACCCAGGACAATATCCACACCTTCAAAGGCGGAATCACATGCTTCCTGGATGGTCACATCCTGACCGGCAAATTTCACAGTCTTGCCGGCGCTGCGTGCAGAAGCCAGAGGAACCAGCTTGCCCACGGGGAAATTGCGCTCCTGGAGAACTTTGATCATTTCCTGTCCCACGGCGCCGGTTGCACCCAGGACGGCTACGGTATAAGTTTTCATAGTACAGACCTCCTATAAAATAAGGATGGAATTATTTGGTCACGAAGCTGTTGTACAGCACCCGGATGGCTTGCTTGAAATCCTTGTTGTCCACGCCGAAGATGATGTTCAATTCGTCGGGGCCCTGGTTAATCATTCGGATATTGATGCCGGACTCGCCCAGCGCAGCAAAGATCTTACCGGAAATACCGGGACGGAAGGCCATTTTTCGGCCTACGGCAGCAACCACCGCAATCTGGTGGTGGACATCCAGGGTATCCGGCTCCGCCTCTTTCTGAATCTCTGCCATAATGGTATACAGGTCTTTCTCTACTGCGGAGGTAGGAAGCACCACGGAAACATTGTCAATGCCGTTGGGCACATAGTCCACGCTGATGTTGTGCCGTTCCAGTACGGTAAGCACCCGGCGCAGGACACCAACCTGGTTGGACATGCCCCGCTTGGACAGGGAGATGATGGAGAAGTCCTTCTTGCCGGTGATGCCGGTGATGAACCGCTCCGGATCATGGTCGCCTTCAAAGGAGGCCTGAATCATGGTGCCGGGGGCTTCGGGGTCGTTGGTGTTGCGGATGTTCACGGGGATATTCTTTTCCCGCACCGGGAAAATGGAATCTTCGTGGAGCACCTGTGCACCGGAATAGCTCAGCTCCCGCAGCTCGTCATAGGTCACTTCCGGGATAGCCTGGGGATCGTCCACAATCCGGGGATCGGCCATGAGGATGCCGGAAACATCGGTCCAGTTTTCATACACATCTGCATCCAGGGCTGCTGCTGCCAGGGAGCCGGTAATGTCACTGCCGCCCCGGGAGAAGGTCCGGATGGTTCCGTCGGGCATGGAGCCGTAGAAACCAGGAATCACCGCGCCGTAGCCTTCCAGCACATGGAAGCGCAGAGCGGCATAGGTTTCTTCCTGATTCACGGTGCCGTCCAGGTTGAATTTCACCCAGTCGGCAGCGTCCACAAACTGGAAGCCCAGGTAGGCCGCCATCAGCTTGGCGGAGAAATATTCGCCCCGGCTGACCAGCTCATCCCGGGTGACGGATTTGGCGTCCAGCCGCTTCTTCAGTTCCATCAGTTCCGGTTCCAGCTGCAGATTCAACCCCAGCTCATCCCGGATATCCAGGTAGCGGGAGGCGATCAGATCAAAAATCGCGCTGCAATCCACACCATATTCCACATGGGCGTGGCACAGGTACAGCAGGTCCGTCAGCTTGTGGTCACCGCTGAAACGCTTGCCTGCAGCAGATACAATGACGACTTTGCGCTCCGGGTCGGCCATCAGAATGTCCCGCACCTTGCGGTACTGACCGGCATCGGCCATGGAGGAGCCGCCGAATTTGACAACTTTCATGCTTTCTTATTCCTCTCTTACAATGGGGTTATTCCCAAATCGCCGCCAGGAAGGCGCCGGGATTTTCCTTATACCAATTATGCATCTGGGAAACGCTGACAGGAGCGGTAATCACCGCGCTGCCCCAGGTTTCTTCCACTGCACCATTCCAGGGCCCGCGGACATAGTAGCGCATGGCGGCGCTGTTGTCCGCAGTCACGGTTTCGCCATAGGGGGCATAGAAACCCTTGCCGGACAGGACATCCACCAGATCCTCGACTACATTATATGCGGTGGGATACCGGCCTGCACCCTGACCGTAGAAGCTCATCCGGTCGGAGGTTTCGCCGATGAAGGTAATCAGGTTGTAGTTCAGGGGCACTGCAGATTCCGGGGTACCCTGGGAAACCAGAGTAGGCTGGACATACACGCTGTAGCCCTTTTCGGTGCGTTTGCCGGTGGAGATCAGCTTGCACACCAGGCCGTGGGCGGTGAAGTTTGCCACGTCCTCCGCCTGGATATTGGCGATGCCAGCCACGGGAACGGTTTCCTTATCCATGGAAACGCCGAAGGCAATGTTGGAAGACAGAATCACCTTATGCCAGGTGTCGATGCCGTCTACGTCCGTTGCCGGGTTGGCCTCGGCGTAGCCCAGTTTCTGGGCCTGCTTCAAAGCATCGCTGTAGTCCAGGCCAAAGCGGGTCATGTTGTCCAGGATGTAGTTGCAGGTGCCGTTCATAATGCCCCCAACTTCCTGAATGTTCTGCACCCGGCGGCTGCGCTCCAGCTCGCTGAGCCATCCGATGCCGCCGCCCACCGCTGCGGTGCAGCGGAATTTTACGCCCATTTTCTCCGCCAGGGGAATCAGGTCGTCATAGTAGGTGCACACCAGCGCCTTGTTGGAAGTCACCACATTTTTTCCTGCCTCCAAAGCGGCACGGACAAAAGAGTAAGAAGGACGCAGACCACCCATGGCTTCCACCACGGTATCAATGGTGTCGTCCTTCAGAATTTCACCAAAGTCCTTCACCGCCTGGGCATCGGGCAGGGTAATATCTTCCAGGCACAGTACCTTGGTCACATGCATGTCCTTTCGGGAATTGGCAATCTCGTAGACACCCCGGCCGACCACGCCGAAGCCCAGCAATCCGATGTTCATAACGCATCCTCCGTAAATCCAAAAATAAAAACAGATGTGTCCAGCTCGAAAACACTTGCTTTTTTACGAAAAACAGTATATCATATACCTGCTCAAATTTCAATTACACCAAAAAGCCAAGGATTCGCCTTGAATTTTCGTCTTTTTGTGCAATTAGTAAAAAGAAAACAATTCAGGAGGCCGTTATGTTATACCATTCCACCCGCAGCGAAAACCATCGTGCAGACAGCGCCCAGGCCGTTCTGGAAGGTCTGGCCCCCGACGGGGGACTGTACATGCCCCAATCCATCCCCAGCTTTGACTGGAAAGCCTGCTTGACCGGCTCCAGCCAGGACATGGCCACCCAGATTCTGTCGGCTCTGCTGCCAGACATTCCGGATATGAAAACCCTGGTAAACCGGGCTTATACCGGCAAATTTGAAACAGAAGACTTAACGCCCACCGTATCCGTCGGTCCCTTCCAGGTATTGGAACTGTTCCGGGGCCCCACCTCTGCATTCAAAGATGTGGCCCTGTCCATGCTGCCCCAGCTGCTCACCGCCGCCAAGGATGTAAAGGGTGTGAAAGAGGATATTCTGATTCTCACCGCCACCTCCGGCGATACCGGTAAGGCCGCTCTGGAGGGCTTCCACGATGTGCCGGGCATCCGGATTTGTGTATTTTATCCAGATGGCGGCGTATCTCAGGTGCAGCGGGCCCAGATGGTGACCCAGGAGGGCAGCAACGTAACCGTGTGCGCCGTTCGGGGCAATTTTGACGACGCCCAGACCGGAGTGAAGAACATCTTCGCCGCCTGTCAGGGAAAAGACCTTCCCTATCGCCTGTCCTCCGCCAACTCCATCAACATCGGACGGCTGGCACCTCAGATTATGTACTATTTCCGCTCCTACCGGGATCTTCTGGACGCCGGGGTGATTTCCATGGGGCAGGAAGTGAACTTCTCCGTTCCCACCGGCAATTTTGGCGACATTCTGGCCGGGTACCTGGCAAAGCTGCTGGGTCTGCCTGTGGGACGGCTGATCTGCGCCTCCAACGCCAACAACGTGCTGACGGACTTCATCCGCACCGGCACCTATGACCGGCTGCGCCCCCTGCTGAAAACCACCTCCCCGTCCATGGACATTCTGGTTTCCTCCAACTTAGAGCGGCTTCTGTACCTGCTGTCCGGGGATGCGTCCCTGGTGTCCGACTTGATGCGGCAGCTGAACCAGGAAGGGTCTTATACCGTTCCTGCCCAGCTTTTGGAGAAAATCCAGTCCCTGTTCTGGGCCGCCTACTGTGACGATGCCCGGGCAGAGGAAATTATGGGCCGGGTATACCGGGAGTTCGGCTATCTGTGCGATCCCCATACCGCTTCCGGCTGGGCCGCCGCAGAAGATTATGTCAACTCCACCGGCGACAACCGTCCCATGGTGGTGCTGTCCACCGCCTCCCCCTACAAGTTCCCGGCAGCTGTGCTGAAAGCCATTGGCGGCGATGTAACCGGCAGCGAGTTTGAGCAGATGAAGCGCCTGGAAACCCTCACCGGCGTCCCCACCCCCAAGAACCTGTCCAGCCTGGAAGGCAAGCCGGAAAAGCACACCGGAGTCATCAACAAAGAGGATATGCTCTCTTTCGTGCTGAATCTGTAAAAAACCATTGGAGAAACCAGAGAATATGAAACGAGTTACCATCCGCGTACCCGCTACCACCGCGAACTTAGGCCCCGGCTTTGACGCCTTCGGCTGCGCCCTGAGCCTGTACACCGACGTTACCTTTGAAGAGACGGAAGCCGGTCTGGAAATCACCGGCTGCGACGAAGAATTCACCGGCCCGGACAACCTGGCATACACCTCCTACTGCGCCGTGCTGAATACCATGAGTGAGGAAGTCCGGGGCGTAAAAATCCACATTGATGCCCACATCCCCATCTGCCGGGGCCTTGGCTCCTCCGCCGCTTTGCTGGTGGCCGGAGCCATGGGCGCCAACGTGCTGCGGGGCAACAAGCTGTCTACCCAGGGCCTGCTGAACATCACCAACGCCATGGAAGGCCACCCGGACAACCTGGCCCCAGCCTTTTACGGCGGCCTCACCGCCTCCATGGTAGACAGCGGTCTGCCGGTGTCCGTCAGCTTTCCTCTGCACCCGGACTGGGAATTTCTGGCCCTGGTGCCGGACTTCAACCTGTCCACTTCCCTGGCAAGAAGCGTTTTGCCGGAGCAGATCAACCGCTCCGACGCCATCTACAACATCTCCCACGGCGCTCTTGTGCTGAAGGCCCTGGAGTTGGGAGACGAAAAGCTGCTGCGCAACGCCATGCAGGATCGGCTCCACCAGAACTACCGGAAAAAGCTGATTCCCGACTACGAAAAAATTGAGGCTCTGGTTCGCACCACCGGTGCCGGATTCTGCCTCAGCGGCGCCGGCCCCACCCTGCTGTGCATCACCCAGGACTCCCGGCTGGAAGAAAAGCTGGCCAAAAAGCTGGACAGCATCACGGAGCACACTTGGCAGATGATTCCGCTGCATGTGGAATTCCAGGGCGCCCATGTGATTGCCCAGGAGTAAGAAAAGGCCGTCCATTTTGCCATCGATACGGTTGGTTTCCCAAGACAGGAGGGTTCCTATGAAAATCCAAGGTCACAGGGGGTTTCATGCGCTTCTTTTTCTGCTTCCCCTGCCCCTTAGGGGCCTTTGGTCGCTGTATCAAAACCTTTTGGCTGCGGACACCATGGATAGCGTGTATCCTCTGTCGATTTTGATGGGTACGATTCTGTGGGGCATCCTGTTGCTGCTGATGATCGGCATACCATTGTATTTCAGCCGAACCATTACCTTGGACGAAGAGGGCTGCTGCTACAGCATCTGGGGGTTCCGGCGGAAATTCAAATGGGAGGAGTTAACCGTCCAGTATTGTGAAAACCGCAGCCCCATATTCGGTTTTTCCGGAATATCCCCGATATATGGCCCTGGCATTCTGATCGATAGGAAAGGCAGAACATATAACGAAATCTGGACAACCGACGCATATTGCCTGCTCTTTCATCCCATGACCAGTGTATTTCTGCTCTTTCTGCCGCCAATGCATGAAAAATGGGGCAGCCTGCAATATTTGGGCTATACAGTGGATCAAAAGGAACTGTTGGCTGCGCTGAAAGCCTTCGGCCAGTGCCCGGAAATGCCGGACAACGAATCCAAAAAATAAGCAAAGCGCTTAGAAAGCAAATTCTGCTCTCTAAGCGCTTTTGGTTTGGAAAAGAGGGATGTTCAGTCGTTTTCCACCATTTCTTCCTGCAGTTCGCTGCGGCGGATGAGGAAGCGGCGGATGGCAAACAGGCCGGCAATGCAGGCAATGCAGGCGATGTTGCTCCAGGGGTCGTCGTGGCTCAGAATCACATGGCGGGTAATGGCCACGGTGAGCACTTCCAGAATATTGGCAGGAGTGGTGTCCATCAGCATTCGCACAAATTCCAAGCCCACCACAATAGCCAGCAGGTTGTGCAGCATGTAATTGACATCGGCAAAATACGCTTCGTTGGTGAACATGTGGAAAACTTCAATTCCCAATGCACCCAGCAGGGCAATGACAGTGATACCCGCAATGACCTGCTCCATAATCCGCAGAATCCGGCGGAAAACATGTTCCACTCTGCGGTCATGCTTGGCAGCTTTCTCAAGATGGGCCTGAATTTTGGGGTCATCGGATGTGGGGATGTGACTCACGGACAGCGCCTCCTTCAGATATGATTTTCTATTATACAATAACCTGGAGGAAATAGGAAGAGCGTTATGTAAGTTTTTCCGGTTTTTCCATTATTTGTGGAAGTGCTTGCCCATTTCTTTCCGGGTCAGCTGAACTTCCTGTTCCAGCTCCCGGGCGGACATCCGCAGAGCGCCGCTGCCCAGGCTGGACAGCTGCACCAGGCCGTCGGAGGTGGCCACCCGCAGGGCATAGCCGCTGCCGATTTCGTGGGCCAGGGCTTCCATGTAAGCGTCCGCCGTCTCCCCTTCTTTGGTGTAGACCACCTGAATGTTGTGAAATTGTCCCTTTTCTCCGGGATTTCCCTTCTGTTTGTAGCCGTCAAATACCACAACCAAGGGGCACTTGGTAAATCCGGCATAGCTGCTGAGCAAATCGCAGAGCCTGCGCCGGGCAGCGTCCAGATCCTCCCGGGCCAGCTCTTTCAGCTCCTCCCAGGCAAAAATCATGTTGTAGCCGTCCACCATCAGATACTTCTGCTTGGGCGGGCGGATGGGGATTTCCTCAGTGGCCGGGCGGTTCACCGGAGGACGGTATAAGGTGGTCGTACGGTTTCCGAACTCCCGCTGCAAGATTTTCTCCAGTTCCTTGTCTTCCAGGGCAAGGTTACGGGTGATAATCTGGGGTTTTTCCTCTTTTTTCAGGCCGCTGTCCAGGTGCATATACTCCTTGACCTGATCCCATTTGACATTGAAGCCCGCTCCGTGGGCGCAGAATACCGAGTCCGGGGTATTGTCCAAATCTGCCTCCGGGTCGTAGCCCAGCTGGGACACCACCTGATCGGTATTGTGGCAGGGGGCATAGCCGTGAAGCGTCACTTGCAGCCGTCCCTGGCCCTGGGTGTAGGCTGCCAGGGTTTCGGCATAGTCTTTCAGCTCCGCCGCCGGGACCTGGCCCTTCAGGGTGGACAAGGTGCCGCTTTGCTCCGGCGGCTCCACTTCCCCGGACATGGCCCGCAGGTCGGTAATGGCCCGCCCCACCTGGGGTGTGGGCAGGGTCAGCACCAGATCGTACCAGGGTTCCAGCAATATGGACTTTGCCTGCATCAGTCCCTGGCGCACCGCCCGGTAGGTTGCCTGGCGGAAGTCTCCGCCTTCGGTGTGCTTTAAGTGGGCTTTTCCCACCAGCAGGGTGATTTTCATATCCGTAATGGGAGAGCCGGTAAGCACGCCCCGGTGGACCTTTTCTTCCAGATGGGTCAGAATCAATTTCTGATAGTTCACATCCAGCACGTCCGTGGGACAAACCGTGTCAAATACCAGTCCCCTGCCCCGGGGCAAGGGCTGTAGCAGCAGGTGGGTCTCGGCATAGTGGCGCAGGGGCTCAAAATGTCCCACACCCTCCACGGTGTCGGCAATGGTTTCCTTGTAGAAAATCCGCCGGTCTTCCAAGGTTACATCCGAACCGAAGCGCTGGCGCACCAGGCTTTGGAAAATCTCCAGCTGTACCTTGCCCATAAGCTGGACATGAATCTGCCCGCCATCCAGCAGCAGCCGCAGCTGGGGGTCCTCTTCCTCCAGCTGGCGCAGCTTGGGCAGCACCACCGCCGGGTCACTGCCTTTGGGCAGGCCTACCCGGTAGGTCATCACCGGTTCCAGCACCGGCGGCAGGGAGTCCGGCTCCGCCCCCAGGGGAAGTCCCGCCCAGGTCTCCGTCAGTCCCGTCACCGCCGCCAAGGAACCTGCCCTCACTTCCTCAGCGGGGGTGAACTTCTCCCCGGAATAGAGGCGGATTTGGGTGATTTTTTCCTGTTTTTCTTCCCCTTTTTGATTTTTATACGACAGCACGCTCCGCCCTTTCAGGCTGCCGCCGGTGACCTTCAGCCAGGTCAGCCGGTTGCCCTGGGGGTCCCGGGAAATCTTGTACACCCGGGCGGCAAAACTCTCCCCATATTCCATCTGGGGTGCGTAGCGGTCCAGGACGGACAGAAGATGCTCCACCCCTGTTAGTTTCAGCCCCGAGCCAAAACAGCAAGGGAAGAGTTTCCGTTTGGCTATCAGCCCCCGAAGGTTACCTTCCGTCACGGTGCCAGTTTCCAGGTAATTTTCCAGCAGGGCTTCATCGCACAGCGCGGCGTTTTCCGCAATGGCGTCAAAATCCTCCCCAAAGGCCACGCAGGCCGGAGACAGCTGCTGGTGCAGCTGCTCCATCAGCTCCTGTTCTGATTTTCCCGGCAAGTCCATCTTGTTCAGGAACAGAAAGGTTGGCACCTGGTAACGCTCCAGCAGCCGCCACAGCGTCAACGTATGGGCCTGGATGCCGTCGGTGCCGCTGATGACCAGCACGGCGCAGTCCAGAATGGGCATGGTGCGCTCGGCTTCGGCGGAAAAGTCCACATGTCCCGGGGTATCCACCAGAATCACCTGCCGGTGCTCTGTGGAAAACATGGCCTGCTTGGAAAAAATGGTAATGCCCCTGGCCCGTTCCAGGGCGTGGGTATCCAGGTACGCATCCCCGTGATCCACCCGTCCCAGGGTTCGGCGGGTGCCGCTTTCATACAGCAGCGCCTCGCTGAGGGTGGTTTTGCCTGCGTCCACATGGGCCAGAATGCCCAGACACAGGGATTTCAGGGTCTGTTGCACCAAAATATGGCCCCCTTTCATGGTAAAGTCCTTGTATCCAAGGCATTATACCACAAAAGGGGGCGTATCGTCCATAGGCTGATCCGGAATTGGGATTGGATGTTATGCCTGTTTGGAAAGATGGTGGGTGTTGCCCGCACTGGCAAACCGGGCCTCAATGGGCACATTCTTGGTCAGCAGAGATACCACCACAATGACCACGCTGGAAATCAAACATCCGGCAATGGCGCTGTAGGAGGCAAACACCGGAAGCTGGGAAGCCACCAGTCCAGCGACGATTCCACACCGGGCGCCCCAGGGGGTTACCCGGCTGTTGCGCTTGCCCATTTGCTGTTCCCCTTTTTCCTCTTTCCAGAACATGCCGATCAGCAGCAGCGGAACCAGTCCCACACCGGCGATGGTATAGGCCTTGCTCAGCAGCGACAGTACGGTCTGGGCGTAGATGCCGCAGATACAGGAAATCACGCCTACAATCACCGTGACGATTTTGGCCATATGCACCATCTGGCGGTCGGATTCTCCCCGGCGGAAGGGGTGGATCACGTCATTGACAATCAGCACCGCCGAGGAATTCAGGCAGGAATCGGCAGTAGACATACCGGCACAGAGTACCAAAGCGAAAATTGCGGCGCACATCATCGGCGGCATACAGTTCATCATAAACCAAGGCATGGCAGTGTTGGCATTCAGGTCCTGGTTGTAGGTCATAATGACCAGGCCAGTCATAGCGGTCATCAGCACAAATCCCAGGCAAATCACACCGCTCCAGAACATGCTGCGCTTGGCGGTTCTGGCGCTCTTGCTGCCAAAGCACCGCTGCCAGTAGGCCTGGAAGGATACCACCCCGATAAAGCCGGTGATAAACTTATTCAGCGCGCCCCACCAATCCATTCCCGCAAAACTCAGCAGGTTCTCCTGCCCCACCGCCGCCAGTCGGGTCCGCAGCACCTCCAGGCTGAAATCCACCCGGCTGAAGGTAAACAGGTAGAACACAATGCCCACCACCAGGCACAGGATTCCCTGGAACAGGTCCGTCCAAACCACGCTGTACACGCCGCCGGTGACGGTATAGAAAATAAAAATGGCAGAAAACAAAATCACAATGGGTACAGAGCTGAAGCCGGTAAACACCTCAAACAGATCGCCAAAGGCCTTGCCCTGGCTGCCCACGCTGGAGATCATAATGATGCTGGCCAGCACACCGCACATAGCCCGGGTGAGCTTGTCCCGGACAATCAAATCATCAATCATCTCCGGAATGGTGTTGTAGGTAAATTTTCCGATAAGACCTACCAACAGCAGGGCAAAGAAAATCTTCGACCCCTGTTCCCCCAGAATAAAGGCAAAAATCCCCACGCCCTGCTCATAAGCATTGCCCGCATGGGCGAAAAAGTTGGAAACGCCCATAATGCTGGCAAACTGGCTGAAGAAAATCAGCAGCATACCGAAGGAGGCACCGCCGATGGCATACTGAGAAAAGCTCTCACTGGCCTTTCCCCCCACCTTCCAGGAAATCAGCAGGAAGATACCACAAATCACGGCCGTCAGGATAAAAAAGATGGTTGACATTTCAATCTGCATAGGCAGTCCTCCTTGTAAAACGCTTGTATTCCTATTGTAGAATAATTATTGATAATTGTCAACTATTAACAAACATCTATTATTGACTTTTTACAACAATCGGTGTATGATTCCACCATAGGGAGGGGATCCTATGCAGGACAATGGAAACCAGAAACTGAGATTGCTGGCGCTGATGCCGCTGATTCACAAAACCTTTTTGTCTGTGCCGCTTCTGAAGGAATTTGGCTACACCAAAACCCAGCTGTTCATCTGCATGGCACTGTATCGCCGGGGGAATCTGACCATGAGCCAGATTGCCCAGCACATCAGTTCCTCCAAGGAGCAGGCCACCCGGGCTGTGGCCCCGCTGGTGGAAGATGGCCTGGTTCAGCGGTTTATCAGTGAGGAAAATCGAACCCACATCCACGTACAGCTCACGGAGAAAGGGCAGCAGCTTGTGCACAGCCGCCTGGACAGCTTTGGAGATGCCTTTGACCGGAAGCTAACCCAGTCCCTCACCCCGGAGGAACGGGAACAGCTTTACGATTCCATCGAAACGGCAATCCGGCTTCTGGAAAAACTGAACTGACCGAGACAGTCTCCTGCCCCGGTCAGCTTGGAAAGTGTATCAACTCTTGGACAGCAAAGTACCGGCTCTTGCGAGCCGGTACTTTTTGTATGTTACCAGGAGAGCATCTTCTCGAACTGCTCCATGTAGCGCTTGGCGGGAACGTCCCAACTGAAGTCGGTTTCCATTTCCCGCTTCTGCAGGTCGTGGAAAGCCTGAGGCTTCTTGTTATACAGGTTCAGGCAGCGCTTCAGTGCGGCGTAGAAGTCGTCGGCATTGTAGCTCTGGAAGGTAAAGCCCAGACCGCCTTCGCCGTTTTCATCGGCGGGAGGCACGGTATCCTTCAGGCCGCCGGTGGCGTGGACCACAGGCACGGTACCGTAGCGCATGGCGTTCATCTGGCTCAGGCCGCAGGGTTCGGACTTGGAGGGCATCAGGTAGATGTCGCCGCCGGCATAGATCCGGGAAGCCAGCCCCAGGTTGAAGGTGATCTTTGCCGCCACCTGCTTGGGGAACTGTCTGGCCAGATCCTTGAAGAAGCCCTCGTACTGGGCTTCGCCGGTGCCCAGAATCAGCAGCTGGGCATCCTCTTCCCACATCAGCCGCCGGGCAATGTAGCACAGCAGATCCAGGCCCTTGTGTCCGGCCAGCCGGGTGACCATGACCATCAGGGGCACGTCCGGATTCACCGGCAGGCCCACTTCTTCCTGCAGGGCAGCCTTGCACTTGGCCTTGCCTTCGACGAAGGTTTCGCTGTTGTAGTGAGCAGGCAGAGCCTTGTCTGTCTCAGGATTGAAGGTGTTCACGTCGATGCCGTTGGTGATGCCGGTGAGCTTCCAGGCATTGTTGGACAGAATGCCGTCCAGGCCGTGGGCATAGTACGGATACATCAGTTCCCGGGCATAGGTCTCGGAAACGGTGGTCACCAAATCGGCGGTTTCAATGGCGCCCTTCATCACATTGACGGAGTTGTTCATGTCCATGGTAGGACGGTACTCCCAAGGCAGCGCCAGCATGTCGTCAAAGAAGTTGGCGTTGGCCCAGCCCTGATACTCAATGTTGTGAATGGTGTACATGCAGCGGGTCTTGGGGAACTGCTCAAAGTACATGGCCTTCAGGTAGGTGGGCACCAGAGCAGTCTGCCAGTCGTTGCACTGGATCACATCAGGAATGAACTCCACCGCAATCAGAGCATCCAGACAGGCACGGGAGAAGAAGGCGAAGCGTTCGCCGTCGTCCATATCGCCGTAGATGGCGCCGGTACGGCCGCCGAAATAGTACTCGTTGTCCAGGAAGTAGACCTGTACGCCGTCGGTACGATTCAGCAGCTTCATCACCGCGCAATACTGCTTCCGCCAGCCCAGAGTCACCCGGAACTCTGCCACCTTTTCGGTTTCGTAAGCGGGATTGGTTTTGATCTTGTTGTAGTACGGAAGCAGCAGCACCACTTCGTTGCCCTCAATCCGGGCCAGCGCAGCGGGCAGAGCTTCCATCACGTCGCCCAGACCGCCGGATTTGGCGTAAGGGGCGCCTTCGGAAGCGCAGATGGCAATTTTCATACAGTTTCACCCCGTTTGACAATGATGGGATTCTTCTTGGTGCCGATGAGCTTGGCACCAGGGGTTACGGTTACGTTCTTATCCAGGATGACGTACTTCAGCTCACTGCCCTCGCCGATGACCGCATCGTTCATGATGACACAGTCTTCCACCTCGGCGCCCTTGTTCACGGTAACCTGGCGGAACAGAACGGAGTTCTTGACCTGGCCTTCCAGCATGCAGCCGTCGGCAGCCAGGCAGTTTTCAATGTCGCAGCCCTCGCCGTAGTAGGTGGGAACCCGGTCGCGGACCTTGGTATAAATGGGGTGAGCGCCATGGAACACGTCATGGCGGATGTCCTTGTTGATCAGGGCCAGGGAGTTATAGTAGTATTCCTCCACAGACTCATTGAACAGGGCAACGCCCTCGAACTGGTAGACGTTGACGGAGACCTTACCCCGCTGCCAGCCGCCCAGCACCAGATCCCGGTCCATGTGGAACTTATCCCGGGCGATGACTTCCTTGACCTGCTGGATCATCCACTTTTTGTTCAGCACGAACATATCCATGGAAGCCAGGTAGTCCTCACCGGCGGCGTAGTCAACCACCATGTCGGTAACTTCCCCATTTTCCAGCTTCAGTGCCAGGTCGATGATCTTCTCGCCGTTGCACACACCGGCCTTGGTCACCACGGTGATGTCCTTGCCGCTCTGGACATGGGCAGCCAGGACCTTGTTCAGGTCAATGTTGGACAGAACCGCGGAGTCGATCATCACCACCAGCTCATCGTCAGCGCCGTATTCCAGGAAGTCCATGGCATGGGCCAGGGATTCCAGCTTGCCCCGGTATGTATGGGTGACGGACATGGCGTAGGGAGTCAGGAATTCCAGACCGCCCTCTTCCAGCTCCAGGCCCCACTCTTCGCCGTCACCGATGTGGTTCATCAGGGACTGGTAATTGTGCCGGGAAATAACGCCCACATGGCGCACGCCGGCGCAGCTCAAGTTGGACAGAGCAAAATCCACCTGGCGGTAACGGCCGCCGAAGGGCAGAGAAGCCATGGTGCGCTTGTCGGTCAGCTCACCCAGGCTAGCATCGTTGGTAAAAATGATACCCATTACGTTCATCGCGGAATCCTCCTCTTACAGCATCTCACCGGGCAGCAGCACGGTGTTGGCTTCTACCACAGCGCCCTTGGATGTAACGCTGATTTTTCTCTTGTCCTTGGGGCCGAAGGCGCCGCCTACCACTGCGTTCTTGCAGACCTTGGAGTTTTCACCCAGGATGGCATTGCGGACAATGGCACCGGCTTCAATCACCACACCGGGCATTACCACGGAATCCTCCACCAGGGAGCCTTCGCCGATGGTGCAGCCGATGGAAATGATGGAGTGCTTCACGGTGCCGTAGACCTCGCAGCCCTCCGCCACGAAGGCGTTGACAATCTTGGCGCTTTCATCAATGTAGGAAGAAGGCAGAGCAGAGTTCCGGGCGTAGATCTTGTTGCGCTCGTCGCCCCGCAGGTCGAAAGCAGGCTCCTTGCCCAGCAGCTCCATGTTGGCTTCCCAAAGAGAGTCGATGGTGCCCACGTCCTTCCAGTAGCCGTCGAAGGGGTAAGCCATCATCTTGTGACCTTCCGCCAGGAGCTTGGGGATGATGTTCTTGCCGAAGTCGTTGGAGGACTTGGCATCTTCCTCGTCCTCTACCAGAGCCTTGCGCAGCACGCTCCAGTTGAAGCAGTAGATGCCCATGGAGGCGTTGGTGGACTTGGGGACAGGGGGCTTTTCTTCAAATTCATAAATGGAGTTGTCAGGATTGGTATTCAGGATACCGAACCGGGAAGCCTCTTCCAGAGGCACGTTGCGCACGGCGATGGTGCAGGAGGCGTTGTTGGCCTCGTGGTAGCGGATCATAGCGGCGTAGTCCATCTTATAGATGTGGTCGCCGGAGAGCACCACCACATAGTCCGGGTCGAAGCGGTCTACGAAGTCGATGTTCTGGTAAATGGCGTTGGCGGTGCCCTTGTACCAGCCGGACTTCTTGTCATGGCGTTCGTAGGGAGGCAGAACCTGGGCGCAGCTGTGGGTTTTGTTCAGACCCCAGGGCTGGCCGTTGCCGATGTACTCATTCAGTTCCAAAGGCTGATACTGGGTCAGGATGCCCACGGTATCGATGCCGGAGTTTACGCAGTTGCTCAGGGGGAAGTCAATGATGCGGTACTTGCCGCCGAAAGGGACGGCAGGCTTGGCGGTTTTTTCCGTCAGAACCTTCAGACGGCTGCCCTGGCCGCCGGCCAGCAGCATGGCGATTACACGTTTTTTCTGAAAATACATGGTCACAGCTCCTTATATGAATTGTTGGATGCTCTTGTATCAAGAACGGAAAATGGTCACTGGAGGCACATTTCTCCACGTTCATACGATATCATATTTTTGTAAATTAGAAAAGGGACAAATTGTCTAAAATATCACTTAAGTTTTTTGTATTTTGCACAACATCCATCCAGGGTCTGGGGGCGTTGTTGGGATTTTCAACAATTTTCGACCGTTTTTCCATCCAGGTAAGACCGATCCAATGGTCAAATTTATAGCCGCATCGAGGCAGTTCCATCACAAAATGGTAGCCCATTTTTGCATGAAAATGCAAAGAATCGGTATCTTCCGAAGCAATGAGGGCATACAGCACCCGGTAGCCCTGGCGGCGCAGGATGTCTTCCAGCACCCGGTACAGCTCTGCCCCGATTCCCTTCCCCCGGGCCTGGGGCGCGAGATAGATGGATGGCTCGGCGCACCAGCGGTAAGCCGCCCGGGAAAAAGGCGGGCTGGCATAGGCATAGCCCTGGACAGTGCCTTCCTCATCCTCCCACACCAGCCAGGGAAACTGGGCGGTGATCCCCCGGAACCGCTCCAAAAACTCCTCCGCTGTGGGTACGGTGTATTCAAACGACACGGTGGTGTGCAGAATATAAGGAGCGTAAATTTCCAGCATTCTGGGCAAATCCGCCTCCGTGGCTCCTCGAATCATGACTCTCCCTCCTCAACCGTCCCATTTTCCTGTTCCGGCAGCGTTTGAATCCGCCACCTTTGAAAATGCGACGGAAAAAGCCCGGCGGGTGTGGGTCCCGCCGGGAAAGGATCTGAACATACGAAAATGGCGGTACGCCCGCATCTTTCGCTTACGGTTTCCTGCCAGCGTGTCATAAAGCGCACCTACCCTTTTCTTCGATGGCTTCAGCATACCATATCCCCGCCGGAGTGTCAATGCGCCGCCGGACACTTTACAAACAATTTACCCAAGGAAACTCCCTCGGCCCCCGTTGACATTTTCCTTACTTTTGGGTACAATATCTTCGGCTATGCCAATAAGAAAAGGAGGAACCACCATGGATGCTGGCAGCAGCGGCAATATACCCGGCCGAAGTAGACGAATGCCCGCCTTGGTGGGCGTGTAAGCCTTTTCGGTTCGTGTATGATTGCCCCTTTTAACCATAAGAAAAAGGAGGATAATCATGGCTGAACGTTTTGAAATTGTAGAAAAAACCCTTCTGGCAATGCTGGAAGAAAAGAAGTATTCCACCCTGCGTGATATCTTGGTAACCATGAATCCCACGGACATCGCGGGGATTTTTGATGGACTGGACGAAAAGCAGATTCCGCTGCTGTTTCGTCTGCTGCCCAAGGAGCTGGCGGCGGAGACCTTCGTAGAGATGGAGCCGGATGCTCAGGAACTTCTGATCCGGGGCTTTTCCGACAACGAGCTGAAGGAAGTGCTGGATGAACTGTATGTGGACGACGCCGCCGACCTGGTGGAGGAAATGCCCGCCAACGTGGTCAAGCGTATCCTGAAGCACGCCGACCCGGAAATGCGCAGCTCCATCAACCAGATTCTGCGCTACCCCGAATATTCCGCCGGTTCTATTATGACCACGGAATACGTTTCCCTGCGGCCCAACATGACGGTGGAGGAAGCCATTTTGCGGATTCGCCGCCAAGGTGTGGACAAAGAAACCATCTATACCTGCTACGTCATTGGCACCGACCGGACACTGCTTGGTCTGGTTACGGTGAAAGACCTGCTGCTGGCAGAGGATGACGAAATCAAAATCCAGGACATTATGCAAACCAACCTGATCTACGTCACCACCCAGACCGACCAGGAAGAAGTTGCCATCATGTTCAACAAATATAACTTCCTGGCCCTGCCGGTGGTGGACGGAGAAAACCGGATGGTGGGTATCGTCACCTTTGACGACGCCATGGACGTTATGGAAGAAGAGGCCACTGAGGACATGGAAATCATGGCCGCTATGACCCCTTCGGAAAAGAGCTACCTGAAAAGCACCCCCCTCGATCTGTTCAAGCACCGGATTCCCTGGCTGATGCTGCTGATGGTGTCGGCTACCTTTACCGGCATGATCATCACCTCCTTTGAGGATGCCCTGAGCCTGCTGCCTGCCCTGACCGCCTTTATTCCCATGCTGATGGACACCGGCGGTAACTGTGGTTCCCAGTCCTCCGTCACCGTCATCCGTGCCCTGAGCCTGGATGAGCTGAAGTTCGGGGATCTGTTCAAGGTCATGTGGAAGGAATTCCGCACCGCCATCATGTGCGGCATCGCATTGTCCGCCGTGTGCTTTGCCAAGATTCTGCTGGTAGACCGGCTGCTTATGGGCAATACCAGCATCAGTCTGCTGGTGAACGCCGTGGTGAGCCTGACCCTGTGCGTCACCGTTGTCATCGCCAAGTTCGTCGGCTGCACCCTGCCCCTGCTTGCCAAGAAACTGGGCTTTGACCCGGCGGTGATGGCCAGCCCCTTCATTACCACCATCGTGGACGCCCTGAGCCTTCTGGTGTACTTCCTGTTCACCAAGACACTGCTGGGTGTCTAAGAAAACAGCGAATCCTTACCGCCCCGGTTTTCCCGGGGCGGATTTTTTATAAATTACCCCTATTGTTTTCCTTTTTCTTAAGAAATACCGCCTTTTCTTGACCCTCCAGCCGACAGATGGTATAATATAAAGCACCAATCGTTATGTTTTCAGCAGGAAAAGGAGGATTTTATGAAGCCGTTGATTCAATTTTCCGCTTTTGCCCTGGCCGCTGTGCTCTTGCTGGCCGGGTGTGCCAATCCTCAGAGTCCGTCCCAGCCCACCGAGGAAACCGCCACGGCGGACAGACACCTGACCATCTCCCTGGAGGCGGACAAGGATGCGGATACCCAGTTTTTCCCTGCCGAAGACCTGAACGGGAATTTTGCCTACAATATGCAGTACCAGCGGGTAAAGGATGTGACCATCACCGTAGACGGAGAAGTCCTCCCCCTGGAAACCGCACTGGCTCAGGGTGCTGTCAATGAAGAGGACATTTTCTACTACGCCCGACAGGATGCCCGGGCTGGAATCTGCGAAACCGAAGTGAAATCCCGGCAGGGTGTGTCAAACTTTTACTTTCACTACCCAGAGTATTCTCTGAAACTGATTTATGATGTTCTGGAGGCACCGGATGGTTCTCTGCCTCTCATCAGCAGTATGGTACTATACGCCCGGAAAATTCCCGGGGTGCCAGGACAGCTGGAGATGAACCCAACCAGTCATTTCTTTACCACCGAAGCCGGGTACCTGGATCTGGAGGACTGGGGACTGGCCTTTGAATTGCAGCAGGTTTCCCCCACCGGAGCTACCGTCAGCTGCACCCAGTCCGGCGGCCAGCAAATTGGCCAGCTTTCCGTTGCATATTACTACCTGTTGGTTCCTGACGGTTCCTTCCTGGAAAAAGCAGAAGGAACCGAGGGCGCCCCCTTTGAAAAAATCCCCCTAGAAATGGATGGTACCACCACCTTCTCCGTTGACTGGACCGACTGGTATGGCACACTCCCCAGCGGAACCTATCACATAATGTTTGATGTATACGATCTGTTCGACCCGGAGCAAGTACATCCGCTGATGAAGGACTTCCACGACTGGCAGCAGTATACCGTTTCCTTCACCATTGACGAATAACCCCGAACAGGAGGTTTTCCATGAAAAAACATGTCCCATTTTTTGCGCTGGTGCTGATTTTCGCCCTGGTGTTTGCCGGGTGCGATGCCCAGCCCAACAGTCCCAGCCAGGCTGTGGCATCCGTCACTACTCCCCCAACGCTTCAGACCTGGGAGGGTTATACCGCAGAACTGGTGTCTGCCATTCCGGAAAGCCATTCGGTGTACGTTACCTTGCGGATCACCGCTCCGGAGGATGTGGATGTTTCCCAGTGGATGTCTCGCAAATCAGAAGCGGAACTTTCCCTCCGGAATTTAAAAGCAATCTCCACCGCCAATGGGGAAGAAGCCACCACCTCCTATTTCCGGATTGCGGAAGATCCCCAGGGTCGGAATCAGGTCCTGGATGTGATTTTACAGGTGCGGCCGGTGGCCCTGGAAGGAGAGTCCTCCCCCTTCGGCCCGGGAAATTCCTGCCGGATTACCTTTGACGCCATGGTGCTGCGCCAAGGCCAGGAAGAAACGGTGCTGGCCTCCGGGGATTGGCAATTTTCCATCGATCTGTCGGAATCGGACACAGACACCCTGGAACTGCTGACCCAGCCGTTGGCTGCCAGAGCGCAGGTTGTTCGGCAAGTGGAAAACGACCCCCTCTTGCGGGAAGTTTCGGAAGAAATTACCATCACCTCCATTCAGCTGCGCCCCACCAGCGTTACTGCCGTCTTTGAGCCTCCAGAACTGGCGGACACTTTTGGCGGCCTGTTCCTGGACACTGCTCCCGTTGACCAGCCGGAGGATGGGATGTATGTGATGATGAAAGACGGCACCAAAATTTCCTATCTGCAAAGGGAAGGTGCCATGGATACGGCTATCCTTCAAGCCGACCGGCCTGTGGATTTCCAGCAGGCGGACTATCTTCATCTATTCAGCGGCATTGAAATCCCCATTTGCCCCTGACAGCGCAAAAATATCCGCCCTGTGCTTTGATGCACAGGGCGGATTGTTATTTATTCGCTTCTTTGCTGCTGAGCCATGGCGGCGATGAGATTGCGCCGGGTGACAATGCCGCACAGGGTATTCCGGTCATCCACCACCGGCACAAAGTTCTGCCGCAGGGCGGCCTCCACCACCACGGAAAAATCCGCTTCGATATTCAGCGCCGGGCAGAAATCCCGCCGCAGAATCTCCCGGATGCGGTAGCCCTCCTGCTGCTTCAGATCCGTACTGCCAATGCGCAGAATGTGCTGCAGGAAGTCCCCTTCCGACACACTGCCCACATACCGCTCCTGGTCATCCAATACCGGAATGGCGGTGTAGCGGCACCGGGCCAGCACTTCCAGTCCCTGCCGGACAGTGCTGTTTTCGTGCAGCGTCACGGTCATGACCTTGGGAATCATCAATTTGGCAATGTTCATAGCGTTGCCTTTCTCTGCCTTTTCCTTAGAAGCGGCACTTCTCAGCCACGTATGCCTTCAGCTCGGAAATGGGAATCCGGACCTGCTCCATGGTGTCACGGTCACGGACGGTGACGCAGTTGTCAGCGGGGGTGTTGTCGTCGCCCACGGTCTGGAAGTCCACGGTGATGCACAGCGGGGTGCCGATTTCGTCCTCCCGGCGGTAACGCTTGCCAATGGAACCGGCATCGTCAAAATCCACCATGAAGTCCTTGCGCAGCTCCCGGTAGATCTCCTCAGCCTTGGGAGACAGCTTCTTGCTCAGAGGCAGCACAGCGGCCTTGAAGGGAGCCAGAGCCGGATGCAGCCGCAGCACAGTGCGCACATCTTCGTTGCCCTTCTTGTCCACGCCCACCACTTCTTCGTCGTAGGCTTCGCACAGGAAGGCCAGAGCCACACGGTCGCAGCCCAGAGAAGGCTCGATCACATAGGGGATGTAGTGCTCGTTCTTCTCCTGGTCATAGTACTCCAGGCTCTTGCCGCTGGCTTCCTGGTGACGGCCCAGGTCATAGTTGGTCCGGTCAGCAATGCCCCACAGCTCGCCCCAGCCGTTGCCGAAGGGGAACTGGTACTCGATATCGGTGGTAGCCCGGGAGTAGAAGGCCAGCTCTGCCGGCTCATGATCCCGCAGCCGCAGGGACTCTTCCTTGATGCCCAGAGACAGCAGCCAGTTCTTGCAGAAGTCCTTCCAGTAGGCGAACCACTCCAGGTCGGTGCCGGGCTGGCAGAAGAACTCGCACTCCATCTGCTCAAATTCCCGGGTACGGAAAATGAAGTTGCCCGGGGTGATCTCGTTGCGGAAAGCCTTGCCCACCTGGCAGACGCCGAAGGGCAGCTTCTTCCGGGTGGTACGCTGGATGTTGGCAAAGTTGACGAAAATGCCCTGAGCAGTTTCAGGCCGCAGGTAGCAGGTAGAAGCGGTATCCTCAGTAACGCCGATCTGGGTCTTGAACATCAGGTTGAATTTGCGGATGGAGGTAAAGTTGTGCTTGCCGCACTGGGGGCAGACCACGTCGTTGTGCTCGGCGATGAAAGCGTCCATTTCCTCAAAGCTCATGGCGTCCACATTGACACCCTTGCCGGACTCGGAAGCTTCAATCAGCTTGTCCGCCCGCTCCCGGGAGCCGCAGCCCTTGCAGTCCACCAGAGGATCGGAGAAGGAGCCCACATGACCGGTGGTGACCCAGGTCTGGGGGTTCATCAAAATGGCGGCGTCCAGTCCCACGTTATAGTCGGACTCCTGGACAAATTTCTTCAGCCAGGCCTTCTTCACGTTGTTCTTGAACTCCACGCCCAGGGGGCCAAAGTCCCAGGAGTTGGCCAGGCCGCCGTAGATTTCAGAACCGGGATAGATATAGCCCCGGCTCTTGCACAGGTTTACGATCATGTCCAGTGTCTTTTCGCTGTTTTTCATTGTATTTCCTCCAAATTGTTTGGATTTTTCTCGGTTAATTACCCATTATACACAGCTTCCCCCTATAAATCAAGGGGCAAAACCGTCTTACCCCTGAGGAAACCGGAATTCTTCTCCCAGATCGGAAATCATCATCTCGTAGATCTCGTCGCCAATCTGGGTGGTGGTCTTTCCGGCCAGTTCTTCCGGCGCAATAACCTTCACCAGATGGAAAGGCACAACGGTTTTCTTGCCCTTTTTCAGGTTCTTGAAAATCTGCCGGGTGTTCTGAATGGTACACACCACAATGGGCACCCCGGTTTTCTGGGCGATTTTGAACACTCCGGAGCGGAAGGGGTGAAGGTACCCATCTTTGCTGGTGTAGCCCTCCGGGAAGGCGCAGACGGAAACCTTGTCCTCCTGAATCAGGCGGATGCACTTGATGATGGATTTCAGTGCCTGACGGTCGTTTTCCCGGTCAATGGGCTGGCAGAGAATCTTGTGCATGAACTTATTGATAATGGGCATGGAGTAGTTTTCCTTCTTGGTCAGGAATGCCAGCTGACTTTTCCGGAAGCAGTGCAGCACAATGCCCGGGTCTGCAATGAACAGATGGTTGCACACCACCAGAAAGCGGCCCTCCTTGGGGGTATTTTCCAGGCCCCGGGTTTCCAGCTTCACCCGCACCAGGGTAATCAGGGCCTCGATGTACAGGTACATCACACTGCGGTAGAATTTGCTGTCATGCTCCTGGGGTTTGTCCAGGTCAACAAGCGCGCAGATCGTCCAAAGAAAGATCAGAGCCACCACCGCCAGCAGCACATAGCTTCCGGCGAAGATCAGCAGGCACTGCCACAGGGCAGCGTTTCCCACCAGCGCCCCGATACAGCCCGCCGCCACCGACAGGCAGAAAATTCCCCGAAGCAGGCTTCTGTGCAGCAAAAAGAACACACAGCTTCCCGCAAGCAGCAACAGCGCAAGGATAGAATCCATGATTTTCCTCCAATTTCGTTTAATAATCGTATTATACTCGGAACTTTCCGGGGAAACAAGGGCAAATACTGCCCAAAGAGTTTTTTCACAAAGGGCTGGAAATTGGGACAATAGACTGGTATAATACCATATTATTCCCTTTCCCCCTGTCTTTTAAGGGGAAAGGCAGCTAAATTGGACTTTGGAGGGACTTTTTATGAAACATCCCGTAAGATATGCCGCCCTGATTCTGCTGGCACTGGGCGGTGTGGGGCTGGTACTGCGGCGGCTGCTGTACAGTCTGGCTCTGGACGAAAAACACCTGCTGCCGTTGAATCACCCCCTGGAAACACTGCTCTGGGTGCTCACCGCAGCGGCAGCAGCGGCGGTGCTGGCAGTTTCCTTCCGGACGGATAAAAACCTGGCCCTTCGCACCGGCCGCGGTCTGGAGCAGGCAGTGGGCCATCTGATGATGGGTCTGGGCATGGTTCTGACGGTGCTGGGAAATCCCGCCAAGCTGCCCGGAGCAGTGGGAATCGCCTGGCAGGTGCTGGGATATCTGGCGCCGGTGTGCCTGGTTCTGGCGGGAGCCAGCCGGGGAACCGGCAAGCAGGTCCATTTCCTGCTGCATCTGCCCACCTGTCTGTTCCTTATGGTGCACATGGTCAACCAGTACCGCACCTGGAGCGCTGAACCCCAGCCCCAGGCTTATGTATTTGCGCTGCTTGGCTGTGTGGGGCTGACCTTATTTGCTTACTACTGTACCGCATTTGACGTGGCCATGGGCAATTCCCGGATGTATGTAGGTGCTGGACTTGCCAGTCTGTACCTGTGCACCGTGAATCTGGCCAGGACGGAGTATCCCCTGCTGTACCTGGGCGGAATCGCCTGGGTGGCAACGGATCTGTGGAGCGCCGCCTTCCTGCCTGAGCCCCGGGAGCCGGAAAGGACGGCCCAAGATGATCCTGCCTGAGTATATTCTGTCCTGTCTGGACGCCCTGGAAGATGCCGGATTTGCTGCCTACGCCGTTGGCGGCTGCGTCCGGGATGCTTGTCTGGGCCTGCAGCCATCGGACTATGACCTGTGCACCGCCGCTCTGCCGGAGCAGACGGAGCAGGTCTTTGCCGGACACAAGCTGGTGCTGGCGGGAAAAAAGCACGGCACCATCGGCGTCTGCACTGAAGGCGGGGTGGTGGAGATCACCACCTTCCGCACCGAAGGCAGCTACCGGGACAACCGCCACCCGGACTGGGTGGAATTTGTGCCGGACATTGAACAGGACCTGGCCCGCCGGGACTATACCATCAACGCCATGGCCTACTCTCCCCGCCGGGGCTTTGCCGATCCCTTTGGGGGCCGGGAGGATCTGGCGAAAAGTAAGCTGCGGGCGGTAGGCGACCCGGTGCGGCGGTTTTCGGAAGATTCTCTGCGGATTCTGCGGGGGGTGCGTTTTGCAGTGCGCTACGGCCTGGAAGCAGACCCGGCAACCGCCGAGGCTATGAAACAGCAGGCCCATTTGATGGACAACCTGGCCCGGGAACGGGTATTTGAAGAACTGTGTCGGCTGCTGCCCCTGGTAAAAGCGGAGGATCTTCTGCGCTTTGCCCCGGTGCTGGGCGCTGCCATCCCGGAACTGAAGCCCCTGATGGGATTCGACCAGCACAGCCCCCACCATGCCTATGACCTATTTACCCATGTGGCCAAGGTGACGGGAGCAGTACCCCCAACCCTTCCTCTGCGCTGGGCGGCGCTGCTGCATGACATCGGCAAAATTCCCACCTTTACCCAGGACGAAACCGGCCGGGGCCACTTTTACGGTCACGCCCCCGCAGGGGCGGAAATGGCACAGCAGGTGCTGCACCGGCTGAAAGCCCCCAAGGCCCTGACGGAGCAGGTGGTGCTGCTCATCAGCAAGCACATGACCACCCTGATTCCGGAGAAGAAGGCTCTGAAACGGCAGCTGGGAAAACTGGGCTGGGAAACCCTGGAAAATCTGCTCACCCTTCAAGAAGCGGATATGAACAGCAAAGGCACCGCCGCGCCGGAAGATCTGGAGATTTTCCCGAAAATCCGAACCGTTCTGGACGAAATCCGCCAGGAAGGCGCCTGCCTGACCCTGAAAGATCTGGACATTTCCGGCCATGACCTTAAAAAGATGGGTCTGGATGGAAAACAGATCGGTCAATGCCTGGACTACCTGCTGGAACAGGTGGTTCAGGAAACTCTGCCCAACGAAAAGCCCTCCTTGCTGGAAGGCTGCAAAGCCTGGGCAGGAGAAAAAGGAGTAACCCTATGAAAAAACGAATCCTGCCCCTGCTGCTGGCCCTTGCTCTGCTGCTGAGCGCCTGCGGCGCTGTTCCCCAGTCCCCTGCCAAGGCTGAGGGCACCCTGACAGTGCATTTTCTGGATGTGGGCCAGGCGGACTGCGCCCTGGTGGAACGCAGTGGGCAATACCTGCTCATTGACGGAGGCAACAAGGAGGACAGCCAGCTGGTAGTATCCTTCCTGGAGCAGCAAGGCGTGGAAGAGCTGGAAGGGGTAGTCTGCACCCACGCCCACGAAGACCATGTAGGCGGCCTGCCCGGTGTGCTGGCGGTGTACCCTGCAAAGGCAGTCTACGCCCCCACCAAAACCTACGCTTCCAAGGTCTTTGACGACTTTGTTCACTACACCGACCAGCAGGGCCTGGAAATCACCATCCCGGAACCGGGAGACAGCATCCCCATGGAAGGGCTGGATATCCAGGTGCTGGGACCGGTAAAATCCTACGCCGAAACCAACGACACTTCCCTGGTGCTGCGCATCGCCTTCGGAGAAACGGTGTTCCTGTTCACCGGGGACATGGAAACAGCGGCGGAAGATGACATGCTGGACTACTGGGACAGCCAGCCCGATCTTTTGAAAGCGGATGTGCTGAAAGTGGGCCACCACGGTTCGGATACCTCCACCGGCTACCGCTTTCTGCGGCAAGTGGCTCCGGAATACGGGGTAATCTCCGTGGGAACAGGCAACAGCTATGGTCACCCCAACGAAGCGCCCCTGTCCCGGCTGAATCAGGCGGAGGTCACGGTCCTGCGCACCGATACCTTGGGTACCATTACGGCAACCAGCGACGGAACTGAGGTACAGTTTACCTGGGAAAAATCCACCGCCCAGCCCGACGCTCCCGCCCCATCGGAAACCACAGCCCAAACCTATATCGGCAACAAAAATTCCAAAAAATTCCACCTGCCCAGCTGCCCCAACCTTCCCGCAGAAGAAAACCGGGTGGAGCTTCCTTCTTACGACGAAGCCATCGCTGAAGGGTTTGAACCTTGCGGCAACTGTCTGAAATAACCAAACCCGGCACCGATTGCAAGAATCGGTGCCGGGTTATCTTTATTTAATCTTCCAGGCAGTGGTTATCCTGGTTGAAGCCGCCTTCAAAGGCGATCATCAATCCGCCCTGCTCGGCGTAGTAGCTGCACAGGCCGCCGGTTTTCTCCAGCTGGAACCGGGCGTTGGGGAACTGGGCCAAAATGGCGTCTCCCAGTGCCTGGCCGAACTCCGGATTGAAGCAGTGGGCAATCCGCAGCAGGGCACCGTCGTAGAAGCCCCGCTCCTGGATCATGTCCACCAGGGTCTGAATGGCCTTCTTCTCTCCCCGGGCCTTGTGGGCGGGGCAGATTTTGCCTTCCTTGGCCTCGCCGCAAACCCGGATGCCCAGGACGCCGGCAAGCTTGGCAACGGCGGGATTGACCCGGCCGTTTCTTGCCAGGTTGGTCAGAGATTCCAGGCAGAACAGGGTGTGCACATGGTTGCGGTAATCCCGCAGCTGCTGGGCAATGGCCTCCAGTTCCAGGCCCTGGCTCACCAACTGCCGGGCCTTGTCCAGGATCATGGCCATCTGGGGACCGGCGGACATGGAATCAATCAGGATCACCTTTCTGCCGGGATGCTCTTCCATATAGGTGTGGGCAGCCTGGGCAGCGGCGTTGTAGCTGCCGGAAATAGCCTTGGAAATGGTGGTGGCAAAAATCACATCGGCATCGCCGAAGGCTTCCAGCCACTCCCCAACGTTGGGGCAGGAGGAACCGGACTTACCCTTATGGGATTTCAGCTGCGCCACCATGGCGGCGATATCCAGCTTGCCGTCATCCACAAATTCCTTGTGGGCAATGACTTTCATAGGAACGCTGGCAAAGTCCTGGGTGCTGCCCAGGATGTTGCAGCCGGAATCCGAAACATATTTATAATTCATAGCGATACCTCGTCTAAAAAGTGGTTGTTGTCATCGGTTTTTTAATAACCGATGACATTGTATCAATCTTTATCTACAATGTCAAGCATATCTTGTGTAAAGTTTTCTGTGTTGACTTTTCCGGTTTTCTCCGGTATAATACCCCCGGGTGATCCATATGAAACAAGAAACCAAGCTGCGCATTGCCGCAACTGTTCAGGACTTCCACCTGCCCCGGTATGCCGAGATTCCCAACGTGGGACTTTATCTGGAGCAGGCTGCCAAATACATCGGGGAGTACCTGGCCCCTCTGGGGGACTCCGCCCTGACCCCCTCCATGATCAGCAATTATGTGAAAAAGGGTCTGATTGCCAATCCGGTGAAGAAGCAGTACAGCCGGGATCAGATTGCCTATCTGTTCTTCATCGCCGTGGCCAAAAACGTGCTGTCCCTGGATGCCCTGGCAGGTTTTCTGCATCTGCAGCAGCAGACCTATCCTCTGTCTGTTGCCTACGACTACTTCTGCCAGGAGTACGAGGGGCTGCTGCGCTTTACCTTTGAATTGCAGGATACCATGGAAATCAGCAACGAAGATTCCACCGATGAAAAGCGGCTGCTGTTTACCTGCATTGTCGCCGCGGTGCAGAAAGTCTATCTGGAAAAATGCCTGGAGGCCATTGCCCTGGAACAGGCCGGATAAGGTTTGCCGGAAGTCCACTGGACTTCCGGTTTTTTGTTTCGCTTTTTACCAGAAAATTCCAAATTTCAGAAATTTCTCCCAGATTGTTTCGTTTTCTGTCGGTGCACCCTTTGTATCGATTGACAGAGTATATAACCTATTGTATCATAATTACCATCTCATATGCCCATTTGGGAAGGGAGCCTTTTTATGCGCACAAAGAAATCATTTCCTTGGCATGCTATCTGGTATTTGCTGATCTTTCTGTTCTTCTTTATCTGGTTTTCCAAGTTGTACCCGCTGGTGGTGTATGACACCGATGACTGGTTCTTCCTGGGACATGTGCGTTCTGCCGCTCCCATCTGGGGGGTCTGGAATCCTGCCAAGGTATTCCCTGAATTTTTCATGCCCCTGTTTTCCAGCTTGGGCTGTTTTCTTTTGATGCCTTTTGTTGGGGATTATATCGATACCATGACCATTACCCACGCCCTGGTGGTAAGCGGTTTTCTGACGGTATACTTTTGGAGCTTCTCCTGTTTGATCAAGCGGCTCTTTTCCCTGCCCTTTTCCACCACTCAGCTGATTACCAGTATCTTCCTGCTGTTTCATTTTTGGGCACGGCAAAATGGGGATGACAATAACACGTACCTGTTTTACTGCAATGATTTGAACTGTTACTATAACTACCTGATCCCCACCGTGGCCAATGCCTCCATTGTCATGTACTTAATCGGAAATCCCAAGGCAGCCTCCCTTCTTTCTTTGGAAAAGCCTCTGAGAACCGGTGTGTGTCTTGTGATTTTGTATCTGGCGATTTTTTCCAATCTGGTCAGCAGCGGCGTACTGGCAGTTTATGCCGGAAGCTGCATCTTGCTGCAGATCTGGCAAAACCGGAAGCATTTTTCTCTGGCATCTTTCTGCAAAGAAAATGTTCTGTATCTGGGCATTCTGGCAGGATGGCTGGTCAGTGCCATATTTGAACTTAGCGGTGGTCGTGCCAGTGTGTCGGACAGTCTTTTTTCCTCGGAAGCTCTGTTGCAAACCGCAAAAGGCTATGGCAGCGTCTTGGCAGAGTGCAATCGGTTCTTCTGGATTTCCAGCATCTTCTTTCTTCTTCTGGGCGCTGGGGCATTTTTCTTCTCCGGCCGCCGCAATGGTGGAAACTCCTTCGGGTTTTCCATTATCCTCATCTGGCTGATTACGGCTGTGGTCATTCATATTTACGAGATTTTTCTCTGTGCGTCTGTTTCTCCCTACAATATCTCCCGCAGCGAGTATGTATTCCCGACCTTCTTCTTTCTGATGCTGCTGACCATGCTTTCCCTCGGCTATCTGTTTTCCCGATATCCACAGGCCTGTGCTGTGTTCCCTCTGTTTTTGCTGCTGCTGATCTCTGAGGTTAATCTTCCCGGAAAAGCCTATCGTGAGTCCAATATTTCCAACTTTGACGGCACAGTTGCTGCGGAAATCAGTCGGAATATTGTTTCCCAGATTGTGGCAGCGGATGAAAACGGAATGAAAGAAATGACCCTGTATGTTCCTGTGCATGTTGCCGATCCTGCCAATGCGGATAACTGGCCCCATAATCTCCAGGACGCTGCGCTCATTTCCAGCACCCTTTATGAACACGGAATCATCAGCTACCCCATCTCCCTTACGGTGGTGGCATCGGAAGAGGTAAACCGCCTGCATCACATCCCCCTTCCCCAGGCAGACTAGCTTGGGACATGACCGGAGAGCTTGTCCATATGCCAAAGCGTCAATGGTGGTTTTTTGTGGGATTTTTCCGCAAATCATTGACTTTTTCCCCAGATTGTGAAATAATGTATGGGTTAAATTATAGAGCAAGAGAGGATTTTATCCATGATGCAATCCAGAACCCACACCTGCGGCCAGCTGCGTCTGTCTGACGCCGGCAAGCAGGTCACCATCGTCGGCTGGCTGGAAAATGTCCGGGAAGTCGGCGCCAACTTCGCTTTCTGTGTTCTGCGGGACTACTACGGCACTACCCAGGTGGTCATCGAGAACGAGGAAATGATGAAGTGTATCAAACCCATCAACAAAGAGTCTACCCTGTCCGTCACCGGCGTCGTCCGGGAGCGGGAGAGCAAGAATACCAAGATCCCCACCGGTGAAATCGAAGTGGTGCCGGAGAAAATCGAAGTGCTAGGCAAGTGCCGCCACAACCAGCTGCCCTTTGAGATCAACAAGAGCCGGGACGCAGACGAGAACACCCGTCTGAAGTACCGCTTCCTGGATCTGCGCAACCCCGCTGTGAAGAGCAACATCGTTCTGCGCTGCCAGGTGGTTGCCGAGCTGCGGCGGCTGATGACCGAGAAGGGCTTCCTGGAAATCACCACCCCCATCCTCACCGCCTCCTCCCCCGAAGGCGCCCGGGATTACCTGGTGCCCGCCCGGAATCACCCCGGCAAGTTCTACGCCCTGCCCCAGGCTCCCCAGCAGTTCAAGCAGCTGCTGATGACCGCAGGCTTTGACAAGTATTTCCAGATCGCTCCCTGCTTCCGGGATGAGGACGCCCGGGCTGACCGTACCCCCGGCGAATTCTACCAGCTGGATATGGAAATGGCCTTCGCCTCTCAGGACGACGTGCTGTCCACCCTGGAAGATGTGCTGGTGCCGGTGTTTGAGAAATTCGGCAAGTACAGCCGGGTTTCCCAGGCTCCCTTCCGCCACATTCCCTACAACGAGGCCATGGAGCGCTACGGCTCCGACAAGCCCGATCTGCGTATCGACCTGGAGATTCAGGACATTTCCGCCGAAGTCCAGGGCTGCGGCTTCGGTCCCTTTGAAGGTGCCACCGTCAAGGCCGTTGTGGTCCACGACTTTGCCCAGGCCAGAAAGTGGATTGATAAGCTGCTGGCCGACGTGGAAGTTCAGACCGGCAACAAGGCCTGCTGGGTCAAGGTGGACGAAAACGGCAATCTCACCGGCGGCGTATCCAAGTTCCTGACCGAGTGCCAGGGCGCTCTGACCGAAACCTTAAGTCTGAAGCCCGGCAGCTTCGTCTGCATGGCCGCCGGCAAGAAGGCCGCCGCTCAGAAAACCGCAGGTGTCATCCGCACATTGCTCGGCAAGCGGGTTCCCGGCCACTTTGACGAAGAGCAGTACGCCCTGTGCTGGATTGTGGACTTCCCCATGTACGAAATCGGCGAAGAATCCGGCGCACTGGAATTCTGCCACAACCCCTTCTCCATGCCCCAGGGCGGTCTGAAGGCTCTGGAAGAGGCAGAAGGCGATGTGGAGAAGCTGCTGGCCATCAACGCCAACCAGTACGACCTGGTGTGCAACGGCTATGAGTCCGCCTCCGGCGCTGTCCGGAACCACGATCCCGAGATCATGGTCAAGGCCTTCCAGATGGTGGGTCTGGGTGAAGAGGACGTGAAGGCCAAGTTCCCCGCCATGTACAACGCCTTCACCTACGGCGCACCTCCCCATGCCGGCGCCGCCCCCGGTGTGGACCGTCTGATTATGCTGCTGACCGGTGAGGAAAGCATCCGGGAGGTCATCACCTTCCCCATGAACAAGAACGCCCAGGACCTGATGATGGGCGCTCCCACCACCGTAGACAAGAGCCAGCTGGACACCGTTCACATCGCTCTGGTAGAAGAATAATTCTCAAGCCGCTCCTGCCCTGGCTTGGGCGGAGCGGCTTTTTTCTAAATTTTTTGATTTCCATGCAACCAAGATGGAATTTTGTCGAGATCTTGATTAGGGAAAGGAGGTTTTCCCCCATGGAAGATCAGCAGATTGTCAATCTGTACTGGGAGCGCAACGAAGACGCCATCCGGAAAACCGAGGAAAAATATGACCGTTACTTAACCAAAATCGCCTATAACATCTTGGCCAACGCAGAGGACAGCCGGGAGAGCGTCAACGATACCTACCTGGCGGCCTGGAACTCTATGCCGCCCCACCGGCCCAGTGTCCTGCCGTCCTACCTCGCCAAGCTGACCCGCCGGATTTCCATCGACTGTTTCCGGGGCAAAACCCGGGCCAAACGGATGCCGTCGGAGTATGTGCTGTCGCTGAGTGAGCTGGATGACTGCGTTTCCGGCGGCAACAGCACCGAGGAGATCATCAACGTCAAATTTTTGGCAGACGCCATCGGCGTCTACCTCCGGCTGCAAAGTCCGGAGGCCCGGAACGCCTTCATTGGCCGGTACTACTACCTGGATTCTCTGAAAGAAGTGGCACGGTACTGCGGCATGTCCGAAAGCAAAGCCAAAAGCCTGCTCTACCGCACCCGGGTCGGTCTGAAAGAGTATCTTCAAAAGGAGGGCTTTAACCTATGACAACAGCGCAGCTTCATGATGCCATCGGCCTGCTGCCGGTGGATCTGATTGCCGAAACCGACTGCCTTCGCTGCCGCAAGCAGCAGCGGCTTCACTGGCAGCGCTATGCCGCCATGGCCGCCGCTGCCGTTTTGGTGATTTGCGGCGGGGTCATCAGCTGGCGCCTTCTGCCCGGTTCCAAAACCGCTGCCGCACCGGAAGCCGCCCAGTTTGCCGCCGCCAGCGCCACCGTGGCCGACGAAGCTTTGCCGGGTGCTCAGGCCCCCATGGCGGATGCTGCCGGCGCAGATAACGGCTCCCCCAACCTGGCCACTGCCGCTTCCTTGGCGGTACACTATGCCGCCACTCCGGCACTGACAGAAGCGGCACAAACCCAGCCCATCTATGTGGCCCTGATGACCTCCCTGGAGGACTGGCAAACCTATCGTCAGCAGCAGGAAGGCAGCTACGATCTTACCCAGCTGGATACGGTGATGGACAGCCGGGATGAAACGTATTTTGAATACCAGGATCTGGTGCTGATTCGCCTGGATGCCTCCGCTTCCGCTGGTCCTGCTGTGCAGAATATGGTCTGGGAAGAAGGCAGCCTGGAAATCTACCTGAACAACACGGCAACCGAAGAAGATGCCGATCAAACCTGCTGGCACATTGCCCTGGATGTGGAAAAGGGCGCGCTTGCCGATGCGGACCAGATTCAGCTGATAACGCAGTAACCCCCACCCCGGCGACCTCTTATTCTTGGGGGAGCCGGGGTTTTTCCGTTTCTTTACTGTCTTGGAAAAGTTTTTGTAATTTTTTCCATTTTCCCCCTTCCCTTTTTTCACTTTGTCGTATATAATAACCAATGGCGACCCCTTTTGATACCACGACCCGAGGAGAGAACCATGAGAATCCTATACGACAGCAAGCAATCCATCTTTAAATCCCCCTTTGGTACTCTGGTACCGAACCAGGTATGTACCCTGCATATCCACATTCCTGCCACCGTCCGGGCAACCAAGGTTACCTGTCTTCTCAATGCCGACGGCAACGGCAGCGTACAATATGTTTCCCTGCTTCTGAAAGAGCGCCAGGGTCCTTATGAAATTTTCAGCGGAGAATTTTCCCTGGGCGAGCCGGGACTGTACTTTTACTACTTTTATATCGACACCCCTGAGGGGGGCTTCCGGCTGTTCAAACAGGGAGACGACACCAATATGGAAGCAGGCGACCTGTGGCAGCTCAGCTGCATCCCCGGGGATTTCCACACCCCGGACTGGGCCAAGGGTGCAACCTATTACCAGATTTTCCCCGACCGGTTCTGCCGCTCCGGCTCCTGTGACCTAACCGGCAAGCTGGAGCCTTACACCGTCCACCAGTACTGGTACGAAGATGTCCACTGGCAGCCCACCAGCGAGGGCGTTGTCCTGAACAACGATTTCTACGGCGGCAATTTCCGGGGCATCGCAGAAAAAATGGACTATATCGCCAGTCTGGGCACCACCATTTTGTATCTGAACCCCATTACCAAGAGCTTTTCTTCTCACCGCTACGACACCGGTGATTACAAAACCCCGGACCCCATGCTGGGCACCGAGGAGGATTTTTCCGCCATGTGTCAGGCGGCCCACGACCGGGGCATCCGGGTGATTCTGGATGGGGTATTCTCCCACACCGGTTCGGACAGCCTGTACTTTAACCGGGAGGGACATTTTGACAGCTGCGGCGCTTACAACTCCCAGGAGTCTGCCTACAGCAGCTGGTACACCTTCCACTCCTGGCCCCGCAGCTACAACTGCTGGTGGAATTTTGATACCCTGCCCACAGTGAACAAAATGGAGCCATCCTTCCTGGATTATATCATCCGGGACGAGGACAGCGTGGTGGCCCACTGGCTCCGGCTGGGTGCCGACGGCTACCGACTGGATGTGGCCGACGAGCTGCCTGATGAGTTTATCTGGCTGCTGCGCCAGCGGATTCACCAGGTCAAGCCCGATGCTCTGCTGCTGGGAGAAGTGTGGGAGGATGCCTCCAACAAATTCGCCTGCGGCCAGCGCCGCACTTACTTTACCCGGGGCGAGCTGGACAGCGTGATGAACTATCCTTACCGCACTGCCATCATCAACTACGTCCGGGGTCTGGACGGAGGCAAGGGGCTGAAGGATACCGTCATGACCATTGTGGAAAACTACCCGCCGGAAGTGGTGCTGTGCAATATGAATTTGCTGGGCACCCACGACACTCCCCGAATCTTAACAGCTCTGGTGGATGACTTCCAGGGCGGCCGGGATGAGCAGGCCCAGCGGCGGCTGTCCCGGAATCAGCTGGATGTAGCCTATGATCGACTGCTTACCGCTTCCTTCCTCCAGTACACCCTGCCGGGCAGCCCCTGCCTGTATTACGGTGATGAAGCCGGGATGGAAGGCCACCGTGACCCCTTCAACCGCCGCCCCTTCCCCTGGGGCCGTGAGGACCGGCAGCTGCAAAATCATTTCCGGCGGTTGGGGCAGCTGCGGAAAAACTTTGCTGCTTTCCGTCTGGGAGACATTTCCTTCTTCAAAGCGGAGGACAAGCACCTGGGCTTTACCCGCAGCTACGGTGGGAAAACCTACCGGGTCTACTGCAACCGCAGCGGTGACGCCTGGGAGATTCCCTTCGGCCGTCCCATTTTCGGCTACAATCTGCAAATTCTGGCACCGGACTGCCTGACCATTGGTCCCCGGGGCTATTGCGTCACGGAGGAGTAAGCCATGGAAAAAGAATGCTTTTTCAGCGGCTACTGCCGTCAGCTGGACGGCAGCCGGGTCGTGGAAGCGGTGTTGGAAAATGGCAAGCTTACGGAAGTAGACTGCTGCTACGGCAGCTGCATCTACGAAAGCAGCTGCCCCATTGCCGCAGAAATTCAAAAGGCCCAGGAAGAATAATAATGGCGGGATGCTAACGCATCCCGCCTGTTACTTTATCTGCTCATCCTGCTCTGACAAATCAATTTTTCCATGTTCTTTTTCAAATTCCGCCACCCGCTTTTTCAGGTACTGCTCGATTTCCTTATTGGCAGAGCGGCCTTCCCACTGGGCAATGTAGCGGAATTTCTGAAACAAAAGCCTGTCAATCCGCAGTGTATAACGTAACAGCTTTTCATCCATATTTACACCTGCTTTCCACCATGATGACATTACTATGCCTAAATTATAGCGAAAAAATTCCACCATTCATGAAATGGTGGTTAAATGACATAATCTTGGCGCATTGTTTTTTGAAGTGTTCCAAAATATTTTTAATTTAGACACAAACTGGCCAAATACTTCTTATATAATGATAGGCATAAAAATGTATTCTCCTGCTTTGACTCGCTTTATTTTCTTTTACATGGAGGAAAGCGGCTATGTATGTGATTACCAACGATGATATTTTTGGAAGCAACGTACTGTATCTGCGAACCAAGCGAGGCGTTTCTCTGGAATGCCTGGCAAAGATTCTGGGGATTACCAGCTACCAGCTGCAGCTGATTGAGCAGGGTTACCTGCGAGATATTGACACCACACTGTTGGAGCAAATCTGCAAGTATTTTGCCGTTTCGCCCCAGCCGATTCTGTGCTACGATTTGACCGAACGTTAAAAATGCCTCCCCCTCTGACCGGGCTGCCCCGGAGCAGAGGGGGATTTGTGCAAATACCCCCTTCCGCGAAATGCGGAAGGGGGTAAATCATGATTACTGATTTTCCATTTCCTTCAGAGCGTCCTTACGGCTGAAGTTTGCACGGCCCTTCTCATCGAAGCCCATGAACTTTACCCAGGTCATGTCGCCCAGGTTCAGCACGTCTTCCACCTTTTCCACACGGCGGTTTTCCAGCTTGGAAATGTGCACCATGCCGTCATGGCCGGGAGCGATTTCCACGAAGGCGCCGATGGGCAGAATCCGCACAACCTTGCCGTAGTAGAGCTTGCCTACCTCGGGCACGAAGCAGATGTCATCCACCATCTTCTTGGCGGCGTAAGCAGCAGCAGAATCCACAGCGGAGATGAACACGCTGCCGTCGTCCTCAATGTCCACCTTAGCGCCGGTGTCGGTGCAGATCTTCTGGATGGTCTTGCCGCCGGAGCCGATGACTTCCCGGATCTTGTCCACAGGAATCTTCAGAGACAGCATCTTGGGAGCGAACTCGCTTACCTCGGGACGAGGCTCTGCGATGCAGGGCAGCATGACCTCGTTCAGGATCTCCATACGGGCCTTGCGGCAGCGCTCCAGAGCGTCGGCAATGATCTCCATGGTCAGGCCCTTGTTCTTCAGGTCCATCTGAATGGCGGTGATGCCTTCGCTGGTACCGGCAACCTTGAAGTCCATTTCGCCGTGGAAGTCTTCCACGCCCTGGATGTCGGTGAAGGTTCTCCACTCACCGGTTTCCTGATCAGAAATCAGGCCGCAGGAGATACCGGCAACGGGCCGCTTGATGGGCACGCCAGCATCCATCAGAGCCAGGGTAGAACCGCAGATGGAACCCTGAGAGGTGGAGCCGTTGGAGGACAGCACCTCGGAGACCACGCGGATGGCGTAGGGGAACTCCTCCACAGAGGGAATCACAGGCAGCAGAGCCTTCTCAGCCAGAGCGCCGTGACCAATCTCCCGGCGGGAGGTGGAACGGGCAGCCCGGGCTTCGCCGGTGGAGAAGGAGGGGAAGTTATAGTGATGGATATACCGCTTGGTATCCTCGGGGTAGATGGTATCCAGCTTCTGGGCAGCGGACAGGGTGTTCAGGGTGCAGATGGACAGCACCTGAGTCTGACCACGGGAGAACAGGCCGGAGCCGTGTACCCGGGGCAGCACGCCAACCTCGGCATCCAGAGGACGAATCTCGTCCATGCCGCGGCCGTCCACACGCTTGCCGGCCAGCAGCCACTTCTTGACAACCTTCTTCTGCATCTTGTACAGGCAGACCTCGATGTGCGTCTCAAAGTCCTCGTACTTCTCGCCGAACTTCTCCTGGAAGTCCAGACGGGCAGCAGTCAGCCGCTCTTCCCGGACATTCTTGTCGGGGGTGTCCAGAGCGTACTCGATCTGATCCAGGCCGTAGGCCATCAGGTCGTCCAGCAGCTCGTGGTTGACAGCAGCCTTCTCGAAGGTGAACTTGGGCTTGCCGATCTCGGCCACGATGCCGTTGATGAACTTGACGATCTCCATGTTGGTCTCGTGGGCAATGCGGATGGCCTCGTAGACAACACTTTCGGGAGCTTCGTTGGCTTCGGTCTCGATCATGACCACCTTCTCGAAGGTGGAGGAGATGCACACGAAGCAGTCGCAGGCGTCCCGCTCGTCGGAAGTGGGGTTGATGATATACTTACCGTTCAGGCGGGCAACGTTGGTGGTGGCAACAGGTCCGTTCCAGGGCACATCGGAAGTGGCGATGGCAATGGAAGCGCCCAGGGAAGCTACGATTTCCACAGGGTTGTCGTAGTCGTTGGCCAGCACGGTGCAGGTCACAACGGTGTCGTTGCGCAGTTCCTCGTCGAACAGAGGACGCATGGGCCGGTCGATAATCCGGCTGTTGAGGATGCCCCGCTCAGAGGGCTTGCCCTCCCGGCGGTTGAAGGAGCCGGGAATCCGGCCCACGGCGTACATCCGCTCTTCAAACTCGATGGTCAGAGGGAAGTAGTCGATACCGGCCTTGGGAATGGGATTGCAGGTGCAGGTAACCAGCACCACGGTGTCGCCGTAGCGGCAGATGCACTCGGCGTTGGCCAGCTCTGCTACCTTACCGGTTTCCACGGTGAAGGGACGGCCGCCGATTTCCATCTCGTAAACATGATGGTTGGGATACTGTTTGCGGGTAATCATGGTGAAACCTCCTATAAAATTTTTGTGGTCGGGAGGTTTAGCACTTGAAACGAATGCCGTCTCGCGGCAGCCCTTTCAACTGCTAAAATTCTCCCGTTTTGCTTGTAAGAAAAGGGCGACGAAAGCCGTCGCCCTTTCCAAAATTACTTACGGATACCCAGCTTGGCGATCAGAGCACGGTAGCGGTTGATGTCCTTACGAGCCAGATAGTCCAGCAGGTTACGGCGCTTACCAACCATCATCAGCAGACCACGACGGGAGTGGTTGTCGTGCTTGTGCACACGCAGGTGCTCGGTCAGTTCATTGATCCGGGCAGTCAGGATGGCAACCTGAACTTCGGGAGAACCGGTATCGCCCTCGTGAGTAGCATTGTCCAGGATGACCTGAGTCTTCTTTTCTTTCTGAATCATTGTGTTTCCACCTTTCTGTTACGTTCCCAGCAGCCAAGTCGGGGACTGGTGAAAGAATCCGGCAACTGAGCAGCGGGTAAATATTTGGTCTGGCCGCGGCCAGCCTTTTGATAGTATCATAAGTTTACCCAAAAGTAAAGGAGTTTTTTCCACTTTTTGAAAAAAGAAGCCCCTTACAGTGGGGATTGTTTGATTTTCGCATACCGCCGGGGATAGGCCTTGGGGGTGGGAGCGATTTTGCGCAGGACGATGACGGCGTGGTTGGTGCCGTCAATGGGAAACTCCTGTACCGACTCCAGCTTCAGTCCCAGCTTTTTGATGGCGCCGGCGCATTCGGCCAGCTCCTCCCGGGCAGCTGCGCCCTTCATGGCCAGTACCGCTCCGCCGACCTTCACATAGGGTGCCGTCAGCTCCAGCAGAATGTTCAGCCGTGCCACAGCCCGGCTGGTGGCAAAGTCAAAACTTTCCCGGCAGGTGAGCACCACTTCTTCTGCTCTGCCGGTGATGCACCGGGCGGAAATGCCCAGCTGGGGCAGGATTTCTTCCAGCCACTTCACCCGCTTGCCCAGAGAATCCAGCAGCGTTACCTTCGCATCCGGACAGGCAATGGCAATGGGCACACCGGGGAACCCGGCGCCGCAGCCCACGTCAATCAGGGTTTTTCCTGCAAAGTCCCCGGTTTTCAGCACCGTCAGGCTGTCCAGCAGGTGCAGCTTCGCCACCTGGGCATCTTCGGTAATGGCGGTCAGATTCATCACTTCGTTCTGCTTCACCACCGCCGCGCCGAAGGCACACAGCTGGTCACAGACCGCGTCGGAAAGTTCCAGCCCCAGCTGGGGCAGGCCTTCCTGTAAGGTTTTTTTCATCATAGTCTCACCTTGCATTGACAATGCCGCTCAGGTCTACCTGGGTTTCGTCGTAGGGATCGAAGGGAGAATCCTCTACCGTGATGGAGGGCAGCACCACAGTGTGGATATGCCAGTTCACCAGCAGGTCGCAGACTTCGCCGTAGGAATCCACGCCGCTTTCGTCACCGCTGACCTTCAGGTAGGTATCATTGATGTTGTCTGCCAGGTTGGTAGCAGTTCCATCCTGGCGGGAGGTGAAGAAATTACTGTAGGCTGCCATATCGCTGCGCAGCTGCTGGCTGACCCCATCATTGACCCGGGCCGCTGCCGCCGCCGCACTCTGGGAATTGACGCTGCTCAGGGCGCTGTAGCAGTAACGGAAGGCCATGAAGTAGCCGGAATACTGGAATTCCGGGTCAGAATTGGCAGTACAGGCCAGGAATGCGGCGAAATTGGCATCCCGTTCCGGGGCGATGCACATCCTGTGGGCCATTTCATGGGCCATGGTAAAGGGCAATGCCACATCGGGAATCTGGGGATTCACCGCCGCTTCACCAGTCAGGCCGAAGGTCACGCCGGTAATGCCCATGGAGGTGTACATATCCGCCCAGCCCAGCTTCTTCACCGGCAGAGTGGAACCGGCAAAAATGGGATAGTGATAATCATAGGTCAGGCTGTGGAAACCGTCCCCTGCCTTCTGGGCCAGGGTTTCAAAATCGGCAAAATCCACATTGCCGGCTCCGTCCCGGTTAATTTGTGCCGCCAGCTCGTTGGCCTTATCCAGGTAATACTGGGTAGCCTCTGCCAGTTCGTCAACGTTATAGCTGGATACTTCCAGACGCATGTCATCGGCCAGACTGCCGGCATAGTAATTCAATCCCCAGGCCATGGTATGCAGCATGAACAGTCCGGAAAACACCGCCAGCACCCAGCCGAACCACTGGATTGCGTTCCATTTCAGCACCACCATTAGTACAAAGCTGGTCAGAATCAGCACCCCCAGCACCACCGCCAGCAGCTGCCACACAGGAAACTCCACCGTGCCCGTCCACTGGGCCAGCATGCCCTGGAGTGTACGAATGACATAGGGATAAATCATATCCACCAAGGTGGAAAACCGCTGGCCGAATTCCATCAGCACCCAGGTTACGCCGCCGAAAATGGCCGCTGTCAGATATCCGAACCAATATTTCAAAGGAAACGCCTCCTTCAGATATGTGTAATCATGGATTGTACTAGTATAACACAACTTTGGGGCTTTGTCTGCCCCTAATTTCTTAATTTTTCGTGAAGCTGCGGCAAAAAGGCGAAGATAGCGGGACTTTCCGACGGATTCTTCTTCCTGCTTTCCAGATGCTGCCAGTACCGATTCTCTCCGCTCCGGGCAAATCCGGTCAAAGCCAATTTGTCTTGCAATTTCCGCCGCTGCGTGGTAAAATGCTTAAATAAATAGGATTGAAATAGAAAAGGAGGGGTCTTCTTGCGGCGCCTGTTTGTGACGCTGGCCCTTTGTATTGCCCTTGCAGGTGTTTTGTGCATCCCGGCATCGGCGGAAACCGCTGCCACCCAAGTGAACATGCAATGTACCGTTACTTCGGACGGTGACTGCCGGGTTTCCATGAACCTGCGGCTGCGGCTGGAAGATGCCTACGATCAGATGGCCTTTCCCATACCCGCCAATGCCCGCAGTGTTACCCTCAATGGCAACAACGCCTCTACCAGCCCCACATCCTCTGCCACGTTGGTGGATCTGAGCAAAATCACCCGGGATTACACCGGCGACATCTCCGTGGACATCGGATACACCATTCCGGAGGCGGTAAAAGTTACCCTCCCTGAGCAGACCAGTTCCAGCTCGGAGACCAAACTCAAGCCCTTTTTGCAGCTGACCATCCCTCTGCTGTGCAGCTTTGATTATCCGGTGGAGTTTCTCAGCTTCACCATTACCATGCCCTCGGAGAAGATGACCGATACCCCCACCTTCACCAGTATTTACCGACAGATCAGTATTATGTCCGATCTGAACGTGGAGGTCCGGGGCAGCCAGATCATTGGCACCAGCCTGGTCAAGCTGAATGACCGGGAGGGCATCACCATGACCATGAAGGTGCCGGAGGAAATGTTCCCCTCGGTCAGCACCTACGTCCGTCAGGGAAACCCGGAGCTGGTGCCCATCGTGGGCTTTGCCCTGGCCGCCTTGCTGTACTGGGTGTTGTTTCTGCGGTGCCTGCCCATTCTTCCCATCCGGGCAACCACCCCGCCGGAGGGCATTACCGCCGGAGAACTGGGCTGCCGGCTGACACTGTCCGGCGGAGATCTGACCATGATGGTCTTTTCCTGGGCCCAGCTGGGATACCTGCTGATCCACATGGACGGCAACGGCCGGGTGATGCTCCACAAGCGCATGGACATGGGCAACGAACGCAGCCAGTTTGAAAACAAGATCTTCCGTGCCCTCTTCGGCTCCCGCCGGGTGGTGGACGGCACCGGCATTGCCTACGCTGTTTTGAGCCAGCGTGTCGCCACTATGATTCCCAACGAACGGAATATGTATAAGGGCAGCAGCGGAAATCCGAAAATTTTCCGGGGTCTTGCCTGTATTTCCCAGGCCTTCTGCGGCATCTGCGTAGCCATGAACATGTCCACCGTACCGGTGCTGGAGTGGATGATGGCTCTGATTCTGGCCATTTTTGGCTTGGTATCTGCCTGGCTGATTCAGGCCATGGCCTACCGCACCCACCTGCGGGGCAAGATGCCCTTCCTGGTTGGTATCCTGTGCATTTTGGTTTGGCTGGGTCTGGGCTTCTTGTGCCAGCAGATCTGGATTCCCCTGGGCTGCTGTGCAGGACAGGTTCTCATGGGCTACATGGCCGCCTACGGCGGTCGCCGCAGTGACCTGGGCCGCAATGACGCCGGTATGGTGCTGGGTCTGCGGCGGTACCTCAAGCGCTTGCCCCGGACGGAAATCAACCGGCTGCTGAGCCTGGATCCGGACTATTTCTTCAACATGGCCCCCCACGCCATGGCTCTGGGCGTACTCAACCCCTACACCCAGGTCTTTGGCCGCCGGGATCTGGAATGTCCCTACCTGATTACCCCGGTGCATGAAAAGCGCACTGCAGAAGATTGGGGCCAGCTGATGCTGGATGCGGCGGATATGATGGACACCCGGGCCAGAAGAATGAAAGTTGAAAAACTCTTTGCAGTGGATGTTCCCCTGCCCCGCCCCGCCTGGAAACGGGGCGCAAGACCCAGAAAGAAAAAAGCGGAATAAATCATTTGCTCCCTGTCCGAAAAATAGGACAGGGAGCAAAAAAATCCCTTCTCTTACCGGTTGCCCGGGGAGAAGGGATTGTTTCATTTTACCCACATATCTGCGGCAAAGAGCATCGGCGCGGCAAACCGGGGATGCCGGGGAGAATAGAATACCGTGATTTCCTCCCCCTCCTCCGGGCAGCGGCATGCCGCAGATACCAGAAAGGATGCCGTGTACGCCTTCTGGTTTACCCGATAGCGGCAGGTCACAACCCGGTAGGGAAAATCCCGATCCGTTGGGTACAGGGAAGGTCTGGTCTTGACCTTCAGCCCCAGAAAGAGCCGGCAGCGGATGACCTGCGCCTGAACCGCGTCTCCTGTTTTGATTAACCGGCGTCGGCCGATTCCAAGATAGGACAAAATGGGATAGATCATGGGTTATTTCGCACCTGCGGCAGCGGTGGAGGCAGAGCGCTTGGTGATGACCTGCATCACCAGAACCAGGCCCACCAGAACCAGGCCCAGGATATCGGTTACCAGACCGGGGTCAATCAGCATCAGACCGCCCAGGGTGCTGATGAGTCTCTGGGGCCAGCTCATGTGATGGAAAATGTAGCCTTCCATACCGGCCGACACGGCGAACATGCCCACCAGGGAGGTGACGCAGATCAGGATGACTTCCCACACATTGGTGTCAATCAGCAGCATGGCCGGGCTCAGGGTGAACACATAGGGCACGATAAAGGCGCCGATGGCCAATTTTGTGGATGTAATGGCAGTTTTCATGGGATTGGCCTGGGCAATGGCGGCACCGGCATAAGCAGCCAGAGCCACGGGAGGCGTCAAGTCAGCCACGATGCCGAAGTAGAACACAAAGAAATGCGCAGCCACAGTGGGCACGCCCATCCGGATGAGGATAGGGGCGCAGGTTGCCGCCATAATGCAGTAGTTGGCAGTGGTGGGCACGCCCATGCCCAGCACGATGCAGCAAACCATGGTCAAAAACAGTGCCACAATCACCTTGTCACCAGCCAGGGCCACAATGCCGTTGATCAGCACATTGGCAAGACCGGTCATGGTGATGGTACCGGCAATGATGCCCGCAATGCCGCAGGCTGCGGCAACGGTAATCATACCCTGACCGCCGGCAGCCAGAGCTTCCAGCAGCCGCTTGGGGGTGATGCGGGTGTCCTTGTTGAACAGGCTCACAAAAATAGCGGCGACAATGGCCAGTGCTGCGGCATACTGAATGGAGCGCTGGCTGGTTCCTACCAGATACACCAGCAGCACCAGAGGCAGCAGCAGATAAACCTGCTTCAGCAGGGGGCGGATTTTGGGCAGTTCTTCCTTGCTCAGACCCCGCAGGCCCTCTTTCTTGGCCTCCAGGTGCACGGCGATAAAGATTCCGGTAAAGTACAGCACAGCGGGCAGGATGGCCTTGACCACGATCTCGCCATAGGGAACCTGGACATAGTCCGCCATCAGGAATGCGGCGGCGCCCATAATGGGGGGCATGATCTGACCGCCGGTGGAGGCGGAGGCTTCCGCCGCAGCGGCAAATTCCGGCTTATAGCCAGTGCGCTTCATCAGCGGGATGGTTACGGAGCCGGAGCCAACGGTATTGGCAACGGAGGAACCGGAAACCATGCCTTCCATGGCGCTGGCCACCACGGCTACCTTGGCAGGGCCGCCGGAGAAGCCGCCCACCACAGCATTGGCAATGTTGATGAAGAAATCCGCAATGCCGGTACGCTCCAGGAAAGCGCCGAAGATGATAAACACCACAATGAACTTAGAGCACACATTGATGGGAGTGGACAGGATGCCTTCCTTGCTGTAGAACAGATAGCGGATGGCATAGTTCAATTTGCCCCACAAAGAGGGATTGGAAAGTCCCCAGCCCAGGGCATAAATCAGGAAGGCGCTGGCCACAATCAGAATGGGCAAGCCCACACTGCGGCGGCAGATTTCCGCCAAAGCCAGAATACCCACAATGCCGATCACAATCTGGTACCAGGCAAAGTTGGTGCCCTGCTGGATGATGTCGATGGCATTGACGGTAAAGTACAGGAACGCGCCGGTTCCCAGCACCATACCCACAATATCATACCAGGGCATGGTATTGGGCTTTACATGGCTCTTCTTGGCGGGGAACACCAAAAAGCCCAGCAGCACAATCCAGGCCACGAAGGACGTCAGCCGCAGTTCTTCCAGCCAGCTGGTAAACAGGGTGACGTAGATGCAGAACAGGGAGAACGCCGCCAGAACACAGTTGACAGCCAGCCGGGGCTTGCCTTCCCAGATTCGGACGTTGGACTCCTGGTCATACTTCTTCATCACCGATTCCAGATCCATGGGTTCTTCCGGTTTTGTCTTTTTCTTGAAAAATGCCATACACTACCTCCTTGGATTTGCGGGAAAAGGCTGCGGCGAATGCTCGCCGCAGCCAGGTTTCCGGGATTCAACGGTTACTCCGTTTCTACGGTAACACCCTTCTCGGCAAAGTACTTGGCAGCACCTGCGTGGAAAGGAGCGGTCATACCACTGGTGGCATTCTCCACAGACAGTTCCGCACCCTTGCCGTTCTCAGCGGCGATGGCCTCGGTGTTGTCGAAAATCGCCTTGGTCAGGTTGTAAACGTCATCTTCGCTGGCATCGGCAGAGACGATCAGGGTTGCCTTGATGGTAACGGTAACCACATCCTCGTCCTGACCGGCGTAAGTACCGGCGGGGATGGTATAGGTGGTGTAGTAGGGGGAGTCTGCCATCAGCTTGTCCGCAACCTCACCGTCGATGGGCACCAAGTAAGCACTGTTGGTGGTGCACAGCTCGGTGATGGCGGCAGTGGGAGCGCCGGCTACGATGAATGCAGCGTCAATCTTGCCGTCCTTCAGAGCGTCGGCGCTGTCAGCGAAACTCTGGTACTGGGGCTTGATATCCGCCTCGGTCAGGCCGGCAGCGGTCAGAACGTCCATAGCGTTGAACCAAACGCCGGAGTTGGGAGCGCCGATGGAAACGGACTTGCCCTTCAGATCGGCAACGGACTTGATCTCAGGGTCCATGGTAACCAGCTGCACGGATTCTGCGTACAGACCGCCAACCACACGGAACGTATCGATCTTGCCGCTGTCAGCAAAGGAACGGGTGCCTTCCCAAGCGTAGGCCATAACGTCGGACTGGACGGTGCCCAGCTGGTAGTCGCCAGAGTTGATGGATTCGATGTTGGCCTTGGAGCCATCAGTAGAAACCACGATCACTTCAATGCCGGCCTTATCCTTGATGTACTGACCCAGAACGCCACCGAAAGCGTAGTATGTGCCGGAGGTACCGCCGGTACCCATGGTCATCTTGCTTGCACCGGCAGAAGCACCGGAGCCGCCGCAAGCAGCCAGTGCCAGCACCATGGCCAGAACCAACACAACGGAAAACAGCTTCTTCATTTTCATAACCTTTCCTCCTTACCTTCGGAACCCTTCCCGAAAGTGATAGTATTTGGATTATACAACTTCATTTGCAATTTCGCAAGTAGCAAACTGCATTTTCTTTTTCAGCTCTTGGTAAGGTTTTGGTAAAACGGCTTTATTGTGGCAGAAATCACCACAAAAAATTCAAAAAAGACACTTATTTTCCGCTGGCGGACAACCGGTGTTGTTTAATATGCACAATTTTTCTTTTGTTATTCGCCATAATTTCTTACGCTTTGCCCCTTCCAGTGCCGCTTTTGCAATTCTGCAGGGCGTAAGTTTCGCATGTTGCTTCGAATTATGTGGTCTTTTCTCGTTTTGTCTTTCCCATGCAGACTATTCCCGGAAAAATTTGGAATATGTCTTTCTTGCACATACATCTGTCCTCTTGTTTCTCGGAGGCAAAAAAATCCGCCCTTCCGAAGAGGGGCGGATTTTCGCAAATTGCAATTAGCCAAACACGCTCAGCAGGAAGCCGGCAGCGATGGCGGAGCCGATAACGCCAGCCACGTTGGGGCCCATGGCGTGCATCAGCAGGAAGTTGGAGGGGTTGTTCTTCTGGCCTTCCACGTTGGAAACACGGGCAGCCATAGGAACGGCAGACACGCCGGCAGAGCCGATCAGAGGATTGACCTTGCCGCCGGTGAGCTTGCACATCACGTTGCCGCCCAGCAGACCGCCGGCAGTGGACAGGCCGAAGGCGATAACACCCAGCAGCACGATCTTCAGGGTGCTGGCAGTCAGGAAGGTGGAACCAACCATGGTGGCACCCACGGAGGTGGACAGCAGAATGGTTACAGTGTTCATCAGAGCATTCTGGGCAGTGTCGCTCAGACGGTCAGTGCAGCCGGTCTCCTTGAACAGGTTGCCCAGCATCAGGCAGCCGATCAGAGGAGCAGTGTCAGGCAGCAGCAGAGCCACAAAGATCACAACCAGGATGGGGAAGATGATCTTCTCGGTCTTGGAAACCATACGGGTCTGAACCATCTTGATCTTCCGATCCTCGGCGCTGGTCAGCGCATTCATGATGGGAGGCTGAATCAGAGGAATCAGAGCCATGTAGGAGTAAGCAGCCACGGCGATGGCGCCCAGCAGGTGGGGAGCCAGACGGGTGGTCAGGAAGATAGCGGTGGGGCCGTCAGCGCCGCCGATAATGCCGATGGAGGCAGCCTCAGGACCGGTGAAGCCCAGAGGAATGGCGAAGAAGAAAGCCATGAACACGCCCAGCTGAGCAGCAGCACCCAGCAGCAGGCTCTTGGGGTTGGACAGCAGGGGACCAAAGTCGGTCATGGCGCCCACGCCCATAAAGATCAGACAGGGGTACAGACTGGTCTTAACGCCGATGTAGAAGATATCCAGCAGACCGCCCTCGCGCATCACTTCGCCGAAGCTGTGGTAAGCGGGGTTGGAGGGGTCCATAAAGGCATCCCACAGCTCCTGGTGGTACAGACCGCCCAGGGGCAGGTTGGACAGCAGGCAGCCGAAGGCAATGCCCACCAGCAGCAGCGGCTCGAACTTCTTCACAATGCCCAGATACAGCAGCACGCAGGCGATGACCAGCATCACCAGGTTCTGCCAGCCGCCGTTGGCAAAGCCCGCAAAGATGGCGTTGAAGCCGGAACTCTGCCACAGGTTCAACAGGATTTCACCAATATCAATCATGGGGCATCCTCCTTAGCTGAGGACGACCATGGTGGCACCGGTGTCCACAGTAGCGCCCTTGGTGACCAGCACCTGAGCTACAGTACCGGCTCTGGGGGCCATGATCTCATTTTCCATCTTCATGGCTTCCAGTACCAGCAGCACGTCGCCTTCCTTGACAGCCTGACCAGCGGTCACATTGACCTTCAGGATGTTGCCGGGCATGGGAGCGGTAATGGCTTCGCCAGCCACAGGAGCGGCAGCGGGAGCCGGAGCAGGATCGGGGGCGGGAGCAGCCACGGGAGCGGGGGCCGGAGCGGGAGCAGCCACAGGAGCGGGAGCAGCAGCCACGGCAGTGCCGCCGATGACCACCATGGCAGCGCCGGTGTCAACGGTAGCGCCCTTGGTCACAGGCACAGCGGTAACGGTGCCGGAGCAGGGAGCGTAGATTTCATTTTCCATCTTCATGGCTTCCAGAACCACCAGCAGGTCGCCTTCCTTCACGGTCTGGCCCACGGACACATTGACCTTCAGGATGTTGCCGGGCATGGGAGCAGACACGGTGGTGCCGCCGGAGACAGACACGGCAGGAGCGGCAGCAGGAGCAGCCACAGGAGCAGCGGAAGCAACAGGGGCAGCTGCGGGAGTAGCCACGGGAGCGGCAACAGGGGCAACGGCGGCGTACTCATCCAGCAGCATTGCCTTGCCGGCTTCGACCTCCACCTCGTAGGTGCGGCCGTTCAGGGTCACTTTGTATTTCATGATTTACTTGACCTCCTTGATGGAAATGAAGCGCAGCTCATTGAGGGGCTTGCCCATCTGATCGGCCACGATGGCCATGAGCATGGCGGCAGTCTTGGGATTGACATCATACAGCTTCAGCTGGCCTGCGCTGCCGGGGGCAGTGGCAGGAGCTGCGGGAGCAGCAGGGGCAGCGGGGGCGGCTACGGGAGCGGCAGCCACGGCAGCCTTGGCGGCACCGGCCTGCTCAGCAGCCTTCTTGTCTCTGGCAATGAAGGCCTTACCCAGCAGAACCACAACCGCCATCAGAAGAATCAGGCCGAAGAACACAACCACATAGCCCAGAATGGCCACGATGGCTGCGTCCACAACGCCGATATTTTCCAGAGTGGAAGTTAACAGCATGGTCTTCCTCCTTAGCACTCAACGATGGTGTAAGTGGCCACGTTCTCTTCCTTGGCCTTGCGCTCCTCCAGGAACTTTTCAGCCAGGTTGGGGAATGCGATGTAGCTGAGCACATCTTCGTCGGTCTTGGCCAGGTCACCCAGCTTGGCACGGGTCTTTTCCACAACGGGCTCCAGGGTGTCGGCGTAGCGGCCGGTCAGGGGCTTCTCGTCGCCCAGGATCATCTTCTGGATCTCGGGATCGATGGGAGCGGGAGTACGGCCGTACTCACCGCGGCAGTAAGCCTTGATTTCCTTGGAAACAGACTTGTAGCGCTTGCCGTCCAGGACGTTGCGCACAGCCTGCACGCCCACCATCTGGGAAGTGGGGGTAACCAGAGGAGGATAGCCCAGATCTTTACGGACCTTGGGAGTCTCGATCAGAGCCTCGTCGAACTTATCCAGAGCGTTCATCTGCTTCAGCTGGCTGAGCAGGTTGGACAGCATGCCGCCGGGGATCTGGTAGGTCAGGCACTGGGTATCGGTGGCCATGGACTTGGGCATCATGGTGCCGTCGGCAATGTAGCCGTCACGGACAGTCTTGAAGTAGTCGGCCATCTTCTTGGTCTGGGTATCATCCAGATCCACTTCGTAGCCCAGCTGACGCAGAGCGTAAGCCAGAGTCTCGGTAGCGGGCTGGGAAGTACCGCCGGAGAAGGGAGAGATGGCAGTATCGATAATATCCACACCGGCTTCCACAGCCTTCAGGTAGGTCATGAAGGCCAGACCAGTGGTGGAGTGAGTATGCAGGTCAATGGGCAGGTCGGGGGTAGCGTCCTTGATGGCGGAAACCAGATCGTAAGCTTCCTTGGGACCCATGATACCGGCCATATCCTTAATGCAGATGGTGGCAGCACCCATTTCCTTCAGTTCCTTCACCATTTCCACATACTTCTTGTGGGTGTGGACAGGAGAGGTGGTGTAGGAGATGGTACCGGAAGCGATGGCACCGGCATTGACGGTGGCTTCCATGGCAACCTTCAGGTTGTTGGTGTCGTTCAGAGCGTCGAAGATACGGATGATGTCGATGCCGTTCTCCACAGCCTTCTTCACGAACAGCTTGACGAAATCGTCGGGGTAGTGGGAGTAACCCAAAACATTCTGACCACGCAGCAGCATCTGCAGCTTGGTGTTGGGCACCTTTGCGCGGATCTTGCGCAGCCGCTCCCAGGGATCCTCGTTCAGGTAGCGCAGGCAGACGTCGAAGGTGGCGCCGCCCCAGCACTCGATGGCGTAGTAGCCAACCTTGTCGATGGTCTCCAGCATGGGCTCGAACTTGTCGTAGGGCAGGCGGGTTGCAATCAGAGACTGGTTTGCGTCACGCAGCACAGTCTCCACAAACTGAACTTTCTGAGCCATTATGTAGTAACCTCCGTAGAAATTTTGTTGATCGTTTCATTGCACCAATAGCCGGAGGTTTCCCCCCGGCTTTGGTAAAAGAATGGTAAAATTACTCAGCCTTGGGGCCAGCGGCAACCAGAGCCTTGCCGGCATCATTGCCAGTGTACTTGACGAAGTTCTTCACGAACTGGGCAGCCAGGTCCTTGGCCTTCTTGTCCCACTCGGAAGGATCGGCGTAGGTGTTCCGAGGATCCAGGATCTCGGTATGGACGCCGGGCAGCTCGGTGGGAACAGCCAGGTTGAAGTAAGGAATGGTCTTGGTCTCAGCCTTCAGGATGGAGCCATCCAGGATAGCGTCGATGATGCCGCGGGTATCCTTGATGGAGATACGCTTGCCGGTGCCGTTCCAGCCGGTGTTGACCAGGTAAGCCTTGGCGCCAGACTTCTGCATCTTCTTCACCAGCTCCTCACCGTACTTGGTGGGGTGCAGTTCCAGGAAGGCCTGGCCGAAGCAGGCGGAGAAGGTGGGAGTGGGCTCGGTGATGCCGCGCTCGGTACCAGCCAGCTTGGAAGTGAAGCCGGACAGGAAGTAGTACTGGGTCTGCTCGGGAGTCAGGATGGACACGGGAGGCAGAACGCCGAAAGCGTCAGCGGACAGGAAGATCACGTTCTTGGCGTCGGGGCCTGCGGAAACAGGACGGACGATCTTCTCGATGTGGTTGATGGGGTAGGACACACGAGTGTTCTCGGTGACGGAACCATCGTTGAAGTCGCACACGCCGTCGTTAACGGTAACGTTCTCCAGCAGAGCGTTGCGCTTGATGGCGTTGTAGATGTCAGGCTCGGACTCCTTGTCCAGGTTGATAACCTTGGCGTAGCAGCCGCCCTCGAAGTTGAATACACCGTTGTCATCCCAGCCGTGCTCGTCGTCGCCGATCAGCAGACGCTTGGGGTCGGTGGACAGGGTGGTCTTGCCGGTGCCGGACAGGCCGAAGAACAGAGCGGTGTTCTCGCCGTTCATGTCGGTGTTGGCGGAGCAGTGCATGGAGGCAATGCCCTTCAGAGGCAGGTAGTAGTTCATCATGGAGAACATACCCTTCTTCATTTCGCCGCCGTACCAGGTGTTCAGGATGACCTGCTCACGGGAGGTGATGTTGAAGACAACGGCAGTCTCGGAGTTCAGGCCCAGCTCCTTGAAGTTCTCAACCTTGGCCTTGGAAGCGTTGTAGCAAACGAAGTCGGGCTCGAAGTTAGCCAGCTCTTCTTCGGTGGGCTGGATGAACATGTTCTTGACAAAGTGAGCCTGCCATGCCACTTCCATGATGAAACGGATGGCCATGCGGGTGTCCTTGTTGGTGCCGCAGAACACGTCCATGACGTACAGCTTCTTGTTGGACAGCTCCTTCAGAGCCAGCTCCTTGCAGGCCTTCCAGGCTTCCTGGGTAGCGGGCTTGTTGTCGTTCTTAAACTCATCGGAGGTCCACCACACGGTGTCCTTGGAGTTCTCGTCCATGACGATGAACTTGTCTTTGGGGGAACGGCCGGTGTAGATGCCGGTCATAACGTTGACAGCGCCCAGGTCGGTAACGGTGCCAACTTCATAGCCTTCCAGGCCAGCCTTGGTCTCTTCCGCGAACAGGGCCTCGTAGGAAGGATTGTGGACGATCTCGGTGGTACCAGAAATACCATATCTGGTTAAATCGATACTTGCCATTTGTTTTGCCTCCTATATTATCGAAAAGTATGCGGGATAACCCGCTTTTTCAATATTTTTTGGCATCAGGTGGGGCTAACCCCAACTTCCACCAGATATAGTTTAGCACAAACAGGAAAGATTGTAAACACATTTTTCGTGTTTTTCAGTATATTTTTATCGGTTGCGACAGGATAATTCTGTTCATTTTGCCGTCAGGTGACGAAGGCAGCAGCCGCACAAATGAATTTTGTGCAGGGACAAATGTACAGCCTGCTTCCCAAACAGAGGGCACAATAGGACGGAAACCGCCATTTGTTAAAATGTATTCTTCACAACTTCATAGGAACTTAATATCTTCCCACTTTTTTGCTTAACATCTTCCGGGTATAATAAGGACAAACGATTCAAATTCCTCTTTTTCATTTTTTCCTCTCCTCTTTTCTTGTTGCAAAAACTCCGGCGTAGGCCGGAGTTTTTGCATTACTATATATTATTGTATATGGCAAAACATTGGTAATAAAAAATCACCTCCTGGGAAATCTATCCCAAAGAGGTGATTTTTTGATACTTTCCTACTTGCGAACCCTGATATTGTACCTGATCCTGATTTTTTCCGTCCGGCTCATGGGCAAGCGCCAGATCGGTCAGATGGAAGCGTCGGAATTTGTTGTGACCATGTTGGTGGCGAACCTGGCCGCCATCCCCATGCAGGATGCGGGAATTCCGCTGTATTCCGGGTTGGTTCCCATTCTGACGGTGCTGGGCATGGAGCTGGTGCTGTCGGGACTGATTCTGCGCAGCGTGTTTCTGCGGCGGCTGTTTTGCGGCAAGCCGGTGATTCTCATCGACAACGGGAAAATCATTTCCGACAATCTGCGAAACACCCGGGTGACCCTGGATGAGCTGATGGGACATCTGCGGGAAAAGGATGTACTGGATATCCAGACGGTACAGTACGCCATTCTGGAGACCAACGGAAATCTATCCGTATTTCCTTACCCGAAACATCTGCCCGCCACAGCCAAGGACGCAGGGATTCAAGCCGCCAAACAGTATCTTCCCCTGCCCATTATTGAAGACGGCTACCTGTTCCGGAAAAATCTGGAGCAGGCAGGAAAAGACGAAACCTGGCTCAAAGGCGTCCTTTCCCAGCACGGTGCTGACATATCGGACACCCTGCTTCTGACCATTGACCCCTCTGGCCAGATCACCTGGCTGGGAAAGGAGCTGTCATGAAGCGAAGCATATTTGGATTGGTTCTGTTGCTGTTCCTGCTGGGCAGCAGCTGGATCAGCAGCATTATGATGGACCGGATTCACCGTCCCATTGCCGAGAAGCTGGATCAGGCGGCGCTGTGCGCCTTGGAAAACAACTGGCATCAGGCAGATCTTCTCTGCGGCCAAGCCATGGAGCAGTGGCAGACCTGGGCCCATTTCCGGGGCTGTTTTGCCGATCACGCTCCTGTGGAGGAGATTGAAGCCGATGCCGCTTCCCTGAAAGTGTATGCCGCCAGCCGGGATGATGCCACCTTTGCCGCCGCCTGCTATCAGCTGGCCCGGCAGGTCCAGGCCATGGGGGACGCCCACGGCTTATTGTGGTGGAATCTGCTATAGAACCCGAAATTACCCGAAAAAACCTCCCGTTCCTACACAAGCTCCTATATCTTGTGATTTTTCCGCAAATTTGCATGCAACATCTAGTGTTTCGACATTCTTTTCAGTTTCCATGTGCTATGATGTAGCCAAGCTTACCGGACGCAGACGGATCACCGCAGCTGTGGCATCGTCCTCTGGGTCCTGGCAGCCTTTCTCCAGAATTTCCGCCGCCAGCTCCCCAGGCGGCGCATCCGGAGCCAAAGAGAACTGGCGCAGGGCACCCTCTCCGTCCACGCCGTCGCTGAGCAGAATCAGCACCTCTCCCCGACACAGGGACAGCTTTTGTACCGTTTCCCGGGTCTTGTCCACACAGATCCCCGGAGGCGGCGAGGCTGTCCCGATTTTTTCTGTGCCGCTGCGGCTGAGCAGATAGCTGGGGGCTGCGCCCCACTTGTAAACCGACACTACCCCGGTATCCAGCCGGATCTCCGCCAAGTCCAGCGTTACCGCTCCCGCTGCCCCCCGCAGCGCCAGCAGACTATTGATACTGCGTAAGGTATGCTCCGGCGGGAATCCGGCTGCCAGCATTTTCTGCACCAGATTCCCTGTCCACTGACTTTCCTGAGCCGCCCCGATGCCGGTGCCCATTCCATCACACAGCAGTACAAAATACCGCAGTTCCGGCCCGGAAAAGGCCAGACACCGGTCGCCGTTGGCCCGTTCCTTCCCCCGGGAACGGGCAGAGACCTCCACCCGAAATTCCGGATGGCTTACCTGGGCCCGCCGGGGCAGCTGGTCGGAGAGACTGCGCAGATATTCCGATAAAAACCGATACTGCTGCCCCAGAGCATACCGGTATTCCTCCTGCCGCTGCCGGTCCGCCTGAAGGGACCGCAGCTGCTCCTGTGCCCGGTGCAGCTCCGGAATCAGCCGTCCGGGCTTGCGGCAGTTTCCGTCCAGGGGATGTTCCAGCAGGGCCGCCGTTATTTCTCCCCGTTGGGTACAGCCTTTCCGGGCAGAACATCCGGCGCAGGCCCGCTGCACCGCTTTTTCCAGCAGGGCGTCCTGATCGATGGGAGGCGGCTCGATTTCCAAAATCAGCTGCTGGGTAGTACGCATCACCTCCGCTCCCAACTCCAGCCGCACCTGGGCCACGCCGGTCTGTCCCCGGCGATGGGCAACTTCCGGGCGGGAGGGAAGAAAGTACCCCACTCCCCCGCCCAGAATCAGTCCGGGCAAAGGGGTCAGGTCCCAGTTTCCCCACACCGCCACCACAATAGCATAGGCAATTCCCGGTGCCAGACAGCGCTGCCATTTTTTGTCAAAGGGAATCATCCGGACAAAGTAGGCCATGCACAGCACCGCCGTCATAGGCATCTTCGTCACCTGGGCCAGATCCAGCCCCAGCCCTGCCAGGGCTGCCCCGGGGAAGGCACCAGAAACCGCCATCATTCCCGCAGCTATGTAGCCAAGCCCCAGATAGGGCGTAAATCTGACCTGGGCCAGAGCCAAGGTCCCCAGGCCTATGGTCAGCCAGTCGGTAATGGCATCCCGACATCGGGCCGCTTGGGTAAACAGGGCTGAGCAGAAGAAGGTCAGGGCCACCCGGAGAAAAAAAACCATTACCGGTACCCCCTGTTTCAGCATCAGCTGGAACGTCAGCCCCGTTACCGCCGTTAGAAAGGCCGCCAGGGCAGGTATCATCAGAGGCTGATCCTGGCTTTCCTCCCGCTTTCCCAGCAGCAGCGCCAGCAGCGCTCCTGCCGCCGACCAGACGACCCCCTGGTTTCCTGCCTGTCCCCAGAAAAAAGGGTAGCCCACCAAAGCTCCCAGACAGACCACCAGCGCCCGCCATCCGGTTGCCGCCGTAATCAGTCCCATGGCCAGCGGCTGGGCAAAATTTCCCAGGCTGGCCGCGCTGAACAGGAAACCACCGCCGCCGTAGGCCAGCACCGCTCCGGTGCTGCGGACCCTGGGGTTGAGCATCACCCTCTGCAACCCTCGCTGCCCCCGGCGTAAGTACGTTTCCATCATCATTAGTACACCACTGCCTTTCCTTTGAGATAGGGAAATCCTACCACGCCGGGGAAAAATATTCCGTCGGAATGGGTGCCGTCAAAGGCGGGAAATCAAATTTCTCCGGGGCATCTTGCGAACCCGGGGTGGGGTGTGTATAATGGGTGGCAGAAAAGGGAATTTTCCCGCCTTCGAAGAAAGGAAGGATACTGTCATGGGAAGAGAATTTGAACTGAAATACCAGGCAAATTCGGATATCTGCGCACAAATCCGAAAGAAATATAAAGATTTTGTTTCCATTTCCATGGAAACCACTTATTATGATACCCCCTGTCGGGAATTGGAAAAACGCCGCTGGATGCTCAGGCGGCGGCTGGAAAACGGACATCCGGTCTGCACCCTGAAAACCCCCCTTCCCGACGGCAGCCGGGGCGAGTGGGAAGTGCAGGAAGAGGACCTTTCTCAGGCTGTAAAAGTGCTATGTAACCTTGGCGCTCCTGAGGAGCTTCTGACCATCACCAAAGCCGGGCTTGTGAGCGTCTGCGCCGCCCGATTTACCCGGCAGGCTGCCTCCCTCACCGCCCCGGGCTGCACCCTGGAACTGGCTCTGGACGAAGGGGAATTTCTGGCAGGAGAAAAGCGCCAACCCTTCTGCGAAGTGGAAGTGGAACTGAAAACCGGCAGCGAACTGGCTGCCCTGGGCTTTGCCCAGAATCTGGCCCGGGAATTTCACCTGGAAGCCCAATCCCAAAGCAAGGTTCAGCGGGCCATGGCTCTGGCGAAGGAGGAAATGCAATGACGGAACGAGAAAAAATGCTCTCCGGTCAGCTCTACAACTGCGGCGACCCAGAACTTCTGAATCAGTGGCACAAGGCCAAAAATCTCATGCGGGACTATAGCCTGGTGGATTCTGTCAACCTGGAAGAAAAAGACCGGATTCTCAACCAGCTGCTGGGAGGACGGGGGAAAAATCTGTGGATCACTGCCCCGTTCTATGTGGACTACGGAAACAACATTTACTTCGGCAACAACTGCGAAGTGAATCTGAACTGTACCTTCCTGGACAGCAACGAAATCCGCATCGGCGACAACGCCCTGATTGCCCCCAACGTCCAGATTTACACCGCCTTCCACCCCACCAACGCCGCCGACCGGTTTGGCCTGCCCAACGCCGACGGCAGCTTCTCCTTCTGCAAGACCCAGTCCGCTCCGGTGACTATCGGCAATAACGTATGGATTGGCGGCGGCGTCATTGTGCTGCCCGGGGTGACCATTGGCGACAACGTGGTCATCGGCGCCGGCAGCGTAGTAACCAAGAATATTCCATCCAATTCCGTGGCCCTGGGCAATCCCTGCCGGGTGGTGCGGGAAAACCGATAAGAGCCTGATTGGAGAGAAAGACAATGGCCAATTTTGAAACCCTTTTTTCTACATATGACCGGCTGGTACTGTTCGATACGGAGACCACCGGACTTGCCTACAGCCGGGACGAGATCATTGAATTCGCCGCGGTGGTGGTAGAGCAGGTACAGGGCAAGCCCCAGGTGATTCAGGAATACGACGAACTGGTTGCCCTGTCCCCCGGCGGGTTTGTGCCGCCGAAAATCCAGGAGCTCACCGGCATTTCCACCCAGGACCTGCGGGAGCGGGGACTGTCCAAAACCCGGGTCTGCCGGGACATCGGGGAAATGATACAGGGAAACACCCTGCTGCTGGCTTACAACGCCCATTTTGACCTGAGTTTTCTGTTCTATCTGCTGCTGCGCTCGGGTGATCCCACCATTTTGCAGGGTAAGGACAAGCTGGATCTGCTCACCGTCTACCGGGATCGCCACTGCTATCCCCACCGGCTGTGCAGCGCCATTGAGCAGTACGGTCTGACGGGCAAGGTGGTCAACTCCCACCGGGCAGTGGACGACGTGCTGGCTACTCTGGCGGTGATGGAGGAAATGGAGAAGGAGCGGGACGACCTGCATCGTTATGTAAACCTGTTTGGCTACAATCCCAAGTACGGCATTGAAGGCAAGGCCATTTCCTCGGTATGCTACAAGCCCCAGGGCTATAACCCCGGAGCACCCCTTTACGAACTGTAAGACAGGAGGCATTGTTTATGCTCAATGAAACCGCCTACACCTTAGGCTCCAACCGTTCCTGCATCCGGGAACTGTTTGAATACGGACGGAAGCAGGCCGCCATTGTAGGGCTGGAAAACGTCTTTGACTACTCCCTGGGCAACCCCTCCATCCCTGCTCCTCCGGAGGTCAACCAGGCCATCCGGGACATTCTGGCGGACACCGATTCCCTGGCCCTTCACGGCTACACTTCCGCCGTAGGTGATTACGAAACAAGAAAGGCCATTTCCGACGACTTAAACCGCCGCTATGGTGCCCAGACCCAGCCGGAGGACTTTTTCCTGGGCTGCGGCGCGGCGCCGGAACTGGTGTCGGTGTTCCGGGCTTTGGCAGTTCCCGGCGGGGAAATCCTGGCCATTGCCCCCTATTTTCCGGAATACAAGCCTTTTGCAGAGGAATCGGGGCTGATTTTCCGGGTGGTTCCTCCGGATCTTCCGGATTTTCAGATCAACCTGACTGCGGTGGAAGCCATGCTCACCCCCCACACCCAGGCTTTGATTCTCAACTCCCCCAACAACCCTTCCGGGGTTGTGTACACCCGGCAGACCCTCCAGGCTCTGGCAGAACTGCTGGAGAAAAAAGCGGCGCAATTCGGCCATCCCATCTACCTGATTTCCGACGAGCCTTACCGGGAACTGGTTTACGGCGGCGTGGAAGTGCCCTTTGTGCCCCAGATTTACCGGGATACGGTGATTTGCTATTCCTACTCCAAGAGCCTGTCCCTGCCCGGGGAACGGATCGGCTACGTCTACGTCAGCACCCAGGCTGCCGACAGCAAGAAGCTCTACGCCGCCATTGCCGGAGCTGCCCGGGGCTGTGGACATGTCTGCGCTCCCAGTCTGTGGCAGAAGGTCATTGCCCGGTGCACCCATCTGCGGCCGGATCTGGAAAGCTACGACCGCAACCGCAAAGCCCTGTATGAAGGGCTGACTTCCCTGGGCTACGAGATGGCCAAGCCTGACGGTGCCTTCTACCTGTTCGTCAAGGCGCCCGGTGGGGATGCGGCGGCCTTCTCGGAAAAGGCCAAGCAGAAAAATCTGCTGCTGGTGCCCGGTGACGACTTTGGCTGCCCCGGCTACTTCCGGGTGTGCTACTGCGTTAGTTTTGACATGATTCAGCGGAGTTTGCCTGTCTTTGCCCAGCTTTTGCAGGAGTAATTTTCCAGCGGCCCGGGAAGATAATCCCGGGCCGCTGTTTATTGCGGAAAAATTGGATATTGACGGACATTTCCACGAAGAATCCAGGATGGATTGACAGAAAAGTTAGACTGTGCTAGGATTCTCCCAAAGGACTGCCGGGAGGAATTGCGTTGTGAAAGGATTTGTCTGTCTGGCGGCGTTTGTTTTGGTTCTTACCGCTTTGGCTTCGCCCATTGCCCATCTGCGGCTGGGGGCGCTGTTCGTGATGCTCACCGCCGCCCCGGGGATTTTGTTTCTCAACCAGAAAGGCCGTCTGTTTCCATGAAAAAATCCTCCTGCATGGCGCAGGAGGATTGCTTGTTATACACCGGACAAAATCAAAAACCGGATCAGCAGCAGCACCGCCAGATGGGCGGGATAGAAGATGTAGAAGAACCACTTCCAGCTCTTGCCCCGCTGACCGTTGTACAGCAAAACCGGCACACAGGCGGCAGCGGCCCCCAGGGCATAGCCCATATTCCCCCATTTCCAGATAAAGCTGCGACCGTTAAAGGCCGGATCCAGCAGGTACAGCCACACAGACCAGAGCGCAATCACCAGCATTTTGCTCTGCTTTGTTTTTGCCAGGTACAGGCATACAATCAGCAGCACCCCAGCCATACCGTAATCACAATTCACAAATCCCGCCGCAATCAAAACCAGAAGAAACACCGGCAGGAAGGGAATCCAGGTTCTTCTGGGGAATCGCTTTTGCAGAAGCTGATAGGCATAAATGGCCAAAGCCCCGAGAAACAAGGTAAAAAACACATTGGTAAAGTTCAGATCCCGCAGGCTGTTCCAGAACCCCTGGACACTCGGTTCCTGTATGGAAAAGGCCATGTAGTACAGCGGCTCGGAAATCAGGGCAAACAGAAGAAGTCTGCCCAGATACCGGGGCATGCTCCGGGTTTTTTCCGCTCCCACCGCAATCTGAAAGGCAAACAGCGGAAAGGCAATCCGGCCAACCGTTTCCATCCAACCCAGCTTATTATGTGTAAATTGCAGCATTTCCGTAGAAGCATCCCGGATGCTGCATCCGAAAAACAGTGTTAAAAATCCATCCTGTCCGATGATTCTGGCGGTGTGATCCAGCAGCATGGCCACAATGGCAATCATTTTTACCCAAAATGCACTCATGATATCTCTCCTTCTTTAAGGCAAGTTCGTTGCCCATCTGGGACCGGCCTTTCGATTCCCGTACGGGTTTATGATACAAAAAAATTCCGACGCTGATGCGTCGGAATTTTCTTTGGTGACCCGTACGGGAATCGAACCCATGTTACCGCCGTGAAAGGGCGGTGTCTTAACCGCTTGACCAACGGGCCTGGTAGCGGCAATCTGATTCGAACAGATGACATACCGGGTATGAACCGGCTACTCTACCAACTGAGTTATGCCGCCATGATGGTCAACGATTCCGGCACAGCCGAAATCAGCTTCATTATTATATCCAAAGAAGGGTCATTTGTCAAGAGAAATTTTCCGGTTTTTTCATAAAAAATTGGGAATCCTTTCCTTGAGGTGAAAAAGCATGGATTTGACGAAAAAATTGACCCAGTTCTGCATCGGCGGCAGCGCTTATGTGGGGCTGGAACTGCTCTACCGCCGCCGCAGCCACATCAGCATGTTCGGCGCCGGAGGGCTGTGCTACCTGCTGCTGGGGCAGATGGACCGGCTCTCCCTGCCCCAGGGCGTCCGGGCCGGATGCAGCGCCGGAGTGATTACCGCAGTGGAGCTGCTCACCGGGCTGATGGTAAACCGGGACTACCAGGTTTGGGACTACCGGGATCAGCCGGGGAACCTGATGGGCCAGATCTGCCCCCGGTTTACTGCCCTGTGGGTGCCGGTGGGGATGGCCGCCATGGGCATGTACCGGCTGGTAGACGGCGGGCTGGACAAGCTGATGCCTGCCAGCGCTGCAAAATACACTCACGGTTGAGGCTTTCGCCTCAACCTTCCGCTTGTCAAAAAGCCTCGCAGCGTTTGCCGCCCACTGCGGCAAACAGAGTCAAAACCGTTTTCTGCCGGGGCACACCCCAGGGTGGCTTCTCTTGCCCCTTTGGGGCAATTCACCTTCTGTACCTGGCAGAAAACACTTCTCAGGCTGCAAGTGTGGAATTTGTCCCCCAACAGGGGACAAATTATGCGCGCAGCAGACTGCCTAAGTTTGTCGGAAAAGCCCGTAAGGGTTTTTTCGACAGTCTCACGGGTGAGGCAAAAGCCTCACCCTTCTTTTTATTGTGCCGGGTGGTAATATTCTTCCACCGCTGCGAAGAACGCATCAATATTTTCCCAGGGGCTTGCCGGGGGGATGTCGCAGCCGGAGGAAATCACAAAGTTGGAATAGTTGCCGCAATCTCTCAAAATGGACAGGGTTTCTGCCCGGACGGATTCCGGGGTACCGTTGCGCAGCTGAGCCGCCGGGTCTACATTGCCCATAACCACAATATCCTGGGGCACTTTTTCCAGCATTTCCTTCATGGAGATGGAGTTGCCGAAATGGTACGCCGCCGAACCGGTTCGCAGAATGGAGTCGATCATCCGCACCGTATTGTCGCCGCAGTTGTGGTAAATCACCAGGAAATTGTCATCCTGCACCGCTTCCACAATCTGTCTGACATAGGGCTCGGAAAATTCCTGGGCCATATCCGGGGAGAGCAGTCCCGCCAGCGGCTCCGCCATTACAATGCCGTTGGCCCCAGCCGCTTTGTAAGCCTTGGCATAGGCAACCAGAAATTCCGTGGCCTTTTCCAGAATCAGATGCACCATGTCCGGCTCTTCGTAGCAGTTGACCATGGCTTCCGTCACATCCATCAGCCGTCCCGCCAGAGAGAAAGGGCCGATGATGCCCGCAAATACAGGCCGGTCGGTGATGAGCCTGCAAGCCTTTTCGATGGCCTGGACATATTTTCCCGTCCGTCCGGCGCCCACGGCAGGAACCGCCAGGGCCTGGGCAGCCTCCTCATCGGTAACCAGGGCTCCTACCACGGTAGGCACCTCGTCATCGCTGACCTGAATCCGGGCGCCGAAGGCCTCCGCCTCCACGGAAAGATCCATCATGCTCACCGAAGCAGCGGCATCCACCCGGTCTGCCACCAGCTTCATGCCCTTGGCCTGCAGGTCGCTGTCAGCAATCAATTCCCGGACGGTGATCCCCATCAGATGAATGCAGGGAAAGGACAATACCGGCAATGCCTTCTTGCAAGGCGCGTTTTTCAGATCTTCCAACCATTGCTTCATGTTCATTTTTATGATTTCCTTTCGTTATATATTAAGTTATCAACATGGTAGCACAGTTTTCCTTTTCTGGTTTGTGATATTTTAAGCATTTTGGTAATTTGTAATGATAATTTCATTCTTTTTTGGCCTGGTTTTCCCGAGAGCTTTCCTTCTGACGGTAAAACCTTCCCCTGCCTCACTGCTTTTGCTTTTCCGTGGTTCCGAGGGGCAATATGGCTGAGGATGAATTTATTCCGTCTTATTGTATCGATATGAATAGTTTTATACTACATTTTTTGTCAATCTTATCTAAAAACTGGTGGACAAATTCCGATTCCTGGGTTATGATAGGATACGTAATACAAGCGGCTTGGTTCCGCGAATTTTGAAAGAGGTGAAGTAACTATGGCGTTTTCTTTTTTCGGAGGGGTCCATCCCAAAGAAAATAAGTGGTATGCCTGCGACAAGGAAACCCAGGTATTCCCTGCTCCGGATATCGTGGTGATTCCCATGTCCCAGCATATCGGCGCCCCCTGCAAGCCCCTGGTGAAAAAAGGGGATTTGGTTACCGTAGGTCAGAAAATCGGTGACAACCAGGGCTTGTGTGTTCCTGTTCATTCTTCCGTTTCCGGTAAGGTCAAGGCCGTAGAGGCCAGAGCCCATACCAGCGGCACCACCATGATGAGTGTAGTCATCGAAAACGATCACTTGGACACCCTGTGCCCGGACATCCACAAGCGCACCCAGGAACAGGTGGATGCCCTGAGTGTGGAAGAGCTGATCGATATTATTCACGAAGGCGGCATCGTCGGTATGGGCGGCGCTACCTTCCCTACCCATGTCAAGCTCTCCGGCGGTATCGGCAAAGTGGATACCGTCATTATCAATGCCGGCGAGTGTGAACCCTACATAACTGCCGACGACCGACTGTGCCGGGAGCACCCGGCGGAGCTGATCTCCGGTCTGAAGATCATTATGAAAATCTTCGGCCTGAAGGAAGGCCACATCGGCATTGAGGACAACAAGCCCGAGGCAATCAAATCCCTGATTGCCAATCTGGACGCTTCCGACGACATCAGCGTAGACATTCTGCCTGCCAAGTACCCCCAGGGCGCAGAAAAGCAGCTGATCTACGCCATCACCGGACGGGAAGTTCCCTCCGGCGGTCTGCCCGCTGCAGTGGGCTGCGCCGTGTTCAACGCCGCTACCTGCAAGGCCATCCATGACGTAGTGTATGACGGTATGCCCCTGATTTCCCGGATCGTGACTGTTTCCGGCGACATCATCATGGAGCCGAAGAACCTGCTGGTTCCCATCGGCACCGCCTTCAACGATCTGCTGGAAGCCTGCGGCCACAGTGAGAATCCTTACAAAGTTCTCTCCGGTGGTCCCATGATGGGCACTGCCCAGTATGACCTGAATGTTCCCACCATCAAGGGCGTCAACGCCGTGACGGTGCTGGGCAAGCGCAATGAATTTGCGGTGGAAGAGCACCACTGTCTGCGCTGCGGCAAGTGCATCGACGCCTGCCCCATGAAGCTGATGCCGGTACTGATGTACAAGGCAATACAGTCCGGCGACGTGGAGGACATGAAGGCCAACAACATCATGGACTGCATCGAGTGCGGCTGCTGCGCCTACACCTGCCCCGCCAGCGTTCCTCTGGTTCTGGGCTTCCGGGTGGGCAAACAGCACATCCGCAACGCCGCCGCTGCGGCGAAGAAGTAAGGAGGGGGAGAACCTATGGCACAGATGAAATATTTTTATGAGCTGACCATTTCCAGCTCCCCCCACGCCCACACCCCCATCACCACCCAGACCATTATGCGCGACGTCCTCATCGCCCTGGCCCCTGCCCTGCTGGGAGGCATTTATTTCTTCGGCTTCCGGGCACTGGCTGTGACGCTGGTGAGTGTGGCTGCCTGCGTGTTCTTTGAGTGGGCTTACTGCAAGATCACCAAAGCCCATTGCAAAATCTACGACCTGTCCGCCTGTGTTACCGGTGCGCTGCTGGCCTTTGTCTGCCCGGTGACCATCCCTTACTGGACCATCATTCTGGGCGCCCTGTTCGCCATTGTCATCGTCAAGATGCTCTTCGGCGGTCTGGGCAAGAACATCGTCAACCCCGCTCTGGCCGGACGTGCTTTCCTGTTCAGCTGGCCGGTGATTATGAGTACCTGGGTGAGTGTAGGCTACGAAAATGCGCCGGGCCTGCTGTCCACTGCCGACATCGTCACCTCCGCTACCCCCCTGGCCAACATGCACCAGGGTATGATGCCCACCGATTCCATTATGGACATGTTCCTGGGCAATGTGGGCGGCTGTCTGGGCGAAACCTCCGCTCTTCTGCTGCTCATTGGCTTTGGTTATCTGCTGGTCCGCAAGGTCATCACCCCCCGTATTCCTGTGGCCTACATCGGCACCGTGGCTGTGCTGACCTTCCTGTTCCCCCTGGGCAATGACCGCATCGCCTGGATGTGCGCCCAGGTATGCGGCGGCGGCCTGATGCTGGGCGCCATCTTCATGGCTACCGACTACGTCACCTCCCCGGTGACCAAGCTGGGTCAGATCGTCTACGGCGTAGGCTGCGGCGTGCTGACCGTGATGATCCGCTACTTCGGCGGCTACAATGAAGGCGTTTCCTACGCCATTCTGGTTATGAACTGCTGCGTGGTGCTGCTGGACAGAATCGGCCGTCCCGTGAAGTTCGGCGCTCCCAGGAAGGAGGCGGCCAAATAATGAAAACCGAAACAACTGCAAAATACGTGCTTCGGCTGGCCCTGACATTGCTGATTATCACCTCGGTGGTTGCCGTGGCTCTGGCCGGAGTCAACGCCATCACTGCTCCGAAAATCGCCCAGCTCAACGCAGAAAAGACCCAGCAGGCCATTGAAGCGGTGCTGCCCGGCGGCTTTGACCAGGAAATCACCGACTTTACCGATGATACCGGCCTGGTAAGCAAGGTCTACGCCGGTGCAAACGGCTATGCCTTTGAAGTTACCCCCAGCGGCTTTGACAACACCATCACCATGATGGTGGGCGTGGATCTGGAAGGCAAGGTTCTGGGCATCTCCATTGTGTCCCACACCGAAACCTCCGGTCTGGGCGCTGTGGCTGCCGCTTCCACCGCTGCCGGTGAAGCCTTCCGGGGTCAGTTTGTTGGAAAATCCGGCTCGGTGTCCGTGACCAAGGACGGCGGCGAGGTGGATGCCCTCACCGGCGCCACCATCACCTCCCGGGCTGTCTGCACCGGTGTCAACGCCGCCCTGGCCTGCGCCGGGAATCTGGGCTAAGGAGGTAGCGTATGAATTTCAAAAGACAATTCCGGGAAGGTCTGCTGACCAAGAACCCGGTTACCGTGCAGCTGCTGGGCATGTGCTCCACCCTGGCCATCACCACCAGCCTGTTTAACGGCATCGGCATGGGTCTGGCGGTTACCGCCATTCTGACCTGCTCCAATATTCTCATTGCCGCACTGCGGAACTTCATCCCCTCGCAGATCCGCATTGCTGCCTACATCACCATCATCGCCGGCTTCGTCACCGTGGTTGACCTGCTGCTGAAGGCCTTCATCCCCGCTCTGAGCCAGAGCCTGGGCGTGTTCATCCCCTTGATCGTGGTGAACTGCATCATTCTGGGCCGGGCAGAAGGCTTTGCCTCCAAAAATACCGTGCTGGCTTCCGCCGTGGACGGCATCTGCCAGGGCATCGGCTACACCGTAGCGCTGATGATTATGTGCATTATCCGGGAACTGCTGGGCAGCGGCACCTTCGGCGGCGGTCTGCTCAACGGCGGCGAAGGTATCCGGCTGATTCCTTCCCAGTTCCCCGCCATGCAGATGGTCATGCCTGTGGGCGGCTTCCTGACTCTGGGCTTTGTCATCGCCGGTTCTCAGTGGCTGATGAAGCATCTGGACATCAAGAATAAGAAGAAGGAGGCTGCCAAATAATGGAAGCGATTTTGGGTATTCTCATCAGCGCTTTGCTGACCCAGAACTTCATTCTGGTGAAGTTCTACGGCATCTGCCCCTTCATGGGCGTGTCCAAGAAAATCGACACCGCTCTGGGCATGGGTCTGGCGGTTACCTTCGTCATGGCTCTGGCCTCTGCCGCCTGCTACGGCATTAACCTGATCCTCATCGCTCTGAATCTGGAGTACATGCAGACGGTGGTGTTCATTCTGGCCATTGCCTCCATCGTGCAGGTGGTGGAAATGTTCCTGAAAAAGAGTGTTCCCGCCCTGTACAAAGCTCTGGGCGTGTTCCTGCCTCTGATTACCACCAACTGCGCCGTGCTGGGCGTGGTGCTGGTAAACGTGCAGCAGGGCTACAACTTCCTGCTGAGCACCATCAACGGCGCTGCCGGTGGTCTGGGCTTTACCCTGGCCATTGTGCTGTTCGCTTCCATCCGGGAACGGGTGAACCGGAGCGAGTGCCCCGAGTGCTTCAAGGGCTTCCCCATTGCACTGATTGCCGCCGGTTTGCTGGCTCTTTCCTTCATGGGCTTCTCCGGTCTGAGCATTTTCTAAGGAGGGCGAAAGAATGGAAATTTTGATTGCGGTTGCAATTCTGGGCGGCCTGGGCCTGATTTTCGGTCTGGTTCTGGCTGCCGCTTCCAAGGTATTTTATGTAGAGAGCGACCCCCGGCTGGATCAGCTGAACGAATGCCTGCCCGGCGCCAACTGCGGCGGCTGCGGCTATGCCGGCTGCGGTGCTTACGCAGAAGCCGTGTTTAACGGCGAGGCGGAAATCGGCAAGTGCGCCTCCGGCGGCAACGACTGCGCCCAGGCCATGGCTGCCATTATGGGCGTAAAGGCCCAGACCGTCACCCGGAAAGTTGCCCTGGTGCGCTGCTCCGGTGAAAAGATCTACGACGCCGACGGCAACCTGACCAAGGGTGCCAAGGTCAAGGCCAATTACGAAGGCTTCAAGAACTGTCTGGCAGCTTCCAAGGTGGGCGGCAGCGGCCCCCTGTCCTGTAAGTACGGCTGTCTGGGCTACGGCAGCTGCGTGAAGGCCTGCAAGTACGGCGCCATGAAGATCGTCAACGGTGTTGCTCATGTGGACGAAGACCTGTGCGTAGGCTGTATGGCCTGTGCCACGGTATGTCCCCGGCATCTGATTGTGCCGGTGGAGCCGGACCGGAATGTGGTCATCGCCTGCGCATCGTTAGCCAAGGGTGCCGTCACCACCCGCAGCTGCACCGTCGGCTGCATCGGCTGCGGCCTGTGTAAGAAGATCTGCCCCAAAGAGGCCATCACGGTGGAAAACAACCTGGCCACCATCGACTACAGCAAGTGCGATAACTGCGGTCTGTGCGCCACGGTCTGTCCCAAGCATCTGATTAAGGACTCCAAGGTAGAAGACCTGGGCGACCCGGTGGTTCAGTCCCGGAACGGCCCGGTAATTCAGGCGTAAACAGGAAAAAGAAAACGTGGAACAAGTGCGATTCTTGTTCCACGTTTTTTCATAAGGAAATATTGTTATCTTCTTTGCACCTTACGGAAGGTGGTTTCCGTCATGGCGATCATCAGAATGCCAAAGAGCAGAATGTACACCGGAAACAGCCGGATGCTCACATGGTTGGCAATCAAACCGAACACCGGCGGCACGAAGGTAGAGCCGACGTAGGCGCTGGCCATCTGGATGCCGATGATGGCCTGGGAATTTTCCGCTCCAAAATTTCCCGGAGTGGCGTGGATGATGCTGGGATACACCGGGGCGCAGCCCAGACCGATGATCACCAGACCCGCCAGGGCCGGAAGATTGCCGCCCCAGGGCAGCAGCACACAGGCGATGCCCACCCCCATCACGGCGGCGCCCAGGCGGATCATGGTTCTGTCTCCCAGTTTTTCCGACACCAGACCGGACAGGAACCGCCCGGCGGTGATGCCGATATAAAACAACGCACCAAAAGCGGCAGCCACTTCCTTGGTAATGCCCCGGGCCTCCACCAAAAAGCTGCTGGCCCAAAGCATGGTGGTGCTCTCGGCGGCGCAGTAGGCGAAGAAGCCAATCAGAAGGCTGGGCACGCCCCGGATTTTCAGAGCACCGGAAATGCCAAGAATTTTCCCGTTTTCTTCCTGGGCTTCGCCTTTTTGATGAATTTTCCACACCGGCAAAGTCAGAATCAGCACCAGGGCGATGGCAAACTGAATCCCGCCCACCATCCGGTAGCCGGTCTGCCAGACGCTGTGCATCAAGGCCCAACTCATCACATAGGGACTAACAATGGTGCCCACACCCCAGAAGCAGTGCAGCCAGCTCATATGCCGGGAGCTGTAGTGCAGGGCAACGTAGTTATTCAGGGCTGCGTCAATGGCCCCGGCACCCAGGCCGTAGGGAATGGCCCAGAGGCAGAGCATCCAGAAAGCGCTGGCGGTGGAAAAGCCCCACAGAGAAATGGCCGTCAGCATTACGCTGGCCACGGTCACATACTGGGTGCGAAATTTCTTGGTCAGCCGCTCGGACAAAAGACTGGAGCAGATGGTGCTGCCGCTGATAATCATGGACACAATGCCCATATAGGAAATGGGAACGGAAAAAGCTTCCCGCATAGTAGGCCAGCCGGAACCCAGCAGAGAATCCGGCAGTCCCAAGCTGATAAATGCCAGATAAATGAGTGAAAGAAGCAGCAAATACATAACATTCTCCCGTAGATTTTTATTTTTTACATAGGGACAGGCAGAAAAAAATCTCTGCCTGTTTTCATTGTGGAAGCTTCTGCCTTCTGTTTCCGGACTCGTCAAAGGTTTTCTTCAGAGCCCGTTCCACCGGCACAATGGAGCCCAGCAGCGGAATCAGCTGCAGCAGACAAATGGCTGTGGAAACCCATCCGATGGTATCCTCGTCCTTGCCCAGCACCACCAGCATGGGAATCACCGAAACAACCAGCACTGCCCAACCCCAGCGCACCCAGATTTTTCCACAAATCTGGTGGGCAAAGGCCCAGGTATCCACATTTTTCATGGATCTGGTAGTGCGGTAGCCAAAGAGGGGGTTAATCTTCTTCGGCGGTTTTTTGAGAAAATACCAGCCAATGCCGATCATAATCACTGGAACCAGCAGGTTGGTTGCCAGCATGAAGAGCCAAAACCCCATAACGGCCTCCCGTTATCGCACAAAGGAAGTGCTCAAGGTGCAGCTCCAGCTTTCTCCCGGCAGCAAAATGGCGGCGGCGGGCTTTTCGTCCCAGTTGGTGCTGCCGTTTTCGCTGCTGGGCAGGCTGTGCCAGGGCTCGATGCAGATGAATTTGGGCATACCGGGCTTGCTCCACAGCAGGGTGTAGGGGAACTCTCCGATGTTGCACACCACACCACGGCCGGTGCCCTTTTCATACAGGCCCAGGGTCTGGGACTGGAGGTTGACCATGCAGTGGCTGTCATCCTGGAACAGGTTTTCATCCACAGCCAGGGTCTGGATGTTGGCCCCCAGCTGATAATAGTCCCCGTGCATCAGGCCGTAGGGCAGGTTGTTGATGCAGATGGGAGACTCCATCTGGGAAAACCGCAGCTCATAGTCGGTAGCCTGGTGCTTGTCGTCAAAGGGAACAGTGAAAGCCGGGTGGTAGCCGATGCCAAATGGCATCTTCTCTTCGTCCAGGTTTTCCACTGTCAGGGTATGATGCAGGGTATCATTTTCCAGGGTGAAGGTGGACACCAGCCGGAAATCGTAGGGGAATCTTTCCAGTGTCTCAGCATTGGCGCACAGTTCCAGCACTACGGTGGTTTCGTCCCGGTCTACCAGGGTATGCTCCATGTTCCGGGCAAAGCCGTGCTGGGTGGCTTCAAAGGTCTTTCCCTTGGCCACGATTTTGTTATCCACAACCTTTCCCGCATGGGGGAAGAGGATGGGGGCATGGTAGCCCCAGACTGCCGGGTCTGCCTGCCACATATGCTCCACGCCGTCGCATTTGCGAATCACGCTTTTCACCTGAGCACCCCAGGTGGTAACAGTTGCTTTCAGGTACTCATTTTCGATGGTGTATTCCATACTATGTTCCTCCTTACGTTAGGCCAAAATAAAGGCTTTTGCGGCAAAGTAAATCAGCACCACCGTGCCCAGCACAATCCGGTAGACGCCGAAGGCGGAGAACGAGTGCTTGCGGACGTATTCCATCAGGGCCTTGATTACCAGCAGGCTCACCAGGAAGGACACCACACTGCCGATAATGAGAACCCAGATTTCCGTGGAAGTGGCGCTGACCCCGCTGGCCAGGAACTTCAGCAGCTTGATGGCGGAAGCACCCAGCATGGTGGGAATGGCCATGAAGAAGCTGAACTCTGCGCCGGCGCTGCGGCCCACGCCAATCAGAATGGCGCCCAGAATGGTGGAGCCGGACCGGGAGGTACCGGGAATCAGGCTCAGGCACTGAAAAACGCCGATCATCAGAGCGGTTTTATAATCAATTTCGTGAACGTCCTGAATCACCCGGCAATGCTTGCCCTGGTTGCGCCGCTCCACCAGAATGAAGGCGATACCGTAGACAATCAGAGCAATGGACACCACAATGCCGTTGTGCAGGTGCTCGTCCATCCAATCGTCAAAGAGCACGCCCACCACGCCGGAGGGGATGATGGCAGCCACAACCTTGAACCACAGATCCCAGGTCTGGCGCTTTTCCTTCCCGTTTTTGCTGGGAGAGAAGGGGTTGAGCTTGTGGAAGAACAGCACAATCACTGCCAGAATGGCTCCCAGCTGGATAACCACGTCGAACATGCTCCGAAATTCCTCGGACACATTCAGATTGATAAATTCATTGAGCAGAATCAGGTGGCCCGTAGAGGAGATGGGCAGCCATTCGGTAACGCCCTCCACAATGCCAAACAGGACCGCTTTGAGTAATTCGACCATAATCGTTCCTTTCCCATGGAAAATTCAAATTTTGGAAAAACCTTTCCCAACGGAATCATCATACCCCGAAACGGGCTAATTTGCAAGCAGAAGTTTGTGTTCACAAATTACCGGCTTACTCTTTACAAATTGTTCACTCCCCAATCCATTTTTGCGGTATAATAGGGTAAAAAGAAAAGAAATAGAAAGGGAGGAATTTTCTCATGGCTGTCTCCGTTTTGATTGTTGAGGACGACCGTAATATTGCAGAACTTTTGCAGATGTACCTGGAAAAGGAGGGCTACGCCGTTACCGTTGCCGCCGATGGCGGTCAGGGTCTGAGCAAGTTCCGGGCCATCAAGCCCGATCTGGTACTGCTGGACGTGATGATGCCGGTGATGGATGGCTGGACGGTTTGCAAGACCATCCGGGCCGAATCCCAGACCCCGGTGATTATGCTCACCGCCAAGGGAGAAACCGACGACAAGGTGTCGGGTCTCAAATCCGGCGCCGATGATTACATCACCAAACCCTTTGAAATGAAGGAAGTTCTGGCCAGAATTGAAGCGGTTCTGCGCCGCAGCAGCGGTGTCACCGCGGAAAAGAAAGCCCGCCGTCTGGTCTTTGACAAGCTGATTATTGACATGGACGCCTTTGAGCTGACCGTGGACGGCAAGAAAATCGACACACCCCCCAAGGAGATGGAGCTGCTTTACTACCTGGCCTCCTCTCCCAACCGGGTCTACACCCGTAACCAGCTGCTGGACGAGGTCTGGGGCTTTGACTACTTCGGCGACAGCCGTACCGTAGACGTACACGTCAAGCGGCTGCGGGAAAAGCTGGAAGGGGTCAGCGAAAGCTGGAGCCTGAAAACCGTCTGGGGCGTTGGGTATAAGTTTGAAGTCCTGTAACTAGCGATAGAAAGAAAAAAGTGCTTGCGCTGCAAGCACTTTTTTCTTGTTTTAGGAGGATTTTTCAAAGAAAAGGGTTCTGTAAAAAAATTCTTACCGGAAAGCCTGGGTTTCTTCCAATGTGGGGATGCTGGGCGCTGCGCCTTTTCGGCTGACTGCGATGGCTGCAGCTTTTGCAGCCTGCTGCAAAGCCGCTTTCACATCCATTCCTCCGGCGATCCCTGCCAGGAAATACCCGGTAAAGGTATCTCCCGCGGCAGTGGTATCAACAGCTTCCACCCGGTAGGCCGGCTGGATGACGCGCTGCTTCTGATCCACATAGATGGAGCCTTTGCTTCCCAAAGTCAGCACAATTTTGCTGTTGGGGAATCTGCGCAGCAGTTTGTCGGCAAAAGCTTCCTCCGGCCCTTCTTCAGCGCACAAATCCCTCGCTTCCACTTCGTTGAGAATAAAATAACGAACATATTCCAGAGGGAGCTTTAAAATGGCATCGTTCATGGGAGAAGGATTCAGCACAATCTCCATACCCTTTTTCCCGGCGGTTTCCATGAGGTAAGGAAGATTGTTGATTTCATTCTGCAAAACCAGCATATCCCCAGGCTGGAACTGCTCCAGCACTGCGTCAATTTGCTCCTTGGTTACCTCCTGGTTGGCACCACCGTACAGGAGGATGCAGTTTTGCCCCTGTTCATTGACCTGAATAATGGCATGACCGCTGGGACAGGGCAGCATCCGCACCAGTGTGGTGTCCACGCCGCTGGAGCGGAGCATGGCCAGCAGAGGCTCTCCATCTGCCTGGCCTACGCAGCCGGCGTGGTAGGTTTCCGCCCCCGCCCGGGCCAGGGCAACCGATTGGTTCAGGCCCTTGCCGCCGCAGAATTCCTGCATTTTGGTAGAGGAGAGGGTTTCTCCTGCCCGTACAAAATGGGTAACAGAGTAGACTTTGTCCAGATTAAGAGAACCAAAACACAAAATTTTCATACCGTCTCCCCCCTATTACAGGTCACGATATGCAAAGTTGCCAAAGGCGGTCCGTCCGGTTTCCAGAGAACCACAGCCGTACATGCCATACCGGAACGAATCGTCTTCCACTTGCAGATAGTCTACGCCATCGACCTGCAGACTGATATGATTGCCCTTGCAGGTCAGGGTAATCTGGTAGGTCTGATTGGGCTGCCAGTCAAATGCACATTCTGCCAGAGTCTGGAAACCAAAATCGTTCTTCATCAGCACCAGTTTTCCTTCACTGCCCAAACCGCCGGCATAGCAGCGCATGGCGCCCTGGGCCCGGGCAATCAGCAGGTGGCTGGTTCCATTCAAGGGTGTGACCGGAGCGGAGCACACATAGTCCGCAGCATAATAGTGACCGGTGTAGGCAAAGGAAGGTTCGCAGCGCATCAGATTCAGGGTGCCGCCGTACAGATCCCAGGCTCCATGGTCCAGGGAGAAGGGGGTAATGGCAGCAAAATCGTTATGCTGTTTTGCCATATCAATGGTATAGGCTGTTTTGCCGGAAATGCAGAACTCGTCCAGGTACACCACGCCCAGGGTCTTGTCCTTGGGCGTGTAGCTTTCCAGCAGGAAGCCAACTTCGTCGATCATATCGCCGTTGGTATCCGGAATGGTGAAGGTAACGTCAATCCACTTGTCCTGCTGCAGCTTGATGTACCCCTGAACATGATCAACCTTATCACTGCAGGTACGGATATAAGGCGCAACCGCAGGGGTTTCGTTTCCGTTCCACTGGTCCAGGCACAGCTTCATGGAAACCGTCATGCCGGGATATACCGTAGGCGTAAACACAGGACTGTACCGCTCGTCGGAGAAATCCTGACGGATATAGAAGGGCTTGTAAAATACCTTGCAGTTCTGTCCCCGAAGCATCCGGTCCATGAGAATTTCCAGAGAACCGGTTCCCCGATATGCCTTCTTTGTGCTGTGGGTCACCCGGCACAGGAAGCTGTCCGAAACGCGGATATTGTGGGTAGAGCCGGGCAGTTCAAAGTCGAAGTAGATTTCTCCGGGACGATAGGCATTGCGCAGATCTTCCGGCATGGGCTCCTGGTTCAGCCGATAGCCCAGCATGGCAACTTCCCGGCAGAAGGAAGGAATGTCAATGATGTTGAGGTATCCGGAAATGCCGGAGCAGACGATGCCGTCGTTGATGGGGTCCAGATAATGCCGGGGCAGGCCCTCCATGCCGCAGGCCACGCCCATAATCGTGCCCACATTGCCCGCGTTGCAGTCTGTATCCCAACCGGCCATGGTAGCAATCTCAATGGTACGGCAGAAGTTGCCCTGGCCGTAGGCCAAAGCCATCATGCATACACCGGCGTTGGGGATAATGTGGCACACGCCCTGATATTTGTCGTAGCCCCAATCTGCCACCAGCATCTGATAGCATGCGCGCCAATCCTCGGGGTGCTTCTTGTAGAAATCCAATACTGCATCACAGACCTTATGGTAAGTGCTGTCTTCGGGGATTTCTGCAAGACCTGCGGCAACAATTTCCATTACATCCCCGGTTTCAAAGGCTTTGGCAATGGCAGCGCACATAAACCGCGCGCCCCAAACGCCGTCCCCGTCATGGGAAACCGAGGCGGCAGCCTGTCCATAATCCGCAGCACGCTTGGGATTGCAGGGATTGACCAGGCCCCAGGTATCAATGAAGATCTGTCCGCCGATCTGTTCTGCAATGATTTTTCCATTTTGGGCAATGGAACCAGACTGGGGAGCAGGAATGCCATGCTTCAGGTTCAGATAGGCGGTGTGTTCCGTGCTTCTGCCATATCCGCCCCACCAGAACATACCCAAACCTTCCCGGGCATAGTTAAGCCAAGCCCGGGCCACATCCTGGGGTGTCAGGGGTCTGTCAACGGCATCGTCCAGCAAGGCTCGCAGGAAGTACACAGGACCGTTGGCATCGTCGTCTGCTGCGAAGTTTTTATATTCTTTGACATAGCCCCGGATATCTCCGTAGGTTTTATAGATTCGTTCATAGGACCAGATTGTGGGCTCTACCGGGGCACCCAGCCGGATTCCGATGTTCATTCCCAAAAAGCCAGCATACACTTTTTCCAAGTAATTTGTCAGCATGACAGACACCTTCCCCATTAAATGTGATATTGATGTAAACCGGAAGGTAACCGGTTTACTCGATAATAGCATACTTTTTTTAAGATTTCAAGATAGCCGGGAAAAAAATTGGAAAAACAGTTGCCAGGACGTGAACCCTTGTGATATGATACATTTAAGAAATGTTTCATACGCTTCTGGGAAACGAGGTAGAAAAACATGGCAGAGAAAAAAAGCTATTCTATCGCCGAAATTGCTCAAATTTGTGGTGTCTCCAAAGCCACCGTATCTCGTGTGATCAACGCCAATCCCCAAGGAGTCGGGCCCAAAACCAGAGAGAAAATCTTAAAAACCATTCAGGATCTGAATTACCGTCCCAACGCCCTGGCCCGGAGTGTTGCTACCTCCAAAAGTGGCACAATCGGACTGATTATCCCGGATGTATCCAACTTTTTCTATCCAAAAATGATACGCGGCGTCACGGATTATCTGGATACCTGCGGGTATTCCGTCATTGTGGGCAACTCTGATTACAGCCCGGAACAGGAAGCCCAGCAGCTGATGCGTCTGATTGATCGGCGAGTAGACGGAATTTTGCTGTTTTCTGGGGTATCCAATAAGGAATTTCTCACCGATTTTCGGAAATACAACATTCCTCTGGGTCTGATCGGCAGACGCAACGACTATTCCCTCAGCGATACCAGCATTTCCGGTGACAACATTCGCGGCGGCTATATCTCTGCCTCCCATTTATTAAAGACAGGAAGCAGGCGCGTTGTCTATGTGGAAGGAAATCCAAAGGTCACAGGCTCTCAGCAACGGCTGCAGGGATATCAGCAGGCCCATCTGGAATATGGCATTCCCATTCAGGAGGAATTGATCATCAGCGGGGATTATAGTATTGATTTTGGCAGATATGTGGCAAAAAACCTGCTGAAAAGTGGTATGAAGTTGGATTCCATTATGACAGGAAGCGATTTGATCGCCATCGGAATCGTCACGGAATTGCTGAAAAACGGCGTCCGTATTCCTGACGATGTGGAAGTAATCGGATATGACAATATTGGATTGACAACCGTCTTTCATCCCACGTTATCCACTGTTTCCAAGCCCCATTATGAAATGGCCCAGCATATTTCCGAGCAGCTGATCCGCATTATTCAAGGCCAAACCATTGCTTTGCCCCATACCGTGGTAGAGCCAACCCTGGTATTGCGGGAAACCACACGAAGTGTATAAACCACCCTGCCCCCAGGCATGGAAACCATTCCCGGTTTCCATGCCTGTTTTCTTTTTATGCGGATTGAATTTTCATGACATAATAAAGGCAAGCAGTCAAAACCACAATCAGACGGCTGCCGGACTGTCTGTGCCACTTTACTAAATTCGGAAAAGAAAATCTGTGAAGAATCACAGCTTGAAATGATAATTTAGAAAATGTATAATCCTAATTAAAGAAACCGGTTACTCTCTTGGGGAGGAAAAAATATGATGAAAAACAACGCGCATAGCTTACGTTTGGGTTCCGGCCGGCTGGGTGCAGCGGCGGAAAAAATCTGGCGGGATAAGATCTTGTATCTGATGCTGCTGCCCACATTGATTTACTTTTTCATTTTCCGGGTATGGCCCATCCTGAATATGCGATTGGCTTTTTACGATTACAAAGCAAGAGGGCCTTGGGAGTTTGCAGGACTGAAGTACTTTGAGATGCTCTTCAAAAGCCCTGCCTTCGCCCAGATTTTGACGAACACCGTCATTATCAGCTTTATGAAGTATGTGCTGCTGTTCCCCGCTTTCGTCATTTTTGCACTGGTTCTCAACGAGCTGCGGGTACAGAAATTCAGAAAATATGTGCAGGTGGTTTCCTATCTGCCCCATTTTCTGAGCTGGGTTGTGATTGCCGGTATCTGGAAATCTTTCCTGGCGCCCAGCGACAACAGCGCAATCAACATTATCATTGGCCTGTTCGGACATGATGCCGTGGATTTGCTCACCGACAAAGGAGCCATTCGTTGGGTACTGATGTTCTGTGAAGCCTGGCGAAGCCTTGGCTGGGACTCCATTATCTTCTACACCGCCATTATCAGCATCAGTTCCGATATTTACGAAGCCGCCGCTCTGGACGGAGCCAGCAGAAAAGACATTATCTTTCACATCATCCTTCCGGAACTGCTGATTCCTATGACCACTGTGTTTATCCTGAATCTGGGCTTCTTCATGTCCGCCGGTTTCGATCAGGTCTACAACTTCACCAACTCGTCCGTCAACAGCACCATCGATATTCTCGATACCTATGTGAACCGAATCGGTATCGAAAACAGCCAGTATTCTCTGGGTACCGCCGTTTCCCTGATTAAAGGTGTAGTTGGTGTGATTTTGGTTTACTTTACGCATATTACGTCGAAGAAATTGACTGGAGAGGGTGTGTGGTAATTTATGGGAAGACTGAGTAAAAAAAGCCTGGGCATCATGCAGTGGATTCTGATGATTTTCCTGTTCGCACTGACCTTGACCATGATTGTTCCCCTGCTTCATATTCTGGCAAGATCTTTGTCAGATCCGGCGCAGTCGGGTTCTATGAACGGACTGGATATCATCCCCAACGGATTCTCTTTGATTAACTACCAGGTGCTGTTCAGCAACCAGTATATTGTACCGTCGATTTTTAACTCTATCTTCATCACCACGGTGGGTACGCTGATCAACATGCTCTTAACCATGTGCGCCGCTTATGTGCTTACCCGTCCGAATCTGGTGGGAAAGAAAATCCTGATGGCCTTTTTCATTGTGATGATGCTGTTTGACCCGGGTATCGTTCCGGAATACATCGTCATCCGGCAGCTGGGGTTGATGGGAACCAAATGGTCCGTCATACTCAGCCAGGCCTGCAATGTATACTACCTGGTCATTATGATGCGCTATTTTGAATCCGTTCCCAAAACACTGTGCGAAGCAGCCACCATTGACGGAGCCGGACATTTCAATATTTTGTTCCGGATCATGGCGCCGCTGTCCAAAGCCGGAATCGCCACGCTGACCATGTTCTATGGTGTGGTTCGTTGGAACGAATATTACCGTGCCGGTATCTATATCTCTTCCATCACAGAAGTTCCCCTGCAGGTCATTCTGCGCAAGTTTGTTGTGAACGGAGATGTTACCAATCTGGTGGGCGCCCAAAACCTTATGGAGTATAACCAGCTTGCCCAGCTGGACTACACGGCGCTCCAATATGCAACCATCGTCGTCGCCATCATTCCCATCCTGCTTGTGTATCCTCTGGTTCTGAAGTACTACAACAAGGATGTTATGGCTGGCGGCGTGAAGGAATAACCCCGTATCCCCATATGAAAAAATACTTTAGGAGGAAGCAAAAATGAAAAAACTGTTGGCACTCGTACTATGTCTTTCCATGGTATTCGGCCTGGTTGCCTGTGGCAGTGGGAATGAGCAGCCCCAGTCCACTCAGGGCCAGAGCTCCAATGCCCAAGCCGGTGCAGCCACCCAAATCGGCACACCGGAAGAACCCGTAACGGTCAAGGTCGTGAACAAGGACCTGTTCCCCACCGAAGAAGATGTTATCAACCTGTGCGCTGCCATCAACGAAAAAATGGCTGAGCAGGGAATGTATGTGGATGTGCAGTTTGTGGAACCCCCTGCCTCCGACTATGCAACCGCCATGCCTCTGGCAGTTATGAACGGCGAAACCGAAGCGGACATCATTTACTTCCAGGGCGGTGACAAGCCTTTGGCAGACCAGGGTCTGCTGGAGGATCTGACCCCCTACATTGAAAACTCCACTTACGTCAAGCAGCTCATGGACGAGTCCAACGTCAAGAAGATGGAGAGCTATCCCTATCTTCTGTGGCTGGCTCCTCCTCGTATCAACACCCCTGTGGTCCGTACTGACTGGGTAGAAGGTCTGGCCTCCTATGAAACCCTGCTGGCTGACCCCACTGTGGAAAACTACAAGGCATTCTTTAAGGAACTGAAGGAAGCCAACGGCGCAAAGTACGCCATGACGATTTACGGCAATTTTGACAAGCTGGATTCCATCTTCAACCACGCTTTCGGCGTTACCGGTACCGTGATTGAGGAAAATGGCGAATGGATCTTCTCCAAGGCTTCTCAGGCTGAAAAGGAAAAGCTGGCTTTCTATGCCGAGCTGTATGCAGAAGGCCTGCTGGACCCCGACTTCCTGACCCTGACCTGGGACGTGGTAGAGCAGCGTTTCTATGACGGTGAGACGGCAATCATTGCCGGTACCGCCGGCGGTACCATCCAGGTTTATGATACCAAGATGACCTCCCTGTACGGCGAAGATGCTGCACTGACCGTTCTGCCTCCTGCCAAGGGCGTTTCTCAGTCCTATACTTCTGTGGACGTCACCAAGGAAAGCCGCGGCTTCGCCATCAATGTGGATTCTGAAGTCAAGGACGCTGCCTGGGCCGTTCTGGAGTTCATGGCAAGCCCCGAAGGCCGTATTCTGGACAAGGTCGGCATCGAAGGCGTGCAGTACAATGTGGTGGATAACCAAATTGTTTTCACCGATAAGTTTGACAGCTGGTGGGCTCGCTTCTGGGATACCACAAATAACTTCAATCCTCAGAACCCCTCTCTGGCCGAGCCTGTTCTGACTCCTGCCGCCGAAGATTCTCTGGCAAAGGTCAACGAATACATGGTGATGGACACCAATCTGCTGATTCCCGAAGAACTGACTCCCCAGTGGGACGCCATGACCAATCTGTACAATGAATATGCATCCGATATCGTCCGCGGCGTCAAGCCCATTGATTCGTTTGATGAATTTGTGCAGAAGTGGAACGAAGCCGGCGGTAACGAGTTCCATGATTTGCTGCAGGAAACATTTGGCTAACCAATTATAAAAAATAAGCAGAGGTTGAAATAATGCTGACAAGACAAGAATTCGTTAAAGATCGCAACAAAGTCTTTGACAAAGTTTATGGTGCGCTTTCCGGATTGGCCATTGGCGATTCCTTTGGTGATGCCTCTCGGAAGCAGGAAAACCGTGTAAATTACGCGGTTACCACAGATTTTAACAAAGGGGCGTCCTGGAGCACCGATGACACGGAGTTTGCCCTGTTGACCGCCAAAACCATTATTCGCTGCCATGGCAAGCTTACCACCGAAGAAGTTGTGAAATCCTGGATGGAAGACGTGGTAACCCAGGACGAATACAAGCGGGGCGGCGCCAGCGAAATTGAGGCGGCCAACAACCTGCGCAAGGGCCTGCTGCCTCCCCTGTCGGGCAAGTTCAATGCCTTCCACATGAGCGACGGTTCTTCCATGCGCATTGGTCCTGTGGGCATTCTGTGTGCAGGCGATCCGGAAGAGGCAAAGCGTTTGGCAGAAATCGAATCCAGCATCAGCCATTACCGTGACGGCATCTGGGGCGCACAGGCAGTGGCCGCCGCCGTGTCTGTGGCAATGGTAGACGGCACCATGGATGAGATCATCGCTGCGGCAATGTCTGCAATCCCTGAGGATTCTTGGCTGTATCACAATATGACCGGTGCATTCCGGATTCTGGAAGAAGCGGGCAGTCTGCTGGACGCCTGGATGGATTTGCACGATTACTTATGGACCAGTTCCTGGGCAACCACCGCCGAAGCCATTCCCTCCGCCTTTGTCTGTCTGAAAGCAGTCAACAAAGATTTCCGCAGCGGTGTTACCGTAGCAGGAAACTTTGGCCGTGACGCGGACACCATCGGTGCAGTGGCCGGCGTGATTCTGGGTGCCAAATACGGCGCAAGCCAGATGCCAGCCCACTGGATTGAGAAAACCCGCTATCCCACCGGAACCTGCCTGAAGTTTACCAAGGGCATTGATATCAAAGATTTCGCAGAAAAAATTACCGACATTATCATGGAAGGCTGATTGGCCGCCAGGTGAACACAAAAGCGGGCCGTTACACGGCCCGCTTTGATTATGAGGCCAATACAACGCAGGGGGAATCCACAATGAAATTGATAAAACCAGCCATTGCAGGGACACTGGAATCCAGCGATATCCAGATCACCATTGCGCCAAACCCCGGTCAAGGCATTCAGATTGAATTGGAAAGTGTGGTAAAAGCCCAGTTTGGAGACGCCATTCTGGACACAATTCATCAGGTTCTGCAGCAAATGGATGTAACAGAAGCCGATGTACGGCTTGTGGATAAAGGGGCACTGGACTGTGTCATTCGGGCCAGAATGCAGTGTGCCATATGCAGATCCGCACAGCAGCCGTACAATTGGGCCTGGGAGGACAATACGCCATGAAAAAGCAGCTGAAACGAACAAGCTTGTATGCTTCCGGCTCCAGTGCCGCAAAGATGCTGGAAGCCCGGTTTTACAACCAGGATTGCATTGTTTACGATTTGGAGGACTCTGTATCCCAGGGGGAAAAAGACGCGGCACGGTTTCTGGTCTACCAAACCGTGCGCTACCACAAGCCTGACAATCAGTATGTCCTCATTCGGGTCAACGGGCTGTATTCTGCGTATATTGAAGAAGATTTGCAGGCAGCCGTCCGTGCCCGTCCGGACGCCATCCGGCTGCCCAAGGTAGAGCATCCCGAGGAAGTGCAGCGGATTGATCAGAAAATCTCCGAAATTGAAAAGGCCGCCGGGATTCCCGTGGGAACTACGGAATTGTGGTGCAATATTGAATCGGTCCTGGGTGCGGTCAATGCCCAGAGCATCGCAACCGCCAGTCTCCGGGTGGTGGCGCTGGCTTTGGGTGCAGAAGATTACACCGCCAGCATGGGAGCCCTGCGAACCAAAGCAGGTCCGGAGATTTTCTACGCCAGAATGCAGGTGCTCCAGGCCTGCCGGCTGGCAGGTATCTCCGCCCAGGATGCGGTATTCAGTGATTTCCGGGATATGGAGGGACTGAAAGAGGATCTGAAAACAACCAGGACCCTGGGCTTTGACGGAAAAACCGTGATTCATCCCTCCCAAATTGATCTGGTCAATGCCGCGTTTACTCCCAGCAAGAAGGAAATCCGCTACGCCGAAAGAGTTTTGGCAGCGCTGCGTGACGGGGAAAAACAGTCCACCGGCGTGGTATCTCTGGACGGAAGCATGATTGACAAGCCTATGGAAATCCGGGCAAAAACAATTTTGGCACAGGCGGAAGCCGCCGGAATGTGGAAAGGAGAGGATTAAGCCATGCGCAATCAACTGGGAATTGAACTGCCGGAAACGGTGGGAGCGTATCAGGTTCGTCCTTACATGGGACTTGACCAGGATCAGCCCTACTGCGGCTGCATCGTAAGCCAGCGTAAGGCCGGACATACCAAAGCAGGCGACACCAAACTTCTGCCAAGCATTGAAGACGCTATCCTTGCATCCGGCCTGAAAGATGGAATGACCATTTCCTTCCACCACAGTTTCCGGGAAGGAGATTTTACCGTTGGCATGGTCATGGAAGTCATTGCCCGATTGGGAATCCGGAATCTGGTTTTCGCTCCCAGCGCCGTGGTGAATTTGCAGGGATTCCGCCTGTCGGACTATGTAAAAAACGGCACCATCTCCCGAATCGAAGCCAGCGGCATCCGGGGAGAGCTGGGTGACGCACTGATGAGCGGCGAGATTCAGATGGAGCATCCGGTGATTCTTCGTCCCCATGGCGCCCGTCCCCGGGCCATTGAGTCCGGAGAACTGAAAATCGATGTGTCTTTTATTGCCGCCTCTGCCTCGGATGAATTTGGCAACTGCACCGGCCAGATTGGAAAAAATCCCTGCGGCAGTTTGGGCTACTCCTTTGTTGATGCCCACTACGCCGCAAAGGTTGTGGTGATTACAGATACCCTTGTGGATTACCCCTGCTGCCCCACAAGCATCAGCCAGCAGTATGTGGACTATGTGGTGCAGGTGGATCAGATCGGCGACCCGGAAAAAATCGGAAAAGGCGCCGCCCGTGTGACCAAAAATCCCCGGGATCTTCTGATCGCCCAGCGGGCAGCCCAGGTGATTACCGCCTCCCGGTTATACAAAAACGGCTACTCCTTCCAAACCGGCGCCGGCGCCATCAGCATCGCCTGTACAAAGTTCCTGGCGAAAACCAGCAAAGAACGGCAGGTAACCGCCAGCTTTGCCCTGGGCGGCATTACCGCGGCCATTCTGGAAATGTACGACGAGGGTCTGGTGAAAACCCTGGCTTGCAGTCAGTCCTTTGACGCGGCGGCGGCAAAAGCCATTTATGACCGTCCCGGCGTGGTGGAAATCGACAATGCTGACTATGCAAACCCCTACAGCAAAGGCTGCTATCTGAATCATCTGACCTTCGGTGTGCTGGCGGCATTGGAAGTGGATACAGATTTCAACGTGAATATCCTCACAGGTTCCTCCGGTCAGATGATGGGCGGTCTGGGCGGCGGCCCGGATGTGGCAGCGGGCGCTGACATTTCCATTGTTGCGCTGCCCATTATCCGGGGACGGACGCCGTCGGTTGTAAAGCGTGTGTTTACCTGCTGTACCCCCGGGGAATCGGTAGCCTGTGTGGTTACCCAAGCCGGTGTGGCACTGAATCCGAAGCATAAGCACTACGCCATGCTGAAAGCGGATTTGGAGAAAACCAATCTGAAAATCGTTTCCATCCAGGAACTTCAGTCCCTGGCAGAATCCCTGACCGGAACCCCAAAGCCCATCCCCACCACCGACCGGGTGGTGGCCGTTGTGGAATATCGGGACGGCAGCGTAGTGGACGTGATCCGGCAGATCAAAACAGAACCCTGAAGAAAGCAAAATAAGCCGCCATCTTCCCAATGCAGCACGGAGATGGCGGCTGTGTTATTTTGAATGTCGGGTCAGCTTCTGTGGGTTTCTCTCCACTCCAGAATTGCCCTGTACAGGGTAAGCACCCGGTCGGGAGAAATATTGCTCTGGATATTATGCACCTGGTTAAAGACAAAGCCGCCACCCGGTGAGAAGATTTCCGCCATTTTGTAAACTTCCTTTCGGATCTCTTCCGGCGCAGCAAAGGTGAGGGTTTTCTGGGTACTGCAGCCGCCTCCCCAGAAGGTGATGTCTTTGCCGAATTCTCTTTTCAGAGCAGCCGGGTCCATATTCGCAGCATCCGTCTGAACCGGATTCAGGGCATCCACCCCGGCATCGATCAGGTCGGGTATGAGATCAAAAATACCGCCGCAGGAGTGCAGCAAAATGGACACGCCGGGAGCCTTTTTGTGGATATACTCGAAAATACGACTATGGAAGGGCTTGAATATGTCTTGATACACCTTTGGCGCAATCAGCGGACCTGTCTGCATGCCAAGATCATCATTGCACTGAATCACCTGAACATAAGGCCCCACCGCATCCAGATAATCATCCAGAAATTGCAGATACGCATCCGTCAGGATTTCCAGATATCTGCAGACAAGTTCGGGCTCGGTGTAAATGCGCACCAGGAATTCTTCGTAACCCCAGTCCTTGATTCCCCGCTCGAAGATGCTGATGCCGGAAGAGGCCACCAGGGCTTTGTCTGTGGTGGTGAAAAGATGCTTGGCGCGCTCTGCCAAATCGTGTTTTTCCTGGGCTGTCATTTTGGGCAATGGAAACGCAGGCAGCTCCTCCTCTACCTGGGCCAAAGGGTGAAAACAATCGTCAAAATACATCCCGCCGGAGGGTCGTTTGAGAATGGGGATGCCATTGGCATAAAGATATTCCGACCCGTCTGCGGCTTTTTGGGGAGAATACCCTTCCGGCAGCATGTAAACCTTGCCGTCTGCCATGACCACCTCTTTGTACCGGTCAATGGGAATCCCCGAGGGGGCCTGCCGGTAAAGGGGCAGACAGTCACTTCCCAGCAGCTCCAATACCTTGAGACTGGGCTGGGCCAGGCACTGCTTGAAATCAAAAAGATAGATTGGTTCCTCCAATCCCAGATATTCCGTCAGAGCCCGGTAGGCATACGCGTTGATGCCGGTTGAGCGGGTGGAAGCAAAATCAATGGGTAGTAAATCCGGCTGGCGATGATGCAGTGCATCCACAACCCGCTGTCTGCTGGTGCTGCTCATAAGAATCCATCTCCTTCATGTACATATTTGTACATATTATTTGCTTGTATTATAGTATAAGCACAGCCCTGTGTCAACACAGATTTTTTCAAGAAATACTGGATTTTTCCATGGATATATCCTTGACAACCGTTGATTGCAGCAGTATATTATAAGTACATCATATATATACATATAATGTACCTATATAAACAATGGAGGAACGTATGTACCGTGAAGGTGAACCAATTTATCAGCAGGTTGCTCAAATCATCCGCAGCAACATTGAATCCGGGAAATGGCCCGTGCATACCAAACTGCCGGATGAAATCGTCCTGTCCCAGCAGCTGGGAATCAGCCGGGGAACGCTTCGCCGGGCGCTGAAAGACCTGATTGACCAGGGCGTTCTCACCCAGATCCGGGGGCGGGGAACATTTGTGGTATCCAATACCCTGGAGCAGCATCTGGCCAGCAAGCTGATTTCTTTTGCCGAGTCCATGAAGCAGCAGGGACTGCGCTACAAAACCGTTGTGCTGAAGCAGGAAATTGCCGCTGCGGATATGAAAGTCGCAGCCTATCTGGAGCTTGAGAAAAATGAACAGGTCAGTATCATCGAGCGGGTACGGCTTGTCCAGAATAACCCGGTTATCTACCTGCGCAATATCATTCCGGAAAAAGTCTGCCCCGGCTTTGCGGAAAATGATTTTGAAAATCAGGATATTTTCTCCTTGCTGGAACGAAAATATGGTCAGAAAATCCAGTGGGGCCGGAGATATTTCAAAGCCGTTCCCGCCTGGGGGGAGGTTTCCCAGAATCTGGGGCTCGCCCCGGGAACTCCCGTACTCTATCTGGAGCAGATCATATACGACGCAAAATCTCGTCCCCTGGAGTGTTCCAGTGTATGGATCAATTCCGAGCGGTTTGATATTGTATCTATTTTGGAACGATAACCCATGCACAGCATACAGACAAGGAGTGTCAACATGAGAAAATCAGCTTACGCCGATGATATGGTTTATGTGGAGGCATTTCGTTATATTTATCGGGTGCGCCACCGCATCATGGAAGGAGATTGTCAGTATGACCATGGTCCCCGGGAAGTTTCCTCTCCCCCGATTTATGCCGGACGCTATCCTGTGACCAACAGGCAGTTTTTCCAGTTTCTGCAGGAAAGCGGATATCATCCCGAAGATACAACCAATTTTCTGCGGCACTGGGAACAGGGACGCTGCCCGGAAGAACTTTTGGATTGTCCGGTGGTGTGGGTGAGCCAGAAGGATGCTAACGCCTTTGCCAGCTACTATGGCATGCGGCTCCCTTTTGACTGGGAGTGGCAGTACCTGGCCGGTGGACCCAAAAAGCTGGCATATCCCTGGGGAAATGCGTTTGACAAAACCCGCTGCGCCACGGAAACCCTCAGTCCGGTAGACGCATTTCCGGAGGGTAAAAGCCCCTGTGGGTGCCTGGATCTGTGCGGCAATGCCTGGGAATGGGTTGCCGATGTCATTGACGACGGGGATCATGTGTTTACCTTTCTCCGGGGCGGCAGCTGGTACAAAGCCCCCCACTTCTGGCATGCAGAGGGCGGCCCCCATCGCAATGATTATCATCTGAAAATGCCGCTGCTCAATGAAGGAATCAATCGAAATGAAACCGTTGGTTTTCGCTGTGTGAGGGATCTTGTATGATTGAAAAAGAAGGCCAGGTACTTGTCCTTGAAAACCGGGCAATCCGTATGAAAGTCCGTCTCGATGACGGAATCCATTGTGAAATCCTTACCCATCTGGGACAGGGTACGGCAGTGAATTACGGCCCGGAAACCGGGAAATTCTTCCGCTTTTCCACCCGCCGGGGAGAGATTGACCACTTTTGTGTGGAGCGTGTTGACATTCTTCAGGACGAGACAGAGCAGCTGGTTTCCGTCTATGCCTCCTGTGAAGAACAGTCCCTGCATGTGCGTCTTTCCCTGATTCTGGGGGAAAATGACGCTGTGCACATTCTGCTGCAGAGCGCTTCCGACCGGGAGTGTCCGGAGGAACTGTGGGTATGCTGTCCGTTCCTGGCAAATCTGACGTTGCCCGATCCGCAAGAGCGCAGATATTATCCCAACAATTCCCTGTTCCGCGCCCATCCGCTTTTTACCTTCCCCTATGTTCTCACCGATCACAATGACCGGTATGGATTTTCCGTTGCCTTCCCTACCCTATCGGAAATTGCCCCTGCGGTTCAAAACCGGAATGTGGATCTGAAAAAGATTTCCAGCAGAAAAGAACTGGAAAATCATCGTATGCCACTGCGTCTGGGCCGTGTACTCAGTGATACCTTTGAGCTGGAAATTTCCGCCCTGGCGGAAGGCTGGCGGGAGGCTTTTGCTCAGTACCGCCGGCAGCAGCGGAGCCGATTTGATTTATGCGCGTACAGCCGCCCGGATCTGCAATGGATGCGGCATACTGTTTTGCATCACTTCACCTATCTGTACTCCAAAGAAAGCTGGGACGAAAAAAACGGACAGGTTGCTATGGACAAGCTGCTGAAAGACGGGGAAGCATTCGGCGGATATGATACCCTGACTCTTTGGCATCAGTATCCCAGACTGGGCGTAGACAGCAGAACTCAGTGGGACTTTTTTGACGATTTCCCCGGCGGACGGGACGGTCTGCGCAGCATTGCAGACGCCGCCCATCAAAAGGGTGTCAAGGTATTCCTTCCTTATAAACCTTGGGACATCGGAAACGACCAGTCCATGAACGAAACATCGGATCAGGTTCGCCAGCTGGTGGTGGATACCGGAATTGACGGTTTTTTCCTGGATACCATGGACAGCGTACCTGCCACATTCCGTCCGGCGCTGGATTCCGTAAAGCCGGGAGTGGTATTTTGCTCTGAGGTTCACCCCTCTACCTGCTCTGCAGTGGAGGATATCACCAGCTCCTGGGGCAAATCAAAGGCATCCGACCCCATTGAACGGCTGGACTATATGCGTTTTTTGCTGCCGGAGCACCCTGCCCCCATCATTTCCCGCTGGGCAACCGGAGAAGGAAAAACCCGTCTGATTGAGCGGGCCATTTTTTCCGGCACCGGTCTGGTGATCTGGCAGGATGTATTTGGAGCATGGCTGCCCTACTCTGTCCCCCAGAAAGAAAGAATAAAGAAATACAAAAAAATCTGGCTGGACAACCAGGAAATCTTCCTGGGCATGCATCCGACGCCTTTGTATCCCACGCTGCACACCACGGTGCTTTGCAACCGATTCGACGCAGACGACGGCAGCGTCAGCATTTTTACGTTCTGCAATACCACCGATCAGGTATTCACCGGTGACCTTCTGGCTTTGCAGGACATTCAGGGGATGCTGACCCTGCTGGGTCAGGAAATTTCTTGGAATGGGACTGTGTTGAGTGGAAGCGTATCCCCGGATGCAGTTTCCATGGTGCGCATTGACTGGAAAAACGGAGGGAACTAACATGTCCAAAATTGTGGTAGTAGGAAGTTATGCCGCCGGGCTTACCATCCAGGCCGCCCGGTTTCCATCCCCCGGCGAAACCGTGGAAGGCTTTGGCTTTTCCGCATTTCATGGCGGAAAAGGTTCCAACCAGGCCGTGGAATGTGCCCGTCAGGACGCCGACACCAGCCTGATTGCCTGTATTGGTGACGATTTGTATGGTCAGCGGGCCATGGAGCTGTTTCACGCGGAATCCGTACAGACTGATATGATCCGCATCGCCAAAGGTCACCCTACCGGAGTGGGACTGATTACGATGGACGCCACGGGAGAAAATGAAATTGTCATTGATTTTGGGGCAAACAATCTGCTGAAGCCGGCAGACATTGCCCTGTGGGAAGAACCAATCTCCCAAGCTGATGCATTGCTGATGCAGATGGAAATTCCTGTGGAAACCATCCATGCGGCACTGGAGACGGCAAAGAAACATCATGTGCTCTCCATTTTGAATCCGGCGCCCTATCGTCCCCTTTCTCCCCAGGACATCGCCCTGGCATCCATTGTCACCCCCAACGAAACGGAAGCAAAACTGATGCTGGGAATGTCTGCTGCGGAACCTGCAGATCCCCAGACGCTGGGACTTGCCTTGGACAAGGCCGGCGTACACCGCTGCGCCATTACCCTGGGAAAGCGTGGGGTACTTGTGATGGAAAACGGCCGGTGGGAACTGGTAGACGCTTTCCCCGTACAGGCAGTAGACACCACCGGTGCCGGGGATACCTTTACCGCCGCCCTTGCCACCGCAGTATCGGAAGGGGCCACACTGAAAGAAGCCGCCCGCTTCGCCGCCGCAGCGGCTGCACTCAGCGTTACCCGTTACGGTGTCATTGAAGCCATGCCCACCAGAAAAGAAACTCTGGACTTTCTGAGCAAACAGAGAAAGTCCATAATCAAAATTCCAGCACACCATACGCCTTCGGATATTCCCATTTGGCATATCCGAAGGCGTATTTTTTCTTTTTGCGACAGGATTTTCTCAGTGATTTTTCATTCCGGCTAAGGACAGATGCCCACGTTTTTTTCCTTCTTTCCCCATGGCAATGTGCCGATAACCCGGGCGAATGTTACCCAAGTGTAAATTTTGGGGCTGAAATATTGCTTTCTGATTTCGAGATGGATATAATTACGGTAACGATTCGGAAGCGTCCGTGATCTGGAAATCATATAGATCATGCATCTTGGGTTCTTCTATAACTGCCGCACCAGTGACGATGCCGATAAACAGGTGCAGAGAAATGAGGTAATCAACATGGGAAAGAAACAACAGAGAACTCCCGGAATGGGCGATAGGTTCGAGGTGCTGTAAGGATGAAATCCTCCTTCACCCGCAGCTTCACCACCGCTGCCACCATTTTGCTGCTGGCACTGACCATTCTGGGTGCCTCCTTTCAGTACCAGGTAAAGGAATATCTGGTGGGGGCTACCGTTTCCAGTCTGGAGCAGGATGCCCAGGTCATTTCCAATCTGGCTGCGGCCTACAACGTAGGCGGAACCCTTTCCAATCGGGAACTGCTTCTGAATCTGAATGTGGTGTCTCAGGTCACCAATGCGGATGTGGTCATCTGCGACAGTGACGGCTACATCATCCTTTGCTCCGACGCCCTGTCCGGGTGTCAGCATCAGGGCTTGCAGCTGAACCAGGAATATTTGCAGAAGGTATTTGAAAACGGCTCTGACTCGGCCACCGGTCACATTGATGGACTGTATGAAGAAGAACGATATGTGGTCTCCGCCCCCATTGTCAGCAATGACACAGCCACCGGGCTGGTAATTGTCTCCGTGCCCACTCTGACCACAGGAAAAACCCTGAACCGGATTTCCAACATCTTCCTCACCGCCGCCGTGTTTGTAGTGCTGATCTCCGTTCTGGCAGTGACGGCCTTTGCCCGGCGGGAAAGCAAACCCCTGCGGGACATGGCGAAAGCCGCCAACGATTTCGCCCACGGCAACCTGGAAGCCCGGGTTCGGGTGGAAGAAGATTACTCCGAAGAAGTGGAGGAGCTGGCTCTGGCCTTTAACAACATGGCCTCTTCCCTGCAAAAAAGCGAATACCGCCGGCAGGAATTTGTGGCCAATGTTTCCCATGAGCTGAAAACCCCCATGACCACCATTTCCGGCTACATTGACGGCATTCTCGACGGTACGATCCCCCCGGAGCGCCGGGCACACTATTTGCAGATCGTCTCCGATGAAACCAAACGCCTGAGCCGCCTTGTGCGCAGCATGCTGGACATCAGCCAGCTGCAGCAGGAACAGGGCATCCCCGAAGAGCAGAAGATCCACTTTGATCTGGAAGAATGCGCCGGACAGGTGCTGATTACCTTCGAAAAGAAGATTAACGATAAGGGCATCAATGTGGATGTGGACTTCCCGCCCCATCCGGTATTCACCGTGGCCAATCAGGACTCCATCACCCAGGTGATCTACAACCTGATTGACAACGCCGTTAAATTCTGTCCCCGGGGCGGAACCCTGGGCCTGAAAATCCGGGAAGGGGGCAGCAAAGCCTATGTTTCCGTCTCCAACGACGGCGATACCATCCCGCCGGAGGAGCTGCCCCTGGTATTTGACCGGTTCCACAAACTGGACAAATCCCGTTCCCGGAACCGGGACGGCTGGGGTCTGGGACTTTACATCGTCAAAACCATCGTGTGCAGCCACGGGGAGAATATCTCCGTCAGCTCCAAGGATGGCAAAACCGAATTCACCTTTACCATGCCTTTGGTCACCTAAGCATGTTTGATCCCCGGATTGGGAGGTATCTCTATGGAACAACGCTACAATTACACAGACTGGGATGACAGTGTCTACGGCACCGGCCGGACGGAGCCGCCCAAGCACCGCAGCGGGCTGCTTGCCATGATGCTGATCCTCATTATCTTTCTGTGCGGTATCATTACCGTACTGGGTATTCTGAATGTAAGGCTGTTTCAGCAGCTGCAGAATCAGGACCCGGCAGAACTGGCCATTTCCTTCCGGGATGTGGAAACCCAGCCCCAGGAAACGGCAGCTGTGGAAACCCAGCCTAAGATCTCCTCGTCCCGTCAGGCTGACACCATCAATCTGCAAAGCTCCCCTGCCAGTGTGGAAAATGTTCCCACCGAAGGCGGACTTTCTCTGCAGGAAATCTATGAGCGCAACATCAAAAGCGTGGTATCCATCAACGCCATTCTCACCGGCGGCAGTTCCACCGGCACCGGCGTGATTCTGACAGAGGACGGTTACATTGTCACCAATGCCCATGTGGTGGAAAATGCCGCCGCCATTTCCGTACAGCTGACGGATCAGGATATTTTCCAGGCCCAGGTCATCGGCACCGATGAGCTTTCTGACCTGGCGGTGCTGAAAATTTCCGCCTCCGGTCTGACCCCCGCCCAGTTTGGAGATTCCTCCAGCCTGCGGGTTGGCGACACCGTGGTGGCCATCGGCGATCCTCTGGGCGTGGAATTCCGGGGTACCTATACCGACGGCATTATCTCCGGAATTGACCGGGATGTGGATATGGACGGACGGACCATGACATTGCTGCAAACCAATGCTGCTCTGAACTCCGGCAACTCCGGCGGCCCTCTGATTAACTGCTACGGTCAGGTTATCGGCATAAACACCATGAAAATCGGCGCCTTTACCGACAAAGCCGGTGTAGAGGGTCTGGGCTTCGCCATTCCCAGCACCACGGTAAAAACCATTGTCGATCAGCTGATTTCCCAGGGCTACGTCTCCGGACGGCCTACTCTGGGCATCAGCGGCGAAGGACTTTCCAGTTTTTACCAGCACTATTACCGGATGCCTGCAGGTCTGTATATCACCCAGGTTTCCCAGTCCAGCGAAGCCTACGAAAAAGGCGTGGAAGAAGGAGACCTGCTTCTGAGCATCAACGACACCCCTGTTACCAGCATGGACGATCTGAAATCCACCATCTTCAGCTGCGAAGTCGGCCAGACGGTACAGGTTACCATCTACCGGGGCGGGCAGCAGTATCTGCTGGAACTGACCCTGGAAGAGGACAGAGGATAGAAACGCTATTTTTGCGAAACAATCGAGGTTAGAGTATGGAACCAATTTATCAACAGGATTTTGAAATCACCGACGCCTATGTGGACCGCTACGGCCGGCTGAAGCCCTCCACCATTTTGTACTTTGCCCAGGAGGTAGCCGGACAGCACTGTATGGAGCTGGCACTGGACTATGAAACTCTGGCCCGGCAGCGGCTGTTCTGGGCCGTGACCCGGCATCGGGTGCAGGTCAGCCGGATGCCCATGGTGGGCGAAACGCTGCACATTGAAACCTGGCCCATGCCCACCACCCGGGTGGCTTATCCCCGGAGCATGGTGGCCTATGACAGCCAAGGCCGGGAGTGCTTCCGCTCCATCAGCCTGTGGGTACTGATGAATCTGGACACCCGGAACATGATTTTGCCCGGAAAGAGCGGCATCAGTGTGGTGGGCACCCTCCGGGGCAATGAACTGGCCAGCCCCACGGGGCTGATGGCAAAGCCTTTGGGCAGCCATCGCCAGCGGCCGGTATGCTTTACCGATCTGGACCGAAACGGCCACATGAACAACACCCGCTACTTAGACTGGATTGACGATCTGCTGCCCAGTCCCTTCCATGCAGAGCACACCATGAAAGAATGCACCGTTTGCTATTTAAGCGAGGCCCGGGAGGGTCAGAACCTGAATCTGCAATGGGATTTTGTAGACGGCGGCGCTCTCCAGGTGGACGCTCACCGGAAAAATACCGAGGACAAGGACGAGCGCATCTTCTCCGCCCGGATTTTGTTTGACTGATATTTTTCGTTGTTATGTAAATTACGCGAAACTCCACAGCTTTTGTCGAAGCTGTGGAGTTTTTTCGACAGGCAGGTTAGAACCCAGGATTTTCCAAGGGTTTTTCTGTCGACAGCTGTGGAAAAACCTGTGGAGATTGTGGAAAACTCCTGTGAATAACTGAAATGCCCCTTGCGGAGAAAATGCGTTATGTTAACTCATAGTGCCCGGAAATGGCGGTCATTTGTACATTTCGTACATACATTTTCCAGTTACTTCCAGTCTTTTCCCAGGGAAATCTGGTGAAAACTGCTAATTTCCGTTTTTCCACAGCCTGCCCGGATTTTTCCGGGTATTTTCTTTTTTTTGGAAAAATGTTAGGATAGGTGTAACCTTTCTCCTTCCCAAACTTACTTTCAGGGTGAGCAACAAAATGAAAGGACGTGACAACCGTGGACGATGCGAATATTCTTCGTTTGTTTTTTGCCCGGGATGAGCAGGCCATCCGGGAAACCGACCAAACCTATGGCCGAAAGCTCCATTCCCTGTCCCAGCGGATTCTGAACAGCCGGGAAGATGCCCAGGAGAGCGTAAACGATACTTACCTGCAAACCTGGCGCAGCATTCCGCCCCAGAAGCCCCGGTATTTTTATGGGTTTCTGGCAGCCATCTGCCGCAACCTCTCCCTGAACCGCCTGGACTGGAATCTGGCCGCCAAGCGAAAGGCGGAAGTAGTATCCTTAAGCCAGGAAATGGAGCTGTGCATTCCGGACAGACGGCAGGAAGATCACATGGAATCCCGGCAGCTGCGGCAGGTGCTGGAAAACTTCCTGGACTCCCTTCCCAAGGAACACCGGCTGATTTTCCTGCGGCGGTATCTGTACATGGACACCATTGCGGAAATCGCCGCCCGGTACGGTCTCAGCGAAAACAATGTCAAAACCCGGCTGCACCGCACCCGTGGGAAGCTGCGCAGCTTTTTGCAGCAGGAAGGAGTCTATTTATGAACGGAAAAGATTTGCTCACAGAGCTGGGAAACATCCATGAAAAATTCTACATGGAAGCAGAAAATGACACCCTCCCCGCTTCCCCCAGAATCCGCCGCCCCCTGCTGCTGGCGGCCCTCATTGCCCTGATGCTGCTGCTTGTGGGATGCGGTGTTGTGTACATGCTGAAAATGCAGAATCTGAAACTTGGTCAGTCCCAAGTCACCGAGCAGCGTTGGGATAAGGAGCAGCATACCATGGTGGAGCAGACGCTTTCCCAGCAGACCCTGACCCTCAGCGGCCTGAAAGGCACCCCCAGCTATCAGGCAGCCCAGGAATGGTACGAATTTGAACAGACCTATGACCCAAATCACGAGATCATCAATTCCATATGGGGCAATATTCCGGAGTTCCCGGAAAAATACGATTTCTACAGCCCCTATTCCCAGGAAATGGTGGACAAAATTGATGGAATCTGCAGTAAATACAATTTAAAGCTTATTGATAATCCAGTAGCAGCGCAAAATACGAGAGTCTTGCTGGAGTACTTGGGAATTGACAGCATTCTGCTGCCAGATGCGCCTGCCCAGGCGTCTGTTGACACTGCATCCTACTATGAAGTTGGTTACTTCTACACAGATATAACCTTCCAAATGACCGAGGGTGAAGACGCATGGCCCTTCCAGAGTCTGCTCAGTTACATCTACTGTCCCAAGGATTGCTTCAACAATGAGCTGTATCATTTGACCGGCGATGACTGGCAGGAGCGGAACTACCTGACAAAATCCGGGCGGGAGGTTTTGATTCTCCGCTCTCCCTCCAATTGGGCAAGCTGGGTGTTCTGCGATGTCGGCGATGCTACCGTTGCACTTCGGCTGGAAACCATTCATCAGGTAGGTACGGATCAAAACGGATATCCGGAAATGATGGAAACTCCCATGACCGATGAACAGCTCAATCAGATTCTGGATACCATAAACTTTAACCTGGAACCGCATCCCGGTGACCCGTCCATTCTGAAAGGTCAGAAATCCAGCATCAATCTGTCCCAGACCCAGAATGGCTATACCGTTGAAGTAAAGCAGGTCATCACAGACGGCAATCAACTGTCCATTACCCTGGGAATGACGGCTCCGGAAGATGTGAACCTGGAACAATATTTGCCAGAGGTCGGGTCTGATAGCCATATTTCTTTTTATTCTTTGCGTTTTACCCCCCTCACAGATTCCCAATTTTTTGGCGGAAGTACCAACTACATTGTCAAAGCAGACAATGATGGCAAGGCCAACACGGTTGACTTTTCTATCATCATACAGGGAAATGTGGAAAACGGTATCGCATTTCCGGAAGGCACTGTCTGCAATCTATACCTGCAAGACCTGTTTGTGGAGGTCCGGAATGAAGAATCTCGCCAATTTGAAATGCTTTGGTCCATGGAAGGTATCTGGAATTTCGACATTACCCTGGATGAAGGAGACTGGCGGGCACTGGAATTTATCAGCGACCCCATCACCACAAAATCAAACGCCGGCCGGGATGAGAGCGGCAACACCATATTCCAGGACGTGACCATTACCGCTGTGACACTCAAAGGATTCAGCGGAACCTTTACCGGCACACAGGAACATGGCAATCTGGATTTTATCGATTTCCCTGCCAGAAAATTCCCCACGGTGGTATTGAAAGACGGAACAGAAATCAAATTAATCGGTTATTCCAATATGGTTTATTCCAGCATTTATTATTCCGAAAAGGAAAATACCCTGATCCCCCTGGACGAAGTAGACCATCTGGTTCTCATGGATGGTACAGTTCTCTATCCACTGGGCAGCCCACAATAGCCGCTGCCAAAACTACAAAAACGCCGCCGAAAACTTCGGCGGCGTTTTACATTTCCTCAGTAAACCGGAACAGATCATTGGGGGTGCAATTTAATAGCTGGCACATAGCTTCAATGTTTTCATAGCGGATGGATTTTGTCTCGTTGTTGACCATTTTGCTGAAATTCTGATAGCTCATCCCCAACTGCTTGTACAACCAGTATTTGCTCTTTCCCTGCTCTTGCAGCAGCCGCAAAACATCCAGTTGAATCATCCTTTTTTCTCCTTACGGAAAGACCCAGGCGAATTGCCTGGGTCTTTTGGCTTATTTCAGTCGTTTTTCCAAGGTTGCGGCGTTGAGGGATGTGAGGTAGACCCGGTCGAAGCCGTATTCCGATGTCACCACAAAGGACTTGGGCAGATCGTCACAGGGAACCACTTCTCCTGCTTCCTCGCTTTTGCTCAGAAACTCCCGGGTGCGCTTGGAGGTTGAGGTGTTGTCCAGGTCAAAAATGCCCACAATGCACTTTTCCCGCACCGCCATGTCGTTGCCGATGGAAAGATACATGGTTTCACCTCTTCCGCAATTTCCACTGCTGTACCGCCAGTTCGTCGCAGCGGTTGTTCTTGGGGTTGTCGGCGTGGCCCTTGACCCAGTGATAGTGCAAGGTATGCACCTGGGTCAGTTCCAGCAGCCGTTGCCACAGGTCCGGGTTCAGGGCGGGCTTTTTGTCAGACTTGACCCAGCCCCGCTTTTTCCAGCCCCAGGCCCAGCCCTTTTCCAGAGCGTCGATGACATACTTGCTGTCGGAGTACAATTCCACGATACAAGGCTCTTTCAGCGCTTCCAGCCCCCGGATCACGGCGGTCAGCTCCATCCGGTTGTTGGTGGTGCTGTCCTCGCCGCCGGAAAGTTCCTTTTCATGGCCTTCCCACTCTAAGATGGCCCCCCAGCCTCCCGGGCCGGGGTTGCCGGAGCAGGCGCCGTCGGAGTATAGGGTGATGGTTTTCACTGCTGGGCTTCCTCTTCCATGTTCTCCACCCGCTCCAGGGATACCACCTGATTGCCTTCTTCAATCCGCATGACAATCACGCCCTGAACGTCCCGCTTGTAGACGTTGATGGAGGAGGCAGGAATCCGGATGATGACGCCGCCGTTTTCAATCAGCATCACGTCGTCATTTTCACCCACTACCCGGCAGCCGGCTACGTTGCCGGTCTTGGCGGTGATGTTGTAGTTCTTCAGGCCCTTGCCGCCCCGGCTCTGGGCGCACTTTTCCCCGTTGGGGCCGGTGCGCAGATATTCCGTCAGCTCCGTACGCTTGCCGTAGCCCTTTTCCGTTACGGTGAGCAGGGTCTTACCCTCTTCCGCCTTTTCCGCGCCAACAACGAAGTCTCCGGGGCTGAGGGTGATGCCCTTGACACCGGCGGCGTCCCGTCCCATGGGCCGGACGTCGGTTTCGCTGAAGCAGATGGCGTAGCCCTGGGCGGTGGCCAGCAGAATGTTGTCGCTGCCATTGGTGTGAATCACATTGATCAGATGATCGTCCTCGTCCAGGGTAATGGCCCGGATGCCGCCCTTGCGGTTGGTCTTGAGAGACAGGAAGGGCACCCGCTTGACCGTACCCTTCCGGGTGACCATCATCAGGTAATCGTCCTCGCTGAACTCCCGGGTAATGACCATGGCGGTGACGGACTCGCCTGGCTCCAGAGGCAGCACGTTGACAATGGCTGTACCACGGGCGGTACGGCCTGCCTCGGGAATCTGGTAGCCCTTGCGGTGATGCACCCGGCCCAGATCGGTAAAGAAGAGCATATGGTCATGGGTGGAGGCAATGGTCAGAGACTTGACGTAGTCCTCCTCCTTCAGATTCTGGGCGTTGACGCCCCGGCCGCCCCGGCTCTGGGTCCGGTAGGTATCCACGGGCATCCGCTTGATGTAGCCTTCGTTGGACAGGGTGAAGGCGCAGGTTTCCTCTTCGATGAGATCTTCAATGTCGATCTCGTCCTCTACATCCTGAATCAGAGTCTTGCGCTCGTCGCCGAACTTATCCCGGATCTCAATCAGCTCTTCCCGGAGCACGCCCTTGAGCTTGTTCTCATCGGACAGCAGCTCCAGATAGTAGTTGATTCTCTCCAGCAGTTCGTCGTATTCGTTCTGCAGCTTCTCCCGGTCCAGGCCCTGGAGGGCTTTCAGGCGCATATCCAGGATGGCCTGGGCCTGGACATCATCCAGGTTAAACCGGTCCATCAGACGCTGCTTGGCGTCGTCGTAGGCGGTACGGATGATGTGGATGACCTCGTCGATATTATCCTGGGCAATGAGCAGGCCTTCCAACAGGTGTGCCCGCTCCCGGGCTTTTTTCAGTTCATACTGGGTCCGGCGGGTCAGAACCTGCTCCTGATGGGCCAGGTACTCGTCGATAATCTGCCGCAGGGACAGAATCTTCGGCTGCTTCTGATCGTCCACCAGAGCCAGCATGATGATGCCGAAGCTAGACTGCAGGGCGGTCTGCTTGAACAGATTATTCAGCACAACCTGGGGGTTAGCGTCTTTTTTCAGTTCAATGACCATCCGCATGCCGTTGCGGTCGGTTTCGTCCCGGAGGTCGGAGATGCCATCCAGGCGCTTGTCCTTGACCTGGTCGGCAATGTTTTTGATCAGCTGGCGCTTGTTGACCTGGTAAGGCAGTTCGGAAACGATAATCCGCATCCGGTCCTTGCCGAATTCCTCAAACTCGGTTTTGGCCCGCACCACCACCTTGCCCCGTCCGGTGGCGTAGGCTGCCCGGATGCCGCTGCGGCCCATGATGATGCCGCCGGTGGGGAAATCCGGGCCGCTGATGTGCTCCATCAGATCGGGCAATGTGGCCTCCGGGTCATCCAGCACAGCCACGCAGGCGTTGATGACCTCCGTCAGATTGTGGGGCGGGATATTGGTGGCCATGCCCACGGCGATGCCGGAGGAGCCGTTGACCAGCAGGTTGGGGAACCGGCTGGGCAGAATCCGGGGTTCTTTCCGGCTTTCGTCAAAGTTGGGGTCCCAGTCTACCGTGTCCTTGTCAATGTCGCGAAGCATTTCGTTGGACATTTTGGACAGACGGGCTTCGGTATAACGGTAAGCTGCCGGGGGGTCGCCGTCCACGGAACCGAAGTTGCCGTGGCCGTCCACCAGCAGGTAGCGCATAGAGAAATTCTGGGCCAGCCGGACCATGGCGTCGTAGACAGAGCTGTCGCCATGGGGATGGTATTTACCCAGCACGTCACCGACGCAGGTGGCAGACTTTTTGAAGGGCTTGTCCGAGGTCAGGCCGCTTTCGTACATGGTGTACAGAATCCGGCGGTGTACCGGCTTCAGGCCGTCCCGCACGTCAGGCAGGGCACGGCCGACGATGACGGACATGGCATATTCGATGTAGGATTTTTCCATCTCCTCCACCAGGTTGCTCTCGGTGATCACCTGGTCGGGGAAGCGGATATCCTCGGGTTGATAGCTGCGGTTATGTGCCAAAAAGGACACCTCCAGTGTGTGTTTTTCCCATTGGGAAGGTCAGAACATGCCCTTTCCCATCAAATATCAATGTTGACCGCATACTTTGCGTTGCGCTCGATCCATTCTTTTCTCGGTTCCACCTGCTCGCCCATTAAGACGGTGAAGATTTCGTCCGCCCGGCGGGCATCTTCCAGGGTAATCCGGCGCAGGGTACGCTTTTCCGGGTCCATGGTGGTCTCCCACAGTTCGTGGGCGTCCATTTCGCCCAAGCCTTTGAACCGGGAGATCTCTACCTTGGCGTTGGGGTTGTCTGCCCGGAGCAGAGCGGAAACCTGGTCCCGCTGCTCGTCGGAGTAGGCAACCTTCACGGTCTTGCCCCGGGTCAGCTTGTAAAGGGGCGGCACGGCAGAGTAGACGTAGCCGTTTTCGATCATGGGCCGCATGTAGCGGAAGAAGAAGGTCAGAAGCAGGGTACGGATATGGGCACCGTCCACGTCCGCATCGGACATGATGATGACCTTGTGGTAGCGCAGCTTTTCGATGTCGAATTCCTCACCGATGCCGCCGCCCAGGGCCACGATCAGGGGGTAGAGCTTGTCGTTGCCGTAAATCTTGTCGGCTCTGGCCTTTTCCACGTTGAGCATTTTACCCCACATGGCCAGGATGGCCTGGAACCGGGAGTCCCGGCCCTGGATGGCGGAGCCGGCTGCGGAGTCACCCTCGACGATGTAAATTTCGCACAGTTCCGGGTTGCGTTCGTTGCAGTCCTGCAGCTTGTCGGGCATCTGGCCGGATTCCAGGCCGGTTTTCCGGCGGATGGATTCCCGGGCCTTCCGGGCGGCTTCTCTGGCCCGGTTGGCCATCATGGCCTTGTCCAGAATGGCCTTGGCGGTCTGGGGATGTTCTTCAAAGTACACCGCCAGCTGCTCGTTCACCACCTGGTCAACCAACGTGCGGATATAGGCGTTTCCAAGTTTGGCCTTGGTTTGGCCTTCAAACTGGGCGTCGGTGAGCTTGACGGAGATGATGGCGGTGATGCCCTCCCGGCAGTCCTCACCGGAGACCTTGTCGTCGCCTTTGATGATGCCGTTTTTCACGCCGTAGGCGTTGAGCACCCGGGTCAGAGCGGTTTTGAAGCCGGTTTCGTGCATGCCGCCTTCCGGGGTGCGCACGTCGTTGGCAAAGGACATCAAAAATTCGTTGTAGCCGTCGTTGTATTGCAGGGCGACTTCCGCGGAGGCGTCTCCCTTGGTGCTGCGCATATAGATGATATCCTCATGAAGAGGGGTTTTGTTTCGGTTGCACCAGGCGGCAAATTCCCGGATGCCCCCTTCGTAGCACATCACATCGGAAATGTCGTCGGCGGTGCGGTTGTCGGTGATGGTGATGGACAAGCCTGCATTGAGGAAAGCCTCTTCCCGCATCCGCTCGTGGAGGGTTTCGTAGTCGTAAACCAGGGTGTCGAACATCTCCGGGTCGGGCTGGAAGGTGACTTCCGTACCGGTTTTTTCCGTCTTGCCCACGATGGTCATTTCCTGGGTGATGTGGCCCCGGGCAAATTTCATTTCGTAGATATTGCCGTTCTTGTGCACCCGGACTTTCAGCCACTGGCTCAAGGCATTGACAACAGAAGCGCCCACGCCGTGGAGACCACCGGAGACCTTGTAGCCGCCGCCGCCGAATTTGCCGCCGGCATGCAGAACGGTGTACACCACTTCCAGGGCAGGCCGTCCGGTCTGGGGCTGGATATCCACGGGGATGCCACGGCCGTCGTCGGTGACGGTGATGGAATCGCCGGGATTGATGGTGACGGTAATATGTCTACAGTATCCGGCCAGCGCTTCGTCAATGGCGTTGTCCACGATCTCATAGACCAGGTGGTGCAGGCCGCTGCTGGAAGTGGAGCCGATATACATGCCCGGACGTTTCCGGACTGCCTCCAATCCTTCCAGAACCTGAATTTGTTCCGCGCCGTATTCCTGTGTTACTTTCGTTTCCTCAGACATAAAATCCTCCTGAAATTGCGCCGTTTATATCATCACATTTCCTTGGTTGATGTGCATGGTTTTTCCCAATTTGGTAAACCGTCCCGGCTCGCAGCAGGTGATGAACACCTGTCCGGAGACGATTTTGTTCAGTACGAAATCCTGCCGCCCCGGGTCCAGTTCGGACAGCACGTCGTCCAGCAGCAGCACCGGCTCTTCTCCCCACTCCCGGCGCATCAATTCCCGCTGAGCCAGCTTCAGGCTGATGGCGCTGGTCCGGGTCTGCCCCTGGGAGCCGTAGGCCTTCAGATCGATGCCGGAAAGGGCTACGGTAAAATCATCCTTGTGAGGGCCGGTCAGGCACTGGCCGCTTTCCAGTTCTGCCCGGCTGTGCTGCTGCAAATGCTCTTGTAAGTCTTCGGTGAGCTGACTGACCGGTGCAAAAGGGTCTTTCACCGTGGACACCGTCCGGTATTCCAGGGAAAACTCCTCTTTTCCTCCGGAAAACTGGCCGTGAAACTCCGCCGCCGCTGCGCCCAGGGCTTCATAGAACCGGGCCCGGTAGGAAATCAACAGCGCTCCCACCTGGCACAGCCGGAGATTATATTCCGGCAGAATGTCCAGCACCCGGGAGTCGGTAAAATGATCCTTTAGAATCCGGCTTTTCTGCTCCAGAATGCGATTGTACTGGGTCAGGGCCGCGTCATAATTGGGCCTGAGTTGACATAACGCACTGTCCCCAAACCGCCGCCGCTGGGCGGCTCCGGCTTTGAGCATGAGCAGATCCTCGGGGCAGAACAGCACCGTGGGCAGCACTCCGGCAATGTCGGCAGCAGTTTTCTGTTTCGCTCCGTTTCGCCAGATCTGTCTAGCCCGGCTGCCGGGAAAAAGGACAAAGCGCAGGGTTTGCTTGCGCTGCTGGGCAAAAACCGTCCCTTCCACTTCCCCGAACTCTGCTCCGAAGCGGATCAGTTCTGCCGTTTTCTGGGCCCGGAAGCTTTTGCCGCTGCCAAGGTAGGCAATGGCCTCCAGAAGATTGGTCTTTCCCTGAGCGTTGTCTCCCACGATCAGATTGACCCCGGGGTTAAAGGTAAGCTGGGCTTCCTGATAGTTTCGGAAGCTTCGCAATGCAACAGATTCCAGATTCATACCTGGTGCACAATCCGGTAGGTCTGACCCTGGAAGGTGAAGGTATCCTCGGGATAGAGTTTTTTGCCCCGCATGGTGCAGACCTCTCCATTCGCCTCCACCTGGCCCTCCTGAATCAGGGCCTTGGCTTCGCCGCCGGTGGCAACCAGGTTTGCCAGCTTCATGGCGTCCTGAAGCTTGATGTATTCCGTACCGATGGCAACGGGAACGGCGCCATCTTTCTTCTTTACAATTACTTTCATAGACTACCTCTTAACCATTCTTGATCCGAACCGGCAGTACCATATAGGCAAAGTCGTATTTGTCATCCACGGGGGTCAGCACAATGGGGCTTAAGCCGTTGGTCAGCTCCAGGGTCACTTCCTGAGCAGGCACCACACGGAGGGCGTCGGCCAGGTAGCGGACATTGAATCCGATTTCCAGCTCTTTTCCGTCACCGGCGAAACTGCACCGGTCCTCGGCAGCGCCGATGGTGGTGTTGGTGCGCATCTGCAATTCCTGATTGGAGAAGATGCAGCGCACCGGGCTTTTGTATTTTTCCGAAACAATCAGGCCGACACGCTCCACGGAAGAGGCCAGTTCCGAAACATTGGCAATGAGCTTGATGGGACAGTCGGTGGGCACCACCCGCCGCCAATCCAAAAATTCGCCTTCCAGCAGCCGGCAGACCAGGGTTGCCCGACCGATCTGGAACAGGATGTGCTTGGGGCCCAGGGTAAAGGCAGCGTTGTCTTCCGTATCGGTCAGAATCTTTTCCACTTCCTTCAGTCCCGGTGCGGGGACAACGAAATTCATCTCCCGTCCGGTGCCTTCTTCCGGATGATACGTCCGGCGGGCCAGACGGAATCCATCCACCGCTACCGCAGTAATGGTTTCGTTGGTGACCTCAAACTTGACGCCGGTGTGAATGGGACGGCCCTGATTTTCTGAAACGGCAAAGATGGTGCCGGAGATCAGCTCCTTCAGCTGGTTCTGGGGGATGGAAATGGCCCTTCCGGAATTGACATCAGGCAGCTCCGGATAGTCCTCTGCTGTTTCGGCAGAAATGGTAAATGAAGCGTAACCGGAACGGATGGAAACCTTGAAGCTATCGTCTACCACCACCGTCACCGGCCCTTCGGGCAAACGGCGGATAATGTCACCGAACAGCTTGGCAGGGAGAATGCACTCGCCGGGATCGGAAATGTCCGCTTCAATTTCGTAGCTGATGGCGGTCTCCATATTATATCCTGTCAAAGTCAGGTAGTGTCCTGCCTTGCAGAGGATGCCTTCGATGACGGAAAGACTGCTTTTCTGTGCTACGGTACGGCCGGCAATATTCAGACCCGTTACCAGCATGCTTTTTTCACAGGTAAAACGCATAGTCAAGTTCCTTTCTTGTTAGAGAATATACAGATCTATATATCTATCGTAAGTTAAGGTAGTGGTAATAGGGGTAGTAGAAACTTATGTGGAAAACTGGGATTTCCCTTACGGCCCCAAGGATTTTTTCTCCACAGGGTAATGTGTATTTTCCGAAACTTTTCCACAACGCCTGTGGAAGCGAAATTTCGTCGAAACTTTTCCACAGTTTCGTTTTCCACATTCCACAGCCCCTGTGGAAAAAATTCAGCGTAAAAAAAAGAGAGGAAGAAGAGGTGCGAGTGAAGCAAAGCACCTCTAACGCACCATCCATGGTTACCGGGCACCAAGCCCAACGAACCACCAGACCCCGTGCGCCATGAAAGTTTTTTTGCTTCTTTTCTTTCAAGGAAGGTTCCAAAGCCTTCCCCGTAGCACCATCCATGGTTACCGGGCACCAAGCCCAACGAACCGCCAAACCCCGTGCGCCATTAAAGTTCTTTTTGCTTCTTTTTCTTTCAAGAAAAAGAAGTTAAAGGCTGGAGTTAATGTTGGAGGTAACGTCCCGGACGTTGTTCTGCATGTTGGCGTCGCCGTTTTTCAGAGCAACCTCCACTTTCCGGATGGCGTAGAGTACCGTGGAGTGATCCCGGCCAAACTCCTTGCCAATGTCCGGTAAAGACAGATTGGTCAGCTTGCGGATCAGATACATGGCAACCTGCCGGGCTTCGGCAGTGCCCTTGTTCTTCTGGGTGCCCCGCAGCACCTGCTCATCTACATTATAGAACTTGCTGACCTGGGTGATAATCAGTGCGGGCGTGGGTACGGCGTTGCCTTCGGACTTGAACATGTCGTCAATGGCCCGGGAAATGTTGGGAAGATCCAGAGGCATGTTGTTCAAATCCCGATAGGCCAGAATCTTTTTCACCGTGCCTTCAATCTGACGGACGTTGGAGGTGATGTTCACTGCAATGTAGTTGCACACTTCATCGCTGAGGTTCAGGCCCAGCTGCTTGGCCTTGTTCTTGATGATGGCCATCCGGGTCTCATAATCCGGCGGGTTGATGTCCGCAATCAGACCCCAGAGGAAACGGCTGCGAAGACGCTCTTCCAGGGTGAGCATGTCGTCAGGCTTGCGGTCGGATGTCAGCACAATCTGCTTGTGCTCTTCGTAGAGCTTATTGAAGGTATGGAAAAATTCCTCCTGGGTGGATTCCTTACCGGCAATAAACTGAATATCATCCACCAGAAACAGATCTGCTTCCCGGTATTTGGAGCGGAATTCAATATTTTTACCATTTTTAATGGCGTCAATCAGCTCGTTGGTAAACTGGTCGCCTTTGATGTAGACAATGTTGGCATTGGGATTTTCCTTGCGGATGCCGTTGGCAATGGCGTACAGAAGATGGGTTTTGCCCACGCCGGGAGGGCCATAGAGGAACAGGGGGTTGTACACCTGGCCCGGGGTCTTGCTGACGGCAATGGCAGCGGAATGGGCAAACCGGTTGGAGGGGCCCACCACAAAATTGTCAAAGGTAAACTGGGGGTTAAAATCCATAGACGTGGGAGGAGTACCCTTATTTTTCCGGGCGGCCAGCTCTTCGTCACCGAAAACCAGCAGCTTGGCGTCGGAATTGAAAATCTCTTTCAGGGCGTCATGGATGTAGTCGGTGCAGCGGCGGCGGATGATCTCCCGGCGAAAGTCCGAGGGGGAATAGAGAATCAGATTGTTCTCGTTCAGCTCCACCACCTCGGCATCGTCGAACCAGGCCGACACGGTAACGGCGCCCAGGCGTTCTTCCATATGGCTCAGCACCTTGGCCCAGACGTAGGCGGATGAATACATACTATGGCTCCTTTCCATCTCTCTCACAAGCCAAAAAATGAAAACAGGCGGCTTCTGTTTGTACATAATATATCACCTTAAATTTTATCACATTTTACTATAAAAGACAAGTGGTTTTTGGTAATATTCCAAGAATAGCAATGGGAAAGATTCAGTATTTTGCCGAAAGGGTAATGGGCAGCCCAACCGGCGGAGAAATTCTGATTCCAGGGCGGAATTCTCTTTACTTTCCCCACCCAATCGGGTAAAATAGCCAGCAAAGGAGGGAAAGTCTATGTTTGATGATCCGAGCAGGGAACTGCGCCGGCTGGAAGAAGAGCTGCTGGCGGAAGAAGAAGAGGAAGAAGAATTTGAGCAAAGCGAAGAAGACGAATACGGCGAATATGATGAATTCTTTGACGAGGAGGATCTGAACAATGCCCTCTATGGCTCCGACCAGGGATGGGTGGATAACTTAGACGAACTTCTGTCGGAAGAACCGGAGGTGCGCAATCACGCCAACGGCTACGGCACCCGAATGGAAGCGCCCCGGAAGAAAGCTTCCCAAGCTTCCAAGAAGAAGGAAAAGAAAGCAAAGAAACGTTCGGTATACGAAGAGGAAGAATACGAGCAGCTGGACGAGGATGCGGCGGTCTTTGACGATGACTATAAGGAAAAAGGCATCGGCGGTCTGGTTTTTTTGGCGATTCTGGAAATTATCGGCATTCTGGCGGTGGTACGGTGGTGGATTCAATGGCTGGGATAACGGGACGATTTGCCCCCACCCCCTCCGGGCGGATGCATCTGGGCAATGTGTTTGCGGCGCTGCTGGCATGGCTGTCGGTGCGTGCTCAGAATGGAGAAATGGTGCTGCGGATGGAAGATCTGGACACTCTGCGCACCAGCGAAGAAAATGCCCGGATTCTGCGGGAGGATCTTGCCTGGCTGGGCCTTACTTATGACCGGGAGACCCCGGCCCAAAGCAGCAGAAGCCGGGTATATGACGGATATTTTGAAAAACTGCGGGATTTGGGGCTTCTGTATCCGTGCTACTGTACCCGCAGTCAGCTGCACAGCGTCAATGCCCCTCACCTGTCTGACGGAACCTATGTCTACCCCGGCACCTGCCGGAATCTGACGGATGGGCAGCGGGCGGCATTTTCCAGAAGTCCTGCCTGGCGGGTAATGGTTCCGGATAAGATCTGGCGGTTTACGGATTTTGTTCAGGGGGAATATTCTCTGAACCTTGCCACCGACTGCGGCGACATGGTGGTGCGCCGGGCGGATGGGGTGTATGTGTACCAGCTGGCGGTCACGGTGGACGATGGAGAAGCGGGAGTCACGGAAGTGGTGCGGGGGATGGATTTGCTCAGCTCCGCACCCCGGCAGATGTATTTGCAGGAGCTGTTCGGATTTTCCCATCCGGTTTATGCCCATGTGCCCATGCTGCTGGCCCCCGACGGGCGGCGGCTGAGCAAACGGGACAAAGATCTGGACTTGGGACAGCTGAAACTGCACTTCCAGCCGGAGCAGATTTTGGGCACCCTGGCCCATGCCGCCGGGGTGATTGATCGGCCATGTAAGGTCAGCGCCCGGGAATTGGTAGGAGAATTTTCCTGGGAAAAGGTGAAAAAAACAGATATATGCCTGGATGCTTCCCTTTTTGATAAAAATACCTGGGCTGTAATCCGGTAATTTTGCTGAAAAAGCGGAAAACTGACTTTTTGTGCAGACTGTCTCTTGCTATTGGGTCGAATCCGGGGTATACTGTAGGTATCCATTAAAAAAAACATAAGGAGATATAGACATGGGAAAAAAACCTGTGCTCGTTGTATTGGCCGCCGGTATGGGCAGCCGCTATGGCGGGCTGAAGCAGATCGACCCTGTTGGTGTGCAGGGAGAGGCCATTCTGGACTACTCCATTTATGACGCCCATCGGGCCGGTTTTGATACCGTGGTCATTATCATTAAGAAGGCCATTGAGAAGGACTTTATGGAGACTGTGGGCAAGCGGCTGAAAAACGCTCCTGTGGAAATCCGGTATGCCTTCCAGGAACTGGACAAGCTGCCTGCCGGTTATGCCGTTCCCGAAGGCCGGACCAAACCCTGGGGCACCAGCCATGCAGTGCTCTGTGCAGCGGAAGCAATCGACGGAGCGCCTTTTGCGGTTATCAATTCCGATGACTATTACGGCGCATCCGCTTACAAAGTCATGTATGATTATCTGTCCCAGAACACCGACCCCTACGGCTACTGCATGGTGGGTTATGAACTGGGCAACACGGTTACTGAGCATGGCAGTGTTGCCCGGGGAGTCTGTGAAACCGATGGCGAAGGTTTCCTGGCAGGAATCACCGAGCGGACCCGGATTGAGAAGTATTCCGGCGGCATCCACTTCACCGAAGATGGGGAAAACTGGGTGGACGTGCCGGCAAACACCACTGTATCTATGAACATGTGGGGCTTTATGCCCAGCTTCCTGGAGGAAATCAATGCCCGGTTCTCCGCATTCCTGGACAAGGCATTGCCTGAGAATCCTCTCAAGTGCGAGTATTTCCTGCCAATTCCCATTGCTCAGCTGATTCAGGAGAAGAAGGCTTCCGTCAAGGTGCTGACCTCCCCCGACCGCTGGTTTGGCGTGACCTACGCCGCAGATAAGCCGGTGGTGGTTGCCGAACTGAAAAAGATGACCGATGAGGGCAAATACCCTGACGGTCTTTGGAAGTAATTTTTCAAAATAATGCAGAATAACCCCCGGAAAGCATTGCTTTCCGGGGGTTTTACTATGTATTTATTCTTTGGACTTTCCGAAGAACACAAACAGGAAGGGACTGAAGCAGCACAGAAAGGTGAATAAAATTGTCGCATTACCTGTGATTTGGCACAGTATTTTGGTTAGGGTATTTGGCCAAGTCTGAAATATGGAAAGGAGCGCATTTCCATTGATATTGCCGAAGTACAGCTGAAAATTTATCTGCACTACAGTGAGAATCAGGTAAACTCCTGATATGATGGCAGCAGACAGGGCAATTTCTTTTTTTGTCATGCCCCGCAGAAGGAAAAGCCCTCCTGCAACCAGAATCAGGAAAAACAACACCCAACTGAAAATGGAACTGCGCACCGGGTCGACGGAAATTTCCGGGATACCGTTCTCTCCCACGGTTTTTACCAGGAAGAAGAACCGTTGCATATACACGCTCAAGTAAAATCCTACCCAACTGCCTGCCAAACATAAAACAGGGACTTTCCACAGATTTTTCATATGCGTTTCTCCTTCTGCTTGGGGCAGGATTACCCTGCCCCCATGAGAATCTGAGCCAGTTCCGAATTGGCGTCCAGAATCACGGTCTTTTCGCTGCCATCCAGGCTGGATTTCAGAGCGTCCAGAGCAAGGGTGAATTCATAAAAGTCCTTCTTGTCCTGGGTATCGTAAGCTTCCGCAAGCAGTCGCATATACTCGGCTTCGCCTTCTGCTTCCAGCTTGGCCGCTTCCGCTTCTGCGTCGGAGACGATGATGTTCACCTGCTTGTCCACATCGTTGCGGATGATGGATGCTTCGTAATTGCCGTCGGCGGTGTACTTTTCCGCCATCTGGTTCCGCTCGGAGATCATCCGGTTGTAAACGGCATTCAGGTTGCTCTCCGGCAGGTCGAACTGCTTGATCTTCACATCTTCCACCCGGATGCCGTAGGTTTTTGCCAGAGCATCCACATCGGTGGCGATGTTTTCATAGATTTCATTGCGCTTGGCTCCGTCTTCCATGTTGATGATGTCCGACTGAGCCAGGGTGCCCATGACGGTTTTCAGCTCATTGTATGTCAGAGCATCCAGCCGCTGCTCGGCAACGGTCTTACTGCCCAAAGTCTGGTAGAACAGCTTGGGGTCGGAGATGCTCCAGAGAATGTAGCAGTCCACGGTCATGTTCTGCTTGTCGGAGGTCAGCACTTCGGAAGGCGGGATATCATAAAACTGGGTGGCTTTGTTGAAATATTTCACATTGTCCAGGAAGGGAATCTTGAAGTGCAGTCCCGCCTGATCGGTGGTGCCGATGATCTTGGAGAAGCGGACGGTGCAGGCGTATTCATCCTCCCGGACGGTAAAGGTGGCATTCATGGCAAGAATTGCCAGCAAAAATACCACGATGATAATCAAACCGCTTTTTTTCATTGGGCGTTACCTCCATTGTTGCTCACCAGAGATTCCAGCGGCAGCAGCATCTGCACATCAGAATTGCTGCCGGAGCCGGAGTTAATGTACAGCTTCACACCGGGCAGCACCTGGGAAATGGTTTCATAGTACATCCGGGACCGGGTAATGGCCGGGTTCTGGGCGTACTCTGCATACATGGCCTGGAACATGGCCACCTGCTCCTTGGCTTCGTTGATTCGCTTCTGCCGCAGATATTCGGCATTCTGAATCAGCTTGTCCGCCCGGGCCTGGGCATCGGGCAGCTGGGCATTCTGGTAAGCTTTGGCGTCGTTGATCACAGTCTCCGCCTGCTGTTTGGCAGTTTCCACCGCTTTGAAGGCTTCAATCACATCTTGCGTGGGCGGCTCAGCGTCCTGAATCTTCACATCCACCAGGGTCAGACCAATCTGGTATTCTTCCAGAATCTGGGAAACCAGATCTTTTACCTGCATCTGAATGTTTTCCTTGCCGTCGGTAAGCACCGCATCTACCGTGGAGGAGCCTACCACATTGCGCACCTGGCTCTGAATCAGATTGCGCAGAATCAGCTCCGGATTGTTGGAAGAATACAGATACTGCACCGGGTCGGAAATCTTGTATTCCACAAAGAAATCCACGTTGACGATGTTGTAATCGCCGGTAATCATGGCGCTTTCTCCCGGATTGACGGTCATTTCTTCGCCGTTCTGATCGTAACCCAGTTCGATTTTCTGATAGACGTTTACATCCACCTTCTGCACGCTCTGGATTCCCAGGGGCAGTTTGAAGTGCACGCCGGCGTCGGTAACATCGGTTACCTTGCCAAAGGTGGTGACCACGGCCTGCTGTTTGTCATCTACGGTGTAGAAGCAGGTTGCCGCCAGGCCCACCACAATCAGTGCCAGGATGATCAGACCTGCATTCCGGCCCGCTTTTTTGAAATCGGGCATTTTTTTCTTCTTGGGCGGCTGGTTTCCCGGCCAGCTGTAGGTTCCGTCTTCATTCATGGTTGTTGTCTCCTTTCAAAATTTGTCCGTTTGATATTTTTTCTTCAGCCGGGGGATATCCTCTTCATCAATCCATTCTTCGCTGAATCCACAGCCGCAGCAAAGGTAACGGTGTACCTTTACGGCGGAGAAGGTCAGTGGAATGTTATTTCCGGAGCCGTAGGCACCGGAATATCCTGGAATTTTCAGAATATCATGGCTGCCGCATTTGGGACAGGTTAAGGTTCTTCTCATTGTTTCTCCTTATAATTCCGCCAACATTTGCTCTGCCTGGGCTTTGAGCTGATTGGCACGCCAGGTGGTGAGCATGATTTTCAGAACTTTCTCCAGTTTTTCCCGGGCGCCGGGAATGGGCTCCCGGTAGGTGGAGGTGACTGCTTCCAGCGCCTGGTCCCAGTTCTCCCGCAGATCGGGAATCCGGGCTGCCAGCCGGACAAAGCAGAAAAACAGCATAGTGTCATCCACCAGATCGTCGCTTTCGTCCGCCAGGTCGCCATTGAGGTAGCCCATCAGCCGGACATTCTGATCCAGGTTCATGTTGCCTTTCAGGATGTTCATGTTGACGATCCGGCAAAGCTGCTCCATGCAATAGCGTTTTCCCTGAGGTGGGGGGAGAAATCCCCGCTTGACCCAGTTCTGAATGGTGTAAGGCTCCAGTCCGGTAATGCTGGCCACCTGGCTCAGGGTCAGTCCCCCGGCAAGAAACATAGACTGAAAGAGTTTGTCAACCTGATCTGCTTCCTGCCGCTGGGCACTTAGGGTGGTACCGGGTATGGTCCACTGCACAGCAATCCCTCCTTTGTAAAAAATAACTTAGTGATTTTGGTTTTTAGGCTGCATCTTTGGGTAAAATGATAATACCATATGGTTAAGTGATTGTCAATAGGGATTATAAGATTTTGTATGATTTCTTATACTCCCATTTTTTGGAAATTGTAGAAATAATGCAGACTTCTTTTTCCCGGAGGGGCGTTTTTTGGTCTTTACGAATGGGAAAAAGTGTTGTACAATACACCATATCAGAAAATGGGAGGTGTGGGTATGCACTGCCTGAAATGTGGGCGGGAGATGGAAGAAGGCCAGGTTTTCTGCCAGGATTGCTTGCTGGATATGGGCAGGCACCCGGTTGATCCCAATGCGGTGGTGTTTGTTCCCAAGGCCGGAACATCCGCCAATCAGAAGAAATCACCCCGCAAACGCCAGCGCTCCCCGGAAGAACAAGTTCTGAAACTGAAGCGTAAGGTGCGGCTGCTGACGGTGCTGACGATATTGATGTTTGCACTGGTGGCTGCCATGATTTTCACGGTGGCGTTGGTATATCAGCGGTATCAGTTCCCACGAGGACAGAATTACCGCAGTGTGGTCATGACCACCACTGTGGAAACCTCTGAGGTGGAAATGCAGTGAATGTTTCACGTGAAACATACGCTACCCCTCCCCTATCCAAGTGTTTCACGTGAAACATTCAAGTACATAAGGAGAGAGAAATGGGTAAAATAATTGCCGTAGTCAATCAAAAAGGCGGCGTGGGCAAAACCACCACCGCCGTGAACCTGACGGCTGCCCTGAAGGAACTGGGACAGAAGGTTCTGCTCTGTGACTTTGACCCTCAGGCCAATGCCACCTCCGGCATGGGTCTGGACAAGCGGAAAATCAAATACTCCATCTACGATGTGGTCATCAATGAGGTAGCGCCGGAAGAAGCCATCGTCTCCACCAACTACGGTGACGTGCTGCCCGCTTCGGCAGACCTGGCAGGTGCGGCAGTGGAGCTGATTTCTGCACAGCACCGGGAATTGCAGCTGGAAAAAGCATTGCAGAAGGTAAAAGCCAACTACGATGTGATTTTCGTGGACTGCCCCCCTTCCCTGGAATTGCTGACATTGAACGGCCTGTGTGCCGCCGATGGGATTCTGGTGCCGGTGCAGTGCGAATACTATGCGCTGGAAGGCTTGAGCGATCTCATGTCCACACTGCGGATGGTAAAAAAGCGGCTCAACCCCCGTCTGGAGATTTTCGGCGTGGCCCTGACCATGTTTGACGGCCGTACTAACTTCTCTACCCAGGTGGCTCAGGAAGTCCGGCGGCATTTCCCCGGAAAGGTCTTTGCCACGGTGGTTCCCCGGAATATCCGACTGGCAGAGGCCCCCAGTCACGGCATTCCCGTGACATCCTACGACCGCAGCAGCCGGGGCAGCGTTGCCTATCGGGCCATGGCGGAGGAAATTGTGAAAAAGCTGTAATACAGTGTAATGTGTTAGAGATAAGGAAAGGATGGTTTGATTGGCATCAAACAAAGGTCTGGGCAAGGGCTTGGGGGCTCTGTTGGGTGACTTTGCAGAAGAGACCGCAGAAAACAGCGCCTATCAGCTTTTGCCAATATATAAAGTAGAACCCAATCCCGACCAGCCCCGGCAGGACTTTGACGAAGAAGAACTCCAGGCGCTGGCGGATTCCATCACGGTGCACGGGGTGATTCAGCCCCTGACCGTGCGGCAGCTTCCCAGCGGCTACTACCAGATCATCGCCGGTGAACGGCGCTGGCGGGCGGCACGGCTGGCAAATATCAACGAAGTCCCGGTGGTGGTGATGGAAGCTGATGATAAAAAGGCCATGGAGCTGGCGCTGATTGAGAATTTGCAGCGGCAGGACCTGAATCCCGTGGAAGAAGCTCTTGGCTATCAGGTTCTGATGGAGCAATACGGTCTGACCCAGGAGGAAGCGGCCTCCCGGGTGGGAAAATCCCGCCCCGCCGTGGCAAATTCCCTCCGGCTTCTGGGGCTGTGCCCGGAAGTGCTGGAAAAGGTAAAGAAAGGGGAGCTGTCCGCCGGACATGCCCGGGCAATCCTCACCCTGAAAACTGAGAAAAAGCAGCTGGAAGCTGCCCAGAAAATCATTGCCCTGGCACTGTCCGTAAGGCAGGCGGAAACCCTGTGCAAAAATATGAACAAGGAACCCCAGCCGGAAAAGCAAACGGTCTTTGCTGTGGATTATGTGGCAGAGTGTGAGAAAAACCTGTCCAAGCACCTGGGCCGGGGCGTGAAAATCGTCAACGGCAAACGCAAGGGCCGGTTTGAACTGGAATTTTACGGCCAGGAGGATCTGCAGCATTTGCTGGAAATCCTGATGCGCCTGGAAAAGTGAGGAGATTATGGTGAAAAAACTCTACCGCTCCCAGAACAATCGGATGCTGGCCGGTGTCTGCGGCGGACTGGGAGAATATCTGACCCTCGATCCCACGGTGATTCGGATCATCTGGGCGCTGTTCTGCCTGTTTGGAGGCACGGGACTGCTGCTGTATCTGATCTGCGCCGTGATTATCCCGGAAAATCCCATGTATTATTAAATGATGATAGAATTGGAAAAAGTGAAGGAGTAAGAAAACCATGCTGGATATCAAGAAAATCAAAGAAAATCCCGATGCCGTCAAGGCCGGCCTGCGGGCCAAGGAAGTGGACTGCGATGCCACCGTTGACCGGATTCTGGAACTGGACGAGCTGCGCCGTCAGCTGATTGCCGACACCGAAGCCCGGAAAGCCCAGCAGAACAAGGTCTCCAAGGAGATTCCTCTGCTGAAAAAGCAGGGCAAGGACGTGTCCGCTATCTTTGCCGAGATGGCAGAGCTGAAAAAGGGCCTTGCCGAGGATGCAGAAAAGCTGGATGCCTGCCAGGCAGAACTGCGCACCGCCATGCTGAGCCTGCCCAACCTCCCCGATCCCGACCTGAAGCCCGGCGGAAAGGAAAACAACGAACCTCTGCGCTACTTCGGCGAGCCTCACAAGTTTGACTTCGAGCCCAAGCACCATGTGGACCTGTGTCTGGACCTGGGCTTGATCGACTACGAGCGGGGCGTGAAGCTGGCCGGTTCCGGCAACTGGATGTATACCGGCATGGGCGCCCGTCTGGAGTGGGCTCTGCTGAACTATTTCATTGATACCCACATCGCCGACGGCTACGACTTCATCCTGCCGCCCCACATGCTGGAGTACCAGTGCGGTGAGACTGCCGGTCAGTTCCCCAAGTTTGCCGACGAAGTTTACAAGATCGCCAACCCCACCGACGATCGGATTCACTACATGCTGCCCACCGCAGAAGCTGCTCTGTGCTCTATCTTCCGGGATGAGATTCTGCCGGAGAACCAGCTGCCCAAGAAGTACTTCGCCTACACTCCCTGCTTCCGCCGGGAGGCCGGTTCTCATCGTGCCGACGAGCGGGGCATGGTCCGAGGCCATCAGTTCAACAAGGTGGAGATGTTCCAGTTCACCCGCCCCGAAGATTCCGACGAGGCATTTGAAGAACTGGTCCGCAAGGCAGAAAACCTGGTCAAGGGTCTGGGCTTCCACTTCCGTACTGTGAAGCTGGCTGCCGGCGACTGCTCCGCTTCCATGGCCAGAACCTATGACATTGAAATCCAGATTCCTTCCATGAACGGCTACAAGGAAGTTTCCTCCGTCTCCAACGCCCGGGATTACCAGGCACGCCGGGGCAACATCCGCTTCCGTCGGGAGGAAACCGGCAAGCCCGAATTCCTGCACACCCTGAACGGCTCCGGCCTGGCAACTTCCCGGATCTTCCCCGCCATGGTGGAACAGAACCAGCGTGCCGACGGCTCCATCGTGGTGCCGGAAGTGCTGAGAAAGTATCTGGGCGGCATCGAGGTCATTGAAAAGAAGTAAAAAATGCGGGAGAGCTTCGGCTCTCCCCTTTTTTGCAAAAATAGGGTAAAAAATGGAAAAACCACCCAAACAGCCGTTATACTATTTGACAAAACCTGTCATAAGCGATATAATGAATTTGTACGGGCAAAAAGCCCGGATGCTATGAAAATTCTGAAAAGGACGGATCAGAACATGTATAAAATCGTTCGCAAGAAGGAGCTGAACTCCTCCGTCACCCTGATGGAAGTGGAAGCCCCCTTTGTCGCCCGGAAGGCCAAGGCCGGACAGTTCATCATCTTCCGCATTGATGAAATGGGCGAGCGTGTACCCCTGACCATCGCTGGTTACGACCGGGAAGCCGGTACCGTGACCATCATTTTCCAGAAGGTTGGTTTCTCCACCAACGCCCTGGGCGCTCTGAACGAGGGCGACTACATCCACGACTTCGTTGGCCCTCTGGGCAAGCCCACTCCTGTGGAAGGCAAGAAGAAGGTCTGCGTGGTTGGCGGCGGTGTAGGCTGCGCCATTGCCCTGCCCTCTGCTGCTGCTTTCAAGGAAGCCGGTGCAGAAGTCACCGTGATCGTTGGCTTCCGGAGCAAGGACATTGTGATTCTGGAGGACGAATTCAAGGCTGTTGCCGATCGCATGATTCTGATGACCGACGACGGCACCTACGGCCGTCATGGTCTGGTTACCCAGCCTCTGCAGGAACTGCTGGAAGCCGGCGAGCAGTTTGACGAAGTTCTGGCCATCGGCCCCGTGCCCATGATGAAGTTCGTCTGCAAGACCACCGAGCCTTTCGGTGTCCATACCAGCGTCTCCCTGAACCCCATCATGATCGACGGCACAGGCATGTGCGGCGGCTGCCGTGTCACCGTGGGCGGCGAGACTAAGTTTGCCTGCGTGGACGGCCCCGAGTTCGACGGTCACAAGGTTGACTTTGCCGAGCTGATGAGCCGTAACGGTACATACCGGGATCGGGAAGCCAAGGTCAGCGAAACCCATACCTGCCGCATGGAAGCCATGGGCAAGGCTCTGATTAAATAAACAGGAGGAATTGCAAAATGGCTAACATGTCTTTGAAGAAAGTCCCCATGCCTGAGCAGGACCCCAAGGTTCGTGCCCGGAACTTCCAGGAAGTCACCCTGGGCTACACCGCTGAGCAGGCTGTGGAAGAAGCAAACCGGTGCCTGAGCTGCAAGAACCCCAAGTGTGTGGAAGGCTGCCCGGTGAATGTCCGGATTCCTGAGTTTATCAAAAAGGTGCAGGAAGGCGACTTCAAGGCCGCTTATGAAATCATCACCTCCACCAATGCCCTGCCCGCTCTGAGCGGTCGTGTCTGCCCCCAGGAAACCCAGTGCGAAGCCCGCTGCGTCCGCGGTATCAAGGGTGAGCCTGTTGCCATCGGCCGTCTGGAACGGTTCGTTGCCGACTGGTACCGGGAGAACGTCAACGCCATGCCTACCAAGCCGGAATCCAATGGCATCAAGGTGGCTGTGGTTGGTTCCGGCCCTGCCGGCATGACCTGTGCTTCCGACCTGGCTGGTATGGGCTATGCAGTTTCCATGTTTGAAGCTCTGCATACCGCCGGCGGCGTGCTGGTTTACGGCATCCCCGAGTTCCGTCTGCCCAAGGCCATTGTGGCCAACGAGATCACCAAGCTCCAGGCTCAGGGTGTGGAAGTGATGACCAACATGGTTATCGGCCGGGTTCTGACCATCGACGAGCTGTTCGAGATGGGCTACAAGGCTGTGTTCGTCGGTTCCGGCGCCGGTCTGCCCATGTTTATGAACATCCCCGGTGAGTCCCTGAAGGGTGTTATGTCCGCCAACGAGTACCTGACCCGTACCAACCTGATGAAGGCATACAACGAAGAGGCCGACACCCCCGTGATCCGCTCCAAGGCTGTGGCCGTGGTAGGCGGCGGCAACGTGGCCATGGACGCAGCCCGCTGCGCTATGCGTCTGGGCGCTGACAATGTGTATGTTGTCTACCGCCGGGGCGAAGCCGAGATGCCTGCCCGTCTGGAAGAGCAGCATCACGCCAAGGAAGAGGGCATCGAGTTCAAGACTCTGTGCAATCCTGTGGAAATCCTGGGCGATGAGAACGGCCGCGTGAAGGCCATCAAGTGCATCCGAATGGAGCTGGGCGAGCCTGATGCTTCCGGCCGCCGCCGTCCTGTGGAAGTTCCCGGCTCCGAGTTTGAGCTGGATGTGGACACCGTGATTATGTCCCTGGGCACCAGCCCCAACCCCCTGATCCGCTCCACCACCCCCGGTCTGGATACCAACCGAAAGGGCTGCCTGATTGTGGATGAAAATGAGATGACCACCCGTCAGGGTGTGTTTGCTGGCGGTGATGCCGTTACCGGCGCTGCCACCGTCATCCTGGCTATGGGCGCCGGCAAGAAGGGCGCTGCCGCTATCCACAAGTTCCTGCAGGAAAATAAGTAAACGATAAAAAATTCCACAGCCTTGTAAGAGGCTGTGGAATTTTTTTGCCTTCAGAATAGGTCGAGCTAGAATCCCACAGGGGGGTAGTGAAAAAAGCCGTTTTTCCACAGTCTTTTCACAGGATGTGGAAAAAATTCAGTGAAATTCCGGGAAAATCGGCCTCAGCCTGTGGATAACTCCCCGGAATTCACAGAAAAAGCATTAAATCCAGAAAAGTATGTAAAGGAATTATACTTTACATAAAAACCGGACAATTCCCATTCCCCGCCAGAAAGAAGAGGAATTTTCCCCACACCCTTCTGAGGAAACGCCCCACTGTGGAAAGAAAAAACCCGGCTGATGCTTCAGCCGGGTTTTGCCATAGTTTATTTTACATTGGAGGTAGAACGCAGGGTCACGTCGTGGGCGCCGCCTTCTACGATGGAGACAGAGGAAACCAGCGTCAGCTTGGCATCGCGCTGCAGGTCGGGGATGTTGGTCACGCCGACATTGCACATGGTGGACTTGACCTTGTACAGGGATGCTTCCACATTGTCGTGGAGAGAACCTGCGTAGGTGACGTAGGAGTCAACGCCCTCTTCGAAGCTCAGCTTGGCGGAGCCGCCCAGGTCGTAGCGCTGCCAGTTCCGGGCACGGTTGGAGCCTTCGCCCCAGTACTCCTTCATATAAGCGCCGTTGATCATCACCTTGTTGGTGGGGCTTTCGTCGAACCGGGCAAAGTACCGGCCCAGCATCAGGAAGTCTGCGCCCATAGCCAGAGCCAGGGTCATGTGGTAATCGTGGACAATACCGCCGTCGGAGCAGATGGGCACATAGATGCCGGTCTCACGGAAGTACTGATCCCGGGCTGCGGCAACCTCAATCAAAGCAGTTGCCTGACCACGGCCGATGCCCTTGGTCTCACGGGTGATGCAGATGGAGCCGCCGCCGATGCCCACCTTCACAAAGTCCGCACCGGCCTCTGCCAGGAACCGGAAGCCATCCTTGTCTACCACGTTACCGGCGCCGATTTTGACCTTGTCGCCGTAGTTCTGACGAACCCATTCGATGGTCTTTTTCTGCCAGCAGGTGTAGCCTTCGGAGGAGTCGATGACCAGCACATCTGCGCCGGCCTCCAGCAGAGCAGGAATCCGGGTGGCGTAGTCCCGGGTGTTGATGCCCGCGCCTACCAGGTAGCGCTTCTTGCTGTCCAACAGTTCCAGGGGATTTTCCTTGTGGGAAGAGTAGTCCTTGCGGAATACGAAGTACATCAGGTGATCGTTTTCATCCACAATGGGCAGACTGTTGAGCTTGTGCTCCCAGATAATGTCGTTGGCTTCCTTCAGCGTGGTGGAAGCGGGAGCAGTAATCAGCTTTTCCCGGGGAGTCATGAAATCCCGGACCTTCTCGTCGGCGCTCATCCGGGAAACCCGGTAGTCACGGCTGGTGACAATGCCCAGGAGTTTACCGTTGGCGGTGCCGTCGTCGGTGATAGCCATGGTGGAGAAGCCCTTCTTGGCCTTCAGCTCCAGCACGTCTGCCAAAGTGGCATCCGGGGTCAGGTTGGAAGCGGAGGTAACAAAGCCGGCCTTGTAGCCCTTTACCTTGGCAACCATGGCGGCCTGATTCTCAATGGTCTGGGAACCGAAGATAAAGCTGATGCCGCCTTCCTTGGCCAGGGCAATGGCCAGGGTATCGTTGGAAACGGACTGCATGACGGCGGAGGTCAGGGGTACATTCAAAGACAGGGCAGGCTCTTCCACACCCTTGCGGTACTTGACCAGGGGCGTTCTCAGGCTGACACGATCGGGAATGCAATCTTCAGAGGTATAGCCGGGAATCAGCAGATACTCGCTGAAGGTGTGACTGGGTTCCGGATAATAGTACGCCATGGGTAGTTCCTCCTAATATATATATAGATTTGAAAAAAGCTTACAACGTTTCACCGTCACCTGCGTCCAACACTTCCCGGACAACCTTGCCGTCACTGCTCAAGTGCTTGAAGTTGCCCAGAATCTCGCTGACCGGGTCCACAATGGCGAAGGTATGGGGGTATTTGCGGACAATCCGGGCAACCGCCGGAGCCTGGGTTTTGTTCACCACACAGATCAGCACGCTGGTTTCCCGGCCGGAGTACATGCCCTTGGCGGGAATCAAAGTGGTGGAATGGTGCAGATTGTTAATCAGCTCCTTGGAAATGTCCTCGGGATAGTCGGTAATGATTTCAAAGGAGATGGCCTCCCGGCCGGACTTCATCAGCCGCTCACCCACGGTGGAGGACAGGAAGCAGTACAGGATGCACAGAATCACCGGCTCCATCTGGAATCCATAGACAAAGTAGCTGCTGATGGCGATGAAGGAGTTAATGGCGAAGCTCATACTGAAGAAGGATTTCTCCGGGCTGCGCTTGTGGACAATGGCAGAAATGAAATCCGTGCCACCGGTGTAGGCGCTGGCTTTCACCAAAATGGAATAGACAAAGCCCTGGATGATGCCGGCCACCATGGGTCCCAGAATTTTGCTGGTGCCGCTGTCGGTGGAATATGCAATGGCGGAGATGTCGATTTTTTCCAACAGCAGCAAGCCCACGGAGAAAACCACCACATACACCATACTGCGCACTGCCAAGGGCTTGCTCACTTCATAGTAGCACCACAGTGCCAGCGGGATATTGATGAACAGGCTCAGATAACCCACGCTGATGCCGGTGATGTGCTGAATCATGGTGCAGATACCATTCAGACCCGCCGGGGCGAATTGGTTGGGAAAGACGAACAGCTCGTAATTCACTGCGCCCAACAGAGCGACGAAGGCAATGACAAGATAGGTCCAGATCTTTTTTGCAGTATGCATACCATATGCTCCCAGGATAAAAGAAAAAATTGGAAAGATACAAAACATTCCGTTTCTTAATCATAAATTTTAGCATAGCTTTTCTACAGGGTCAAGCTGTAAAGTGACGAAAATTTGCAAGGAATGGGGCAAAATCTCCATCACCTGCCGCAACTGTCCGCTGTCTGTGCATCATTGTCCGCAAAAGAAAAAAGGAAGGGTGCAGAGATAAGAGCAAGAAAAAATTGTAGAAGGGCCAAAAGTTTTACCCTATCTTTACCAGGGGGGCGCTATAATGTTTTCGTTATATTTTGACAAACGGAGGAAACTATGGAAGTATTGATTCAGAATCTGTATGACATCACATGGCAGCAAATGGTCATGTGGGTCATCGGCGGTGTGCTGATCTATCTGGCCATCGTCAAGGAGATGGAACCGACCCTGCTGCTGCCTATGGGCTTCGGCGCCATCCTGGTAAACCTGCCCAACTCCGGCGCTGCGGCAGTGATTGAGCACCTGTTTGAAATCGGCATCAACCAGCACGAGCTGTTCCCGCTGCTGCTGTTCATCGGCATCGGCGCCATGATCGATTTCCAGCCCCTGCTGACCAACCCCAAGCTGATGATTTTCGGCGCAGCGGCCCAGTTCGGTATTTTCTTCACATTGTGCATGGCTTCCCTGTTCGGATTCCAGCTCAATGATGCTGCTTCCATTGCCATCATCGGCGCTGCCGACGGCCCCACCTCGATTTTCGTCTCCCAGATGCTCAAGTCCAACTATACTGCTGCCATCATGGTGGCCGCCTATTCCTACATGGCTCTGGTTCCCATGGTGCAGCCGCCCATCATCAAGCTGTGCACCACCAAGGCCGAACGGAAGATCCGGATGCAGTATAAGGGCAAGCCCGTGTCCAAGCGGACCAAGATCCTCTTCCCCATTGTGGTTACCATCATTGTGGGCCTGGTGGCTCCCGATGCCGTTGTCCTGATCGGCTTCCTGATGTTCGGCAACCTGATCCGGGAGTGCGGCGTGCTGAACTCCCTGTCTGAGACCGCTCAGAATGTGCTGGCAAACCTGATTACCATTCTGCTGGGCATCACCATCGCTTCCCGGATGAGCGCAGAAGAATTCCTGCGCTTTGAGACCCTGCTGATTATGGGCCTGGGCCTGGTTGCCTTCATTGTGGACACCTTCGGCGGCGTGATGATCGCCAAGATCATGAACCTGTTCGTCAAGGAGAAGATCAACCCCATGATCGGCGCTGCCGGTATTTCCGCCTTCCCCATGTCTGCCCGTGTGGTACATAAGCTGGGCCTGGAGGAGGACAACCAGAATTTCCTGCTGATGCACTCCATCGGCGTCAACGTTTCCGGTCAGATCGCCTCCGTTATTGCCGGCGGCCTGATCCTGGCTTTGGTAGGAGGTTAATGTTATGCAGCTGCATCTTGATTATTTGATGGAAGCCCTGCCCATTATGGGCAATGGCATGCTGGGCATCTTCATTGTCACCGGCGTGATCATTGCAGTTGTCAGCCTGCTGAACAAGCTGACCGAGGGTAAATAAAACTGTAAGGAGGGCGAAAGCCCTCCTTACTGATTCTTAACTGAATCTTTGCCGCTGCTGCTCTTTACCAGAAAAGGGCGCCTCGGTATAATAAAGCGATATTGCATAACGAAAGGAAATGAGAAATGATCCCTGCCATCTTACTGTTCGCCGCAACCTATGTCCTCATGCTGACATTCAGCAAATACCGTCCCTACATCGCCCTGTGCTCCGGTCTGATTTTTATCGTTACCGGTATGCTGCCGCTGGGCGATATTATTCCCTCTCTGGACTTTAACGTTCTGCTGATGATCGGCGGCACCATGGGTCTGGTGCAGCTGTTTATTGACAGCCACATGCCCGAGCGCCTGGCTGATATGATTATGGCCAAAGTTCCCACCATTCAGTGGGCGGCGGTGTGCCTGTCCCTGTTTGCTGGTGTGATCTCTGCCTTTGTGGACAACGTGGCAACGGTGCTGATGGTGGCGCCGGTGGCTTTGGAAATCTGCAAGAAGCTGAAAACCAATCCCATCCCCATTCTCGTTGCCATCGCTGTTTCCTCCAACCTCCAGGGCGCCGCGACTCTGGTAGGTGACACCACCGCCATTATGCTGGGCTCTGCTCTGAACATGAGCTTTATGGACTTCTTCTGGTACTTCGGCAAGCCCTCCATCTTCTTTGCCGTGGAACTGGGAGCTGTGCTGTCTGCCTGCATTGTCTACTGGATTTTCCGGAAGGAAAAGGGCCAGATTCCCAAGGCTGCTTCCCTGACCGAGGTTTCCGACTATGTTCCCACCTTCCTGTTGCTGGGTGCCATCGGTCTGCTGATTTGTGCCTCCTTCGCTCCCGACAGCTGGAACCTGCCCGCGGAAATCAACGGCATCATCTGCTGCTCTTTGCTGGTGGTGGGTCTGATTTACAACTACCTGCGCAATAAGACTGTGGAGTCCGTGGTTGGCCCGCTGAAGGCCATTGACTTTGAAACCTTGGGCCTGCTGGTGGGACTGTTTCTGATGATCGGCGGCATTTCCAACATGGGCGTCATCGATGCTCTGGCTGGACTGCTGGCCAAGCTGGGCGGCGGCAACCTGCTGCTGATGTTTACCATCATTGTCTGGGCTTCCGTGCTGATTTCCGCCTTTATTGACAACATCCCCTATGTGGCAACCATGATTCCCGTCATCGGCGGCCTGGCTGCCCAGTTGGCCCCCGGTCTGGGTGTGGACCCGGTGCTGGTGGGTATCCCCCTGTACTTCGGCCTGCTCTCCGGCGCTACCCTGGGCGGCAACATCACCCCCATCGGCGCTTCCGCCAACATTACCGCCATCGGCATTCTCCGCCGGGAAGGCTACGAAGTGGCAAACAAGGATTTCTTCCGCATCGGTATCCCCTTCACCCTCTCCGCGGTCATTCCCGCCTACATCTATATCTGGCTGGTTTACGGCGTATAAAATCGGTAAAAAATGATTCCCGCAGCGTAAGCTGCGGGAATTTTCTATTCATCCAGCATCCGGTAGCCTACGCCCAATTCGTTGGTGACGTAGCGGTTGTCTCCCGGGCGGCAGCCCAGTTTCTTGCGGATGTTGGCCATATTCACCTGGAGCTTTTTGATGCTGCCATCGTCCATGGCCCCCCAGATGGAGCGGATAATGGCGGAATAGGTCATCACTTTTCCGGTGTGCTGACTCAGCAGGGCCAGAATGTTGAATTCCGTCTGGGTCAGATGCACCAGCTTTCCCCCTACGGTAACCTGGCGGCGGTCATAATCAATCAGCAGATCATCCACCGCAAAGGTGCCGCTGGAGGCGGCGGCCTCAAGCCGGTGCCGGCTCACCCGCAGGGCGGCCCGGACCCGGGCCAGCAGCTCGGCGGTGCCGAAGGGCTTGGTAATGTAGTCATTGGCTCCCAGATCCAGGGCGGAAACCTTGTCCTGTTCCTCGCTCCGGGCAGAAAGCACCAGAATGGGCACCATACTGTCCTGGCGGACTACCCGGATAAATTCCTCCCCGTCCAGGTCCGGCAGACCCAGATCCAGCACCACCAGATCCGGCATGTGGGAATTTACCATCAGCATTCCCTGCCGGCAGCGCTGGGCAGTAAGCACCTGAAAATCGTTGGCCTCCAGAATAGCCTGGATAAAGCTGGCAATGTTGTGGTCATCCTCCACAACCAGAACTTTGTATTTATTATTCGACACGGTTTTCTTCCTCCATTTCCAGTGCAAAATAGAATGCCGCACCGCCTTGGGGACGGTTCTGGGCGTAAATCCGGGAGCCATGGGCCCGGACAATGGTGTCGCAGACGCTTAATCCGATGCCCATGCTGCTGCGGCTGGTGTCCGTAGGGGCCTGGCCGGACAGCTGGGTGGTAAACAGCTGGCCCATCCGCTGGGGGTCAATGCCTTTGCCGTCATCTTCCACCCGGAAAATGGCCTGGCTGCCTTTCACATCCACGTTCAGCCACAGATGCTGCATCCCCTCTCCGTGGAGCACAGCATTTTCCAGCAGATTCATCAGCACCTGCTCAATGAGCATAGCATCCATGGGAATCAGAATGAACTCTTCCGGCAGCGTAACCTCTACCGGCTGGTTGGGATAGTGCTTGTAAAATTTCACCAGCACATCGTCGATCAGCTCTTCCAGCACCGTGCTTTTCATTTTCAGCTGCACCGTGCCGGAATCAATCCGGGTGATGGAGAGCAGATTCTCCACCATCCGCACCAGCCACTGGGCATCGTTGGAGACCCCTTCCAGCATTTGCAGGTGTTTCTCCCGGGAGAAGGAATCGTAATTTTCCCGCATGGCCGAGCAGGCACCGTAAATGGCGGTCAGGGGGGTGCGCAGATCGTGGGATACTGCCCGGAGCAGATTGCCCCGCATCCGTTCGGTCTCCGCTTCGGCCTTCAGCTTTTCCTGGCGTTTCAGCTGGGTGGTCAGGGTGCCGGTCATTATGGCCACCACCAGCATCACCACAGCAGAGGCAATGCACTCCGGAGAAATCAGATCAAAGGCCCAGTACGGGTAAGTAAAAGCAAAATTCACCGCCAGCACGCTGACCAAGGAAGCGGCAATGCCCCAGAAATATCCCTGGGTGCGCCAGGAAACCAGAAATACCCCCAGCACAAAAATCATGGGAATCAGGCTCTGGGTATCAAACAGCTTCTGCAAAACCAGATTGACAAAGAAGGTGGCAATCAGTGTCAGCAAGGTAAAAATGCCGTCGGAAAGTTTCAGGGGAAAAAACTGCATGGGATCACCTCGGAAGCTATTATACCAGCTTTTTTGAAAAAAGGCACCTGGCTGCAAAA
>DVGO01000012.1 GCA_018712645.1 Candidatus Faecousia faecavium | reverse complement strand
ATTCCTCCTTTGGTTTCTGAGTGTGGTTGGCAGACCTTCTCTTATTCTACCAAAGGAGGATATTTTTTCTACGCATAGCTAAAGCTTTTTAGAACCACCAGCACTGCTGGTGGTTTTCCTTAACCAAAAAGCACCGGCGCAGATTACTCAGCTGCGCCGGTATTTGATTTCTTACAGATAATCTTTGTGATCCTGTTCCCAGGGCTCCTGAGGAGGCGGCGTCTGCTCCGGAACAAATCTGGGAGTCTGCTTTCTGGGGGGCATACCCAGTTCCTTATTCCGGTTGAAGAACAGGAAGAAGGGCTGGGTCACACCGAACAAAATGCTCAGCACCAAAAACAGCACACAGTTGGCCGGGTCCATGGATTTATAGATATCATACAATGCCATATAATAGATGATGGCAACCGCAATACCGATACCCAGCAAAGGCAGACACACTCCCAGAATACGCATCAGCGATCCCATCACGATATTCATCAGATATGTCTCACTTGAATTTCCCATAGCTGCAGCAATCATCTGAACCAGCATACTGCCAAGGAAAAACAGCATGGCTGCAACCAGTACAAACGAAACAATTTCCAGAATCAACAGCCACTTCCGTTTCGAACAGTTGCGGCCTTTGACCACATACTGATACTGATCAGACAGCGATCCGATAAGCCAATAATTCGCCACCGGTATCCAGGCCAGCCAGGGATTGTGAATCCCCCGGCGCTTGGCAATGGTGTATAGTGCCAGCGCCGTCAGCACATAGCTGACAATGCCAAATAACATAGACGGCACGGTCGACAGCAAAGCCGACACGATTACTTCCATCAGTTCTTCTGCATGGTAATAACTCATAAGGTTTCCTCCCTTACCTAAATCTGAGGACAGTATAGCATAATCCCCAGGGAAACGCAACGGCTTTCCCCGGGGATTGTTCGGTTATTTCATCAGCTTGCACACCAGCTCAGTGTAGGCAGCAGGGTCTTCCAGAGGAAGCTCTGCCATCAGCTGGGCCTGATACATCAGAAGCTGGGCATAGTCCTTTGCCTTGATGGGGTCTTCCGTCATGGCCTTCTGCATAGCCTTCACCGCATCGTGATCGGCGTTCAGTTCCAGAATCCGGCCCACCGGGAAAGCAAACTCAGGATTCACCCGCTTCATATACTTTTCCATCTCGAAGCTCATACCGGCATCGGGAACCATGCACACCGGGAAGCTGCCCAGGTTAGAAGACAGCCGGACTTCTTTCACCTGCTCGCCCAGGGATTCCTTGACGAAGGTCAGCAGTCCCTTCATTTCCTCTGCCTTTTCCTGGGCCTGCTTCTTTTCTTCCTCGGTCTGCAGACCCAGATCTTCGCTGGACGCGTTGCAGAAGGACTTTTCCTGATAGCTTACCAGAGTCTGGGGGATGAACTCGTCCACATCCTCGGTAAACAGCAGTACGTCATAGCCCTTCTTGTCCAGGGTTTCCACCTGGGGCAGTTTGGCAAGGCGTTCCTTGTTTTCGCCGGGCACAAAGTAAATCTTCTCCTGACCCTCTGCCATGGCGTCCACATACTCCTTCAGGGTAATCAGCTTGCCCTGCTTGTGGGAGTAGAACAGCAGCAGATCCTGGCAGGCATCCTTGTGGGCGCCGTAGTCGGAAACGGTGCCGTATTTCAGCTGACGGCCAAAGGCGGCGTAGAACTTCTCGTAATTTTCCCGATCATTGTCCAGCATGGACTTCAGTTCGGACTTGATCTTCTTTTCAATGTTGCGGGCAATGATGGTCAGCTGGCGGTTATGCTGCAGCATTTCCCGGCTGATGTTCAGGCTCAGGTCCTGGCTGTCCACCACGCCCCGGACGAAACGGAAGTGCTCCGGCAGCAGATCTTCGCAGTTTTCCATAATCATCACGCCGGAAGAATACAGCTGCAGGCCCCGCTTATAGTCCTTGGTGTAGAAATCGTAAGGTGCTTTGCCGGGGATATACAGCAGAGCCTTGAAGGACACGCTGCCTTCGGCGCTGGAGTGGATAATCCGCAGAGGCTTGGTGTAGTCGAAGAATTTCTCCCGATAAAAGCTTTCGTATTCTTCATCGGATACATCCTTCTTGGCCCGCTGCCAGATGGGCACCATGGAGTTCAGGGTTTCCATCTCGGTATAGGATTCATATTCCGGAGCCTTGTCTTCGCTTTCTTCTCCTTCTGCCTTCTCCACGGGACGGGACTTGGTTACCTCCATGCGGATGGGGTAGCGGATATAGTCGGAGTACTTGCGAACCAGAGAGCGGATTTCATACTCTTCCAGATACTGGGAGTATTTTTCCTCCTCGGTATCGGCCTTCAGGGTCATGATAATGTCGGTACCGGGGGCATCCTTCTGGGCAGGCTCGATGGTGTAGCCGTCTGCGCCGTCAGAAACCCACTTCCAGGCGGTATCTTCGCCATACTTCCGGGAGATTACGGTGATGGAAGAGGCCACCATGAAGGCAGAGTAGAAGCCCACGCCGAACTGACCGATGATGTCAATGTCCTCGTTCTTCTCCATAGCCTGCTTGAAGCCCAGGGAACCGGACTTGGCGATGGTGCCCAGGTTCTCCTCCAGCTCCTCCTTGGACATGCCGATGCCATTATCGGAAACCGTCAGGGTACCGTTCTCGGTGTCCCGGGTGATGGTAATGGCAAACTCGTCCCGGTTGATGCCCACCTTGTCATCGGTCAGAGCGGTGTAGGCCAGCTTGTCGATGGCATCGGAAGCATTGGACAGGATTTCCCGAAGGAAGATCTCCCGGTGGGTATAGATAGAGTTAATCATCAGATCCAGCAGTCGCTGGGATTCTGCTTTGAATTGCTGCTTTTCCATAATTACGATTCACGTCCTTGTTTGAATTAGCACTCTAGGTGTTTGAGTGCTAATATTATAGCGCATCCGGTAAAAAAAGCAAGCACTTTGGAAAAAAGTTCTTTCTTTATTCATAATTTTATGGTAAGATTAGACTGTATTGGTATGCATATGCAGGGAATGGGCCTGCATGAATCGATGTTTTGAATCACAATGAACCGAAAACAAGGAGTACGACATGATTACAGTTAGCAACCTCGGTATGCAGTTTGGCGGTCAGTGGCTGTTCCAGCATGTGGATCTGCAGTTCCTGCCCGGCAACTGCTACGGCATCATCGGCGCCAACGGTGCCGGCAAGTCCACCTTCCTGCGGATTCTCACCGGAGATCTGGACTCCACCACCGGCAGCATCACCATTGACCCGGACAAGCGGGTATCCGTTCTGAAGCAGAACCAGAACGCCTACGACGAATACACCATCCTGGACACCGTCATCATGGGCAACCAGCATCTGTACGAAGTGATGAAGGAAAAGGATGCCATCTACGAAAAGCCCGACTTCTCCGACGAGGATGGCCTGCGGGCTGCCGACCTGGAAGCGGAATTTGCCGAACTGGGGGGCTGGGAGGCAGAATCCGACGCTTCCCGTCTGCTGCAGGGTCTGGGCATCGGCACAGAGCTGCACTACGACCTGATGGGCTCCACCGACCCCCGTCTGAAGGTGAAAGTTTTGCTTGCCCAGGCACTCTTCGGCAACCCCGATATCGTCATGCTGGACGAGCCTACCAACAACCTGGACATCGAAGCCATCAACTGGCTGGAAGATTTCCTGCTGGACTTCCCCGGCATGGTCATCGCCGTGTCCCACGACCGCCACTTCCTGAACACCGTCTGCACCCACACCGTGGATATTGACTACGGCAAGATCAAGATGTACGTTGGTAACTACGACTTCTGGTACGAGTCTTCCCAGATGGTTCAGGCCATGATCCGCAACAAGAACAAGCGCAACCAGGAAAAGATCGAAGAACTGCAGCTGTTCATCCAGCGCTTCTCTGCCAACAAGGCCAAAGCTAAGCAGGCTACCGCCCGCCGCAAGCTGCTGGACAAGCTGACCGTAGAAGAAATGCCCTGCTCCACCCGGCGCTATCCCTTCGTCGGCTTCCAGCCCGAGCGGGAACTGGGCAAGGATGTGCTCACCGTTAAAGACGTATCCGTCACCGTGGACGGCGTGAAGCTGCTGGACAAGGTGTATTTCTCCGTAAACCGCACCGACAAGATTGCCTTTGTTGGTGAAAACGAGCTGGCCCAGACGGCATTGTTTCAGATCCTCATGGGTGAACTGGAGCCGGACGAAGGCAGCATCAAGTGGGGCGTATCCACCAACCGCAGCTATCTGCCCAAGGACAACACGGCCTACTTTGAAGGCAACAAAATGGAGCTGGTGGACTGGCTGCGGCAGTATTCTGCCAAGAAAGACGACGTCTACCTCCGGGGCTTCCTGGGCCGGATGCTGTTCTCCGGTGAGGATGTATTCAAGAGCGTGGATGTTCTCTCCGGCGGTGAAAAGGTCCGCTGCATGCTGTCGAAAATGATGCTCTCCGGCGCCAACGTGGTGCTGCTGGACCAGCCCACCAACCACCTGGATATGGAATCCATTCAGGCTGTGAACAAGGGTCTGGAAGCCTTCCCCGGCGTGGTGCTGCTGGCATCCCACGACCACGAAATGCTGACCTCCGTCTGTAACCGTGTCATCGCCTTCCAGCCCGACGGCACCATTGTGGACCGCTACGGCACTTACGACGATTACCTGAACTATCTGGCTGAGCAGAAAAACAAATAATCCGAAAGGTTTGCGAATATGGAAAGAATTCTGGATATGATCACCGGAAAAATGCAGAAGGCCTTTTCCGATGCAGGCTACGATTCCGCCTTCGGCCGGGTGACGGTTTCCAACCGTCCCGACCTGTGTGAATATCAGTGCAACGGCGCTCTGGCCGCTGCCAAGCAGTACAAGTGCGCCCCCATTCAGATTGCCAAGGCTGTGGCCGAGCAGCTGGATGCCAAGGACTATGACCTGGTGGAGGCAGTGATGCCCGGCTTCATCAACCTGAAACTCAGCGGTCTGTTCCTGCAAAGCTACTTGGAGCAGATGCGCACCGCCGAAGGCTTCGGCATTGCCAAGCCCGGCACCGGCAAGACCATTGTGGTGGACTACGGCGGCCCCAACGTGGCCAAGCCTCTGCACATCGGCCACCTGCGCTCCGCCATCATCGGTGAGAGCCTGAAGCGGCTGTACAAATTCTTCGGCTACAACGCCATCGGTGACATTCACCTGGGCGACTGGGGATTGCAGATGGGCCTGATTATTGCGGAGCTGAAACGGCGGCAGCCAGAGCTTCCTTACTTTGACCCGGACTTCACCGGTGAATACCCTGCCCAGGCTCCCTTCACCATTTCCGAGCTGGAGGAAATTTACCCCGCTGCTTCTGCCCGGAAGAAGGAAGATGAAGCCTTCGCTGAAGCCGCCCACACCGCCACCTTTGAACTGCAGCAGGGCCGCCGGGGCTACCGGGCGCTGTGGCAGCACATTATGAACGTGTCTGTGGCCGACCTGAAGAAAAACTACGAAAACCTCAACGTTTCCTTTGAAAGCTGGCTGGGTGAGTCCGACGCCGACCCCTATATCCCCCCCATGGTTGCAGATCTGAAAGCCCGGGGTCTGGCCGTGGAAAGCGAAGGTGCCTGGGTCATTCCCGTGGCAGAGGAAACCGATAAGAAGGAAGTTCCCCCCTGCATTCTGGTCAAGTCCGACGGCTCGGCCATCTACGCCACCACGGATCTTGCCACCATGATTCAGCGGATGCAGGATTTTAACCCGGACAAGATTCTCTACGTCACCGACAAGCGCCAGAGCCTGCACTTTGAACAGGTATTCCGCGCCGCCCGGAAATCCGGCATTGTCCCGGAAACCACCCAGCTTGAGCACCTGGGCTTTGGCACCATGAACGGCAAGGACGGCAAGCCCTTCAAGACCCGGGACGGCGGCGTCATGCGGCTGGAACAGCTGGTCAAGGATATGACCGACTTTGTCCGGGGCAAGGTTGTGGAAAACCAGATTGTGGCCGCCGAGGAAGTGGAGGACACCACCCGGAAAATTGCCATGGCGGCACTGAAGTACGGCGACCTGTCCAACCAGCCCACCAAGGATTATATCTTTGACCTGGACCGTTTCGCCGCTTTTGAAGGCAACACCGGCCCCTACATTCTCTACACCATTGTGCGGATCAAGTCCATTTTGTCCCGGTTCGGCAGCTGGGAGAGCCTTCCCATCCAGACTCCTGCCAATCCTTACGCCAAGGATCTGATGCTTTCCATCACCAAGTTTGCTCCCGCTCTGGAAAGTGCCCTGGCCAGTTCCTCCCCTAACCTGATCTGTGCCTATATCTATGATCTGGCCGGCTGCGTCAACAAGTTCTACCACGAAACCCGGATTCTGGGCGAAGAGGACGAGCAGAAGAAAAACGGCTACATTGCTTTGATTGGCCTTGCCAAACGGGTTTTGGAACAGTCTATCGACCTTCTGGGATTCTCCGCTCCGGAAAAGATGTAACTCCATGAAGTAACGATTTTGGGGATGGTGCAGCACTATCAGGCACCGCTGAAACAGTTTTTCCATCTCCCATGTAGAACGAACAGCTCTGATGCGCCAAGATGAGGAAGTAATCTGCTGATGTAAAAAAGGCTGACAGAAATATCTGTCAGCCTTTTTTATTCAGTCCGTTTTCGAAGAAACTGTTTTTCCAGAAGCAGCGTCAGGCAGCAGCAGAAAACTACTGTACAAATCCAATTCCAGAACGGAGGTAAAGCTAGCGTCCGAACCAGATACGCTCCCACCAAAGGATGCAGAATATAGACATATTCCGTCATTGTACGCAGCTGTTTGCCAACCGACCAAGGAATTTTTACAGGAATACGCAGTGCCAAAGCCATCAAAATTACAGCCGGAAAGCAGTTGAAAAATGTGATGTCACAGCTGATTGCCAATCCTCTGGCACCAAACAGAAAATGAATCTCCCAAAGCGCCAGTGCCCGCAGTACCAGATAGCACAGCACCAAAGCAAACGTCGGAATCTTCCGGATAGCCAGGTCATATCTGGCTAATCCGCCCCCCAGTAATAGCAACGGCAAGCCCATAAAAACCACATTCCGTGGTCCGCCGAATCGGGATATAAATTCTCCCAAGTTTTTAACCCAGGGAACTGTGCACAAAGGATAATATTCATCCAGCAGTCCCCCCATCAGTATCAACAGCACGCAAATGGGTATCCCTGCAGGATACAGCCATCGTCCCAACTGCGGGATTCGCTCAAGTCCATACCAAATCAAAAAGCCGAACAGTGTCGCATTTAAATACCACAAATGCTCATATCCAATTACAAGATTCCAGCGCAGCCGGGAGATTCCTTCCGCCATATTCTCTGCCCCCTGCAGAATTAGCGGCAGGTACAGCAAATAACCAAGAACATATAATAGGGCAATCCGGAGCAGGAACCGCTCTTTATGCTGAGACTGAAAGAAAAAATAACCAGAACACACAAAAAACAAGGGCACGCAAATCCGCAGAAACCACCCCAAATAGTACGCATCTATCATTTCACAATTCCAGAATGATGGAAGGTGAGAAGAGGCAATGAGGGCGCAAGCAATTCCTTTTAGTACGTCCAGCGCAGCATTTTCTGTTTTCAACTGCATTTTCCGGGTCATAGCAGTCTCCTTAACTATTACGCAGTGCTTCCAGTGCCAGAGCGTTCTGGGTGTTATACAGCTGGGCATAAATGCCGCCGCTTTCCAGCAGCTGCTGATGGGTTCCGCATTCGGTAATCAGGCCATCGGAGATGGAGACAATCCGGTTGGCGCTGCGGATGGTGCTGAGCCGGTGGGCAATAATCAGTGTGGTACGCCCCTTGGCCAGGGCATCGAAGGCCCGCTGAATCTTGGCTTCCGTCACGGAATCCAGTGCAGAAGTTGCCTCATCCAAAATCAGGATAGGCGGATTCTTCAGGAATATCCGGGCAATGGCAATGCGCTGCTTCTGTCCGCCGGAGAGCAGGGTGCCCCGCTCGCCTACATAGGTATCAAACTTCTGGGGCATGGCCAGGATGTCGTCGTAAATTTCCGCCTTCTTGGCAGCCTCTACTACCTCTTCCATGGTGGCGTCGGGCTTGCCGTAGCGGATATTTTCAAAGATAGTATCAGCAAACAGGAACACATCCTGCTGCACAATGCCGATATTTTCATGGATGCTGTGCTGGGTCACGCTGCGAAGATCCTGCCCATCAATGGAGATGGAGCCAGTGGTGACATCATAGAACCGGGGAATCAGCTGGCACAAGGTGGATTTGCCGCCGCCGGAGGGGCCCACAATGGCCACGGTTTCTCCGGGCTGCACCGTCAGGGACACATCATGCAACACCGCCAGATCACCGTCATAGGCAAAGGAGACTTTATCCACCACAATGCCGCCTTTGACCTGCTCGAGCGGCTTGGCATCGGGGCTGTCCTGAACCGTAGGCTCCGTGGCCATCACATCAACAAACCGCCGCAGTCCGGCAAAGCCGTTGGCAAACATTTCCGAGAAGTTGCTGAGCTTGCGCATGGGGTTGACGAAGGAGGCAATGTACAGATTAAAGGTAATCAGATCCCGGTAATCCATTTCTCCCTTCATCACATAGTAGCCGCCGAAGCCGATGACCACCACATTCAGACTGCACAGGAAAAATTCTACGCTGCTGTGGAACATACCCATGGCCTTGTGGAACTCCCGCTTGGAAGTCTTGTAAATCTCATTGGCCGCATTGAACCGGCTGCGCTCAATATCCTCATTGCCGAAGGCCTTGGCCGTGCGGATGCCGGAGAGACTGCTCTCAATTTCCTGGTTGATATGTCCGGTCTTTTCCTTGGCGGCAACGGAGGCGATGCTCATCCGGCGGCGCATGGCCATGACCACCACCAGAAAAATAGGAATCATCAGCGCCACCATCACCGCCAGCTGCCAGCGAATGGAGGCCATGACCGCCAGGGCTCCGCAGATGGTCAGAAGCGACGTCAGCAAATCCTCCGGGCCGTGGTGGGCCAGTTCCGTTAGTTCAAACAGGTCACTGGTCAGCCGGGCCATCAGCTTGCCGGTACGGTTGCTGTCGTAAAAGTCAAAGCTCAGATCCTGCATGTGGCTGAACAGATCCTTGCGGATGTCCGCTTCCACCCGGATACCGAAGGTGTGGCCATAGTAGGCTACAATATAATTAAGAAAAGAGCGCAGCACATAGCTGGCGATCACAGCCGCCATAATCACAAAAAACGTCCGGTACATCCGGTTGGGCAGCATGTCATACAGTGCGCTGCGGGTCACCAGGGGAAAGGCCAGGTCAATCACCGCGATGCCCACGGCGCAGGCTACGTCAACAGCAAACAGTTTCTTATGGTTTCCAAAATAGTGCAAAAAAATGCTCAGCGGTGAGCGGCGCTGATAATCCTTCGTAGTCATGTTACATCCTCCTTTTTCTCCCATTATACAAGAAAACCAAAAAGATGCAACCATCCCCCTTTGAAAAAGCCAGAATTTGTGCTATACTGCAAAAAACCGTTTCCAGGGAGGGTATGCTTTTGGAAATTCTCTATTCCGATGCCAATATCGCGGTATGTGTCAAGCCTGTGGGGCTGGACTCGGAGCGGGATGTCCCGGCTGAACTGACGCAGCAGCTGGGCGGGGAATGTTTCCCCATTCATCGGCTGGATCAGAATGTAGGCGGGGTCATGGTTTACGCCCGCACAAAACAAGCTGCCGCCAGTCTGTCCAGAGCCATCCAAGAAGGAACCATGGTCAAAGAGTATGTGGCCATGGTTCACGGTATCCCTCCGGAGCTTGGCGACTGGGAGGATCTTCTGTGGAAAGATTCCCGAAAAAACAAGGTATTCGTAGTAAAGCGGCTCCGCGGCGGAGTAAAAAAAGCCAGGCTGGAATTTACCCGCCTGACCCAGGGGGAAACCAGTCTGGTTCGGATTCGCCTGCACACCGGCCGCAGCCACCAGATCCGGGTGCAGTTTGCCAGCAGAGGATATCCGCTGGTGGGCGATCACAAATACGGGGCCAGAGATTCCTCCCCGGCCCCCATGTTATTCTCTTGCTGCATTTCTTTCCCCTATCAGGGAAACATCCGTCGTTTTGAGGAACTGCCGCCCTGGGCCTGAGATCATCAGACAGAGGCGTATTTGCTCTTCCACTTTCCCGATATCATCCGGGGCAGGAAGAAGCTGATGCGGCAGATCCAGTCAGCAACCATGGCAATCCACACGCCCACAGCGCCCATTCCCATAGATACGCACAGAATCCAGGAACCGGCAATCCGGAAAGCCACCATGGAACCGATGCCCACATACATGGTAAATTTCACATCATTGGCAGCCCGCAGCGCATTGGGAAGAACAAAGGATGCAGGCCACATAACAATGGCGCAGGAGGTATGAATCAGCACCAGAGTTCGTGCCAGCGCCACCGTTTCTTCCGACAGGGAACTGTAGAAACCAATCAGCTGGTCCACAAACAGGATAATCAGCACATTGCTTAAACCCTGCATGATGTAAGTCCAGATCATCAGCTTTTTGGTATAGTATTTGGTTTGTTCCACATCCCCGGCGCCCACGCTCTGCCCTACCACCGTTACCATGGCAAGACCCATGGCCTGACCGATGATGACGCCGATGCTGTCCAGGGTGTTGGCCACCGCATTGGCAGAAGTCTGGGTGGTGCCGAACAGGGCAATCATGCTCACCACAATCAGCCGTCCCAGCTGGAAAAATGCATTTTCAAAGGCAGAGGGCACACCAATGCGCAAAATGTTTCCCATCATCCGCCGGTCTACACTGCCAAGGTATGCCTTTTCCAGGCTCAGCTGCTGGCGTTTGTCACAGGCCAGCGCCAGAATGACCACTGCCGCCACCATTCTGGAAACCAATGTGGGAACCGCCACACCGGCAACCCCCATTTTCAGCACAAAAATGCAAAAAGCATTTCCAACCACGTTGATGGCATTCATCAGCAGGCTGACCTTCATGGATATCTTGCTGTTTCCCACGCTGCGGAAAATGGCAGCTCCGGCATTGTAGAGTGCAATAAAGGGAAAGGACAGCGCCGTAATCCGCAAATAAATCAGGCCTGCCTCCATCACCTCATCGGAGATGCTGCCGAAGAACAGCCGCATAACCTCCCGGGCAAATACCAGGCACAGTACCGCAGCTGCCAGACCTGTGGTACCGGACATCAGCACCAGCTGGGCAGCGCTCTGCCGGGCCTTTTCCTGCTGCCGGGCACCCAGAAACTGGCTGGTTACCACAGCGCCGCCGGTGGCAAGTGCGGCAAACAATGTCAGAACCACCGTGTTAATCATATCCACCAGGGAAACGCCGGAAATCGCCGCCTCACCCACAGTGGAAACCATCACGCCGTCGCACATGCCCACCAGAATGGTCAGGGCCTGTTCTACAATCAGAGGAATCATCAGTCTGACCAACGCCCGGTCAGAGAAGAGTTTTTGCTGCATTATCGTTCCTTCTTCGTTTTTTTCCTCTTACTATAGCATTTTATTTTGGGATTTTCAATGCAAAAAAATCAGGCCGCCCTGTTTCGGGCGGCCTGAACATTTGTTATGCCATGACCAGTTCTCCGTCCACAGCATCCACCGTAACGGTGCTGCCGGGGGTAATATCGCCTTTGAGCAGACGCTTGCTGAGCATGGTCTCCACAGTATGCTGCACATACCGGCGCAGCGGACGGGCACCGTACTGAGGATCATAAGCGGCATCCACAATGGCTTCCTTGGCCTTTTCCGTCAGCTGGCAGCGAATCTGCTGATTTTCCAGACGGCTGTTCAGCTTGTCAATCTGCAGGTCGATGATCTTGGTCACATTTTCCTTGGTCAAAGGCTTGTAGAACACAATTTCGTCCAGACGGTTCAGGAATTCCGGACGGAAGGACCGGCGCAGCAGTGCCTGAACCTGGGCCTTGGCCTGCTCATCGATGGTGCCGTCGGCATTGACGCCGCCCAGCAGGAATTCAGAGCCAAGGTTGGAGGTCAGAATCAGAATGGTATTCTTGAAGTCCACGGTTCTGCCCTGGGAGTCGGTGATTCGACCGTCGTCCAGTACCTGCAGCAGCACATTGAACACATCCGGGTGTGCCTTTTCCACCTCGTCAAACAGCACCACACTGTAGGGCTTGCGGCGAACGGCTTCCGTTAGCTGACCGCCTTCTTCATAGCCCACATATCCGGGAGGCGCGCCAATCAGACGGGAGACGGAGAATTTCTCCATATACTCGGACATGTCAATTCTTACCAGGTTGTTTTCATCGTCAAACAGCGCCTGGGCCAGGGTCTTGGCCAGCTCGGTTTTGCCCACGCCGGTGGGGCCCAGGAACAGGAACGAACCAATGGGACGGTTGGGGTCCTGGATGCCGGCGCGGCTGCGCTGAATGGCTTCGGTAACAGCCTGAACCGCTTCGTCCTGACCAATCACCCGCTTATGCAGCGTCTCGTCCAGATGCAGCAGCTTCTCCCGCTCGCCCTGTACCAGCCGGGACACGGGGATTCCCGTCCAGCGTTCCACAATCCGGGCAATTTCCTCGTCGGTGACCCGATCCCGGAGAATATTGCTTTCCTTGGCACTCTGGGCACGGCGCTCCTCCTCTTCCAGCTGACGCTGGGCTTCCGGCAGGCGGCCGTATTTCAGCTCCGCAGCCTTTTCCAGATCATAGCGCTGCTCGGCAGCTTCAATCTGGCGGTTCAGATCTTCAATGGTTTCCCTCAACTGCTGAACCTTGCCAATGGCGTTTTTCTCGTTTTCCCACTGGGCCTTCATGGCGTTGAAGGTATCCCGTTCTTCTGCCAGCTCCTTCTGCAGCTCTGCAAGGCGGCCCTTGGACAGTTCATCCTCTTCTTTCTTCAGGGCAGCTTCCTCAATCTCCATCTGAATGATCTTCCGAGACACCGCATCCAGCTCCGTGGGCATGGAATCCATTTCCGTGCGGATCTGGGCACAGGCTTCGTCCACCAGGTC
>DVGO01000011.1 GCA_018712645.1 Candidatus Faecousia faecavium | reverse complement strand
CTTGATAAACCCGACACAGTCCGCTGTCCGTTTGCCCAGATAGTTGCTTCGGATGAATTCCTCATAGATGCCCACATTGTCCGGGTACTGCTCTACCTTCGCAGCCAGCAGATCCCGGCTCAGCACCTGGCCAAAGGTTCCCCACACATACCCCCAGCCCGCCTTCTCCGCTGCAATTGCCCACTGCACCAGATCCAGATTGTTCTTGATGGTGAAATCCACATACTGGGTGGTGTCTACATACTGGGAGCGAACATTTCCCACCAGCTGTGTAAAGTGCGCGGTTTGAATGTCCGTGCCAAAGGTTCGGTTCACCACAGCAATGAGCTGCTCATCCGTTTGCTCCTTCTGAAAACAGGAAACCAGCCGGGAAACAAATCCCGGCTGGCTGCCATGGTCATATAGCGCAAGGATGTAGAGCACCTGGGCTTCCTTCACCCGCTCCGGCATCTGGGCTTCCTGTAAGGCAGAGGAAATGGCATTCATGGTATCTTCCGTGTGCTGGAGCATCTGCCGCTGCTCCGGGGTCAGGTTCTCCTGGATCTGGACCTGCAAAGCGGCGGTGTCCAGTTCCAGCGTGCCGCTGAACACACTCACGATGGCCACCATGGGCATAAACAGTGCCACCACAATCACCAGGACCGCCATCCCTACCTTCTGCAGCACCTTCCGGTCGGTAACCAGTGCCACTGCGATTTTCTTAAGAGCCGCACCAACGGCAGCACTCATCTTCCGCCTGCCTTTCTGAAGATTTCTTCTTTGTATTCCGGTGCCAGCACCTGGAGCAGATACCGTTCATTGCCGCAGCGATACAGGCAGGTACCTCGTTCCGGACTGCGAATCAGGTCAAACTCCGCTTCCTCCACCTGCAGTGCATCCCGATACTCCTTCGGGTTGATGGAGCCGGGGAAAAACAGGAACTGGTGCGTCGGGATAGAGAACATGGGCTTGGTAAACTCCCGGATGGAGGGGATCAGGAAGTCCTCAATATTCTGAGAGGCAAGTACCACGCAGGAATCCTTTTTCCGCACCCGCTTCATGGAGTTTCGGATGTACTCGATGGCCGTTTGGTTGGTCAGGAACAGGTATAGCTCATCAATGGCAGCCACTGCATTGCCAATGCCTATGAGCCGGTTGGACATATGGGACAGAATATTGAACAGGATTGCATCCTTCAGCCGCTTGTTGGTATCCATCAGGCCCTTTACCCCGAAGCATAGGAACTGATCATCGGCGATGTTGGTATGGCCGTTGAAGAACCGGCTCTCCGAGCCCACACACATGGAGTGAATCCCCAGGCACACCTCCCGGAGCATTTCCTGGGTATACAGATGTTTCTGAGTATCGTCATACTCTGCGTACTCCTTCTGGCACAGCCAGTAAAATTCCGCCATCACCGGATACTGGACGGGCTTCAATGCAGAGAAGTCTGTGCTGTCCGTAATCCCCCGGGATGCGTAGAGCTTTTCCAAGAGGATTTCCAGGGTGTCCAGCTGGGCATCGGTGAAATCCTTGTAGCTGCGGAAGAAGTCTTTGAGTAAAGCAATGTGCTGGCTCAGCCGGGTGGCTTTCCGGAAGGCCTCCGGCCCTTCCTCCTGCTCCTGGGGATCGTCCGCCCAAAGCTTCGGCTTCAGGGGATTGATGATATAATTGCCTGACAGGTAGTCCACATAGCAGCCACCCAGATTCTGGGTCAGGTCTTCGTACTCTGCTTCCACATCCAGCAGTATCACCGCCTTCCCTGCCTCCCGGAAGTTGGTCAGCAGCAGCTTCATCAGATAACTTTTACCCTGGCCGGAGTTGCCCAGGATCAGGGCGCTGCCATTGGTCTTGTCATTGCTCCGGCGATCCAGGTCTACCAGGATGTTGGTACCGTATTTGTCCCGACCGATGTAGAACCCCTGGGGATCCGTCTTACCGGAGAAACTCAGCGGGTACATATTGGCAACGGAACCGGCAGGGAGTACCCGCTCATATTGGTCCCCAAACTGATTTCGCCCCACAGGCAGCACCGAAAGGAATCCTTCCTGCTGCCGAAGAGTCAGTTTGTCCACCGAGATTTTCGCCCGGGTCAGTTCCATGGCGATTTCTGACTGCAGCTGTTCCAGCGCTGCAAAGCTTTTAGCCTTCAGCTCCACAAACACACTGCAATGGAGCAGGATCTCCCGATTGTTGCGCATGGTGGCCAGCAGCGTCTGCACATCCTGGAGGTTCCCCTCTGCTTCCATGGCCTGGGTGATGTCATGATCGCCTGCCATGAGCCGGTTTTTCCGGGCAGCATTGTTCACAATCTGCCGCTCCTCCATGGGGGTTACTCGACGGTGGTACAGATGCAAGGTAACCCCCGTCCGGTCTGCCAGCTGGGCCAGAATGGCCTGCTCCTCTGTGGTAGGCGGGTATTCCCGGATTACCCAGGCACAGCGGTAGGTGTCACCTACAATGCAGTAGTTGGCAAAGAATTTGATCTTGCCCGGCAGGATGCAGTCAAAGAAATCTTTGACTCTGGGCTGCTCCGGCATTTCCTTTCTGGATTTCTTTTTTCCCTTAAGCATGGATGTCCTTCCCCCCTTTCACATACTGGGCCCCATCCACGTCCGGCATCCGGTCGCCGTCCATGGATGCGTCAAAATAGATGGCGAGAAATCGCTTGATCTCCGGTTTTCTCATCCGCTGAATTTCAAAACCTGCCCCTGCCAGCTGTTTGTGGGTATCATTGACCAGGCTCAGTACCTGTTCGGCTTTGAGTCCCGTGCACCGGCGCTGGAACACAAACTGCCGGGCAGTGGACATCTCTGCCTGCAGGTGGGTCAGCATCTGGCCGTCCTTATGCAGCAGTCGGCGGACACTGGCATTTCCCTCCTCCCGTTCCCGTTTGCGCAGATAGAGTTTGTTGGCATCAAAACATTCGCAGGAATCCGTGGACAAAATCTCGATGTCCGGCATTAAGGTCAGAATCGTTTGCAGTGCATGAATCTTCTGGCGGATATTTTCGGCAGACAGGACGGAGATGTTGATGGGCTGCACCCGGAAAAACAGCAGTTCTCCATGCACGGTTTCCAGGCCGTACTTGGTAAAGCCCCGGATGCCCATCAGCTCCTGCATCGACCGTCTGCCGGATTTTCGTTTCTTCATAGGCTATCTCCATTCATAGTGTTTTTGGCGGATTACAAAGTACCCCAGAGCATAGCTCAGGTAATCCATCACTGTGGTATCCTCCATGCGGATGGTCACGAAGGCAAAGCACAATGCCCCAGCCATGGGGGCCAGAAGTCCGGAGTGAACCAGCAGCACTGCCGACAACAGTACCAGCAGCGCCAGGATCACAAAGTCCCGCATGCCCCACAGCCACAGGTGCGGCTTGGCTTTCAGGTTCTGGGGATAGATATAGGTTTTCATGATTTCCTCCTAGGGCTTTCGCATAAGACTTTTGGTC
>DVGO01000010.1 GCA_018712645.1 Candidatus Faecousia faecavium | reverse complement strand
GATTCTCTGAATAGTTTGACAATGCCACAGCTGAAAGAAATGCTGTCCACAAAGGAGTTGCCTACCACTGGAAAAAAGTCTGACCTTGTTTTACGTGTAGCAGATGCGTTTTCTGAAGCGGAACTGACCGCAAGTGGTATTCAAGTAAAGTACATGCTAACCGATTTGGGGCAGCGTGAATTAGCAGAAAACGCTTATGTTCCTTATATGCACAAAAACCATAATAAGACAGTAGAAGACAATACCTTTGGGATGCCATTCAATGTATGGAGCATCAACAAATTGTTAGGTGCAGGCGATAAGTCAAACTGGAAGTCTATTGTTGAAGCACAGGAAGCAAAATTGAATCAACAAAGAACTGACAACCACAGCACCACTATGAGGATGTTGAGCAATTTTGACCCTGAATTATTCAAGATTTTGAAAATGCAAGATGAACAACTTGAAGCTATCCAAAAGGCTAGAATGGAATATGACGAAAACAAAGATATTGGTTCGTATATTGCCTTTTGGGAAATGCTTTGGAACAATGGTGGATTAGCGTTCCGTGGTTCAAGATGGCATTTTGAATTGGCTGATTTATACATCGCTTCAAAGAGATATGGCGATGCTTTGCGCTTCGTTAAGGAACTAAAAAAAGAACGAAAAGAATATACAGAAAAAGCTGATTCATATATTGCCAAAATTGAAGCACTTATTGCAAAACAAGCAAGCAAAAAGAAATAATACCACCAAAGAGCAGCAAATTCCCCCTTATTCTTTTACCACAATATGATACAATTTAACAAAAGGCAAGCCTTTTAATGATTTATCCGCAGGGAGTGCATTTTGTATCAGAATAGGTTGTTATTTTACCCGACTTCTACAGAAGTCGGGTTTCTTTTTATGCTTTTCGGATTTTCCTTCCTTCTCAGCTCCGGAATTGCCCTGTTTTCGCTGAAACAGGCGGCTGAATCAGCCGGGAAGATGGGACGTTATCCATTTTCATTGACAAATATCCTTCCAGGGATTACAATGTATCCGATATTTCAACAATCATATGAGGTGATTTCCCATGGAAAAACTGCGGACTGAGACACTTTGCATTCAGGCTGGTTATAAGCCGGGCAACGGGGAACCCAGACAGATTCCCATTGTGCAGAGCACAACCTTTAAATATGACACTTCTGAGGACATGGGCAAGCTGTTCGATCTGGAAACCGACGGCTACTTCTACTCCCGTCTGGCAAACCCCACCTGCGATGCGGTGGCTGCCAAAATTTGCGCACTGGAAGGCGGCAGCGCTGCTATGCTGACCAGCTCCGGCCAGGCTGCCAACTTTATGGCTGTATTCAATATTGCCGGCTGCGGAGACCACATTGTGGTAAGTTCCGCCATCTACGGCGGCAGCTTCAATCTGTTCGCTGTGACCATGAAGAAGATGGGTTTGGAGACCACCTTCCTGGACCCGGACTGCACGGAAGAAGAGCTGAATGCCGCTTTCCGTCCCAACACCAAGGCGGTTTTTGGCGAAACCATTGCCAACCCGGCTCTTACCGTGCTGGACATTGAGAAATTTGCCCGGGCTGCCCACGCCCATGGCGTCCCGCTGATCGTGGACAACACCTTCGCTACTCCCATCAACTGCCGTCCCATTGAGTGGGGCGCCGATATTGTGACCCACTCTACCACCAAGTACATGGACGGTCACGCATCTGCCATCGGCGGCGTGATTGTGGACAGCGGCAAATTCGACTGGTCTGCCCATGCCGAGAAGTTCCCCGGCCTGTGCACCCCCGACGAAAGCTACCACGGCATCACCTACACCCAGCGCTTCGGGCTGGAAGGAGCTTATATTACCAAGTGCACCGCCCAGCTGATGCGGGACTTTGGCTGCATCCAGTCTCCCCAGAGCGCTTTCATTCTGAACCTGGGTCTGGAGAGTCTTCCCTTCCGGATGAAGCAGCACTGTGCCAATGCCCAGGCCATTGCCGAATACCTCAGCAGCCACGAGAAGGTAAAGTGGGTCAAGTACTGCGGCCTGAAGGGCGACAAGTACTATGATCTGGCTCAGAAATACCTGCCCAACGGCTCCTGCGGCGTGGTTTCCTTCGGCCTTCACGGCGGCCGGAAAGCTGCCGAAACCTTCATGAAGCACCTGAAGCTGGGTTCCATCGAAACCCATGTGGCTGACTCCCGTACCTGCTGCCTCCACCCCGCTTCCTCTACCCACCGGCAGATGACCGATGCAGAACTGGAAGCCGCCGGTGTGGGCGCTGACCTGATTCGCCTGAGCTGCGGACTGGAAAATGTTCAGGATCTGATTGGGGATATTGCCCAGGCTCTGGATAACCTGTAAGCAGGAGGTTCCAGCGTGCCCATTCAAATACCCAACGACCTCCCCGCCGCAGGCATCCTGCAAAACGAAAACATCTTCGTCATGAAGCAGACCCGGGCAGAAACCCAGCAGATCCGACCCCTGGAAATCGTGCTGCTGAATCTGATGCCCACCAAAATCGTCACCGAAACCCAGCTGAGCCGTCTGCTGGGAAATACCCCCCTGCAGGTACATCTGGAACTGATGATGGTTTCTTCCCACCGCTCCAAAAACACGCCACAGGAGCATTTGCTGACGTTCTACAAAACCTTCGATGAGCTGAAAGACCGGAAATTCGACGGTATGGTGATTACCGGCGCCCCGGTGGAACAGATGCCCTTTGAGGAAGTGGACTACTGGGAAGAGCTGTGCCAGATCATGGAATGGAGCAAAACCCATGTGCACTCCACCTTCCACATCTGCTGGGGTGCCCAGGCTGGGCTTTACTACCACTATGGCATCCAGAAGCATCCCCTGCCGGAGAAACTTTTTGGCGTGTATCCCCATCATGCAGACTACAAGCGGGCGATTCTTCTGCGGGGATTTGACGATGAATTCTGGATTCCCCATTCCCGGCACACCACCATTGACCGGGCGGATATCGAGAAAATCCCCGGGCTTAAAATTCTGGCTTCCTCAGAAGAGGCGGGCGTATATGCGCTGATGAACAAGGCCGGGCGGCAGATTTTTGTCACAGGCCATTCGGAATACGACGCCGATACCCTGGAAAAAGAGTATCTGCGGGATAAAAACCAGGGACTTCCCATTCATGTTCCTGCCAATTACTATCCCAACGACGATGACACCCAATCCCCAATCGTTCGCTGGCGGGGGCATGCCCACCTGCTGTTCAGTAACTGGCTGAACTACTTCGTCTACCAAACCACGCCTTATGACATTATGGCTGTGGGTCAGGAATCCACGGCGGATTGACGACTTTTCCGACGGCGACTGCCCTCCTGCCAGCAGGAGGGTAGTTTTGTATCTCGTAAACAGGAGGTTATTATGATTACTACCATTCTTTTTGATCTGGACGGTACCCTGCTTCCCATGGATCAGGAGCAGTTTGTCCGGGCATATCTGTCCAGCATGGCCAGAAAAATGGCTCCTTTGGGATATGATCCTGACGCACTGGTAAAGGCAGTCTGGGCCGGAACCGCCGCGATGGTCAAAAACACCACTGACAATACCAACGAGCAGGTTTTCTGGCAGGTATTTGAGCAGCTTCTGGGGGAAGTTGCGGACAAATCTCCCTTTGATGAATTTTACGCAGAGGATTTCCCTCGTTTGCAGGATCAATGCGGGTTTAATCCGATGGCAGCCCAGGCCATTGCGGAAATCAAAGCGCTGGGCTATCGGACCGTTCTGGCCACCAATCCGCTGTTCCCTGCCGTGGCAACCTACTGCCGGGCTGGATGGGCAGGGCTGAAACTGGAGGATTTCGCTTTGATTACTACATATGAAAATTCTTCCCGTTGCAAACCCAATCCGGACTACTATCGGGAAATTCTGGGCAAACTGAATCTGAACCCCGGAGAATGTCTGATGGTCGGCAACGATGTGGACGAAGATATGATTGCTTCCCAAATCGGCATGGATGTGTTCCTGCTGACGGACTGCCTGATCAATCGCAGCGGTCAGGACATCTCCCGGTATCACAGCGGCAGTTTCCCGGAATTGCTTGCCTTTATTCGGAGTTTATCGTAGTATGGTATTTCTGGTATTACTTTGTTTGGTTTTGGCTGTGGTGTTCGGCGGGGCATATTACGCATACCGTCTGGCATTTTATGCTCCAAAAAACGGGCGGGATCAGCTTCCTTCCCTGAGCGCCCGTCAGTATGTCCCCTACCGGGAGGAAATTTCCCGGATTGTGGAGCAGCTTCAGCAGCGGGAATGTGAGATGGTAACCATCTTTTCCCACGATGGTCTGAAACTTTCCGGGCGATACTATCATGTAAAGGACGGCGCTCCTTTGGATATTGGCTTTCATGGCTACCGCAGCAGCTGTCTGACGGATTTTTCCGGCGGCTCCCAGCTGAGCCTGGACATGGGACACAATCTGTTGTTGGTTGACCAGCGGGCACACGGAAAAAGCGAAGGAAGAACCATCGCTTTCGGCATACTGGAGCGGCAGGATGTGCTGAACTGGGTGTACTACGCTTTGGAACGGTTTGGTCCGGAGACGCAAATTCTGCTGTACGGCGTTTCCATGGGCGCTTCTGCTGTAGTGATGGCGTCCGATCTGGAGCTGCCGCCCAATGTCAAAGGAATTGTGACAGACTGCCCTTACGCCAATCCCATGGAGATTATTCTGGAAGTTGCCCGGAAGCGGCAGATGCCTGTTGCCTTGGTTCGTCCCTTTGTTTATCTGGGTGCAAAGTTATTTGGTGGGTTTGATCTACGGGAAACCGATGCCGTTCGATCCGCAAAAAATACAAAAGTTCCCATTCTGATTCTCCACGGCGAGGCAGACAGATTTGTCCCCTGTACCATGAGCAGGCGCATTGCCGAGGCCAATCCCAGCAAAGTCACCTACTGCTCCTTCCCCGATGCCGAGCATGGACTGAGCTTCCTGGCAGACGCCCAGAAATACCGCAATACCGTAGAAGAATTTGTAAAAAGTGTTCTAGCATAGCAGGCTTTTCCCCTATTCAGCGTTCCTTTCCTGGTGATTGGAACGCTGTTTTGCTTGCAAACGCATAAATTAGACTTGATTTTACGAAAAAATAGAATACAATAAAACCTATATTTTATTTGGAAAGGTTGCGTTCCTATGAATAAAGTCTATATTCCTCAGGGTTACAAACCAATCCTGGATGCTTACGATACCCAGCGGGCCATCGCTTATATCAAAGATACCTTTCAGGAAGAATTTTCCAAAGCACTGAACCTGAAGCGTGTCTCCGCTCCGCTGTTTGTCACGGAGAACTCCGGCTTAAATGATAACCTCAATGGATACGAACGCCCGGTAGCCTTTGATATTCCCGCTGTGGGTACCGATGCCCAGGTGGTGCATTCCTTGGCGAAATGGAAGCGTCTGGCCCTGAAGCGGTACAATTTTACCATCGGCAACGGCTTGTACACCGATATGAACGCAATTCGACGGGATGAGGAACTGGACAACGTTCACTCCATCTACGTTGATCAGTGGGACTGGGAGAAAATCATTACCCAGGAAAACCGGAACTCCGAATACTTAAAGCTCATTGTCCGGGCCATTGTCCGGGCCATCTGTGATACCAATGACCGGCTGCATGTCCGTTTCCCCCAGCTTCGGGTGGAGCTGAACCGGGAGGTTTCCTTTATCACCTCCCAAGCGCTGGAAGACCTGTACCCGGACCTGGAAACCGGTTCCCAGCGGGAAAAAGCCTATGTCAAAGAACATAAGACGGCCTGCATCATGCAAATCGGCAGAAAGCTTCGCTCCGGCAAGCCCCACGACGGGCGGGCGCCGGACTACGACGACTGGAATCTGAACTGCGATATCTTCTTCTGGGACGAAGTTCTGGACCGGGCGTTGGAGATTTCCTCCATGGGCATCCGTGTAGACGCCCAGTCCCTGGATCGCCAGCTGCGGGAATCCGGCTGTAACAACCGCCGGGAACTTCCCTTCCATAAGATGCTGCTGAATAATGAACTGCCTCTGACCATCGGCGGCGGTATCGGACAGTCCCGGCTTGCCATGCTGATGATGGGCTGTGCTCACATTGGCGAAGTACAGTCCAGCGTCTGGGATGCCGAAACGGTAGCGGCCTGCGAGCAGGCGGGCATTCCCCTGCTGTAACAAAATTTTCCTCGTTTTCCCCTTTTCCCCCGGATTCCAGCAAAAGGCTCGGGTAACACCACCGCTTTTCGGGCATGCTGAAATAGGGGTGATATGTTGGAAAACCAGCTTCCTGACTGCTTCCGGGTAAATCCGGAAATGCGCCTTTGTTCCCAGTTTGACAGCTGGAGCATGAAAGTATCCGGAATTCCAGACCCGGGGAAAATGGGATTTCTGGTGCAGGACAATTTCCCGGAAGAGCATATTCAATAGGCCTGCCCTGCCGCCTTCTCCCCTGGCGGCAGGGGATATTGAGCAAAATTACCAACGAGCTTACTCTTTTATTGACAACAGAAAGCAATTTGTCTATAATATGGGTAAGAGAAGCATCTGCGTTCTCGAAAGGAGGCTCATTTTATGGAAAAGAAAATCATTACCATCAGCCGTGAATTTGGCTCCGGCGGTCGTACCGTTGGCCATTTGGTAGCGGAAAAGCTGGGAATTCCCTTCTATGATAAAGAGTTGGTTGACCAGATCGCTCTGGAATCCGGCTTTGCTCCCAAGTTTGTGGAAGAAAATGGTGAGCACTCTCCCGGCAGCAGCCTGTTCTCCTACGCTTTCGCCCACCAGGGCGTCCCCGGTGTGATGAACGGACTGTCCACTGCTGATTTTCTGTGGAACATCCAGTGCAGCGTGATTTTGCAGCTGGCGGAAAAAGGCCCCTGTGTCATCGTTGGACGCAACGCCGACTACATACTCAAAGACCGTCAGGATGCGCTGCATGTGTACGTCTTTGCGGATGTCCCCTTCCGTGCCGACCGAATTGTCCGCCGCTACGGCGAATCCGACAAGAGCCCGGAGGCCCGTCTGCAGGAGAAGGATAAGCGCCGTCGGGTAAATTACCAGCATTACACCGGCCGTACCTGGGGCCAGGCACAGAACTATGATATTTGTCTGGATACGGGTGTTCTGGGCATCCAGCAGTGTGCTGATATCGTGTGCCAGGTTGTAGAAAATTCCAAGAAAGAACCGGAAGCATCGGCAAATCTGTAATTTGCGTCGCCCCCAGTAACCTGGGGGCGATTTTTCTCAAAAAAAACGCAAAATACCTCTTGACAATTTCAAAATAATCTGATATCATACACGTGTTGCCAAAGACAGCAGGTGCTGCAAAGCGTAATTCCTGCCGAGGTGCGTCAAATGGAATGATTTGCGTGTCTTTCTGTCTTCTGGCAGGAAGACACTTTTTATTTTCGGAGGTGAAAATTATGCCCAACGCTAAGGTTCTTGAGAGCAAGAAGGCAGTGGTCGAGTCCCTGACCGGCAAAATCAAGGAAGCTACTTCCGTGGTCTTTGTTGATTACAAGGGTATCACTGTTGCTCAGGATACCGAGCTGCGTAAGCAGTTCCGTGAGGCCGGCGTCGAGTACGCTGTTGTTAAGAACACCCTGACCAATTTCGCAACTAAGAATGCTGGTTACGATTTCTCTGAGGTTCTGAACGGTACTACCGCTATGGCTTCCACCACCGGCGACCCCATCGCCCCTGCTCGTATCGTCTGCGAATTTGCCAAGAAGAACAAGGCCTGCAAGATCGCCATCAAGGGCGGCATTGTTGAAGGCTCCGTTCTGTCCGTCGATCAGCTCAATGGCTTCGGCGAACTGCCCAGCAAGAATGCTCTGGTTGCTTCTGTCCTGGGTACCTTCCTGGCTCCCATCTCCAGCCTGGCCTTCGTCCTGGATCAGATCCGGATGCAGAAGGACGGCTCCGCCCCCGCCGCAGAAGCCTAATCTGGCTTTCGTGACACCACAAACATTTTCCAAACACATACTTTTAGGAGGATTTTAAAAATGGCTAGTGAAAAGATCACTGCTCTGGTTGAGCAGGTTAAGGAACTGACCGTTCTGGAGCTGTCCGAACTGGTTCACACCCTGGAAGAAGTTTTCGGCGTTTCCGCCGCTGCCGCTGCTGTTGCTGCTCCCGCTGCTACCGTTGCTGCTGAAGTTGAAGAGAAGACCGAGTTCGACGTTATCCTGAAGAACGCCGGCGCTTCCAAGCTGGGCGTTATCAAGGTTGTCCGTGCCGCTACCGGCCTGGGCCTGAAGGACGCTAAGGATCTGGTTGACAACTGCCCCAAGACCCTGAAGGAAGCTATCTCCAAGGAAGATGCCGAGAAGCTGGTTGCCGAGCTGAAGGAAGCTGGCGCCGAGGCCGAGATCAAGTAAGTTATCTCTCCTTATACGGCTATGCCGCCGCCAGAATTGGCGGCGGCTTTTTCCATAACATATACAAGTCCAAGGCTCCTCAGAAAATTTTGTGTAAGCGATTTTCGACAAAAGCAAGAGTATCACATGTAAGCTGTGCATGATGAGGCTTATTCCCCTTGTCCGCCGCTTTCCCGGGAGGACGGGACGGTATGCGCGCCGCTGGCGGCGTGAATGCCGTCGCGTACCTCCGGGAATCCTAACACAAGGGGATCAGCCCGCCTTCCGGTCGGCGAACAGAATCTCCAGC
>DVGO01000009.1 GCA_018712645.1 Candidatus Faecousia faecavium | reverse complement strand
AACTGCGAACAGATACATAGGAGGAAGAGTGTTATGTCCGAAAATATGCAGGATCGCGTTGTGAAAATCAAAGTGATCGGTGTCGGCGGCGCCGGCAATAATGTTATTAACCGCATGATCGAAGCTGGTGTCAGCGGCGTGGACTTCGTCGTGGTGAACACCGATAAGCAGGATCTGAATAAATCCGTTTGTAAGAATAAAATCCAGATCGGTGAAAAGCTCACCGGTGGTATGGGCGCCGGCTCCAAGCCGGAAATCGGCCGTAAATCCGCAGAAGAATCCCGGGCTGCCATTGCCAAGGCTCTGGAGAACACCGACATGGTCTTCATCACCGCCGGTATGGGCGGCGGCACCGGTACCGGTGCGGCTCCCATTGTGGCTGACCTGGCCCACGAGGCAGGCATCCTGACCGTAGGCGTTGTGACCAAGCCCTTCAAGTTTGAGGGTGCCAACCGGATGCGTCAGGCTGAGCAGGGCATTGCCGATCTCAACGGCAAGGTGGACTCCCTGATTATCATCCCCAATGACCGCCTGAAGTACGTTACCGACCAGAAGATTACCTTTGCCAACGCTTTCGGCATTGCCGATGATGTGCTGAAGCAGGCTGTTACCTCTATTTCCGAACTGGTCGGCTTCTGCCAGAATGTTATCATCAACCTGGACTTTGCCGACGTTTCCGCTGTTATGAAGGACGCTGGCCGGGCACATATGGGTGTGGGCACCGCTTCCGGCCGGGAGAAGGCTGAGCAGGCCGCTACCGCCGCCGTTTCCAGCCCCCTGCTGGAGACTTCCATCAACGGCGCTACCGGTGTGCTGGTGAACGTCACCGGTTCTTCCGAGATGACTCTGGATGATGTGGAGACTGCTGCCGGTATTGTGCAGGAGGCCGCCAACCCCGATGCCAACATCATCTTCGGCGCTACGGTTGCTGATAGCTTCCAGGATGAGATGCGGGTTACCGTTATCGCAACTGGCTTTGAGCTGAAGCCGGAGACCTTTGCTCCCAAGGCTGCTGCTGCCAAGAGCGCTGCGCCTTCCGCTCCCAGCTTCGTGCCTGAGGACATCGATACCCCCGTTGTTGCTTCCAGGCAGCCCAGCAAGCCTGCGGACATGAGCGACATCGACGAGATCTTCAGCATCTTCAAGCGCTAAGTTCTGCTTTCTTGCATCCCGGCCCAAAAGAGCCGGGATGCTTTGCTGTATGATCGAAAGGAGAGAATGCTGTGGGAGCTTATGAGGCTCTGGCGGCCAGCTATGACCGCCTGACCAACGACGTGGACTATGAGGCCACCGTGGAATTTTACCAGCAGATACTGGATCAGGAAGGGCTGAAGCCCAGAACCGCTGTGGATCTTGCCTGCGGCACTGGCTCCGTTGCTGCCATACTGGCTCGGAAGGGGCTGGAAGTGCTGGGCGTGGATCTGTCCGAGGAAATGCTGACCCAGGCGGCTCAGAAGGTACAGGACATGGAACATCCGCCCCGGTTTATTTGCCAGCCCCTGCAGGAACTTCAGCTGGCCAGGGGAGTTGACCTGGCGGTGTGTGCGCTGGACAGTCTGGACTATATCCTGGACCCCAAGGACTGCGCCCAGGCCATCCGGCGGGTCTACAAAGCCCTGAATCCCGGGGGAATCTTCATTTTTGACGTGAATACCCCGGAGAAACTCCGGGCAATGGACGGCCAGGTATTCCTGGACGAGGACGAGAATGTGTACTGTGTCTGGCGGGGAGAATTTGACGAAGAAACCAATATCTGCTCGTACGGTATGGACCTGTTCCAGCGTCAGGGAACTCTCTGGCAGCGCAGCTTTGAAGAGCATCGGGAGTACGCCTACTCCCAGGAGCAGCTGGTGGGATACCTGAAAGACGCCGGCTTCGGCGGGATTGCGGTTTATGGAGATCGCTGCTTGGAGCCGCCGGAAGAAGGGGAGCAGCGCATTTACATCAAGGCAAGAAAAGGTCGGATTCACTTCGGCATACGGTGAGATTACCTTACCATAGATTATCAAAGGAGGAAGCGGCAGCTTTGCCGCAGCAGAATATGAACGATTACTTGGTTCGGGGAATGACCATGGATGGCTCTGTGAAGGTGGTAGCCATCCGCTCTACGGAGTTGGTTCGTCGGGGAGCACAAATCCAGGGCACCACACCCAACGCCACAGCGGCCTTCGGGCGGGCACTGACGGCAGCTTCCATGATGGGCAATATGCAGAAGGTGGACAATGGCTCCATGACCCTGCAGATTCGGGGCGGCGGCCCCATCGGTACCATTACCGTGGTATCCGATCCCATTGGCAATGTCCGGGGCTGTGTCACAGAACCCAAGGTGCCGCTGGTTGAGAAGTATCCCGGAAAACTGGATGTGGGAGCCACGGTAGGCACCGATGGAACCCTCACGGTCATTCGGGACCTGCAGATGAAGGAACCCTATATCGGCTCGACTCAGCTGGTTTCCGGAGAGATTGGCGACGATGTGACGGCGTACTTTGCCCAGAGCGAGCAGACCCCCACAGCCTGTGCCCTTGGCGTACTGGTAGACCGGGATCAGCAGGTGAAGGTTGCCGGCGGATATCTGATTCAGCTGCTGCCGGATGCGCCGGAGGAAGTGATTGACAAGCTGGAAAAGGGAATCCAGGCAGCTGGAGCCGTGACGGCAATGTTGGAAGCCGGACTGACTCCCGAGGACATTCTGGGCCAGGTCTGCGGAGATTTGGGCGTAGTGTTTATGGAAACCACAGAGGTGTCCTATAAGTGTTACTGCTCCCGGGACCGGGTGGAGAGCGCCTTGATCAGCCTGGGCCGGGAGGAGCTGACCCAGATTATGGAGGAAGGAAAGTCCTTCCCTGTAGAATGCCAGTTCTGCGACACCGTCTATACCTTCACTCCGGAGGATATCCAGAATCTTCTGGAAAAAGTTTGAGATTGGTCCATAATGGTGGGATTTAGCAGGAAAATCGATCCTTAAAAATAATGTGGAAAAAAACGGGAAAAAATAAAAAAAGTCCTTGACAAATGGGGGCATCCCGTGTATAATAAACCACGTCGCTGAGGTGAGTAGCCAAAGCGAAGGATCTGGGAGCATAGCTCAGCTGGGAGAGCACATGCCTTACAAGCAT
>DVGO01000008.1 GCA_018712645.1 Candidatus Faecousia faecavium | reverse complement strand
TCACTTGGGTGGGAACCTGATGCCATACCAAGCTCTGCCTGAGTGCGCTATTTCATAGCGCAAGCGGCCTGCCGAAAGGTGGGAGGTGTTTTGCGCTCTTTTGAGGGTTACGTTTTCATAACAAAAAACGCCACAGGTTTTTGTACCTATGGCGTCCGTGTGGAGCAACAGAAAAGGGATACCATTGATGAAAACGGTATCCCTGCTCTGTAAACTTATTCAGTTTTAATTGCCGCATTGCCTGTTGCTGTCCACAAAGCCTTGATTTTACTGGTTTCTTGCTACCATCCTTATCAAAGCCTTGTATTCAAAGGGCTTTCTATATTGCAATAGTTTCACAAAAACGTTCTGGGTTACATCCTCTGCATATTCTGCTGATTTCAAATAGTGCAGCGCTACCCGATACACCATATCGATATACCGTTCCGCATAGGACGTAAACTGGTCATTGCTCAGCATCGGAAATCTCTCCTTGAAAACCGTTTCACCTATCATACAACCTAGATGGGGTATTTGATTTCATGGATTTCAAAATATTTTAAGAGAACAGAATTGTCCGCCGGTATTGGCTGCAGAAACGAAAAGGTTGACAGGTTTCTACAAGAAATCTGTCAACCTTGCAGACGGTGCGTGGGGATTTCCATGCCATTAGTCCCGGGCTGAGGGTTCTAAAAAATGGGTCTGGCGGTATTCCCGAGGTGAAACACCGTGAACATTTTTAAAGGCTCGGGAGAAATGGAGCTGGTTGTCATAGCTTACCTGATTGCCGATTTCTCCTACCGACAGGTTTGTTTCCTTCAGCAGCTGGGCAGCCCGGGCCATCCGGTAGTGTAGCAGGAAGGCCTGGGGGCTTTCTCCCATGGTTTCTCGAAAGACCTTGCCAAAATAACTTCGGTTCAGGCCGCAGAAAGTGGCGATTTCTTCAATGGAGACATCCCGATGGTAGTTTTCTTCGATAAAGGTGAGGGCTTCCTTGATGTAAAAATCCCGCAGCCGCCGGACGTTGCGGTTTTGTCTGTATGCGGAGGATTCCGCCAGCTGGGAAAGGAACAGAAAACCATGGCCAATCAGATGCACAGGGTCGGCGCTGCCGTTGTTGACGATATACATCAGCTGATCCTGAAGCTTCTGACCGGCTTCCCGGTTGGCAGCGGTATAGACAGGCTGACTGCCGCTGATGCCGGATAACCGAAGGCTTTCCTTTGCCTGCAGACCGTCAAACTCAATCCAAGCATACTCCCAGGGGTCCTGCTCATCGGCCCGATAGGTGGTGATCTGACCGGGAACCACCAGAAAACCGTGACCGGCGGTAATCTGATACACCTGGTCATTGGCAAACAGCGTTCCTTTTCCGGAAATGATATAATGGAACAGGTAATGATTCCGCGCATGGGGGCCATAGGAATGCAGCGGCGCAGTCCGTTCCCAGCCAAACTGGTACAAATTCAGGTCAATAAAGCGTTCGTCCCGGAATACATGAAATTTCAGCTTGTTGGGCGTAATTACCGAACTGGGCATAAAAAATCCTCCTTCCTATCATATATACCATTATGCGACATGACTTTGTAAAAATCAAGCATTAACCTATAAATTGGAATATAAAATATTGCATTGTGGCATTCCGAAAAGACTGGGCAAAATGTATAATAATGGCACAAAACGAGCGAGGAAATTGTGTAATGTGCACTATGCACAATTCCGTAGGCAGGATTTCGTGAAAGATGCCGAAACTCGTACCGACCCTATTTCATGCAGCTGCATGCTTTCCCATCTACACACAAAACCAACACAAAAGGAGACTGAACATGCAAGTGAGTAAACGAATTGTGGCCGTTTTGATCGCCATGCTTTTGATCGTCAGTCTGGCCGGCTGCGGAAATTCCGGCGCCTCCTCTGACGGCAAAGTCAATCTGACCTTCCAGATCTGGGACGTGGCCCAGAAAGAGGGTATGGAAGCCATTTGCGCTGCCTATACCGAAAAGAACCCCAATGTTACCATCGAAGTTCAGGTGACCAGCTGGAACGAATACTGGACCAAGCTGGAAGCTGCTGCCACCAGCGGCAAAATGCCCGACATCTTCTGGATGCATACCAATGAACTGCTGAAATATGCCGACAACGGCATGCTGGCAGACTGCACCGACATTATTGAGGCAGACAAGTTCTCGGAAATTTCCCTGTCCAATGTCAGCGGTTCCGACGGTACTTACTATGGCGTGCCCAAGGACAAGGATACCGTAGGCCTGGTTTATAACAAGGAAATGTTCGACGCCGCCGGCGTGGCTTACCCCACCGAGGACTGGACCTGGGACGATCTGGTTTCCGCTTCCGAGAAAATCTATGAAGCTACCGGCAAGTACGGCTACATGGCCTATGCCGATGACCAGCTGGGTTACTGGAACTTTGTCTACCAGGCTGGCGGCTATATCCTCAACGAGGACAAGACCCAGGCCGGTTTCACCCAGCCCGCAACTATGGAAGCCATGAAGTTCTACATTGGCCTGCAGAGCAACGACTGGTGCCCTGACCAGAACTACTTCGCCGAAACCGCTCCCGGCACCGCCTTCTTCTCCGAAAAGGGTGCCATGTTCCTGGAAGGCAACTGGAATATTCTGCCCGAATTGCAGAACTACCCCGATATGGTGGGTAAGTGGGACGTTGCCGTCCTGCCCAAGTGCCCCAACCCCGCCAGCGGTGACGGCCGGGCTACCATTTCCAACGGCCTGTGCTACGCTACCGGTGCCAAGAATCCCAACCTGGAAGTGGTCAAGGATGTGCTGAAGTTCTTCGGCAGCGAGGAAGGCCAAAGAATCCAGGGCGAAAGCGGCGCTGCCATCCCTGCTTACCAGGGACTGGAAGAGACCTGGGTCAGCTGCTTCGAGGAATATCCTGTGAACGTACAGTGCTTCATCGATATGTTTGACTACAGCGTTCAGAGCGTCAACAACGCATCCCGTCCGGAGTGGAAGAGCAAGGTAAGCGATGAACTGCTGAAGATTTACTCCGGTCAGGTGGACCTGGAAACCGGCCTTTCCAACATGCAGACCATTGTAGATGAAGCCAGCGCATCCTGAGCGCCTTCATCAACGGGAGGAATAGAGGATGCATAAAAAATCGAAACTTGCCCGCAGCGGCAGCGTCTGGGGAATGTCCATGGTGGCACCAACCATCATTGGATTGCTGATTCTGAACATCATTCCCTTTTTCCAGACCATTTACATGAGCTTTTCCCAGAGCAAAGCCTTCGGCGCCTATGAGTTCTGCGGCCTGGACAACTACATCGAAATGTTCCAGACTCCGGAGTTCTGGAAAGCTACCTGGAATTCTGTTTACTTCTGTATTCTGACAGTGCCCATTGGCGTGTTCCTGTCTCTGATTGTGGCAGTGCTGCTCAACGCCAAGATTAAGGGCAAAACCGTGTTCCGTGCCATTTATTTCCTGCCCATGGTTGTAGCTCCGGCGGCTGTAGCCATGGTTTGGAAATGGATTTTCAACACAGAGTACGGCATCATCAATACCCTTCTGGGCATGAATGTCCGCTGGCTGACCGACTCCAATGTGGTTCTGGTAACCTGCGCTGTGGTTGCCATCTGGAGCGCCATCGGCTACGATGCGGTTTTGCTGCTGGCTGGTATCCAGAATATTTCCAAATCCCTGTACGAGGCTGCGGATCTGGACGGCGCTTCCAAAATCAAGCAGTTCTTCCATATCACCCTGCCTATGGTTTCCCCCACGCTGTTCGTGGTGCTGATCATGCGGCTGATGGCCTCACTGAAAGTTTACGATCTGATTTACATGATGGTAGATCAGAATAACCCCGCCCTCACCAGTGCCCAGAGCCTGATGTACCTGTTCTATCGGGAAAGCTTCATCGCCGGCAATAAGGGCTACGCATCTGCCATTGTCATCTGGACGGTTCTGCTGATCGGCATTGTCACCATCGTGCAGTTCATCGGTCAGAAGAAATGGGTCAACTATGAGGTGTAAGCCATGAAAAACAATCTCAGTACCAATCGTAAAATGACTATGGCGCTGACCTATGCGGCGCTGATTGCGGGCAGTATTACTATGATTTTCCCCTTCGCCTGGATGTTTTTGACCAGCTTCAAAACCCAGGCCGAGTCCATGGCGATTCCACCCCAGATTTTCCCGGCGAACTGGAATTTTGACAATTTCACAAAAGCACTGGAAAGCCTGCCTTTCTGGAACCTGTACATGAATACTCTGCTTTTGATCCTGTTCCGGGTGATTTGTGCGGTGGTTTTCAGTTCTATGGCCGGTTATGCCTTTGCCAAGCTGGAATTCCCCGGCAAGAATCTGCTGTTCGCCCTGGTTCTGATGCAGATGATGCTTCCCAGCCAGATCTTCATTATCCCTCAGTATCAGATGCTGGCGGATATGGGCATGACTAACTCCATTTTCGCCCTGGTATTCCCGGGCCTGGTCAGTGCCTTCGGTACCTTCTTCCTCCGGCAGGCCTATCTGGGGCTTCCGGATGAGTTGGCGGAAGCGGCATACCTGGACGGCTGCACCAAATGGCAGACCTTTACCAAGGTCCTGCTGCCTTTGACCAAGTCCAGCATTGCGGCTCTGGCGATTTTCACCGCTGTGTTTGCTTATGCGGATCTGATGTGGCCTCTGATCTGTAATACGGATCTGAATATGATGACCCTGTCCGCTGGCCTTTCCACCCTCAATGGTCAGTACACCACCAACTTCCCGGTTCTGATGGCCGGCAGCCTGCTGGCGATGATTCCCATGGTAATCCTGTATCTGCTGTTCCAGAAGCAGTTCATCGAAGGCATTGCCATGACCGGCGGCAAATAATCCATGATCTGCGGCGCCCGGCGCATACTGCCGGGCACCGCGTTTCCTATAGAAGGAGCTCTTTTGTATGTGCATTGAAATCGACAACAAGAAACGCTTGTTCTCTCTGAACACCAAACACACCACCTATCAGATGGTGGCAGACAGCCATGGCTTTCTGCGTCATATCTACTATGGCAGAAAAATCGGCTCCTTCGATATGCGCTATCGGGAGTATTATTCTGACTGTGGATTTTCTCCCAACCCCTACGAACTGCAAACCCAGCGGGACTTTTCTCTGGATACTCGGAGCATGGAGTATACCGGATGCGGCATTGGAGATTTTCGCCCGGGCTGTGTCCGTCTGACCAACGGTGACGGAAGTTTCAGCGCGGATTTGCGGTATGTGGGCCATTCACTGCGGGAAGGGAAGTACCGCATCCCCGGCCTTCCAGCCTCTTATGACAACGGCGGTCAATGCCAGACCCTGTGCATTGACCTGAAAGACGACGTATCCGATGTGATTGTATCGCTATATTACGGCGTTTTCCCGGAGCAGGACATGATTGCCCGCAGCGCGGTGGTGAAAAACTGCGGCAAGCAGCCCATCCAGCTGTATAAGGCGGCTTCCGCCTGTCTGGATCTGCCCTTCGGGACCTGGGATTTGATTCATTTCCAGGGCCGCCACTGTATGGAACGGATGCCGGAGCGGACGCCGGTTCCCCATGCCACTGTGAACATTTCCTCCGGTCGGGGCGCCAGCAGCCACCAGCATAATCCCTTCGCCATTTTGGCAGCGCCGGAAACCGGCGAAGACAATGGCCCGTGCTATGGCGCCATGCTGGTTTACTCCGGAAATTTCAAGATAGAGGCAGAGTGCAGCCAGATGCAGAGCACCCGTCTGGTTGCCGGTATCAGCGATGAGCAATTTTGCTGGCATTTGGAGCCTGGGGAGAGCTTTTATACGCCGGAATTGCTGCTGAGCTACACCGACCGGGGATTGACGGCCCTTTCTCAGTGCTACCAGGACTTTGTGGCGGAGAATATCTGCCGGGGGCCGTATAAAGACGGCAGCCGCCCGGTGCTCATCAATAACTGGGAAGCCACCTACTTTGATTTCAATGCAGAAACCCTTTGCGGCATCGCCCGACAGGCCAGAAATTTGGGCGTGGAGATGCTGGTGTTGGATGATGGATGGTTTGGCCAGCGGGATGACGATACCTCCGGACTGGGAGATTGGTTTGTCAATGAGCAGAAGCTGGGCTGCACCTTGCCCCGGCTGATTGACCGGATTCGGAAAATGGGGCTGAAGTTTGGTATCTGGGTTGAACCGGAGATGGTATCCCAAAATTCCCAGCTTTACCGCCAGCACCCGGATTGGGCCTTGACTGTGCCGGGACGCAATCCTACGGTGGGCAGAGGACAGCTGGTTCTGGATCTGAGCCGGAAGGATGTGGTGGACTATCTGTATGCCACGTTCTCTCAGCTGCTGCGCAGCAATGCCATTGCCTATGTCAAGTGGGATATGAACCGGCACCTGACCGATGTATTCAGCCGGGAACTGCCGCCTCAGCGGCAGGGAGAGGTGTTCCACCGGTACATGCTGGGACTTTACGACTTGCTGGAACGGCTGACCCAGGAATTTCCTCAGGTGCTTTTTGAAGGATGCAGCGGCGGCGGCGGACGCTTTGACGCCGGAATGCTGTATTATTTCCCCCAGATTTGGTGCAGCGATGATACCGACCCCATTGAGCGGCTGAAAATTCAGTATGGCACCTCCTTCGGCTATCCCATTCGCAGCGTGGGCAGCCATGTCTCCGCTTCGCCCAATCACCAGACCGGCAGAAAAACACCGCTGAACACCCGGGCGGTGGTAGCCATGTCCGGTACCTTTGGGTATGAGCTGGATTTGCAGCTGCTGAGTGCGGAAGAAAAGGAAGAAATCCGGCGGCAGATTCCGAAGTACAAACGGTGGCAGAGCCTGATTTTCCATGGAAATTACTACCGCCTGACCAATCCGCTGCGGGATGACTACTTCACTGCCTGGCAGTTTGCCGCCAAAGACGGCACCCAGGCACTGCTGAATCTGGTTGTGACGGCTCCGAAGGCCAATCCGTATCCCATCCACGTTACCCTGAAGGGCCTGGATCCGGAAGGCATGTACCGGGAAGAAGGCAGCGGCATGGTCTACTCCGGTGCGGCACTGATGTACGGCGGCTATACCTTGCCTATCCTGCTGGGGGACTATCCCAGCGTGCAGCTGTATTTTGAAAAAATCGGCTTCCAAGATGGGGATGGAGCGTCCCGGAACGGAAACCACTGATAGAAAGCTACGTATATTCATTGCCTTCAATTTGCACGGAAAATAACCAAATCAAAAAGTGAGATTGCCAAGAAACCGTTCATGGGATTCTTGGCAATCTTTATTTTTGTATGATACGGAATTCAGAGAAAATTCCTGAATTATATTGACAAGAAATTCTACATGGTGTAGAATAAAGATGTCTACATAATGTAGAATTTAGGAGGTGCCAATATGGCGGAATATCGAATGGGAGAACTGGAATCCGTGTTTGCGGATTTGATTTGGAAGAATGAGCCGATTTCCTCCGGCCATCTGTCCCGGCTGGCGGAGGAACGCCTTAGCTGGAAACGCACTACTACATACACGGTTTTGAAACGGCTTTGCGACCGGGGACTGTTCCAGAACAACGGCGGAACCGTCACATCGTTGGTAAGCCGGGAAGAATTCTACGCAAAGCAAAGCCAGATCTTTGTGGAGGAAACCTTCCATGGTTCGCTTCCTGCTTTCCTGGCGGCTTTCGGCAGCGCCAAGAAGCTGTCGGATGCGGAAATTGATGAACTTCAGAAGGTCATTGACGCTATGAGGGGGTGATTCCATGGCGGAATTCTTTTCTAACATTCTGAACATGAGCATGACCGGCAGCATTGTGATTGCAGCGGTTTTGCTCATTCGGCTCCTGATGAAACGTTTGCCGAAGATTTACGCTTATGTTCTTTGGTCGGTGGTGCTGTTCCGGCTGCTGTGTCCAGTCTCATTTTCCGGCCCGGTTTCGTTGCTTGACTGGTTGGAACTGGAGGTTAGCACCACATCGGAACGGATGAATACGGTGGCCTTTGTTTCTTATGAACGGAATGCGGTTGCGACGGTTACCCAGGAGACAGCCCAGAATCTGCCGGACGAGGCACCTGTTGTTGCAGAAACCGAAGCGCCCAAGCAGGTGGATGGGTACGCCATTGCTTTTTGGGTTTGGGCGGCAGGCTGCTGCGTAATGGTTTTGTGCGCCGTGGGGCAATATGTCCGGCTGCGGAAGCAGCTGGTTGTTTCCAGCCCGTTAAACGGAAACGTGTATCTGACAGATGATCTGGACATGCCCTTCGTTGTGGGGGTACTGTTTCCCAAAATCTATTTGCCAACCTCCATTCCCATCATCCAGCGGCCCTACATACTGGCCCATGAGCGGCATCACATCCGCCGGGGAGATCACATCTTTAAGCTGCTGGCCTATGGAGCATTGTGCATCCATTGGTTCAATCCGCTGGTGTGGCTGGCGTTTCTGTGCGCCGGAAAAGATATGGAGATGAGCTGCGATGAGGCGGTGCTGCGCAAACTGGGGCCGGAGATTCGGGCGGATTATTCCACCGCCTTGCTCCGGCTGGCTGCCCATCGCACCATCATCGCCGGTACGCCCCTGGCCTTTGGCGAGGGAGATACGAAAGGTCGTGTGCTGAATATGGCAAGGTGGAAGAAGCCCACCATTTTGGCCAGTGTAATCTGTATTGCAGTGTGCGTGATTGTACTGGTTGCATGTGCGGTAAACCCCAAAACGGAAACTACCGTTGCAGAAACTACCCCTGCGGAAACCACCACGGATGACAACGAAACTGTGCAGGGGACAATCGTTAGTCTGGATATCGAGATGGTTACCTGCGCCGATCTCAAACTGGTGCTGCCCAAAGGAATTACATCGCAAAAATCTGAAACATTCGATGGCAGTATGGTGATTAAGGAATATACCTTCTATTCCGGAGACAAGGTAGTTGGCGGCCTTGCGCTGCGGCACCAGGAGGAAGATTCCGGAAACTATGATGAGGAGTGGGAGAAATCCATCGGCGTTCCGGAAGCTGCTGACCCTTCTATGGCATACATAGGAGGAAGTTCCTTGTACGGTGATTGGGAGATGACCTATTTCCCGGATATACCACTGAATTATGATGAAGAAGGAAAGGTTATACGGGATGAAAACGGTGCCTATGCCCTGGACAACGAAGTGACCCACTATTTCTTCGTCGAGGCAAACAATGTCTATGACTTGTGGCTGTATAACAACCGTTTCAGCCGGGATTTGCAGACGCAGATTTTGCAATCCGTGCAGATTGGCGAACTTCCGGAAACAGCAGGGCCGTCGTCCGGGAAGAAGCTTCCTATTGGTGATGTGGAAATTTCGGCACTTCCTTCGGGATATTCCCGAATCTATAACGAAGATGGCGGCATTTTCTTTGCCCGGAAGGATGCCATCGTAGGCGGCGTAGATGCGTATGCTGTGCCGATGGAATTGTACGATCCGGAGGATACCACGTTTTTCTGGCTGGAGAAGGCAGGAATCTCTGACTTTGGCGACAGCAGCCTGTTTTACTCCGGTGGGATGACCGGTTCAAATGGAGGATGGACTGCCCAGTTTGTCAGCGATGTCCCTCAAGGACAGGCACCCACAGTAGAGCGCTACCATTATTTCCGGGTGGTGGGGGACAAGGTCTATGATATCTGGTATGATATGCTTCAGTTGGAGCGTGATGAAGGGCTTGACCTCATTTATTCTGTAGACCTTCCGGAAGCAGAAGTACCCCATCAGAGCCAGGCACTTACTCCGGAGAATATTGCCCTCCAGGCAGTACGGGATGTATACAACACAGTGCAAAACGATGCCAGCTGCCAGATTGTGGTGGAAGAACAGTTTGCCGAAGGAGCCAACCCCAGCGGCTATATCAGCGTCCACTATTGGCATGATGGTACTTATCTGGGGATTTGCCGGATGTTGGTGAACGGTAAGGAAACCCGAGACGGGGAATTTTACAGCCGGCAGGCCCGCCTGGTATATGGGGATGCCTGCTTCACCAATGAGGGCCATTGGACAGAGCCAGGAGACATCCAGTGGTCCCGGGGTGAGGAAGCGGATGTTTTCGAAGAACCCCATCTAACAAGATTTGTATGGGTAAAAGCCCATGTTACCTATGTGGATACTGTGGAAACGGAAGAAGGCGTCTGCTACAAGTACCGCATCAATAAGAAATTCCAGGATACAGAAGGTTCGCCGGATTCTTACTTAGCGGACTATTACTTTGACAAGGACGGAAAGTTCCTAAAAGTTGTCTACCAGTTCAATCCGAACCAGGACAATGCCTACACCGTGACAGAGTCCATCGTATCTCTGGACCCGGATGTGGTAAGCGCGGAAATTGAGAAGGAATACCGTAATGCGGTTGACCAAACGGCTTAGGTTGAAAAGTGTCCAATAGATGAAAATATGCGTGTTCTTACAGCGCATGACAAGCTGTAAGAACACGCAATTTTCTTGCTTCCGCCCAAAGGCAGCCTGTGGTTTATTTTACAAGATTGCGATTTCTGATTTTACATATCCCCATTACAATAAAAGCGCACGGTGGCCAGAACCACTGGCAACATGCGAAAGGATCATTTGACCAAAAAGGAAATGAGGTAAAAACATGAAAAAAACAATCGCACTTTTACTTGCTGCTGTTCTTTGCATCAGCCTGGTTGCTTGCGCACAGCCTGCCCAGACCGGTGAGACCACAAAGGCAACACAGGAAACCACTCCGGAAACGGTTCCTGCCAGCAGCGTTGCGGCCCAGATGGATGCAGAGAATGCACCCAAGTATGTATTCCTGTTCATCGGCGACGGTATGAGCTATCCCCAGTTCCAGGCAGCTGCTGACTACCTGGGTGCCATCGCTGACGAGGACTACGCCCAGGCACTGCCCAGCGTGGACTATGAAAATCGCGGCGGCGCTGTGCTGGACGGCCCCGAAAAGCTGTGCTTCATGGATTTTGAGGCTGCCGGTTCTGCTGTTACTTATGATTCCTGCTCCTTCGCTCCTGACTCTGCTTCTACTGCCACTTCCATTGCTACCGGTCGGAAAACTTACTCCGGCATGATCAACGTGGATGTTACCGGCACCGAGTCTTTCGAGACCATTGCGGAAAAGCTCCATGCTCAGAAGGATTGGAAGGTAGGCGTGATTTCCTCCGTCAACCTGAACCATGCTACCCCCGCCGCTTTCTACGCCCATCAGGCCAGCCGTAACGACTATTATGAAATCGGCCTGGAACTGGTAGAATCCGACTTTGAGTACTTTGCCGGCGGCGCTCTGAAGAAAGCCAACGGTGCGGAAGGTGACCAGGAGAGTCTGTACGACCTGGCTGAAGCTGCCGGTTATAAGGTTACCTTCACCCAGGCAGATGCTGAGAAGGTGACTGCAGAAGACGGAAAGGTCATCCTGATTGATGAGCATCTGGCCGATGACGATGCCATGAGCTATGACATGGACCGGGAAAGCGATCAGTGGGCACTGGCTGACTATGTTGCCAAGGGCATTGAGGTTCTGGACAACGATACCGGCTTCTTCATGATGTGCGAAGGCGGCAAGATTGACTGGGCCTGCCACGCCAATGATGCCGGCGCTACGGTTACCGATACCCTGGCTCTGGCGGATGCCGTTCAGGTTGCTGTGGATTTTGCCAAGGAGCATCCCGAAGAGACCCTGATTCTGGTCACCGGCGACCACGAAACCGGCGGTCTGACCATCGGCTTTGCCGGTACCGACTACGATACTTACCTGGATAACCTGACCAACCAGAAGATTTCCTACGCTCAGTTCGACGAGCAGTACGTTGCCTCCTACAAGGAGAACAAGACCCCCTTTGAAACCGCTATGAAGGACGTAGAAGAACTGTTCGGGCTGAAGATGACCGGTGAAGAAGGCGACCGCCTGGTGCTGACGGAATACGAAGTGGAGCGGCTGCGCACTGCTTACGAACTGGCAGTTGCCGAGGAAACTCCTGAGTACGACCAGGAACAGTATGTCCTCTACGGTACTTACAACCCCTTCAGCGTCACCGTTACCCACATTCTGAACAACAAGTCCGGCATTGATTTCACCAGCTACTCCCACACCGGCCTGCCGGTAGCGGTCTTTGCTGACGGCAACGGCGCAGAAGAATTCAACGGTTACTACGACAATACCGATATCTTCAACAAGCTGGCTGCTATGCTGGATGTTCAGTAATCAACAAACGAATCTCGAACAAAACAAGGGGCGGTGTATGCCGCCTCTTGCTTTCTCATTGGAGGAACTATGCATTTTTCATCTTTGCGGGAAAAGTATCCCACACTGCTGCCGGTGGTTCTGGCGCTGATTCTGCTTGTGGGGCTTATCATGCTGCCTACCGGATTTGAAGGGGCGCTGACCTATCAGAACGCGGACCGGGTGAAGGCGGAGGTGCTGGCTACAGACGAAAGTTATATCGTGGACACCGGATTGGTTCGCTCCGGCGAGCAGCGATGCCGCCTGCGGATTTTGGGAGGACAATTCGCCGGGCAGGAAACCGACGGCGTTAACCGGCTCAACGGTTCTCTGGAGCAGGATAAGCTCTTTTCGGTGGGAGATATCGCATTTGTGGCTATCAGCCACAGCGGCGGAGAAATCACAGCCGTTACCATGACCGACCATTACCGGATGGACAAAGAGGCAATCCTGGCAGGGCTGTTTCTGCTGCTTCTGGTTTTATTTGCGGGAAAAACGGGACTCAGAGCAATATTGTCCTTTGTGGTTACCATTCTGCTGATGTGGAAAATTCTGGTTCCGTGTCTTCTGAAAGGGTACAACCCGGTGTGGATTGCATTGGGCCTGGTGACGATTCTGACTTTTTTGGTGCTCAGCTTGATCTACGGATGGGACAAACGCTGCGTTGCCGCATCCGGCGGCGCGATTCTTGGCATTCTGGTCACGGCGATTCTGGGATATGTGTTTACGGACCTGTTCAAAATCCATGGTGCCGTTATGGAGTCCAGCGAAAGCCTGCTCTATGCCGGTTATCAGCACTTGAACCTGACCCAGATTTTTGTGGCGTCCATTTTCCTGGGGTCTGCCGGTGCGGTTATGGACTTGTCGGTGGATATCTGCTCGGCGGTATACGAGGTGGTACAGAAACGCCCGGATATTTCAGCCCGGGAAGCGATTCTCTCCGGTTTTGCAGTGGGAAGAGCGGCCTGCGGCTCCACCACGACCACACTGCTGCTGGCTTACTCCGGAAGCTATATTGCGCTTCTGATGGTGTTTATGGCTCAGGGCACGCCGGTGGAATTTATTCTCAACTACAAATATGTTGCCGCAGAGATTATTCACACCATTGTAGGTTCCTTCGGGCTGGTAACCGTTGCGCCGTTGACTGCCATTACCAGCGGCCTGCTGTTTACTGGAAAGAAACGTTGATTTATCCGCTGCCAAAACCCCCGGGAGAAGATTCCTGGGGGTTTGCGGTACTTTGAGAAAATACTTGCCATTTTCCTGGAATGTGTTATACTGTTCCTATGTTCACAAAAATGGCGGTGATTAAGTACATGAACACACAAGCATACGATATCCTGAACGCACTGAAGCATATGCCTTTTTCCAGCCAGCGTGCCCTGGCCCAGGCAAGCGGGCATTCCTTGGGAATGGTAAACCGGTGTGTCAAGGACCTGACCCAGGCGGGATACCTGGATTCCTGCGGCGCTCTGACGGAGCAGGCACGAGAGCTGTTTTGCCGGTGCCGACCCCAGAATGCGGTTATTCTGGCGGCTGGATTTGGCATGCGCATGGTTCCCATCAATTTGGAAACCCCCAAAGCGCTGCTGGAAGTCAACGGTCAGCGGCTGATTGAGCGCATGATTTTGCAGCTGCAGGAAGCGGGCATCCGGGAAATCTATGTGGTTGTGGGCTTCATGAAAGAACAGTTTGAGTACCTGATTGACCAGTTTGGTGTTACCTTGGTGGTGAACTCCCAATATGCCGGAAAGAACAACCTCCATTCCCTGGCTCTGGTGGGGGAGAAACTGGGCAATTCCTTTATCGTACCCTGCGATCTGTGGTGCAGGGAAAATCCGTTTTGCGCCAATACCCTGTACTCCTGGTACATGGTCAGTGACCGGATTGTCCCGGAGAGTACGGTGCGGGTCAATCGAAAGATGGAACTGGTGACGGTTCCCCGGTTCTCCGGCGGAAATGAAATGCTGGGCATTTGCTACCTGCTGCGGGAGGACGCCGACCGAATCCGGAAAAACTTGACCCGCCTGTGCCAGGATAGCCGAAATGACGGCCTTTTCTGGGAAGAAACGCTGTATGAGGGAAACCGGATGACAGTCTGGGCCAGAGTGGCGGCCTCGGATGCGGTGGTGGAGATCAATACCTATGAGCAGCTGCGGGAACTGGACGGGGACTCCAACCATCTGAAATCCGATGCCATCGGGGCCATTATGCAGACGCTGAAGGTGCAAAATCCGGAAATCGTGGATATCACGGTTCTGAAAAAGGGAATGACCAATCGTTCGTTCCTTTTTACCTGCCGGCAAAAAAAGTACATAATGCGCATTCCCGGGGAAGGTACGGATCGGATGATTAACCGCAGGCAGGAAGCGGCTGTTTATCAGAAAATTTCCAACCAGCAGCTTTGCGATACGGTGGTGTATCTGAATCCGGAAAATGGCTATAAAATCACGGAATATCTGGAAAATGCCCGGGTTTGCAATCCCAATGACCCGCCCGACCTGAAAAAAGCCATGCAGCTGCTGCGCAGATTCCATGCCAGCCACTGCCAGGTGGAGCATTGCTTTGACCTGTTTGGCCAGATTGATTTTTACGAATCACTGTGGAATGGAAATGGCTCTGTCTATCGGGATTATGAGAATACCAAGAAAAACGTACTGTCCCTGAAGCCGTATATTGAAAGCCATATTTCCCAATGGACCCTGACCCACATAGATGCGGTGCCGGATAATTTCCTCTTTGTCCCCGATGGGAACGGAGAGGAACGGGTGGTCTTGATTGATTGGGAGTACGCCGGAATGCAGGACCCCCATGTGGATATCGCCATGTTCTGCCTGTACGCCATGTACGACCGGGAAGAGACTGACCGACTGATTGATCTCTACTTTGAAAATCAGTGTCCGGAGGAAATTCGCACCAAAATCTATTGCTACATGGCGGTATGCGGCCTTTTGTGGAGCAACTGGTGTGAATACAAGCGAAATCTTGGCGTGGAATTTGGCGCCTATTCTCTGAAACAATATCGCTACGCCAAAGACTATTATAAACTTGCCGCAGAGAGGATGAAAGCGCATGCAGACAATGCAGACAAGCACAGTTGAACGGGCCATCATTATGGCCGCAGGCATGGGAAAGCGAATGCAGCCGGTATCCCTTCATACGCCGAAGCCACTGATTTGTGTCAACGGCCGCAGAATGATTGATACCGTGATCGATGCCCTGCACCGGAATGGAATTGTTGAGATCTATGTGGTGGTGGGATACCGGAAAGAGCAGTTTTTCGACTTGCCGTACCAGTATCCCGGGCTGACACTGATTGAAAACCCCTATTACGACAGCTGCAACAACATTTCGTCTCTCTATGTGGCCAGGGAACACCTTACCAACGCCATGATTCTGGATGGAGATCAGATGATCTACAATCCCGACATTCTGAATCCCAGCTTTACCCGCTCTGGATACAATGCGGTTTGGACAGAAGAACAGACGGAGGAATGGCTGATGACGGTGCGCAACGGCATCGTCACCAGCTGCAGCCGTACCGGAGGAAAGAGGGGCTGGAAATTGTACAGCGTTTCCCGGTGGAATGAAGCGGATGCCAACAAGCTCAGACACCACCTGGAAGTGGAGTTTATTCAAAAACAAAACCGTCAGATCTACTGGGACGATGTAGCCATGTTCTGCTATCCCGGGGAATATTCCCTGGGGATTTACCCAATGCAGGAGGAAGACATTCGGGAAATCGACAGCTTTTCCGAATTGGCAGCCCTGGACAGCAGCTATCGCAGCATGGCAGAGGGAGGGGCAGAATGAAGAAAGAAGGTACACCTCGGGGCACATGGAAAGAAATTGACTGGATGATTACCTTGGTTCCCTTAATCAGTGTGATTGGGTTGTGTATTTTGTTTTTCCGAATGCCGGAACAGTCCAATAAGGTGCTGAGCCAGATACGCTTTTTCCTGGGAGACACCCTGGGAGTATACTACCTGGTGATTGGCCTGGGAATCTTTTTGACGTCACTGTACATTGCCTTTTCCAAATACGGCGATATCGTCCTGGGAGGACAGGAGGAAAAGCCCCAATATTCCTTCTTTACCTGGGGAAGTATGATGTTTACTGCAGGATTGGCGGCGGATATTCTGTTCTACTCCTTTTCGGAGTGGATTCTCTACGCTGCGGACCCCCACATTGCCCAGCTGGGCAGTATGCAGACCTGGGCCAGTGTCTATCCCATTTTTCATTGGAGCCTGATTCCCTGGAGTTTTTATCTGGTTCTGGCTGTAGCCTTCGGTTTTATGCTCCATAACCGGAACCGGTCCCGTCAGAAGTTCTCGGAAGCTTGTCGTCCCATTCTGGGAAAGCATACCGACGGCGTGGCAGGGCGGCTGATCGACTTGCTGGCGGTGTTTGCGCTGCTGGCAGGAACGGCTACCACATTCAGCTTGGCAACGCCTTTGATGGCCAATGTGATCTGTACCTTATTCGGCGTGAATTGGGACCGCAATGCCGTCACCATTGTGATTTTGCTGCTGACTTGCCTGGTATATACCTATTCTCTGCTGCACGGGATCAAGGGAATCGGTCTGCTGGCCAAAACGTGCATCTATCTGTTCCTGACCTTGCTGGGATTTGTTCTTGTTTTTGGGGGAGAAGCGAAGTATATTGTGGAAACCGGATTTTCCGCCCTGGGTACCATGGTGCAGCACTTTTTTGAGCTGGCTACCTTTACAGACCCCCAAAGAAGTACCTCTTTTCCTCAGAACTGGACAATTTTTTACTGGGCATACTGGATGGTGTGGTGCATTGCCGCTCCGTTTTTCATTGGTTCCATCTCCCGTGGGCGCACCATTCGGCAGACAATTCTGGGAGGATATGGTTTCGGTGTTGGCTCTACCATCATCAGCTTTGTGGTTCTGGGCAACTATTCCTTGGGAAAGCAGGTGTGCGGGGAAATGGATTTCCTGGCGGATTACCTTCAGTCCGGTGATCTGTACGGGGTGATTATTGAAATGATTCAGACTCTGCCCTGGGCACCCTTTGTTCTGGGGCTGCTGCTGGTGACCATGATTGCGTTTTACGCCACTTCCTTTGATGCCATTGCCCTCATTGGCGCCTGTTACAGTTATCACAGACTGGAAAACGGCGCTCAGCCCCATAAAATGATTCAGCTGATGTGGTGTATCCTGCTGATTTTGCTGCCCATTGTGCTGGTATTTTCCGAAAGTTCCATGCAGAATTTGCAGTCGGTGAGCATTATCGCTGCATTTCCCATCGGCGCAGTGATTGTTTTCATAACTGCCAGCTTCCTGAAGGATGCCCGTGGTTTTTGGAAAGAAAAAACACAATAGAAAAATTCCCCGCCAGTGAAAACTGGCGGGGAATTTCTATGTACGCCTATTTTAAGCAATGGGTTCAAAGTCAGCAGCACCGTGCTTGCACAGGGGGCAGACGATATCGTCGGGCAGGGTGTCGCCTTCGTAGACCCAGCCGCACACCTTGCAGACGAAGCCCTTCTTACCCTCGGTCTGGGGCTTGGGCTTGACGTTGTTTTGGTAGTAGGTGTAGCTCATGGTCTCCCGGTCGGAAATGACCCGGGCCTCGGTGACGGAGCAGATGAACATGCCGTGGGTATCCAGATCCACATAGCTCTCAACCTTCAGGCTCATGAAGGAGTTGATGTACCGGGGCAGGAATCGCAGGCCGTTGTCGGAGCGCAGCTCTTCGATGCCGGCGAACTTGTCGGCGGTACGGCCGCTCTGGAAGCCAAAGTTCTGGAATACAGAGAAGGGAGCGGAAACATCCAGACAGTTGACGTTCATAACGCCGGTCTGCTTGATGATGTGATGGGAGTAATTGGCCTTGTTGATGGTCACGGCAACCCGGTTGGGGGTGTTGGTGACCTGGGAAACGGTGTTCACAATCAGACCGTTGTCCTTGGTGCCATCGTTGGAGGTCACCACATACAGGCCGTAACCAATGTTGAACAGGGCGGTCAGGTCGTTCTTGTTGGCGGTGGCGTCGTGCTGAGCCAGATAGTCCATGCACAGTTCCTGAGCCAGAGCCTCAATCTGGGCCTTGCTCTCATCGTTCATGGAAGACAGAATCCGCACAGTGGTGTCGGTGAAGGTCAGGTTCTTGCTGCCCTCGAACATCTTGCACATGACCTTGGCAGCCAGAGGTGCCCAGGAGCCGTTCTCCATCAGAGCGACGGTGCGGTTCTGGAAATTCCGCTCGGTCAGGTGGTGGATAAACTCCTTCATGAAGGGGAAGACATCTGCGTTATAAGTGGTGGTAGCCAGCACCAGCTTGCCGTAGCGGAAAGCATCGGCCACAGCCTGGGCCATATCGCACCGGGCCAGGTCGTGGACAACCACCTTGGGGCAGCCCTTGGCCTGCAGCTTCTGAACCAGCAGCTCCACAGCAGCCTTGGTATTGCCATAGACGGAGGTGTAGGCAACCACAATGCCTTCGCTCTCAACCCGGTAAGAAGACCAGATGTCGTACAGATTCAGATAGTAACCCAGATTCTCGGTGAGCACCGGGCCGTGCAGGGGGCAGATCTTGGCAATGTCCAGACCGCCAGCCTTCTTCAGCAGAGCCTGAACCTGGGGGCCGTACTTGCCGACGATGCCGATATAGTACCGACGGGCCTCGTCAGCCCAGTCTTCCTTGGCATCCAGAGCGCCGAACTTGCCGAAACCGTCAGCGGCGAACAGTACCTTGTCGCAGGAATCGTAGCTCACAATGACTTCGGGCCAGTGAACCATGGGAGCGGTGACAAAGGTCAGGGTGTGCTTGCCCAGAGTCAGGGTGCTGCCTTCGCCAACCACAATCCGGCGATCGGCGTAGTCGTCACCGAAGAAGTTCTTCATCATGCCGAAAGCCTTGGCGGAAGAGACAACCACAGCGTCGGGGTAGACCTTCAGGAAGTTGGCAACGTTGGCGGCGTGGTCCATTTCCATGTGCTGTACCACCAGGTAGTCCGGCTTGCGGCCTTCCAGAACTTTCTGAATTTTATCCAGCCATTCATGGGTGAAGCTTCTGTCCACGGTATCCATGACAGCAATCTTTTCGTCCAGGATGACATAAGAGTTGTAGGACATACCGTTGGGTACAACATACTGACCTTCGAACAGGTCTACCTGATGGTCGTTGACACCAACATAACGGATATCATCGGTAATGAACATAGTGTTTTCTCCTTATCTGTAATAATATGGTTTATGGATGTACACAGGACTGCAGGCAATGCCCGTTTTTACTGGGCCAGCTGCTGCAAAGCTTTTTCGTCCAGGATCTCCACAGTACCTCGGGTTAAACGTACACTTCCTTCATTTTGGAAGTATCGCAGCATCCGGGTAACCACCTCCCGGGCGGTACCCATGTGGTTGGCGATTTTTTCGTGTGTGATTTTCAGAACGGAAGTTCCCTCCAGTTGGGATTCTTCCAGCAAAAAGGCGGCCAGTCGCTTGTCGAAGCTTTTCCACATAATCTGCTCCATGAGCCACATTACCTCGGAAAAGCGGCTGCTGATCAGCTGATTGGCATAGTTGGCCACAACGGCAGATTCCTCCATCATTGCTTTGAACAGGCAGGAAGGGAGAATCCAGAATGCACTGTCCTTTTCTGCTTCCACAATGACTTCAAACTGAATGTTGGGCATAACGCAGGATGCGGAGAACAGGCAGATATCCCGCTCGAACAGTCGGTACAGCGTAACCTCCCGGCCTTCGCTGGAAAGTGTGTATACCCGCAGCTGACCGGAACAGATTACCAGCAGCCCAAGGCAATCCAGATTGCCGTTGTGCAAGACGGTACCGGCTTTGACACTGCGTTTTTCGGCTCTGCTGAGCAGTAGGTCCTGCTGATCTTTGGTCAGTTTATCCCAGATCGGAAAGCAGCTTGCAAAATCCACACACACGCCCCCTTTTAACATAGTACAGTATAATCCCATTTGCGGATTGTGTCAATTTGATTTTTATTGACATATGCCATCTATGCGCTATAATAGCAGTGCGGATATCCCAAAGGAGGAATGCCCATGCCGCGACCAAGAAAAAGCCGCCGGGTCTGTGATTATCCCCGGACAGAGGGCTTCCGGCCTGCCGGTGACAGCCAGCGGCAGGACCCTGTGATTTTAACGGTGGATGGCTATGAAACCATCCGTTTGATTGACCGGGAGGGATTATCCCAGGAACAATGCGCCGAACGGATGGGGGTCGCCCGTACCACGGTGCAGCTGATTTATGCCGAGGCTCGGAAGCAGCTGGCGGATGTCCTGGTAGAGGGACGGCCACTGGTGATTCGGGGCGGCGAGTACCGTTTGTGTGATGGATGCGTACCGGACTGCGGTCAGAGCGACTGTTACAAATACCGATACCACCATCTGCTTGAAAAACCGAAAGGAGAAACCATTATGAGAATTGCAGTTACCTATGAAGACGGAGAAATTTTCCAGCATTTTGGCCACACTGCTCAGTTTAAGGTCTATGATGTCCAGGATGGAAAGATTGTCTCTTCTGAAGTTGTAGATACCAACGGAAGCGGCCACGGTGCTTTGGCAGGTGTGTTGACCGCACTGAACGTGGATGCGCTGATCTGCGGCGGAATTGGCGGCGGTGCACAGATGGCGCTGGCTGCTGCGGGAATCCAGCTCTATGGCGGCGTGTCCGGCAGTGCTGATGAAGCTGCCCAGGCACTGGCAGAAGGAAATCTGGCTTATAATCCCAATGTAAAGTGCTCTCATCATGGGGAACACCATCATGGAGAAGGGCATCACTGCGGTGAGCATGGCTGCGGCAGTCATAACTGCGGTCAGCACTGATCTTTTGTGACTTTGTCACGGTAAACAATGGAGAAATTGGGTATCCTGTAATCATCAAGCAGATACCTAATAAAATATAAGGAGTGTATAACAATGAAATATGTATGCGAAGTTTGCGGTTGGGTCTATGATGAGGCTGAAGGCTATCCCGAAGGCGGCATTGCTCCCGGCACCAAGTGGGAGGATGTTCCTGAAGATTTCGAGTGCCCCCTGTGCTCTGTAGGCAAGGACCAGTTCTCTGAGGAGTAATAGAATGTAATTTAAGCGCGGTAAGGTCATCCTGCCGCGCTTGGATTTTATGATAGAAGCGTTTGTCAAAGCAGGAATAATGGTATAAAAAGACGGCTGGAAAACCATGTAAAAATAAATGGAGAAATTTGTAAAAAAGTGCTTGACAAAAGGGGAACGGGGTGATATACTACGCAAGCTGTCTGGCGAGGGCAACAAACCGAGCGAAAGACAGTCAAGAGCACGACGAAAAAGTTTGAAAGAGTTCGAAAAAAGTTCTTGACAAACTCTAAAAGATGTGCTAAGATGCAAAAGTTGCTCGAGCGAGCGACGGCAAGCGAAAAAGTTCGAAGAAATTTGGAAAAACTTGAAAAAAGTTCTTGACAAATGGAACTGAGCGTGCTAGAATAAACAAGCTAACCGCGAGAGCGGACAGCGAGTTCTGTACCTTGTAAATTGAATAACGCAAAGACGAACAAGAAACACCTTGGACAATTTATGGATTGTTTAAGCGTAAGCGAAAAAACAGCCAACGAAAATTCTTGAGTAATAAATGCTAGTAGCAAATTATTCAGAAACTTGATTTTGGAGCTTCGGCTTTAAGATACAATTTTTTGAGAGTTTGATCCTGGCTCAGGA
>DVGO01000001.1 GCA_018712645.1 Candidatus Faecousia faecavium | reverse complement strand
AGTAACCGCAGTAGCCTCTGCCATAACATTGTCCCCCTTCATCTGGTGACGATATTATCTCATGGAAGCTGTCCTATATTTCGGACTGTTACAAGATATGGTGACTTGCTGAGTTAAGTCGATAAGCACATAATATTTTTTCACTTTCACATTTCTCCTCTCGTAAATGGCTTGTGTTCTTTTCAGTTTGCTCTCAAAGTGGTTTTCAGTGCATGGCTGATCCAGTCTCTCAGAATGACGGGTAAATCCATTCCGCCAGTTCCGATTATGCTGAGCGCTGCCCTGATATCGGCTTTTGGACACAGAGCTGCGATATCTCCCGCAAGATCTCCTGCCACACCCCCGCAATGGGAGTAGAATGGGAGAATGACTTTTCCCGACAAATCGTACTTAGAGAGCCAGGAAGCCAGCGGCGGAGCAATCCTTCCACACCAATTAGGGCAACCCGCAAATACAACCGAATACTGCTGAGGAACGTGAGCTCCAGGGAGTAGTCTGGGTTTATATCCATTCTTAACCTCTCTTTGCACCTGTTCCAGCAGCTCCGGGAATTCCACCGGATAAGGCTGCCACGGGTAGATTTCGCTCCAATCAGCCCCTGTGATTGACTGAATCGTTTTCGCAATCTGATGTGTATTCCCGGAATAGGAGTAGGAAATAATCAAAGCGTTTTTCAGGTTGCTCATGTCAATTTCGGCATCTCTTTTCTTATTCATTGCTTTCATCTCCCCCCAACCGGGTTACTTTCAAAACACGCCCATGAACGCATGTCGTCCGTATGAAGTCAGGGCATTGATCAATCCTTTTTTCCAAAGGACATACATTTGCCAATCACATCACCGGTAGCCAGATATTCATATGTGGGCATTTCAAACAGTACCGGTTTGAGAACATGGTAATCGATTTTTCCGTTGTCATTGAGGACTCGCTCTTCTGCCAAGGTACGGTCAATCTTACAAATGAAGCTCTCAAATCCTTCTGTCGCATAGGTGTCATCCACGGAACACTCCATGACAACTGGTGCATTTTCAATCATAGGAATCCCGGAATCATCAATCATATAGGCAAAGAGGTCCGACTTATCCTCCTTTGCACCGCTGATGCAGCCTGCCCGATCAGCCAAAGGCAGCAAATTCTCATCCACGATGTTAATGGAAAGTCTGCCGGTTTCTTTGATGCCTTGGTTGGTATAATGAGGTTTTGCCAGGCTGACCATCACCCGGTCATGGCCGAGGATACCCACATGGCCGACAAGGGCCCAGTTTGGTTTCCCATTCACCATAGTTCCTACTACAACCAGCGGTGTGGGATACAAAGCAAGCGCATTTGCAAGCAGTACAGCGAGGACAATCAGCAAGGAAATTGTCTTTTTCAAAGTTGGTCACCTCATTTCTTTAAGCATCTATTTGCACCAGCTCATAGGTGCAGCTCCCCAGACCAATAGCCTCCGCGTGTTCCAGCGTATGTAGGCCGTTGCGAGACTCCATACGCTGCACCAGCGAAGCACCATCCTCTGCCGCATAGACCAGATCCACACAAGCCTGATCCAACGCAACGGGGTCGTAGGACGCCAGAATCCCGATGTCATGCATATCCGGTTCCGCAGGGCTGCCGTCGCAGTCACAGTCCACGGAAAGGCGGTTCATCACGTTGATGTAAAGGATATTGCCATCCAGCGCTTCCACGACGGATTTTCCTGCTTCCGCCATGGATTCCAGGAAGGCATCCTGATCTCCGCCCCACATACTTCCCCCAGTGCCGCCGGAATGGATATGGGCTTTTCCTTCGGAAGAAGCAATACCAATGGAAATGTTCTTAATGGCTCCACCGAACCCAGCCATGGAATGCCCCTTAAAGTGGGAGAGAACCACGAAATAATCATAGTTGGCAAAATTAGCTCCCACATAGTTTTCGGTCAGATTGGTTCCGCCTGTCACCGGAAGGGTCATGGAGCCATTTTCGTCCATGATGTCCACATCAGCAACGGCGGTATAACCGTGATCTTCTGCCACTTGATAATGCATGGCCGTGTTGGAGCGGGAGCCGCCGTAGGCGGTGTTGCACTCCACAATGGTGGGGTTTTCAAAGGACTGTACCAGATCCCCGATCAGATCCGTGCGAAGATAATTGCTGCCCGGCTCCCCGGTGGAGAGCTTCACCGCAATATTTCCCTGGGGATTGGCTTCAAGTGCTTCGTAGATAGCAATCAAGCCCTCTGAACTGATGTCTGTCGTCATGTAAACCACCGGATCACCGTCAGAGATTGATTCCTCACTTTCTGCCTCAGAGGACGACGAAGGCTCGCTCATCTCCGGCTGATTTTCTTCACCTTGCTGCGAGGAACTGGACGGAGCCTGCGAATCAGATACTATTTCAGACTGCTCAGTCGAGTTTCCCACTCCACAGCCTGCCAACACTCCTGTCAGAAAAACCAAGGACATACAAATGCTGAGAATTTTCTTCATCTTTTTCGCGCCTCCTTATTCCTTTTTCGACTGTTTCCCAGGTTCCTGAGCCACCGCCCAATAGAATGGGTCAGGAAAATACAAGTTCCCATCATGGCGAGATAGTCAAAATAAAATAGCAACTTGGATTCTCCGAAATCAAGAAATACGAACTGTGTTTGCACCAACATATATGTCAGCAGATTTCGTCTCAAAAAGACTGTTACACCATATACAGCGATTACTGCACTGACAAGAAACAGCACTACGCTACGGACACGGGAAGATTCTTTGATTCGGAACACCTTCCTTGCAAGACCGGTGAAAATCCCCCAATGGATGCCCAAATGCAACGCCATTACCACAAAGCCCCAGTAGGAAGAAGCCATGTGCAACAGTCGTGCCAGGGAGATCCCGCCATGAATATTCATAAAAGCAAACACATGGTTGGAGAGCATAATTCCACTGACCATCAAACAAATCATCGCCGCAAATACGGCAAAATCCAAAATCAGCTGAAAGATGCGGAAAGGCGTGTATTTTCCTCGAAACAGGGTTTTGTACCAATTCCAGTTGAGTATGTGATGAACAATAAAGAGGACAAACATCCCTGCGCCTGCCCATTCATGAGCCACATCACCCCAGAACTGGTACCCCATCAGAAATAGCAGTGCCAGCGTCATC
>DVGO01000082.1 GCA_018712645.1 Candidatus Faecousia faecavium | reverse complement strand
AACGGATGACAAACAAAGTTGCTAAATGAACCTGCGTGCTATTTCGCAATGAAATAGCACGCAGGTTTTCTGCACATTTCAAACCGCATTTTCAAGGGTAAAAATGGCAAGATAGCTCAGGCTATCCATGTGGGTTGTATGGATCCGCTGATGATTCAACTCACGAAAATAGTTTGTGGTTTCATTGCGAAGAACGGTATTGTGGAAAGTATCGAATCGGTATTGTTTTCTATACTCATCAAAGATGTATGTCATCTTCTTACCTCCAATCTGCGTACAAATGAGAAAATGGATTCCATACTAAAGTATGACATCGACCTGATCCGCCGGGGCAGCACCTACAGTGTCCGCCTGTCAGGGGCCAAACGGAATATCCGGCTGGACACCGTGGGTCTTTCCAAGAATTTGCTCTACTCCGCTATCGGGAAGAACCGGAGAGGGGAAGCGGAACTGCGGCAGCAAGAGGTTCAGTACTACGAAAAGAAAAAGTACATCCAATGGCTCCGGCAGCGGCGGCTGAAAAACAACGCCAAGGCGGAGGACGCCATTGCGGACGCTGCGGCGCTGATTGCTGGAAAGATTGGCCCTGGTTATGAGAAAGAGCACTTCCGGGAGCTGCACGATCTGATCAAGCAGGTCACCTACCTGCAGCGGGATCTGCAGACAGAGAAGGAGAAACTGGACCGGCTTATGGAACGCTGGGACAGCTATGAAACCCTGGATCTATCTGACCAGGAGCGGTTCTGGCACGGCAGCTACCTCCGCTGGTGCGGCTGCGACCCGGATGCTCCGGAAGAGCGCAGCGAACTTCAATGGGAGCGGGAGGTAGTAGACCTACAGATCGAGCAAGCCGCTTCTCTCAGAGACGCTCTGGTGGAATCGGCGAACCAGTGGCAGGACCAAGTCCAGGAAGACCGATTCCAGTACCAGCGGGAATGGAACCTGACCCGGGAAGAGCAGCTGCGAAACCAACTCCGGCATATCCGGGAAAACCGGAAAAAGCTCAGCCGGATCGCCTACAACTGCCAGAAGGCAGCAGACCGGCGAATCTACAACAAGGACTATCTTGCCAAGGCAGAGCATTTCCGGTCCCTATGGTACCAGAAATTGAGTGAAGAGAAAGAGATGAAGGCCTGCATCCGGGAACTGAAACAGACACGGAAGGAGCAGGAAAGACTGCACCGGGCAAGAGACCGGGAGAGATAAAACACTAGCCGGAGGCCGTCGGGGATTGGGGGAACACCCAACAGGCCCTGGGTGGGGAAATATTTTTCCTCACTTAGGGATCCTGTTCTCCCAATTCCTACACACTCCCCTCCCCGACTGTTTTCCAATGAAATCAAAAACATGAACAATCAATCATTACTTAGAGGAAAAGGAGACGCATATGAAAACAATGTTTACATCTATCGAGCAGCTGCCTGTCACCCTGAACGCCACCCAGCTGGCCCAGGTGCTGGGCATCTCCCGGGCCAACGCCTACAGCCTGATGCACAGTCAGGAGTTCCCCACCCTGAAGATCGGCAAACGCATGGTCGTGCCGAAGGATAAGCTGATGGCCTGGATGGAGAAAAATACAAATTCCGTCGCCTAGAACCTTGAGAACCAGCTACCGTTATGGTATGATGAAGTTGCAGAATCGGTAACAGGCAGCCGGTTTACTGCCTACAGCAATACGCTGAATTTTTGAAAATGGGAGGTTAATCAAATGCCTAGAAGACGCCTGCACGGTGAGGGCACCTATCGAAAGCGCCCCAACGGTTTGTGGGAATGGCAGATCATGCTGGGTTATCACCCGGATGGCCGCCGAAATATCAAAAGTCTTTATGCTAGAACACAGCAAGAATTGCGCAAAAAAGTGAAACAGTTTCAAGACGAGCTCCGGGCCAAGCCCCACTTGAGCCGTGTGATGCCCTTCTCCCAATGGGCTGACGCCTGGTACGAAGGAATGCGGGGGCAGGTCAGCGACACCACCTTTGCCAGCTACGCCTACACCATCCGGATTTTGAAGGAGCATTTCGGGGATACCAAGCTGGAGGACATCAAAGCCATCCATGTGGAAGCATTCCTGAAAGAAATGGTTGCAGCGGGCAAGTCCAAATCCTACATCTCCAAGATCCGGGGTATGATGTTCCAAATCATGAAGAAGGCGGAGGCCAATGAGCTGATCATCAAGAATCCCGTTGCCGTGGCCGACAAAATCAAAACCGCAGATCTGGAACCTTCCAAAAAAGATTCCTTCACTGCGGCGGAAATCCAGCGGATGTTGGAGCGGCTGCCCATGGATCGGATGGGCATGAGCATCCGGCTCATGTTGGGCACCGGTATGCGGACCCAGGAGATCATGGCCTTGCAGCCCCATCACATTGCGAAAGATGGCTCTTCTATCCAAATCCGGCAAGCTGTCACCATGTCCAAGGGAACACCCAAAATCGGCCCACCCAAGACCAAAACCAGCTACCGGAACATCCCGGTGCCGGAGGGCCTGCGAGACGTTGCCATGACCTTTCGCAAGACGGACCACACCTATATCTGGCACGGCGAAAAAACGGAGCTGTGCAATCCCAGCACCTTCCGCCGCCAGTTTGCCATTGCACTGGCGAAGGTGGGCGATGTCCGGATACTTTCCCCTCATTGCTGCCGACACACCTACATCTCCCATCTGCAATCCATGGGTGTAGACATTCAGACCATTCAGAGTCTGTCCGGCCATGCGGACATCGACATGACGGAGCATTATCTGCATGTACAGGACGAGGTGAAGGTCTCCGCAGTTGCCAAACTTGATCGTATCTTTCACTGAAAAAAGCGTAAATTATTTTTGCTTCTGTCCATATAGAATCATGGGTTCCGAAATGAATACAGTACTTCCCCGGGAGTTCATTCAGGTATGATTCCAGTACGCTCTGACTTTTTGGCTTAAAAAGTT
>DVGO01000081.1 GCA_018712645.1 Candidatus Faecousia faecavium | reverse complement strand
TTCACCGGCTGCCTGGTGACAGATGGGTATGCGGGATACAACCAGGTGCAGAACGTAACCCGCTGCGGCTGCTGGAGCCACGCCAGACGAAAATGGCGGGAGGCCATGCCGGAGGGCGCCACAGTAAAGACCAGCAAAGCCGCAGTGGGATACCGATACTGCAATAAGCTGTTTGCCGAGGAACGGAAGTGCGCCCAATACAGACCGGAATATCGCAAAGAATACCGCCAGAACAAGGAATTGCCCCTTCTGGAGGAGTATTTTGCGTGGCTGAATACCCTGCATCCGGAAAAGGGCAGCAAACTGGAGGATGCTGTGCGGTATTCTCTGAACCAGAAGCAGCAGTTAATGGCATTTCTGGACCACGGGGAGGTGCCCATCTCCAATAATCTTGCAGAAAATGCCATCCGGCCCTTTACCCTGGGACGGAAGAACTGGCTGTTTTGCGATACCCCCAAAGGTGCCGATGCCAGTGCGGTTGTATACTCTCTGGTGGAGAGCGCAAAGGCAAACGGAATCGAGCCATTTGCCTATCTTCAGCATGTTCTGGTTCAGCTTCCATACTTTGGCAAGTCCCCATCCCACGAAGACCTGGAAGCACTCATGCCCTGGGCGCCTGATATTCAGCAAGAACACCGGATTCCAGACTCCGACACTTATGTAAAAACCTATCTCGATTAACGGCAGGCTCAACCACAAGGCCTGCCATTTCTCATGTTTACCGTGTGATTATTAAGCGGTTACCTCCAAGGTGACCACGGAGCACAAATAAGTTCGATAGTTTTGATACGAGGGTATCTGAAACTATCGAACTTTTTCTTTTGCCGAAAATCCTTGCGGGACATGGGTTTTCGGCTTTTTCCATTTTGGGGTTAGTTTCACTGTGGTCTGTCGTCGCAGAAATAAACACTGCAAAGCAGGTGCTTTTGAGGCACAAAACAAATCACGCTGAAACTCTTCCTCCAAGAAAAGTGTCAGCGTGATTGAGTTAGTTTCATTGTCAGAGGAAAAGTGTCATTGTGGTCAAAACATCACGTCAGTTCTCTGTTTTGAGACAGCATTGTGAAAAAGAAAGAGAGCAGCGAGCAGGAACCTGGTGATAACAGATGATAGACAGACTTGAATTCGAAATTTCACTCAAATCGCCTATTCAATTTTGGGGCAATATGAGCAAAGCGAACGTCAATCGGCTGCTGGATCCAGAGGTTGCACAAATGATCAAATACAACCAAAACAACCCGCATCACTGCTATGATTTGTTTCTACATACTCTCCATACGGTGGAGAATCTGGGAAATAATGCATCAGATACCCTGCGGATTGCAGCCTTTTTCCACGACATAGGAAAACCTTTTGTCGCTACCCAAAAGCACAACAAAACCATTTTCCATGGTCATGCTAACAAATCTGCAGAGATTGCGCATCAGCTTTTACTGCAAATGGGATATGCTATGTCCGAGATTGAGCGAATCTGTTTTTTCATCAAGCATCACGACGATTTTATATCATGGGTGCTCCCTTCTGAATCCTATGATCGAAGCAACCCGTATCTGATTGAGATTTCACCACCAAACTTAAAATCGCATATCGTTAAAACGATGAACGATTATGCGTGTTTTGAGACAAATGAAATCCATCAATTGTGGGGGAATCTACTTCTTTTATGTCGTGCTGATACATTGGCGCAAACAGATAAGGTTTATCGAGGTAGGATCGTAATTGATTCGAAGGTACATAAGCTAAAGAAAATCGAATCCATAGAACAGGCTCTTGCATCATTGACTTTCTCAAATATGTACCCTTTGCGTTATGACGGTGGGGAATGACTTTTTTAGAACCCGATTCGGTGGTTTCATTTGCGAGGAGAGTTTCAAATTTTCCACAGAGTTTCACTTTGGATTTGAAACTATGTGAAACCAAAACCGACCGTAGCAATATTATCATTTGTTGCCATGAAAAACGGTTGTTTTCTGGATTTTGAGCATGTTTTTTAGGCCATTGCTTATGCACAGCTTGAAATACATTATGTTTGTGTTTTTGTCTTGACTACTTAAAACTTGCTGTTTTCCGGACTGCGGGATTCCCTTTCGCAGCCCTGTTCATTGTTTACAGCAGCGCAGGTTTTGACGGCAGCCAAGATCTACCTGGGGGCGGATTTTTGCGCGTTATAGCAAAAGTCAACCACTGACTGCAAAAGCTGTGACAAATTTCCTTTCCTGTATCACAAATAATACCGATTTTTAAGAACGTTATCCGAAGGGAAGGAAATATATGACAATTACCTTGGGGCCTGCTGATTTGCCGGAAACAGAGCGGATCATCCGGAGAAATGTTACAGATTAATAAATCTTCTCATTGGTTCAGTGCCTGAACCAAAAGGAAGGGCGCATCAACCTGATGGTATTTTCTGAAGAGGAGAAGATTAGCAGGAAGTCCAGGGAGGTCTATTTCAAAAATTCTGAGAGGAAATAAGCAGATTTTAAGGTAGTGACAGCATCGAAAACCTGTTGATTCCCTGGAACGCAAAAACACATCCACCGGTGAGATGGATGTGTTTTTTTCGTCTGACCCTCTAAGGCTCCTGAAACTCGCTTAAAGGTTTGGTATCCAGCTCCACCGGCTGATAAGCATTCAGAATTTTCATTGCTTCCGCCTCGGTGATCTGAGTGTCGAAGTCGGCATAGTGATCGGTGGAAGAGGTTCTCCACCACTGGCCCTGCCCGTCCTTTTTAAGCCGGACAATGCTCTGTTCCTTTGGGTTGGAGAAAACTGGATCCCCATTGTTGGCGAAACGGAAAATGTGATACCAGGTTTCATTTGTTAAATAATAGGAATCTTTTTCTATCAAAACATTGTCTTGATAAAGCTGCAGTGCGTAGGATTTTCCATTATCTATTTCTCCGCTAACCAGCACAGGAATTTCCAGGATCTTACCGTCCTTTACAATCAGCAAATCATCCTCTCCGTTCCCATCAAGGTCGTAAAATGTGTACTCCGGGAGCGCAAGAGACCCATTGGGTTCCGTGGAATAGCTTTCCAATTTCCGCTGGATGTACTCTGTATAGCTGGTTGGCGGCTGCTGCACACCCTGCTGGGACAAAGCCAGAGATTCCTGTTCCCTGGCATCCGCAGCAGTGGTATTCAGCGGCGAGGATTGGATAGAAAAATCAAAATAACCGGCGATTTCTTCCAGGGAAACCGCCTCCGACGTATCCACACCAATGGTGATGAAGCAGTCATCTTTCTCTGCAAAAATCATTCCGCTTTGCCCGGATTCCAGCAGTAGCAGTGGAATACCGTCCTCCGTGGTTATGGATTTCTGGGTAACGCCGTCAGCTCTCACATAGCCAAACACATCATAGAATACGTCTTTTTTCACATACTGATAGGTAATAAACAGGGGCATCTCATCACCTTCCAAATTCAGCTGGCCGTACACCGTAAAGGAACCACCGGGGAAGAACCGTCCCTGGGGCTGCTGAAAAACCGACAGATATTCCGGCTTTACCAGGCTGTCGATTCCCGCCAGCTTCAGAAAATGGCTGCAATCCTGGTGTTCATGCCAGGATTTTCCGATGATCTTCAACCCGTATTTTTCACAGATTTCATTCAGCTTGTCCACCATGGTCTGATCCTGCAGGCTATATGCCCAGTATTCCAGGCTGCTATCCCAGCCGGATATGGGCTTTGGCGTATAGCTCTGGGTAAAGTTCAGCCACTCCTGATTGGCCTGATAGTTTACCGAGCCCCGGATTCCCTGCAAAGAGAGAACCTCCACCGTGGCTTCCGTTTCCACCGGGTCAGTGCCTTCGGTCACCGTATGGGGTTTCGGGATATCCAACTGACCAATCCGCAGATTCTCCAGCCGCAGTGCATATACCACTGCACACCCTACCAGCAGGGCAGCCAGGGCAATCACCGCCGCAATCAGCCAAATTCTCCGAAGACCCTGGCTCTTTCCTTGCTCTGGATGTCTGGCTTCCGTGATAAATTCCCCCCGAATCTCACCCAGGCAGATTGCGAATTCCAAAGAAGTCATAACAGTCCCTCCTTTTTCAGTTGTTTTCGTAATCTCTCCCTGGTGCGGTGGAGCATGGTGGTCACCCGGGTCTGGCTGATGCCGAAGGCTTCGGCAATGTCCCGAATAGAATCCATGTACCAGTACCGGCAGACGAAGACCTTCCGCTCCGTTTCCGGAAGCTGTTTCAAAAAAACATTCAGTGTCTGAACAACTTCCTTTTGGATCTGCTGATCCTCCACACTGGGCTGCCCGGATGTACAGTTCGTCAGCTCTTCCAGGCACAGGGAAAACTCTCCTCCGCCTCGCTTGTATGCGCTGCGGGTTCGCCAACGGTCAATGGATACGTTCCGGGTGATCTTCCCCAGAAATGCCGACAGGAGCGGCGGCCTTTTGGGTGGTATGGCGTTCCACGTTGCCAGGTAGGTATCGCTGACGCTTTCCTGGGCATCCTCCCTGCTGGCCAAGATCTGATATGCGATTCGGAAGCAGTAGTTGCCGTACTTGGTATCCGTCTCCTGGATGGCCTGCTCAGAACGCTGGAAATACAGATCCAGAATTTGATGGTCTTCCATGGAAATCCCTCCTTTATTTTGTCATTCACTTGTATATACGAAAAAGAGAGGGGCGATGTCACAGAATATTTCTGATTTCATTATGCCGGATGATGTTCTTCTTTACAAGCTGCAAATGGCAGACCGTTTTCTTTCGTATGGCTTCCCCAAATGCTCAGTCAAACTTTTAATGGGTGACAAAGATCGGCAGGCCGATGACTTGCGCATGAAGTTTAAACCACAGATTTACACAAGTGAAGAGATTCCCTCGGTTAACAGGCCGATGACCATCATCAAGAAAGCCAACACCAGCAAAAAGAGCAGCGGCGCGAAAACCAGCTGAACTACCCAGAATTCCAGTTGGTGTCTGCGCAGGCAGCCCAACAGCCTCCGGGCAAAGACTCCTCTCTTGGCACTGCTGGCCTCTTGGCTGCTGGGATGGGCAGCAGACAGATGAGATTCAGCATCCTGTGTAATGTTATATTTTCTAAGCATACATGCAGCCTCCTTTGCTGTTTTTTGTACTTACAGTATAGCAAAGAAGGAAATAAGATGGTGCTAGAGGATAGCAAAGGCCATTAGAATCCGATAAAGATTTTGCATCTTAACACAATCTTAATACCGATTCACGGTTTTTTATAGGAAAGCAACGGAAAATGTATTATAATAAATGAACGGAAGGTGGTGTTCCGATGGAAAGAGAGGAAGCGTTGTATTCTTCGGGTGCCCAGCCGCAGATGGGAAAGCTGAAGATATTTTTTGGTTATGCGGCTGGTGTTGGAAAGACATATGCTATGCTGGAAGCAGCGCACCGTGCAAAAGCACAGGGAATTGACGTGGTGGTTGGCTATGTAGAGCGCCATACCCGCCCGGATACCCTGGCACTGCTGGAGGGGCTGGAACAGATTCCTGCAAAGCAAATTGACTATAAAGGAATCCAGCTGAAAGAATTTGACTTGGATGCTGCCTTGCAGCGGCATCCTCAGCTTTTGCTGGTAGACGAACTGGCCCACAGCAATGCCCAGGGGTGCCGTCATGCCAAACGGTATCAGGATGTGGAGGAAGTGCTGCGCTCCGGGATTGACGTGTATACCACAGTCAATGTACAGCATTTGGAGTCGCTGCACGATTTGGTGGCATCCATTACCCAAGTGGCAGTCAGTGAACGGGTGCCGGATTATGTGTTCGATGCAGCGGATCAGGTGGAGTTGGTTGACATTGAACCGGATGATCTGATCTTCCGGCTCCAGTCCGGGAAGGTATACCAAAAAAGCCAGGCCAATCGGGCAATGAATCACTTTTTTACCCGGGATAATCTGGCGGCACTGCGGGAAATTGCACTGCGCCGGACAGCTGACCGACTGAGCCGGAATGCCCAAAAAAGCAAACGGGAAAATACGGCCAAGGCAGGAGAGCATATCCTGATCTGCCTGTCCAGCGCTCCGTCCAATGCCAGAGTGATTCGGACGGCAGCACGGATGGCGGAGGCCTTCCACAGCAGCTTTACCGCTTTGCTGGTGGAGACGCCGGAAACCAAGGAGCTGAAAGGGGACAACCTGAAACGTCTGCGAGACAATCTGCGTTTGGCGGAGCAGCTGGGGGCCCAGATTGCCACGGTGTATGGGGACGATCCGGCGGTGCAGATTGCGGAATATGCCAAAATCAGCGGAATTACAAAAATCGTATTGGGCAGAACCAATCATCGTCCCAGCCTGCTTTGGAAGAACAAGACCCTGGTGGACCGGCTGACCTGGCTGGCCGGGGATATTGATACCTATGTGATTCCGGACAACCAGCCGCGGTACCGGAAAAAACGGATTTGGACATACAAAGAACAGGAAGCGTTTCGCTGGATTGACCTGGGAAAGGTGCTGCTGATCCTGCTGGCAGCAACGGCCATCAGCTTTGGCTTTTACGAGCTGGGCCTGCGGGAAGCAAACATCATTACCGTGTACATCCTGGGTGTGCTGTTTACGGCAGCCTGGACCCAAGGTCATGTATATGGCGCATTGGCATCTTTACTCAATGTGGTGGCCTTTAATTTCTTTTTCACCATACCCCGCTTTACACTGGCTGCCAATGACCGAAATTATCCGGTTACGTTTTTGATTATGCTCATTGCCAGCATGATTTCCAGCACACTGGCCACCCGGGTGAAAAAGCAGGCCCGGCAGTCGGCTCAGAAGGCGTACTATATGGAACTATTGATGAACAGCAGCCAGAAGCTGCTTCAGGGAAAGGATCAGCTGGAAATTCTCCAGCTGGCAGCGGAGCAGATCAGTACCATACTGGATCGGCCGATTCTGTATTCTCTGGCAGGAAAGGGCCAGGCGCTGCAGTTCCAGGTTTGGCCCCCGGAAGAGGCTGACCGGGTAATTGGCTCCATTACGCCGGAGGAAAATGCGGTGGCAGAATGGGTGGCAAAGAATAACAAACACGCCGGTGCCACCACCAATACCCTGTCCCATGCCCAGAACTTGTACCTGGCAGTGCGAGGCAATCAGGGGGGAATGGGGGTTGTGGGAATCCCCACCAAATATTATCCGGCACTGGAAGTTTTTGAGCGAAATCTCATGCTGGCAATCTTGAATGAGTGCGGCGTGATGATGGAGCGCAAGGGACTTCAGGAAGAGAAACAGGCCATCGAACTGCAAACCCAGAGGGAGCGCCTGCGCTCGAATTTGCTGCGGGCCATTTCCCACGACCTGCGCACGCCCCTGACCAGCATCAGCGGAAATGCTGCGGTTTTGATGGAAAAAAACATCTCGCTGGATGAAGAGAAAAAACAAACACTCTACGCCACCATCTATGATGATGCCCTATGGCTGATGAATCTGACGGAAAATCTTCTGTCCATTACCCGAATTGAAAATGGCACAATGGATCTGAACCTGAACGCGGAACTGCTGGACGATGCATTCCGGGAAGCCCTGAATCACCTTGACCGAAAGCAGAGTGAACATCACATCCAGGTGGATCTGGCAGATGATCTGCTGATGGCAAAAATGGATGTCCGACTGATTGTGCAGGTAATCATCAACATTGTGAACAATGCCATTAAGTATACTCCGGTGGGGTCCCATATTGTGCTGTCCGCCCGGAAGCAGGGGGATATGGTGTGTGTGCAGATTGCAGACGATGGGCCGGGTCTTCCCGATGAGGCCAAGGCGCATCTGTTCGACATGTTCTATACTGCCGGCCAGAGAAGTGCGGACAGCCGCCGAGGCCTGGGCCTGGGGCTGAGCTTGTGCAAGTCCATCGTCAATGCCCACGGCGGGACCATTGCGGTAACGGACAATGTCCCCCAGGGGTGTGTATTTTCCTTTACATTACCATTGGAAGAGGTGAAAGTTGACAATGTATAAACCCAAAATTTTGGTGGTGGAAGACGACCCAGCCATCACCAATCTGATTCGTACCACTTTGGAAACCCAGGACTATCAATACCATACGGCAAAAAACGGCTCAGCAGCCCTGATGGATGCGGTCTCCTACAATGCGGATGTAATCATTCTGGATTTGGGCCTTCCGGATATGGATGGGGTGGACATTATCCGAAAGGTGCGGGGTTGGAGCAATGTGCCGATTATCGTGGTCAGTGCCAGAAGTGAAGACCGGGACAAGGTGGAGGCATTGGATGCCGGGGCGGATGACTACCTGACCAAACCCTTCAGCATCGATGAACTGCTGGCCCGGCTGCGGGTAGCCCTTCGCCGCAGCCGCACGGAAGAGACGGATATGCACAGCAGCGGCAGTACCTATACCAATGGCGCACTCTCCATTGATTATGCCGCGGGATGTGCCTATCTCGATGGCGCAGAAGTACATCTGACGCCGATTGAGTACAAACTGCTGTGTGTTCTGGCCCGCAATACCGGGAAAGTTCTGACCCACAACTACATTCTGAAAGAGGTGTGGGGCAGCGCCCTGGCTTCGGATACGCCGTCTTTGCGGGTGTTTATGGCCACGCTTCGTAAGAAGATTGAAAAGGACCCTTCAAACCCCCAATACATTCAGACCCATATTGGTGTGGGATATCGGATGATTCGCAAATAAAGAAAACTGCTTGCGCTATCGCAAGCAGTTTTTTTATGGGCAAATGCCTTAACAGGATCTTAACGCCCACGGCGAAACGCTAAGCCCAATTTCACAGCAAACCTGCTACAATGTGCCCATGAAGAAAAGGAGGTTGTAACGATGATGGATATCGTGATGATGGCCATTCTGGCCGCCTGTGTGGGGCTGATTCTGCTGCTTGTCGGCTGGTGCAAAAAACAGCTGGATCGCTGCGAATAAAAGGCGGAAACGCTGGATTCTGGAGGGAAATATATGACGGTTCTTGGAATTGTTGTACTGCTGCTGGGTGGTTATCTGGTTTATGCCCTGGTTCACCCGGAGAAGTTTTGAAGTCGTTAGGAGGAAATTATCATGCTGCAAATTATCCTGACCCTGCTGATTTACATGGTCATGGTGATTCCGGTTGGCGCTTATGTTTACCGCATCGCCGCCGGGAAACCGACCTTTGCGGACCCGCTGTTTAACCGGGTGGATGCCTTGGTGTATAAAGTCTGCGGTGTCCAGCCCCAGCGGGAGATGAATTGGAAAGAATATGCCCTGGCGCTGCTGGGCACCAATACCGTTATGATGGTGCTGGGCTACCTGATCCTGAGAATACAGGGCTGTGCATTGTTTAATCCCAATGGGATTGAAGGAATGGAAGCGTCCTTGTCCTTCAACACCATCATCAGCTTTATGACCAACACCAACCTGCAGCACTATTCCGGAGAAACAGGCGTGTCTTATCTGACCCAGATGATGGTCATTACCTTTATGATGTTTGTTTCCGCGGCCAGCGGCTATGCTGCCTGCATCGCCTTTATCCGAGGCCTGGCGGGAAAGTCCAAGGTAAGCGTAGGCAACTTCTACAGCGATCTGATCCGGATCATCACCCGGGTACTGCTGCCCCTATCTATCCTTGGCGGACTGCTTCTGGTATGGCAGGGTGTTCCCCAGAACCTGTCCGGGAACATTGTGGTAGATACCCTGGAAGGCGCCAAGCAGGTGATTGCCTCCGGCCCGGTGGCGGCACTGGAAATCATCAAGCATTTGGGAACCAATGGCGGCGGCTTCCTGGGAGCAAACTCTGCCACACCCATTGAAAATCCCACCATGCTGACCAACCTGATCGAACTGTATTCCATGATGCTTCTGCCCGGTGCCTGTGTCATTACCTTTGGCAAAATGGTGGGCCAGAGGAAGGCAGAGCGTATCAATGGCGAGAAGAAGCGTAACAGTGTGTTTGGCCGGGAAGGGCGCAGCATTTTTGCAGCCATGAGCATTCTGTTTGTGATTGGCCTGTGTGTTTGCTTCTGGGCAGAATCCCAGGGAAATCCGGCACTGGAGGAAGTGGGCCTGAGCCAGTCCATGGGCAACATGGAAGGCAAGGAGGTTCGCTTCGGTGTGGCTCAGTCGGCTTTGTTCACCACCACAACCACATCCTTTACTACCGGCACTGTCAACAACATGCACGATACCCTGACGCCTTTGGGCGGCATGATTCCTATGCTGCACATGATGCTGAATGTGGTGTTTGGCGGCAAGGGCGTGGGTCTCATGAATATGATCCTGTACGCCATTCTGGCAGTGTTCATCTGCGGACTGATGATCGGCCGCACGCCGGAATATTTGGGCAAAAAGATTGAAGGTCGGGAGATGAAGCTGACCGCTCTGGCAATCATCATCCACCCGCTGCTGATTCTGGCCTTCTCCGCCCTGGCGGTGGCAACTCCCAGCGGACAGGCGGGCATCACCAATCCGGGCTTCCATGGCTTGTCCCAGGTGCTGTATGAGTACGCATCCTCGGCTGCCAACAACGGCTCCGGTTTTGAAGGCCTGGCGGATAACAGCTTGTTCTGGAATATAACCACCGGATTGGTTATGTTCTTCGGACGGTATCTTCCCATTGTACTGCAGCTGGCCATTGCCGGATCGCTGATGAAAAAAGGGTTTGTAAACGAATCTGCCGGTGCATTGCGAACCGATACCATGAGTTTTTCTGTCATTTTGGTGTTCGTGGTCTATATCTTTGCGGCCATGACATTTTTCCCGGTGCTGGCACTGGGCCCCATTGCGGAACATCTGACACTTTGGGGATAAGGAGGAAACGTTATGAGCAAGAAGAATCAAAAATTGATGACTCCCGACATCTTTCGTCAGGCGGTCATTGGTTCCTTTTCTAAATTGAACCCCTTGTACATGATGAAAAACCCGGTGATGTTTGTGGTAGAAGTAGGGTGCGTCATCACGCTGCTGCTGTCCTTCTTCCCGAACTTGTTTGGGGATGTGGCGCAGGATACGAATCTGCGGGCATACAACAGCATTGTCTGCGGAGTGCTGTTTGTCACGGTTCTGTTTGCAAACTTTGCAGAGTCTGTGGCAGAAGGCCGGGGCAAAGCCCAGGCGGCCAGCCTGAAAAAGACCCAGAAAGATACCCAGGCACGCCGGATTGCAGACGATGGCACGGAAACCATGGTGCTTTCCAGTGAACTGCGCAAAGGCGACATCGTAATGGTGTACGCAGGAGAAATCATTCCCGGCGACGGAGAAGTCATCGAAGGCGTTGCCTCCGTGGATGAATCTGCCATTACCGGTGAATCCGCGCCTGTGGTGCGGGAGTCCGGCGGTGACTTCTGCTCTGTCACCGGCGGTACCACCGTGGTATCCGATTGGCTGAAAATTCAGATTACGTCGGATCCCGGCAACAGCTTTCTCGACCGCATGATCTCCATGGTGGAGGGCGCTTCCCGGAAAAAGACCCCCAACGAGATTGCGCTGAATACCCTGCTGGTGTCGCTGACCATCATTTTCCTGATTGTGATTGTTACGCTGTATCCCATTGGCCTGTATTCCGGTGTACAGCTGCAAACCTCTACCTTGATTGCCCTGACAGTTTGTTTGATTCCCACCACCATCGGCGGTCTGCTGTCTGCCATCGGCATTGCCGGTATGGACAGAGTGACCCGCTTCAATGTCATTGCCATGTCCGGCAAGGCTGTGGAAGCCTGCGGCGATGTGGATACCATGATCCTGGACAAAACCGGCACCATTACCTTTGGCAACCGGCTGGCCTCCGACTTCCTGCCGGTAGGCGGAGCCAACCGCAGCGACTTGATCCGCTGTGCGGCTTTGACCAGTCTGCGGGATGACACCCCGGAAGGCAAGTCCACTCTGGAACTGGCTCGCCGGCTGGGGGATACCAGCGAAGACATACCGGGTGCTGTTTACATCGAATTTACCGCCCAGACCCGTATGAGCGGTGTGGATCTTCCCGACGGCAGGAAAATCCGCAAGGGTGCGGCAGAGGCCATTGCCCAGTATGTCAAGAAACTGGGCGGCTCCATTCCCAAGGATTTGCAGGCACAGGTAGATACGGTTTCCAGTTTGGGCGGTACGCCTTTGACGGTTTGTGAAAACAACCGGATTCTGGGCGTGATCTATCTGAAGGACACCGTGAAACCCGGTATGGTGGAACGCTTTGCCCGACTGCGGGCCATGGGCATCAAAACCATCATGTGTACTGGCGACAACCCCCTCACCGCCGCCACCATTGCCAAGGAAGCCGGTGTAGACGGGTTCATTGCAGAGTGCAAACCAGAAGATAAGATTGACGTCATCAAAAAAGAGCAGGCAGAAGGAAAAATCGTTGCCATGACCGGCGACGGTACCAACGATGCACCGGCTCTGGCTCAGGCCAATGTGGGCCTTGCCATGAACTCCGGTACCACCGCCGCGAAAGAAGCGGCCAACATGGTGGACTTGGACAGCGACCCAACAAAGATTCTGGAAGTGGTGGAAATCGGCAAGCAGCTGCTGATTACCCGGGGCAGCTTGACCACCTTTTCCATTGCCAATGACATCGCCAAGTATTTTGCCATCATCCCGGCTATGTTCCAGCTGGCAATTCCACAGCTCCAGGTTCTGAATCTGATGGGCCTGGCAACGCCCAACAGTGCGATTTTGTCCGCATTGATTTTCAATGCCATCATCATTCCCTGCCTGATTCCCCTGGCGATGAAGGGCGTGAAATATCGCCCCATGTCTTCGGGCAAATTGCTGGCAAGAAATATGCTGATTTTTGGTGTTGGCGGTGTGATTACGCCTTTTATCGGTATCAAACTGATTGATCTGCTGATCAGTCCCATATTGACTCTCGTGCTTTAAGGAAGGATGTGGATTACCATGAAAGAATCCGGCAGCGGTTTTTGGAAGAACTTACGTCAGATGGTTATGGTTACTGTGATTTTGATGCTGGTCTGCGGTTTGGGGTTCCCCATGCTGCTCACCGGAATTTCTGCACTGCTTTTCCCGAAGCAGGCCAACGGAAATCTGATCACGGTTGACGGAAAAACGGTAGGCTCGGTTTCTGTGGGGCAGGAGTTTACCCAGGATTACTTCCTGTGGAGCCGTCCTTCTGCTTACCACTACAATGTCTACACCGAAGCAGAAGACGGGCAGAAGTACTATCTGGACGGTACTGAGTTTGGCGGCCTGGCTTCCGGTTCTCAGAACTATGGCCCGTCTAATCCGGCGCTGACTGAGCGGGTGGAAGGGGATATCCAGAATTTCCTGGAGAAGAACCCGGAGGTAGAGCGGGAAGAGATTCCTGCGGATTTGCTTACCGCTTCCGGTTCCGGACTGGACCCGCACATTTCTCCCATGGCGGCGCAGATTCAGGTGCCAAGAATTGCGCAGGCATCTGGGCTGACAGAAGAGAAGGTAAGCGAGATTATTCAGAACCATACCACAGGAAAAATGCTGGGGATTTTCGGAGAAGAGACAGTGAATGTCCTGCAAGTGAATGTGGAAATTGCCCAGTGCATGGGGATTCTGTAAAAAAAGAGCTGCAACTCCCTTGGTGCAGAAACACCTTTCGGACAAGGGGGTTCTGCAAAACCTGGACACACTCACCCTCGTCGATGGTCAAAAACTCCGCCATGGAGCAGTCCAATTTTTTCTTCCGGGTGGCTTCCCCAACTGCCCAGTCAAAATCCTCCTGGGTGACAAAGTTCGGCAGGCGGATGACGCTGATCCAGTGAAAAGCGGACTTGTTGGAATAATCCACACCGTGAACCCCGTCCTGCCACCAGAAGCCTTCCAGAGGAGGCACCACGAAATCGTAGTAGCCGTCAATCCGATGATCTCCAAGCTTGCTCATTTTGATGGTGTAGGCAACTGCGTACAGTACGGCAATGGCAGCTTTGTAAGCCCCACCTTCCTCGTTGGGGTCGCCCATACCCCGGACAGCAACATACTGCATGGGCGGTACTGTCACAATCTGGGGGATGTTCTTCGGCAGATAAAATTCCTTGTACTCTTTTTTGAAATCAAAGGCCATGCTGCTCCTCCTTCATAATGCGTCCTCGAGCCATGCATCCCATCTTGCCGTGAATGTATAGGAACAGATTTTCCCGGCTGTCGCCGCACAAGATGGCGGGAATGCCATGAATTACAAAATGTTCCTCATTCATGTAATTTCTCCCTTATTGTGCTGCGAATTTGACGCTGATATTATAGAATATTTGTTTGGTTAAGTCAACCACGGCAGCATTTTTTGTATACGCTGACTTGAATCTTCAAAGTGGGAATAGTTTTACAATCTTTGTAGCTATTTTTTCGCAGAATGCTTTGTCGTGTTCCACAAACAAGATGGTAGGCTGGAACTGAAGAAGCAGCTGCTCAAGCTGCATCCGGGAGATTACGTCGATATAGTTCATGGGTTCGTCCCAGATGTGCAGGTGGGCAGGCTCGCAAATTGATTTTGCCAACAGAACTTTTTTCTTCTGCCCGGCGCTTAAACAAGACATATCCTTCTCCATCTGCGCTTTGGAAACATCCAGCTTTGCCAGCATGGCCAGAAACAGGCTTTCCTCAATTCCGCTGCTTCGGGCAAAATCGGTGAGCCTTCCCCGCAGACCGGAGGTGTCCTGCTGAACATAGGAAATCTGTAAGCTACTTCCCCGCAAAAGCTGCCCGGTGTAGGGAATGTCCTGGCCGCAGATCAGCTTGAGCAGGCTGCTTTTGCCGGAGCCGTTGGCGCCCTGGAGGGCGATTCGGTCCCCTTGGCAGATGGTCAGACTGACGGGGCCGCATACCGGCTCCGGGCCATAGGCGATGGAAATGTCTTTCAGCTCTGCCAACCGCTTGGTGTGGAAGGGAGTCTGAAAAATTTTCAGGGCATCGTCACGTTCGATGTTTTTCAGCAGCTTGGATTTTTCTTCCATGGCGGCGATTTGCCGCTGCTGGATTGCCTTGGAACGGGCCATCATTTTGGCTGCTTTGTGACCGATATATCCCCGGTCGCAGGGACCAAATCCAATTTTGGTAGCCTCTACCCGGTCAGACCATGCCGCCTTTTGCCGGGAAGTTTCCTCCAGCCGGGAAATTTCCCGCTTGAGTTTTTCATTCTCCGCAAGTTCAAAGGCATCCTGCCGCTGCTTGTTCTCCAGCCAGGTGGAGAAATTGCCTTTGCAGACCTGGATGCTTGCTTTGTTGATAGACAGAATGTGATCCACGCAGCCATCCAGAAAAGTGCGGTCATGGGACACCAGAATAAAGCCCTTCTTGGTATTCAGATACCGGCTTACCAGCTCCCGGCCGGGAAGATCCAAATGGTTGGTAGGTTCATCAATCAGCAGAAATTGATTTTCTTTGGAAAACAGAACAGCCAGCTGCAATTTGGTCTGTTCGCCGTTGCTTAAGGTGGTGTAGGGGCGGTACAGGACTTCTTCATCCAGCTGTAATTTTGCCATCTCCCGGGCGATGCGCCAGTATTCGTAGTCCGGGTGCATGGTCTCCACGGCTTCGATGGAAAGTATGTTTGTGTCCGGAAGGGAATAGGGGAAGAAGGAAAATTCCACCGAAGAAGAAATGCTGCCCTGATAGGCATACTTTCCCAGAAGCAGGTTCAAAAACGTGGTCTTGCCCCGGCCGTTTCGACCGGTAAAGCCCAGCTTCCAGTTGGTATCCATCTGAAAACTGACGTTTTCAAAAATGGGTTCATAGCTGCCGTCATAGGAAAAGGTCAGATTGGAAACTTGAATCAAAGACATAGTGCCCTCCCAAATAGAAAAATTGGCTGCAGGAAAGCCTCCCGCAGCCAACACAAGCCCCTGCGCCGCCCAAGGCGCAGCAGGGCTATGTCAGTGAAGCCGGTGCGCACTTTCCCGCATTCGGGCATAACAAAACCGACGGCCTTTTCGCCGCCTTTTGCAAGCCCAAGAAATCAGCAGGAAGTATTGCGCATCCTTTCAACTCCAATCTGAATGATTTGATTTGATTATAGCAAAGAAACTGCCCTTTGGCAAGATTTTCTGCAAAATTATGCCTTACAAGTCTATACTACAAAGACACTGAGATGCTCAGTTGGTTTGCCCAAGCAGTTTTAGCTCCTGGGCGATGGCGGTAACGTTCGCTTCCGGAGACATCCTCGGAATTTCGCAGCCGCTGCTGATAATGGTTTTGTTGTTTCCTGCGGCAACACAGCGGCGAACAGCTTCCCGGACATCTTCTTCGGTTCCCTGGAGAATGGTGGCTGTGGGGTTGATCTGGCCGCAAATGGCGCACTTTCCTTGAGACAGTGCTACAGCACGTTCCATATCGACCATGTAATCGATATCCACAATGTCGGCACCGCTGTCTACCATATCTGCGATGATGTGATTAATGTCTCCGCAGATATGAAGCTTTACCATTCCTCCGGCTTGATGCACAGCGTCAATGATCTGTTTTTCCCGGGGGAGAATGTAGGTTCTGTACATGTCTGCACTGATTAAGGAAGCTGCCGCATCACCCATGCCGATAATATCCGCACCGGCATTGACCTGGGCCACGGCGCAGCGGATTGCCTGCTGGGTCAGCAGATCCAGTGCGCTGCAAACTTCCTCCGGCTCATCGATCAACATAATCATGGCCTCGGAAATGTCTGCCAAATCCGTAAATTCTGCCCAGGGCCCCTCAACCCATCCCAGTATGGGATAGGTATCGCCCCGCAGCTGTTTGAAGGCTTCGATTGCGTGGATTCTGTCCAGCATGCGCACGGATTGCATCGGGTCCCACAACTTCAGTTTGGCAGGGATCTCTTCGGTGTCATGGATATAAATCTCGTTCATTTTCGGCAGGTCATCCGGCTGAAAACTGACGCAGGCGCCATAGTCCCAGCTTTCCCGATAGGGATCGGACATGGTAGAGAGGATATCAATCCCGAAATCCTCCGCAGTTTTTAACTGTGCGTCTACCAAAACCTGATAATTTCTGCAAAAATCACCGTAGCGATAGCCGGTATGCTGGGCGGCAAATAACATGACGATATTCAGGTTTGGGATACGGTCTACAGGCTGACCTGCAATTCTGGCCAAAAGTCGTTCCTTGGGTGTCATGGCGGTTCCTCCTTTGTATGGTGCAAAGGGCATCAAGCAAAATCCCGACGCCCTTTGCGCAGTCAAATTGTTATTTTAGCGGTACAGACCGTATTCCTGAAGCGTCTCCCACATGGCCATAAAGTTTTCCGCCGGGACATCGCTCTGGACATTGTGGACAGCAGCAAAAACGAAGCCGCCGCCTGGTGCCAGATCTTCGATTCTGCGCTTGACTTCATCACGTACTTCCTGAGGCTTGCCGTAGGGGAGGATTCGCTGGGTATCCACGCCGCCGCCCCAGAAGGTAATATCCTTGCCGAATTCCCGTTTCAGTTCTTTTGTGTCCATACCCGCCGCGCTGACCTGGACAGGGTTGAGAATATCTACACCTTCTTCAATCAGACAGGGAATCAAATCCCTCCCAATCTGTTTTTATCAGTATAGCACATCGGCGGAGAGAATGCCAGGAAACCGGGCGAAAGTGGCAGTTTCCCTTGGTAGATTTTTGGCGCTTAACCTTGTATACTAAATCCAGAAATCATCAAGCAGGAGGAAACGACCATGAGTTTGGGAAGCAGTTTGTATCATGCCCGGAAAAAAAGCGGGCTGACCCAGGAAAACGTGGCGGAAAAACTGGGGGTCAGCCGTCAGACCATCTCCAAATGGGAGACCAACGAGACTCTGCCGGACATCCGGCAATCCAAGGGACTGGCGATGCTGTACCATATGACGCTGGATGAACTGATCGAGTACGATTTTGACGAGCAGCAGGCCCAGCAGATGATCGAAAGTGTCAGCGACGAAGCCCAGGCCCGGATTGATTGGAACAAGGTGTGGAGCAAGAAGTATCCGGTGCTGGCATCCTATCATAATACCGTGCGGATCAGCGATTACGCCCCCACGCTGCGGGAAATGCTTACCCAGCTGCGGGTGGAATATGGCTATAACAATACCGATGCGCTGCTGGTTCTGAAGGATATCCTGGCCCGGGTGTGGAAGGGGCAGGTGTGAAATCCGGCCTTCCCTCGGGGAAGAAGTAACGGAAAAGTGTTTTTGAGGAAACAAAGCCCTCTGTGCTGGATACTGCACAGAGGGCTGCCTTTTTGCTGGATTATGCCTGAGCGAGGCGGTAGTCAATGGTTTTCGGCGGGGTGAGGGTTTGGCGCATCTGCTGGGTCAGGGCTTCCAGATCTGCCCCTTGCTGATTCCGGGCGGCTTTCATGGCCTGATGCCGGAACCAGATTTCGCACAGCTGGTTTTCTCCTTCCCGGATGACTGCGAAGGTGTGCTGGTATACCTGTTCAAGAAAATCCTCCTGTCCCAGTTCCAAGGCTGCGGCGCTGGCAAAAATCATCACCCGCTCATCCTGGGAAACTCGTTCCGGCAGGGCGGTATATAGATCCCACATTTGTTGAAACCGTCCCGCTTTTTGCAGCATGGCAAAATATTCCCGGGTAATGGGTACGGTGTTTTCTTCCTCCAGGCGGAAGGCTTCGCCCATGGCCGCAAGGGCTGCCTGCTCCTGACCATCCCGCTCCAGGGCAAGGGCCAGGCAGCGCAGGGCAATGACCGTGGGCTGAATTTCGTTGGCCTGTTCCCACAGAGTCCGGGCAGCTTGGTCGTTTTCGTTCTCGAATTCCAGCACGCCCAGGTAGATCAGTCCGGCAGGATTTTGCGGGTCCTGCTCAATGGCTTTCTGAAGGAGAACCCGCCAGGCCGGGTCTACCATCCAGGAGCGGGGCAGCTGTCCCGGCAGGATGGGCGGCAGCTTTCGTCCTTCCAGCAGGGCAAGCCAGGGTTCTTCTTCCTTGGTCCCTTCCCGTACAAATGTCAGCTGGGAAGGAATCCCAGGTTCCCGGCAGATTTCCCGGCGCATGGCTTCCAAAGCGCCCCAGCCATGGCCTTTGTGCAAAAGGGTACCGCAGGGTACGTCCGCCATGGCAGCATAGTCCTGGTGAAGTGCCTGAATCACCTGGGGCGGCAGCACCTGATCCGCCAGATGCTGAATTTTGGCGCAGGCTTCCTGCCAGATACCATCCCGGAAGCTGCTGGCCTGGAAGCTTCCAAAGGCTTGGGTAAAGGAAACTTCCCTGTGGGCCGGTAAATCAGTGCCGTGGGACTGGGTGGGAGTCAGTCCCGCCTGAATTTCCACATAGGCGCCTTTTCCCGGCTCCGCCAGGTGATCCTGCCAGTTGCGGCCGCCGGAGTGCTGGCCCCAGCAGAACATCTTTCGGGTTTTCAGGGGCTGGGTGGAGCGCTCCAGGAAGGAAACGCCCTGGGGATACACGGATGCTTCCCAGGGACTGGGGTCGTCACTGGTGTTCTGGAAGAAGTATTCACTGGTATAGTCGAAAGATTCCGGATAGGAGATATCCACGCCGGGCATTCTGGGAAGTTCGGGCATTACGCCGTGGCCATATCCGTGGGGCTGGCCCTCGTTGACCAGGGATTTGGGGTCGATGTAGATGATGTTTTCGTTTCCCGAGAAAATCCGCGCCCCCTGCTCCGGCACGGCAGTGTTGGTCCACCAGTACAGGGGCTGAGCCTGATTGCCGTCGTTGATGATCCGGATATGGGCGTACAGGAAGGAAGAACCCTCCGGCAGGTGAAAATCAATCTGCCAGGACAGCCCTGTGGTCCGTACATAGTCGTACATCCGCAGGAAAGTTTCTCCGTTTGCCTGACATTTTGCAAAGTAAACATCGTCGCAGGTATGGTAAGCATGCCCCAGCTGTCCCACATTCCATTCTACACCGCCGGAAAACCAGGCATTGCGGATGGCCAGGTTTGCAGGCTGAAAGACCGGATTTTTGAACAGCAGCTCCTGGCCGTGTTCCTTGCTGTAAAGGGAATACAGCCGTCCGCCGAACTGGGGAAGAAACTCTGCCCGCAATTTGTCGTTTTCCATGACGATGGTAGGATATTGCTGCATACTGCGCTGACGGGTGTACCGGTCCTGCATCCCATAGGGAAGTACCCGAAATCCTCCGTGTTTTCCCAGACCGTCTAGTTCCTGTTGGGACAGGGTACCGTTGCTGGCAATGTCCAGGTCGTGCTGCCTGGAGCGGAACATGGGCAGGGGATTTTCTTCCGGCAGCGGCGCTCCTGGTATTTCCAATAGGGAAGGGGTAATCTCCATTTTCCAATCCTCCTGAAGCTAACATAGGATTATCATACTCCAAAACAGAAAAAACGCAATGACAAATATCAGGAAAAAACGCCCCTTGCGCAATGGCCTGTCCGGTACTATAATGGTGAAAAAGTGCAATAGGAGAATAACAATGGCAAAAAAACGGATTGCGGTGGTTCCGCTGTGGGATGAAGAAAAAAACAGCATCTGGATGCTGCCCAATTACCTTGATGGAATCCGGGAATCCGGTGGTGTGGGGCTGGTTCTGCCCCTGCATGTGCAGCCGGAGGACGCGGTGGAGATTCTGGACATGTGCGACGGCCTGCTGATTACCGGCGGGCATGATGTTTCCCCGTCTATGTATGGGGAAGAGAAGAAGGACACCTGCGGCATTCTGTGCCCGGAGCGGGATGTGCTGGAGCAGGCGCTGTATCGCCGGGCTGTGGAGCAGGACAAGGCAGTGCTGGGCATCTGCCGGGGTATTCAGACGGTGAATGTGCTGGAAGGCGGCACACTGTATCAGGACTTGCCCACGGAGGTCCCCGAGAATGTGGGCCATCACGGAAAGCCCCCTTATGACCAGGTGGTGCATGAGGTGATTTTGACCTCAGAATTGCGCCGTTTGCTGGGCACGGATCGGCTGGGGGTCAACAGCTATCATCACCAGGCAATCAAACAGTTGGGAGAAAATCTGGAAGTCATGGCCCAGTCTGAGGACGGACTGGTAGAAGCGGTGCGGCATAAGCACCGGCGCTTCGTCTGGGCCGTTCAGTGGCACCCGGAATTCAGTTTCTGGTCAGATGGGAACAGCCGCAAAATCTTCCAGGAATTTGTGGACAACTGCTGAAGAAAGACCTGGGAAAAATAAATATGCAGCGCCGGAAAGGAAAAATTTCCGGCGCTGCGTTGCGTTTTATTGGAATGGTGTTGGGGGTTAAGGCTGAATGTCAATTTTCTCTGCGGACAGGGAAGAACCGTCCACCGTGAGGATCGCCAGGGTGATTTCCTGGTCAAAGCGCCGCTTGCCGCAGCTGCCGGGATTCAGCCAGAGCCTGCCCTCCAGTTCTTGAGCAAAATACTTGTGGGAGTGACCGAAGATAACCGCATCGATACCGGTCAGGTCGCCCGGTACCTGCTTTTTGTTGTGTACCAGGAAAAACCGGCACTGCTCGATCTGGAAAGTCAGGGTGATGGGAAGGTGCTCTGCCCACTCTTTATCGTTATTGCCCCGTACCACATAGACCGGGGCGATTTTCTCCAGCTGCTCCAGGATTTCCGGCTTGTTGATATCGCCGCCGTGGATAATGGCATCACAGCCGGACAGGGCGGAAAGAACCTCCGGCCGGAGGAGTCCATGGGTGTCAGATAAGACGCCGATTCGTTTCGCCATGGTTTTCCTCCTTTAACCGCAGACAATCGCCACTTTGATTACCCCATCTTGTTTGTTTTCAAACAGTTGGTAAGCCGCGGCAATGTCTTTCAGCGCATAGGTGTGGGTGATGAGGGGGGTGGTGTCCAGTTTGCCCTGGGCAATGAGAGAAAGGGTATCCTGACAGTTGCAGCCGTCCACACCGCCGGTTTTGAAGGTCAGGTTCTTGCCGTACATGTCCGGCAGTGGCAGAACCTGAGGACCGTCGTAGAGGGCTACCACTGTAACGATGGCGTTGGGCCGGGCGCACTGCCAGGCCATGGCGAAGCTTTCGTCGCTGCCTGCCACTTCCAGCACTACATCCGCTCCGCCGTGGCCACTGTGGGCCAGTACAAAGTCCCGGAGGCCTTCCGGCGGGGCGGTGAGTACTCCGGGGTAGTGCCGACGAACAAAGGCCAGACGGCCGGCATCCGCGTCACAGACGATGATCCGTTTGGGGTTGTGAAGCTGTACGCACTGGAGCGTGCACAGTCCGGTGGGCCCGGCGCCGATAATCAGCACCGTGTCCTCAGACTGAATTTCGGAAATCTGGGCTGCCCAGTAGCCGGTGGCCAGCACATCGCCCACCAGCAGCGCCTGCAAATCGGTAACGGAATCGGGAATTTTGTTCAATCCCTGATCGGCATAGGGTACCCGGACAAATTCCGCCTGTCCGCCGTCAATCCGGCAGCCCAGTGCCCAGCCACCGTTGGGGTCGGTGCAGTTGTTCACCCAGCCGTGACGGCAGAAGAAGCATTCTCCGCAGAAGGTTTCCACATTGACCGTTACCCGGTCGCCAGGTTTGACAGTGGTAACGGCGGAGCCTACCTGCTCCACAATACCCACCATCTCGTGACCCGCAGTAATTCCCGGCACTGCCCGGGGGACGCTTCCGTGCTTGATGTGCAGATCACTGGTGCAGATGCTGGCCAGGGTCACTTTTACAATGGCATCCCGGTCATCCTGCAGGGTAGGCTTGGGTTTTTCCAGAAGTTCAAAGGTTCCGTTATTTACATAAGTATAAGCCAGCATAGGGGTTTCCTCGATTCTATTGTAGTTTTGGCGTGGTTACGTCCTGGGCTTGCGAAATGTCTTCCAGCTCAGCCAGCAAAAGAAAAGCATCAGAAGCATGCCAAGGCCGCCGGCGCCGGGGGAGTCATCTGTCTGTCCAATATAAAGACCCACAGTTAAAAAGAACAATCCAATGAGCACCAAAATCAAAGTCAAGATCCATCGCTTCATTGACACCAGCCCTCCCGACAATGGCAAAATGGATTTTCAAAGTGTAAGCCCAATATACCATGGAGCCGCAGCATTTGCAAGATACTTGCGGCGAAGGACAGAGCGCAGTATAATGGAAAGCAACACAGAAAAAATGGAAAAGACCCGAACAAAAAGGAGAAATGACCATGTTTGAAAACAAAGTTGTCGTCATCACCGGCGGCGCAAAAGGCATCGGCAAAGCCATCGCCCAGCAGTTCCAGGAAGCCGGAGCCCGGGTATGTACCATCGACCTGCTGCCGGGAGGCTATTACACAGGAGACCTGGGGGAAAAGACTGTGCTGGAGGACTTTGCCCGTAAGGTGATTGGGGACTACGGCCATGTGGATTACCTCATCAACAATGCCTTGCCCCTGATGAAGGGAATCGATACCTGCAGCTACGAGGAATTTAACTATGCGCTCCGGGTGGGAGTCAGTGCGCCGTTTTACCTGAGTAAGCTCTTTGCGCCCTACTTTGCCCCCGGGGCGGCCATTGTCAACATTTCCTCCTCTCGGGACCGGATGAGCCAGCCCCAGACGGAAAGCTATACCGCAGCCAAAGGCGGCATCAGCGCCCTGACCCATGGTCTGGCGGCGAGCCTGGCAGGGAAGGTGCGGGTCAATTCCATCTCCCCCGGCTGGATTGATACGGATTACATATCCTATGAAGGCCCGGACGCCAGCCAGCATCCAGCCGGCCGGGTGGGCAATCCTCTTGATATTGCCAATATGGTGCTCTATCTCTGCTCGGACAAAGCAGGATTTATCACCGGCGAGAACATCTGCATCGACGGCGGCATGACCCGGCAGATGATTTATCACAACGATTTCGGCTGGAAGCTGGAAGAGCAGGTGTGATTCTCAGAAACCTCCGGGCGAAGCAGCTGGAACAGCCGCTGGTAGTCCTGGGCAAAGACGCTGCCTTTGCGCCAGAGGAAGGTGATGTCGTTGCGCTCCTGCATGTCCTGTAGATGCAGCGCCCGCAGACGTCCCTGGGCCAGATCCTCAGCAACGGCGCAGCGGTACAGAAATCCAATACCGCAGCCCATCAGCAGCAGTTGCTTCAGAACATGCATATCTCCCACTTCCAGAAGACCCCGAAAATCCGATAGATCCAGATTGCTGCGGTTGAGACTGCGGGTGATGATTTCCCGGTTTCCGGAGCCGGGCTCCCGGATAATCAGGGGGTGGCCCAGCAGGTCAGCAAGGCATTTGGGTTCTCCCTCCAGCGGATAGTCAGCAGCGCACACCGCCAGATACGGTTCGCTGCAGTAGAGCAGGGTGTCGTAATCCCGCTTGCGCACATACCCTTCCACAATGGCAAAATCCAGTTCCCCCCGGTCCAGTTGCTGGCAGAGAGACTGGGTGTTGTTCACCTGAAGAAAGAGATTGGCCTGGGGGTAGGTGCGGTGATACTTCGCCAGCGGCCCCGGCAGCAGGTACATCCCTACCGTCGGAGTGACGCCGAAACGAAGATCCTGGGGATGCTGCAGGGTTTGCTGCATCTGCCGTTTCAGCTGGGCCTGGTCGTGCTGTACGGTAGTGGCGGCTGTGAGCAGCAGCTGCCCTGCCGGGGTCAGGCTCAGACGTTTGTTGGTGTAGTGAAACAGGGGCGCTGCGTAGTACTCTTCCAGCCAGCGGATGTGCTGGGATACAGCAGGCTGGGACAGGTTCAGCTCTTCCGCCGCCCGGGTATAGTTCATATGGCGGCAGACCGCCAGAAAGCTCTCCATCCGAAAATCCAGCATGGAATCCCTCCTCTTTTTTTGACCTTATCATAACATAAAATTATGATGAAATAAAGATAAATAATTTTTCGTTATGCATATTTTATGTTATAGTAACGGCAACGAAACAAAGAAGCGTTTTTCCAGGAAGCTGGAAAAGCCCCGCCGCTGTGGCAGCGGTGTTCGGCAAGTTTTTCGGCGGGAGCAGCCTTAACGGCCTTCCTGGAGATGGCGATCCGGTTCGGATATGCCGGGTCAGCCGCAATATGGAAAGGAAGGTATGGGTATGAGCATGGCATCGTTTTTCTTCTATGTTCAGATGGGGATGTTCAGCGCAGGCGGTGGGTACGATACCATTGCGCTGATTCAAAATCAAATGGCCAGGCTTGTGGACGACACAGCCGGTTTGCAAACCAACGGCAAATCCAAAGCGGAGGCAAAGGCCTGACAGCCATAGCCCTTGGGCTTGCCGATATCAGTTTTAATCGCTGCCACAAAAGCACCCCCGGTTTTCCTTGGAAAACCGGGGGTATGCAATGAGAAAGAAAACTTGTAAGCTGCAAAGCGTCAGGCGGACTCTTTTACCTTGCTGTAAGTAAACTCCGCCCGCTTGCCGAAGTGGTGGTTGGCAATTTCAATAAAGTCCGGTTCGGCATCATGGACCCGGCTGTCAAAGGTAATCTCTGCCTCGTCGCCGTTGTGCAGAACCTTCACGGCTTCGTCTCCGGATTCCGGGGGCAGGCACCACAGACCGGCGATGCCGTCATAGCTGTGATGATGAATCTCAATTTCGCCGGACTGTACATGAAAGCGATAGGTTGCCTTGCCAGGGGCCTGGGAGAAGTCCATGGCGTAGCCGTGCATCGCAAGTACCGGATGTAATGTTACATGCATTTCAGTTTCCATATGGGGCATCTTCTTTCTGCAAACGTGGGATTCTGGATCATTTTGTTTTTTCAATTTCGTCCTTTGTCTTCAGCAGAATGTTGTAAAACTGCTCTGCGTATCCGCCAAAGGGATAATCTTCGTGATAAATCAGGATATCGTTATACCGGAACCGGTTATCGGGGCAGGGAATCTGCACCAGCTCGTGCTGCTGCAGCACCTTCTCGGGAAGGGGAGATACCCACATGTAGGTGGTGGGCACATTGTTCAGAAAATCGAACTGACTGCCGCGCTCGTACAGATAAATCCGTTTTCCGGATTCCTCCTGACCGGGGCCGTCGGCACGTTCCGGCAGGAAGGTGTTGCTGGTATCGCCGTGCAGCAGCTCAATGTAGCCATGCAGATCGCTGGGATGAATTTCGGACCGGCTTGCCAGTGGAGACGCTTTGGAAACCAGAAGCATATAGTCAAAGGTCCAGATTCGCCGGAACCGGAGCTTTTTCTGCTGAAGGGTGTGGATTGTGTTTTCTTCCAGAATATCCGGGTAGCGGACAATGCCCAGGTGAAAACCGTGATGGAGAATGTTATCCACCGCTTCGGCGGAATTGGTTTCCGAGAAGTTGATCTGAATCTGCTCCAGATTCTGAATTTCCTTGAAAAATTCCGTAAAGGCGTAGGTGATATAGGTCGCCCGGGGGATGGAGATATTGATGGACGCCTGCTGATCCTTCCGTAGGTGGATCTGGCGTTCCAGGTAATCCAATTTGTAGACAACCTCCTCGGCAATCTGCAAAAACTCACGGCCTTCTTTGGTCACGGTGGTGCCGCCGGGGCTGCGATGAAACACGGCGTAACCCAGCACGCTTTCTAATTCCTTCATAGCCTTACTCAGACTGGACTGGGTGACATACAGGTTCTGGGCGGCCTGGTTAATGGAACCGCAGCGACCGATCTCTACTGCATATTTCATTTGTTTTACGGATATGTCCAGCATTTTCTGCCTCGCAATCTTTTGGAATTCCCTAACTGCGATACACATTATAGCGCAGATTTTGTCATAGTGGTAGCTGTTATTTTTCATATAGTTATGAATAAAATTCATAGCATTTTCTATGCCTTCTATTTTTGCGCAGAAATCTTTGGGAAAAGGTATGGCACAGGGCGCCGGGGAAGCCGGAAGAAAACTTCCAATTTGCCTCTTGCAATTTCTCTGTTTTCCGGTATAACATAGAAAGAAAACAACCGGAGGTATCACGTTGAAAGAAGAGAATCTGACCCAGGGGCCGATTTTTCAGAAGCTGCTTCGGTTTTCTCTGCCTATGATCGCAGGAAACCTGCTGCAGCAGATCTATAATCTGGTGGACACCCTGGTGGTGGGAAAATGCATTGGCGCCAATGCCCTGGCGGCGGTGGGGTCTGCCTATACGCTGATGGTATTTTTGACCTCCATCATCATCGGTCTTTGCATGGGCAGCGGCGCGTTTTTCTCCACGGATTACGGGGCCAGAGACGAAGAAAAGCTGAAAGGGGATATCTGGCTGTCCTTTTGGTTTATTCTGGCGGTAACGGCTGGGCTGTACCTGATTCTCTACCCGGGGATGGAGCCGATTCTGAAGCTGCTGCAAACCCCCGCGGAACTGATGGATATGACCCGGGAGTATGTGGCAGCGGTGTTTGTGGGAATTGTGTTTGTCTTTTTGTATAACTTCTTTTCCTTCCTCCTGCGGGCCATGGGAAACTCGGTGGTGCCGCTGATTTTCCTGGCCATTTCTTCCCTGATCAATGTGGTTCTGGACATTTGGTTTGTGGCAGGGCTGCATATGGGCGTAGCCGGTGCGGCCTGGGCTACGGTGATTGCCCAAGCGGTCTCAGGCGTGGGCATTGCTGGTTATGCGGTAAGGAAACTTCCTCAGCTGCGGCTGGACAAGGAAAGCAGAAAGTGGAACATGCCCAGACTGAAAGAAATTATCCTCAACGACGTAGCCACCGGCATCCAGCAGTCGGTGATGAACTTCGGCATTCTGATGATTCAGGGACTGGTCAACAGTTTTGGTCCCACCATCATGGCATCCTTTGCCGCTGCGGTGAAAATTGATACCATCGCCTACATGCCTGCCCAGGAGTTCGGCAATGCCTATTCCATGTTTGTTTCCCAGAACTATGGCGCAAAGCAGGAAGAGCGCATCCGTCAGGGTACCCGGATTTCCTTCCTGGTGTCTGCGCTGTTCTGCGCCGTGATTTCGGTGCTGATCTGGCTGTTCGCCCGGAATCTGATGCTGCTGTTCATTGACCCGGAAGAGACTGCCATTGTGACAGAAGGCATCCGGTATCTGCGGATTGAAGGCGCCATGTATGTTGGCATCGGCGTGCTGTTCCTTTGGTATGGCTATTTCCGGGGGGTGGGCAAACCCCATATTTCCCTGATTCTGACCATCATTTCCCTGGGAACCCGGGTGGTGCTGTCCTACGCCCTGGCGCCTACCACACCCCTGGGAGTGGTTGCCATCTGGTGCTCCATTCCCATTGGCTGGTTCCTGGCAGATGGAGCAGGGGTGCTGTTTTACCTGGGGCGGAACCGGGTCAGAAAGGTTTGACTCCGGGAAAAGGAGAGAGAAATGGAGTATTTTGCAGTTATTGACACAGAAACCACCTGGGACAACCGGGTGATGTCCATCGGCACCATTGTTGCCGACAGCGGAAATTTTCAAATGGTGGACGCCCGATACCATGTCCTTACTCCGGAATACCAGGCGGGAGGGATGTTCAGCAGTGTCTTGTTTCCCGACAGCCGCTTAAAGCCCAGCATTTGCAGCCGGCAGGAAGCGCTGGAGGAACTGAAAGACTTTCTCAGCGGCTACGATGTCCAGCGGATGTTTGCCTACAACGCCGGGTTTGACCGGAATCATCTGCCGGAGCTGGGACATCTGCAGTGGTACGACATTATGCGTATGGCGGCCTACCGGCAGCACAATCCTCAAATTCCCCGCCATGCCCCCTGCTTTTCCACCGGCCGCCTGAAGCGGGGCTACGGAGTGGAATCCATGCTGCGGATGCTTTCCTGCGACCAATGCTACTGTGAAACCCATAACGCCCTGTATGACGCCATGGACGAATTGCGGATCATGTCCCTGCTGGGGCACAGCATCCACAGTTACATCCCGTTATAAACAGAAAAATGCCCTCCGGCGATTTTCGCCGGAGGGCATTGGTTCAATTACAGGACGGTGATGGAAGTGCTTTCCGGCAGCTCCCGCTTTGCTGCCTTGGGTACGGACAGCTTCAGAATGCCGTCTTCATACTTGGCACCGATATCCTCAGGACGCAGGGTGTCGCCGACGTAGAAGCTGCGGCTGCAGACACCGGCATAGCGCTCTCTGCGGATATAGTTGCCGGCCTGATCCTGCTGATCTTTGTCCAGGCCCTTTGCGGCCTGAACGGTCAGATAGCCGTTCTTCAGATCCACCGTGATCTCGTCTTTCTTGAAGCCGGGAAGATCCATATCCAGCTCATAGGTATTGTCCAGTTCCCGGACATCGGTCTTCATCATGTTTCTGGCGTGCTTGCCGTACAGGGGATCGTTTCCACGGGGCATCATGCCGAAAGGATCGGTAAAGAAATCATCGAACAGGTTCTCTCCAAAAATGCTAGGCAACATAAGTCATTCCTCCATTCAATCTTTCGTGGGCGTCTGACAGAATGTCGGGCGTAGGCGAACTTTTGTTACCGTTTGGTTTTTCTGTTCCTCTTTCAAGGAACACCTGTACTATAGCACCAGATTTTAGCACTGTCAAGGGTAGAGCGCTAAAATTCACAAAACATCCGATGTTTGTTCATAATCCAGTCAAAAGAAAACAGGAGGCGGCCAATAGGCCGCCTCGCTGCATTTTCTTTATCTTTGCTGGCCGAAGAAGAACAGCGCCAGCATACCCGGACCGACATGGGCGCCGGTGAAAGGCTCGTGGGGACAGACGATCAATTCCTTGGGCGGGCAGACTTCCTGAATCTGCTGGGCTAGACTCTGGGCATCCTCCGGACAGTCACCGTGGGTAATGGCTACCCGCTGATTTTCCGGGTGAATGGCCTTGGTGCGGTACATTTCCACAATGGCCTCCATGGCCTTTTTCCGGCCCCGGTATTTGCCGCAGGAGACAATGTGTCCGGTGGCGTCACCCCAGAGCAGGGGCTTGATGTTCAGAATGGTGCCAATGGCAGCGGTGGCGCCGCTGACCCGGCCGGTGCGCTTGAGAAAGTTCAGATCATCCACGGTAAAGTACTGCAGCAGGTGCATCACTTCTGTGTCCAGAATTTCCCCGGCCTGGGCTGCGGTTTTTCCCTCGCTGCGCAGGTCTGCGGCCCGGCAGGTCAGAAGTCCGGTGCCGAAACCGGCGCCCAGAGAATCCACAATCCGCACGGTACGCTCCGGAAATTCTTCGCTCAGCTCCTCCGCAGCAATCCGGGCGGCCTGGATGGTGCCGCTGATGCCGGAGGACATGCCTACATACACAATGTCCTTGCCTGCTTCCAGCTCCGGCCGGAAATGTTCCAGGAACAGATGGGTGTTCAGCAGACTGGTTTTCAGTACGGAGCCGCTGCGCAGCTTGTCATAGTAAGCATGGGTGTCAAAGCTGTCAATGTCTCCGGCAAAGGTTCCCGGCTGACCGTCGAGGATATAGCTGCAAGGAAGCACCCGGATGTCCAGTTCGGACAGCAGCCGCCCGGGAAGATTGGAGCAGCCGTCGGTAAAAACAGTAAAAGGCATACAAACCCCTCCAAGTGAATTATCTTGAAATCAGTGTAACACTCCCGGGAGGAAAAGTAAAGAAACCAGGCAAATCGGAAGCTACAGGAGAGAGAAACGGGAAATTCTACTGCCGGTAGAGTTCCAAAATCCGAGTTTATTCCCCGCCTTCTTCCTTGCCGCAAAACAAAAGCTGCATTTTCTGATCCAGATCCGCCAGGGTTTGGGCGCATTCCAGCAGTTGCCGGGATTCCTGGGTGGAAAAATCCCGGTTGGATTTGTAGCGCAGCTCATGTTCCAGACTGGCCCACATGTCCATGGCAATGGTACGCAGCTGGATTTCCACAGGCAGGGCCATCCGGCCTTCGGCAATCATAAACGGCACATTCAGAATCAGGTGCAGGCTGCGGTAGCCGTTTTCTTTGGGCTGCTGGATATAATCCCGCTCCCGCAGCAGCTGAAAATCGCTGTTGCCGATGAGCAGATTGCGCAGGTAGTAGATATCGTCCACATAGTTGCAGATGACCCGGATACCGGCAATGTCCCGGATGCGGTGAAAGTTGTCCGGCGTGACCTCGTAACCCTTTCGCAGGAGTTTTTCAATGATGCTGTCCAGCTTTTTCACCCGGCACTCCAAATGGTGAATGGGGGAATGGTCATATACCGAGGAGAATTCTGCGTCCAGAATGTTCAGCTGGGTGGAAGCCACCTGCATGGCGCTGTTGTACAGCTGGCGAATGCGGCCCGCCTCACTGCGAAAGGACAGCATTTCCGGGCTGACTATCTCCTGATTGAGTATTTCCTGATCCAGGTATCGGGGAAGCTCGTCTATCTTTTTTGCTTCTTTCATGTGGGCTGATCATCCTTCCCGTATTTTCGTGTGCAATATCAAAAGCGTAATACACAAAGCTCTCCTTGTGGTGAACAGGGTGTAAAGAATTTTGTTGGAAAGAAGAAGGTGTTTCTATGGCCGTACAGATCGGAATGATTGACCATACAGGAAAGACAAAATTCAGCCGCCGGCACGAACCCAGTGTACCGGCGGCTCATAATTTAGGCTTCGGGCATGGCGTTTTCCATCAGATGCTGATACGCTTCCTCTGTCAGATTGCAGTCGTAGAAGAGCTTATAGTACTCCGTGACCGCTTCCTGTAAATCGTACTGGATATACTCCGGGTACAGCAGCGCACCCAGCCACAGCATTCCCAGATACCGCTGCACGGAAGGCGGGGAGGACAGCCAGCCGTAGGGGCCGTAGGGGGTCTTGTAGTAGTTGCCCTCGGCAATGGCCCGGACGCCCTGCCACTGCTCAGAGGTCCCCACCTCTTCATAGCAGCTGTCCGGGGCAAAGATGATCACGTCCGGGTCCCAGGAGAGAATTTGCTCCAGATCCACTTCGTTGCCCAGGCCGTTTGACACCACATCTTCCAGAACCGCCAGATTCCGGCCCATCATGTTCACGGTTTCCGCGTGGAAGGAGCCTTCGGCAATCACGTTGGTGCCCTTGTCTCCCAGGCAGTAGAGCATGGATTTCCGGGCGCCGTCGGCATCCACCTGCGCCATGACTTCCGTCAGCTCCGAATAGGTATTTTCACACCAGGAGGCCAGCTGTTCGGCCTTTTCCTCCCGACCCAGCAGCTGACCCAGCAGCCGGTAGGCTTCCGGAGCCGTGGCCACGGTGGCATCCACATGGACAAAGGGAATGCCGGTCTGCTCCGTCAGGGCGTCCATGTCCTCCACTACGGTACTCTTGGAATCGCCAATGTCAATGACCACATCCGGCGCTGCCGACAGCAATGCTTCCAAGTCCATTTCTCCCTTGCCACCATACAGCTGTCCGATTTCGGTGATTTCAAACAGGTAATCCGGCAGATACTCGGCTGCATCTTCGGCATAGGCATTGCTGACGCCTACCAGCATGTCCCCTGCCAGGGGCAGGATGTAAACCTGACTCAGAGGGCCGGAGATGGCGATTTTGGTTACGGTTTCGGGAATGGTGACGGTTCTCCCGGTGGAGTCGGTAAACTCCCGGGTGGGAGCCGCTTCCGCCTGGGGGGCGGGGGCACAGCCAGCCAGCAGCAGACTGAGCACCAATGTAAGACACAGCACAATTCGTTTCATGGCGATACCTCCTGACTTGTAATGTTTTTCGGGATGCAGATTCGTGCTTTGTCCTGGTACAGACTGACCACGTCCACATCCACCCCGTACAGCAGCTTCATGGTTTCCTGGGTCAATACCTGGGCAGGGGTGCCTTGGGTCAGAATCTGCCCGTTCTGAATGGCCAGGATGCGGTCAGAGAAGAGATAACTCTGCTCCGGGTGGTGGGTGGTCTGAATCACCGTATAGCCTTCCTGGGCCAGACTCCGGGCCTGTTCCAGTACCAGCAGCTGATTGCCAAAGTCCAGGTTGGCGGTGGGCTCATCCAGCATGAGGATGGGAGCGTCCTGCACCAATGCCCGGGCAATGAGAACCAGCTGCTGCTCGCCTCCGGAAAGCCGGTGATAGCACCGCTGGGATAGATGGGAAATGCCAACCTTATCCAGCGCCCAACGGCAGCGGTCGTTGTCCTGTTTGCCAGGACTGCGGAAGGGGGACAGGCTGCTGCTGCGGCCCATCAGAACGATATCAAACACGCTGTAATTGAAAATAGGGCGGCTGGACTGTGGAATATAGGCGATGTGCTTGGCCGCTTCCGGAACGGAAAAGCTTCGGGCGTTTACTCCGTCAACCATCACGTCGCCGGTATAGCCGGACAAAAGCCCCAGAATGCAGCGAAACAATGTGCTCTTTCCCACACCGTTGGGGCCCAGAATGGAGAGAAATTCCCCTTTTCCTACGGAAAAGCTGATATCTTTCAAAACCTGGCGGGAGCCGTAGGAAAAGCTGAGATGCTGCACCTCAATGCTCATAATGATCCCCCTTTCCGGTAATCAGCCACAGGAAGAAGGGCGCGCCGATAAAGGCGGTGAGAATGCCGATGGGGATGCCCGCCGTGGTAACATTGCGGGAAACGTTGTCTACAATCAGCAAAAACACGCTGCCGCCCAGCATGGAGCCGGGCATGAGATAGCGGTAATCCGAACCCACCAGCCGCCGGAGCATATGGGGAATCACCAGTCCCACCCAGCCGATCATACCGCTGACGGAGACAGCGGAGGCGGTAACCAGGGTGGAGCAAAGCACAATCCATAGCCGGATACGAGGGGCATTGACGCCCATAGCCCGGGCCTCATCGTCACCCATGGTGACCACATTCAGCTGCCAGCGCAGAAGAAGCAGGGGGATTAGCCCGATAAGCATGGGAATCAGAACGAATCCAAGTTCCTGCCACTTGGCGCCGGAGAGGCTTCCCATGAGCCAGTAGGTAATCTGGGGCAGCTTGTTTGTAGGGTCTGCTGCCAGCTTGATAAAGGAGGTTCCGGCCTGAAACAGGGAGCTGACCATGATGCCCGCCAGCACCAGTCCCAGAATCCGGTCGCCCTTGGCGTGGCGGCTGACGGTAAAAACCAGGAAAACGGTGCCCAAGCTGCAAAGGAAGGCTCCCAGGGTGATGCCTACACTGGAAAGCCCTGCCAGAATGGCCAGGGCAGCGCCGAATCCCGCTCCGGCGGATGCGCCCAAAATGTCCGGAGAAGCCATAGGGTTCTGGAAAATCCCCTGATAGCTGGCACCGGCTCCGGCAAGACAGGCCCCCACCAGAACACTCATCAGCACCCGGGGCAGGCGGATATTCCATACCGCCGTTTCCATTTGGACCGTCCAGAAGGGCTGAATGGGCAGGCCAAAGTGCTTGCCCAGAATCCCCAGCAGCTGGGGCAGGGGAACCGGGTAGTGTCCCAGGGTAAAGGAGCCCAGAATGCACACAATCAGAAGCACTGCCAGCAGAATGATTTTGTTGCGGGGGGTAAAGAAGGTTTGTTTCATAGGTGTTCCCTCGTCAGCAGAAACGGCTGGCCCAGAGGATAGGGCGGGCCGGGGAGATTGGCGGCGATTTTTTCTTTCATACCGGGGCGGTTTGTAACCACCAGTCCCGCCAGACGGTCAATGCCCATGTCCAGAAGCGCCGGGCACATGGGACAGGTGGGGCCGGTGAGAATGGTATAGGCGTTGGCGCAAAGCGCCAGCAGCCGGGGCAGGGTTTTGTTTACCAGGGTGCTGGCGGTAATCAGCACCACATCACACTGAGGAAGCAGTACTTCACAGGCGGAGTCCGGGTAGTCCCCCGGTTGGGGATTGCGTTCCAGAATCCACACTTCCTTGGCCTCCCGACGGATAAACTCCGGCATATTCAGATGCCCCACCACGCCGATGCGCTTGCCGCTGAGGTTCAGCCCCCGGGTGCAGTAGTGTTCAAAAGGCTCCTGGGCCTGAAGTTGGTGCAGTCGGACTTCGGTATTGTATCCGGCATTGATGGCGGCCATGGAGTAGCCGGCTTCTGTAAAATTCCAGCTTTTCACGCCCTGGGAGAGTTCTTTCAGGGACAGGGAATCATCGAACTGGGGCAGCATCCGGGGGGCGGTGTCTCCCGGGGTGGTCATGGCAAGGCCCAGTCCTTCCCGGGTTTCCACCCCTGTCCAGAAATCACCGGACTGCGTATTCAAAACGGGAAGATCCGGCACGCCTTCCAGCAAAGCGTCATAAAGGGCAAAAAAGTCATTCATACACATACTCCCGGCACCACTGAACCGCCAGGTTCCGGGCCGTTTCATCAAATTGGCTGCAGGAATACACCAGAGTGTCCGGGTCGTCTTCCAGGAAATCCCGAAGATTCCCAGCGGCTTTGGCGTATTCTTCCGGCAGGCCTAGAGTGCGAATTAAAGCGGCAGCCGGGGCCTGACCTTTGATGACCCCAATGCAGGGGATGTTTCGCTGCCACAGCTGGTCCAGCGCCTCCATGAAGGCAGGACACAGCACTTCGATGCCGCCGATTTCGTCCAGAATCACGAATCTGGCGGTGGTTTCCCGCAGAAGCCTTGCCCCAAGCAGGGAAAAGACCTCTGCGTGCACCACAGGTTTTCCTTGGGAAACATCCAAAAAAACTGCACTTTCTGTTCCGTCTGAGGATTCCAGATAGAAGGATTGGGCGTGCCCATCCGGGCCGACCCTGCGCCGGGTGAAAAATCCGCCTCCCAGATGGCTTCGGCTGCCCAGAGCCTGGGCAATGGCGGTGCTTTTTCCGCAGCCCATGGGGCCGGTGAGAAACAACCGCCGCCTCATTGGCGATTGCGCTCTGCCCGATGGAGAATCATCTGGGCGGCAATGGAGATGGCGATTTCCGCCGGGGTTTCCCCTTTGATGTCCAGGCCAATGGGGGTAGTGACCAGATCCAATTCTGCATCTGTCAGGCCGTATTCTTCCTTCAGTACCTTCCGCACCCCGGCAGCCTTGGCACGGCTGCCAATGACACCGCAGTAACAGGGACGGCATTTGAGAACCTGTGCCTGCACCAGGGTATCAAAGGCATGGCCCCGGGTCATGACGCAGACGTAATCTTCGTTGCCAATGCGCAGGTAATTGGAAATGTTTCTCAAATCTCCCTGAATCACCTGCTGGGCGCCGGGGAACAGCTCCGGACGGGTAAACTCCGCCCGGTCGTCCATGACCACACACCGAAAGCCCACATGGGCCAGGACCGGAACCAACTCCTGAGCCACATGCCCGCCGCCGAAGATGTACACCTTCCCAGCGGAGTGAATCTGTTCGATGTACAGGTCTTTTCCGCCTTCCTGAATCCGGTGGGGATGGCGGGTCAGGTGGAGGGCCAGTTCCGTATTGGTCCGGTCAGCCAGAGAAAGCGCGCCGCCTGCGGCAATGTCGCTGACCAGCCACAGGTCCTGATCCAGGGAAAACCGGGTTTCCGCCTCCTGGGCCAGGGCAATGGTGTCCGGATCTCCGGCAGGAATATAATGGAAATAGACGGTGACGGCACCGCCGCAGATCATACCTAAGTTTTGCACATCGTCTTTGGTCAGGGAAAAATCGTGACCGTAGGAGCTTTTTTCAGCCAACACCTTTCCGGCAATTTGCAAGGAGCGGTATTCCACCGCGCCGCCGCCGATGGTGCCCCGCAGCCGTCCTTCGGAGCCCACCAGCATCCGGGCACCGGTGCCACGAGGAGTAGCACCGGAGGCGGCAATGACCGTGACCAGCACCAGGTCTTCGCCTTGTTCCAGGTGGGATTGCATCAGTTTCAGCATGTTACGCATGGGGAATTTCCTCCTGTAGAATAAAAGTGCCGTGTTCATAGATTAATGGGACAACTTCTGCATAAGCCGGTTTCCGGGGCTGAGCGCCCAGGCTGCGAAGAAAGAGCCGGATGACACCGCCATGGGACACCACGGCAAAATCTCCGTAGGCCATTGCGGCGGCCCGCTTCATCGCCAGAGAAAAGCGATGAAGTCCCGATTCGTCTGATTCTCCATTGGGAAGGGGCAAGCCGGGGGTGATTCCCCGGGCCGCATACAGCTCCGGGTAGCGCTGCTGAATCTCTGAGAAAAGCAGCCCATCCCAGTCCCCGGCGAACAGCTCCTGCAAGTCCTCCACAACAATGGGACTGCCAATGGCCCGGGCGGTTTGCAGGGCCCTTTGCAGGGGGCTGGAAAAAACGGCGCTTACCGGCGGCAGAGAAGCCGCCATGTCCCGGGCCTGGGCCAAACCCGTTGCGCTTAGAGGAAGATCCGTTCGACCTAGGCACATCCGCTGCCCCTGCGGGAAGTCCGGCAGCCCGTGGCGAATCAGGTAAACCCGTTTCATGGGAACAACCCTCCAAAATAGTCGTCATATAGCTGATTGGCCAAATCTTTCAGATGCTGTTCATAGGCGGTATACTGGGTCAGCAACTGCTTTCCCTGCTCCGTGAGCACACTGGTACTGCCGCCTGCACCGCCTTGGCTGCGGGCCACCAGGGAGTATCCAAGCTGGCTTTCCAGGGTTCGGATGATATTCCAGCAGCTGGAATAACTCAGCTGCATCCGCTGTCCCGCAGCACGAACGGAGCTGGTCTCTGAAATCAGCATCAGCAGCATGGCAATTTTGCTGTCAAAGAATAATTTTTCCTTGTATAGCGATACACTGACCACTGGGCGAACCAGCTGGGCATTGTGGTAATCCAGCAGGGCGGAAAAATCTTCTGGGGTATCGGCATCCTGAAGGGTACCCGGATCATCCACCGCAACGGGGACAATGGGCTGAGAGCACCGTTCCAAGGCACCCCGCAATCCCTGGGCACCGCAGTCGGCCAGAATTTCCGGGATCAGGGCGGCGCTGATCAAAATCGGATGCCCTTGCTGTCCTCGGCATTCCGGACAGGCCAACGCGGCTCCGGAATCCATCAGCGCCCGGACGGTGCCGGCGGTGAACAGAGGCACATCTACCGGGGTAAACAGTACCCGGTCACATTTATCCTGCAAGTAGGCAAGGCCAATTTTGGCAGAATCAAACATCTGGGTGGTGGCGTAGAGCTCATTGCGCAGGAAGATAATGCCGTTGCCGCTGAGGTGGCGTTCCAGCATGGTGGCGTTGCAGCCGGTGACCATGACGATTTTGCTCACGCCAGCCTGGCTCAGAGTAGCCACAACACGCTGGGCCACAGAAATGGACCCGATGCTGAGCATGGGCTTAAACTGCCCCATTCGGGAGGACTTGCCTGCGGCAACGATCAAGGCAGCAGTCTGCATGGGAACGACCTCCTCCAAATTGTATGAAAATGCAACTTGTATTCAAATACAAGCCCTTGCAAACACTATACCGCAGATTGGACGATCTGTAAATATATTCTTTCGATGATATTGAAAATTTGTGCATATTTGATATAATGGTGGAAAAAGTTTCGTCAAAGACAGGGCAAATAGAAAAAGGCAGGGATGACCATGACGGGGATCTATGTATGGGGAACAGGGTGCGGCGCATCGGAATTGGTGGAGCAGGGACTGCAGCCGGAGCGAATTGCAGCTTTTGTGGATAATACTCCATTTGGAAAAAACTTTTTGGGAAGGCCGGTTCTGCTTCCTGGACAGCTTTCGGTGGAGCGTTGTCGGCTGATGATTGTTACCAGCCGGCAGGCAGAGCAGATTGCCCGGCAGTGCCGGAACCTAGGGATCCCCAGGGAGCGGATACTGTTCTTGAAAGACTCCTGGGAAATCCGGGACCGGAACCAACTTTGCCAGGATGCGGCAGATCTGCTGGGACAGGCGCTGCTGGAGAAGCTCCTGCCCCGGCAGCAGGTGATTGCCTGCCCGGGACAATTACGCCATTCCCGGCTTCCCGATGCATGGCTGGCAGGAGATTATGTCCGGCTGGCTTCTCTGGAACTGCTGTGCCGTCAGGCAACGCAGGTTTCCGGGGCGGCAGCGGAACTGGGGGTGTACAAAGGCATGTTTGCCCGGTGCATCAATTTCCTGATGCCGGAGCGAAAACTGTATTTATTTGACAGCTTTTCCGGATTTGCTCCGAAAGATGCCCCCACCGATGGGATTCAGCAGGCGCATAAGCAGACCACGGTGGAAGGAGTGAAAGCGGTACTGCCCTTTCCTGACCAGGCGGTGATCTGTCCGGGATTTTTTCCCGATTCTGCTCGGGAGGTGGAGGAAGGGTTCTGCCTGGTGTCGCTGGATGTGGACTTTTTCGCCAGTACCCTGGAAGGGCTGCGCTGGTTTTGGCCCAGAATCCATGCGGGAGGATTTCTCCTGCTTCACGACTGGGGCAATCCCGCATTGCCGGGGGTGGCACAGGCGCTGGAATGTTACCGACAGGAACAGGCAATCCCAGTGGTTCCCATTCCCGACCGGAATGGTACGCTGGTATTGTGTAAAGTAAAATAAGCCCCATGACGCAAATCGCCCAGGACCTGCCGCCAGGTCCTGGGCGAAGCTTATTTGTTAGTGCAAAATCCGGCGCTTTCCTGGATACAAAGGTGTATCCCCATAAGAAAAAAGGGTGGTTTGAACCCGAATGGAGAAGCCGGGACAGCAGGCAGCTGCCTTTGTCCGGATGATTTCTTCAAGACCCGATTCCGATACCCTGACATCCAGAAGCAAACGGTTATCCAGTCTGGCCCGGTAGTCGATGACCCCTGGCAGGGAAAACAGGGCGCTGTCCAGTGCTTCCATGGAAATGGAGCCGGGTTCCCGGGAGACGGTGTCAATGCGCCGGGTAACGCTTCCGCAGGGGCAGGGGGGCAGAAAGCGGGTGTAGTCTCCGGTACGATAGCGGATCAGGGGCATGGCTTCCAAACCAATGGTGGTAATCACCAATTCGCCGTAGCCCCCTTCCGGCACAGCGATGCCGTCGGCATCCACAATTTCCCCGATGATGTGATTTTCCCGCAGGTGCATCCCCTGGAAGGCGGGGCAGGTAATGGCACCGCCCAAACCGCATTCCCGGCTGCCATAGTGAGGATAGAGCTTGCTTTCCAGAATCTTCTCCAGGGCCAGCATTACCCCGGCCGGACAGGCATCCGCGGAAACCAGAGCCCGCTGAATGGGAAAATCTGCACCGTATACCCGGGCAAGGCCCAACAGAGCAGTGGGAAAGCCAATGTAGGTCTGTGGCTGGCTTTGCCGAACCAGGCGGCAAAGCCGCTCCCAGCTCTGCCCAAAGCCTGCCCGGATGGGAATGCCCTTCAGCCGCTCCACAGCCTGGGCAATCAGATCGCCAAGGCCGAAGGGGCCGCTGAAAGGAAAGGCAATGAAGCAGCGCTCTCCCGGATGCAGCATTTCTCCAATCCCGGCGGCGAAGAACCCCACCGTGTGCTCCAGATCGTTTTGGGTATAAAAGACCCGTTTGGCTGGGCCGGAGGTGCCGGAAGTACTGTCGGAGATTACCCGGCTGACTTGGGATTGGGAGCAAAGCAGGAAATTCCCCGCTCCGGCACTCAGCATCTGCGCAGTGGTGAAGGGAAGGGCCTGCAAGTCTTGCAAAGATTCGATATGATCCGGATATTGGGCATAAATCCCGCCACGGCGTTTGGCTCGGGACAGGGTTTGGTTCAGTCTGCGAAGCTGCAAATTTTCCAATCCCTTCCGGGTCAATTCTGGCAGGGACTCTGTTTGTATGATCCAGTTGTCCAAATTGCTTTTTTTCATCTTCGATACAGTGCACGACCGGCGTTGCCGGTCAGGTTGTAGGCGCAGAAGGGAACCATACCATATTGGCTGTCCGCTTCGCAGATGTAACACCGTCGCAAACGTTCCAGATCCAGATTGTAGGCATCCTGAAATACCATGCCGGAGACGGTAAAGGTATTGCGTACGATTTGGGCCAGGAAGGCATCCAGCGATGCGGTATCCGGGTCTGTGCCCTCGGTGGAGATGTTCCCGCTCCACTGCCGGGAGACGGCTTCCCGGGCATCGCTGCTTTTGACGCAGCAGCAGGAATTTCTGCGCCGGGGCAGGGCCTTCCAGCTGCCGTCCTCTTGAAGCAGATAGCTGGCATGGAAGGAGCAATAGGGGCTTTCCGCACCGCCGCCGCCAAAATCGGCAGCTTTCATCCTGCCCTGGGTTTGTGCTTCGATACGCCGCAAAACAGCGGGGATGGTCAGATGCCGGGGCGGGGTGTGCAGATCGCAGCGGCCAAAGTAGGAGACCGGCTGAATATGGGCGCCACGGACATGGGGGGCGTGTTCCAGACCGAAGCGGATTATCTGCCCCAGCGCCTGATCGTTGATACCGGGGACGATGGTGGGAACCAGGACCACCGGAAGATTGGCTTTTTCGCAGGTGGCGATGGCGCGGCATTTTATTTCCAACAGAGCCGCACCCCGGAGGGAACGATAAATTTCATCATCCAGGCCATCAAACTGCAAAAATACGGTGCTGACTCCCGCCTTTGCCAGGTGTTCGGCATACCCTTCCTCCTGAGCAAGACGCAGACCGTTGGTGTTGAGCTGAAAGAAGGAAAAGCCCTTTTTCAGCCCCAGAGCCACAATTTCCGGCAAGTCATCCCGCAAGGTGGGCTCTCCTCCGGACAGCTGAATGTTGAAGGGGCCGCCTCGCTGCATCAGCAGGTCATACTGTTTGCCGATTTCTTCCAGAGAAAGATCCTTTGGTGCAGCCTCTCCGGCACTGGCGAAGCATACCGGGCAGCGCAGGTTGCACCGATTGGTCAGTTCCAGCAGCACACAGCAGCCGTCCCGCTCGTGGTTTTGGCACAGACCGCAGTCGTAGGGACAGCCGTGCTCCGGCAGCTGGGCGCCAACGGGAAGGACCTTTCCGGGGGAATCTTGACTGCCCCAGGCCAGATAGCTGTCTGCCGTATCTTCCCAGATCAGGGCAGAAAAGTCTCCATGGTCCGGGCAGCTTTTTTCCAGATAAACGAAGCCGTCCCTGCCCACAACCTTTCTTGCCGGAATCCGACCAAGGCACACCGGACAGACGCTTTCGGTTTTTCCAATTACCATTTACAGAAATCCTTTGCTTTCTAAAATTTCCATACATTTTTCATAGGTCTGGGCGATGATTTCGGGGCAGTACTGTACCCGCTTGGCAGGGTTGCCTTTGGTGATGTCCCGGCAGTCGATGGACTGGTATTCCAGCTCCATTTCTTCGGTAAACCAGCGGGTAAATTCTGCCAGAGCAGGTTTGTGGTGGGGACTGTCGTACTGGGAATCGTCAGGTTTCCCAGTAAAATAGGACAGCAGGCAGCAGCCGCCGGTCATGCAGCCGCAGACACCTCCGGAAAATCCTACGCCCCCATTTAATCCTGCCATGGCCTGCACCAGTTTGGAATTCTCCTCGCCGATGGTTTCCAGCAGCAAAATGGCCAGAATCTGGGAGCAGAAATAGCCATACTGAGAAAGTTCCAGAATTCGTTGGGTTAAGTCCATGCCGTCACTTCCTTTCGCAGACAAACAGCACATATTGCACCGCTTTTCCTGTGGGCAGGGTGCAATCCTGGCTTGTCCAAAGAGCTTCCAGGTAGAATTCCTGCCAGGCCGGAGTTAGATCCTCCAGGTGTCGCACGGCAAAGCCTGACTGACGAACCTGGGAAAGAAGCTGTACCACATCCCGGGTCACATCGGAAAAAACCAATTTCCCTCCGGGGCGCAGCACCCGGGCGGCTTCTGCCAGGGCGCCGGACACGTCACCACTGACAAAGAAGCTGCACTGGGAAATCACGCCGTCAAAGCATTCCTCCGGGTAGGGCAGATGCAGAAAATTCCCCGATGCCACATCGGCACTTCTGGGCGATAAGTCGATTCCCACAGCCTCATAGCCAAGTTTGCGCAGCAGGGTGACCGTGCTGCCATCACCGGCACCCATATCCAGCACCCGGCTTCCCGGCGCCAGAAAGGAAAGTTCTATGAGATAGCGGCTGTGTTTTTCGCCGCCAGGGTGGGTATTCATCATTTGTCCTCCAATGCTTTTTCCACAGAGAGAACTTTGCCCAGAGCCAGTTCCTCCGGGACGTAGACAAAGCCGCACTGGGGGCACACCGGAAGTTCTACCGGAAAACCGTTGTCCAGATACAGAAATTTTGCTTTGCCTTTTTCCAGCGCACACCGGCACTTCATACAGGTCAATTTCCCTTCCGGGTCGATGGTGTAGTAATTTTTATCTGCCATGGAAACGCTCCTTTTATTGCCGATTGACCACATTCATGCGGTGGCTGTAGGCACTGAATACCAGATATCCATCCTCTGTTTCCTGATACTTCACCCAGAATGTAACATTGCCCAGCCGTGCCCGGGTGATGCACAGGCCGGTGTCGGCATCGGCGATGGCTTCGCCGGTGCTTTTAAGATGCTGCAAAACCGCAGTTACGTCGGATTTCAGAATCATTCGCTCATCCATCAGGGCTTCTGCGCCCGGGGCATAGCGGATGGTAAAATCCAGCTGCACAGTGTCCACCTCCTCGTGCCAGTATTCTCTCAGAAGTTCCTGCTTCAGCCGCAGACGGTTAAAGCGCTTGGCGCTGATGTCCGGGCAGTGGTCGGCGCTGGTGCCGTAGACCAGTTCCAGCAGGTGCATGGATTCCCGCCCTTCCCGGGCAAACCGGTCCCGGCAGGCCATGCAGTAGCTTAAATAGGGAAGATCCGAACGCTCCAGACAGGCCTGGGTCATCTCTTTTGCCACTTCCCGGTTGGTGTATTGGGTCAGACCGCCATAACCACAGCATGGGGACTGATCACCGGAGTAAGGGGTATCTACCACCTGACAGCCCAGCTTCCGGGCAAGAGTGCGGATGCTCTGCTGGGTTTGGGGATCTCCCCGGGCACCGCAGGCATCGTGGAGTGCTACCGGACGGGCAGGGGGACGGGCCTTTTCCGGCAGACCAATTTCCTCCAGGATGTCCCAGATTCCGGTAATTTCCAGACCGGGATGGGAAGAAAGTTCTTTTTTGCAGGTGGGGCATCCGGCGATGATTCTGGGGCTTCCCAGTTGTGCCAGGGCATTGTCCAGAAAAGCGGCAGTTTGCTCGTAGAGTTCATATCGCCCTGCCCAGTCGCAGATGGCGCCGCAGCAGCCCAAAATCAGAGCAACGCCGCCCTCCAACCGGCTGCAAAGATCCAGATATGCTGCCCGCACCGTGGCCGGGGCGATGGCGGTTGCTTGACAGCCGGGGAAAAAGACATAGCGGCACTGTTGGTACCCTGGCTGAGGGCGGCAGAGAAATGCCTCCTCGTTGGAAAAAAGCATGTCCATCAGGGCAAACTCGTGGGGTGCCAGAGGCATCTTGCCTGTGGTTACCATATTTTGCCGGGCGATATGACAAATCTCGCCCATGTCGTAGCCATTGGGGCACAGCACGCTGCATTGGCCGCACAAAGAGCAGGCGTTGATGGGCTTGTTCATCATGTGATCGCCCATGATGATGGACACATTGTTGTAAATTTCCCGGGTCAGCAGTCGGGGGAACGTCTGATAGTGCCGCAGATATGCACACCCCCGGATGCATACATCGCACTGGCATTGGATGCAGCGGAGGGCTTCGGCTTTGGCAGAATCGGGATCGGAAACGGCAATCCGCTGGGAAGGAAGGACTCCCTCCAAGTCAGTGTAGAGCCTGGTTTCCACACTGCCTTCTTCTCCGCGACTATTGGTCGGGTCCAGGTGCTGGGCCAGGCGGTCTGCAGACAGAGCTGCCTTTTTTGCTCCGAAGGCAGCACCAAGGACTCCCTGGGTAGGGCCGGTAATCAGATGATGTTCCCGACTAACCATCAGGGATTCATCGGCGGCAATGTCCGGATGTAACTCCCGAGCAACAGAAAAGGCAGCTGCGGTCAAATCAAACTGGCTGCACTGTTCCCGGTATGCCTGACTGGGGGCGATATTCCAGAAAATCTGAATGTCCAGACCGGACAGGGTATGGGCAGTGGCGGAGCGGACTGATTCCGGAAAATCGGGAGCGCAGGCTGTGACCAGAGCGGCAGCATCGGATTGGGAGCAGAACAGACTGACCGGATACCGCTTTTTGGCCAGTTCTCCCGCCAAAAACAGCGTGAACAAATCCCCGCCGAAAATGCCGATTCTGGTGTTCTTTTTTCGCAGCAGACTTCGGCTGCGGGGGCGGGAGCCGTAGGCAATGGCAGATCGTTCCAGCTCCCGAATGGCAATGCCTTCCCCAAGGGAACAGAGCTTGCATTTTCCCTCACAGGGGGCTTCGCATCCGGCGGACAGCAGATGGGGGAAAGGGGTGATTTTCTCGTACAGCCCCAAGGCTTTGTCAAAGTCACCGGCAGCGATGGCAGCGGTCATGGCCTTGACATCCAGTTTCAGCGGGCAGGCGGCATTGCAGTAGGCAGGCTGCTCGTGGACGCACAGACCTTCCCGAGCTTCCAATTCCTCTTTGGTGAACATCCGCTTTTGACGATAGACATGGGTGGAGGCACGTTCTTCAATTTTCACGGCAGTCACTTCCTTTTTGCCAGGATTGCGAATTGAGAGGCGGTTTCCCGCCTCTCAATGGGTAAAGTAACTTGTATTATGCCTGCAGTTCCTTCAGTGCTGCCAGCACAACCTCCGGCAGAGCGGGAACCCGGGTGATCCGGGCGCCGGTGGCGTTGAAAATGGCATTGAGGATAGCCGGATGAGGCGCATCCAGAGGTGCTTCGCCGCAGCCTGCCGCACCGTAAGGACCGTTGGGACGGTAGGTCTGGGTGTAGTGCAGTTCGATATCATCGGGAATGTCCTTGGGGTAGGGGATACCGCAGTTTTTCAGGCTGGTGTGCTTGCTCAGATCGTCAAAATCTTCGCTCAGTGCCAGACCGATGCCCTGGGCCAGACCGCCGTAGAAGTTGCCGTCAACCAGCAGCTTGTTCATAATGGTGCCCACGTCGGCAACACAGGTGAACTTTTCAACGGTGACCTTGCCGGTCTGGGTGTCTACACAAACCTCCGGCAGGAACAGGGTGTACATATAGGTGGCGAAAGGTTCACCCTGGGAAGTGGCCTGATCCACAGGATGCTCGGCACAGTAGGTGGTGACCCACTGACCCTGCACCTTGGTTTCGATTCCTTCGGCCTTCATTTCTTCGTAGGTACGGTAGGTGCCGTCGTCTTTCTTCATGGCGGCCAGCAGGTTTTCTGCTGCCAGTCGGCAGGCGTTGCCGGACATGACCTGGCTCCGGGAACCACCTGCGGGGCCGGAGTTGGGGGTAATCTTGGTGTCGTTCATTACCAGACGGATCTGCTCCGGCTTGATGCCAGCCTGACGCAAGGTTTCGTGGGCGGAAACCAGAACGCCCATATCTGCGCCCTGGCCATGGTCTTCCCAGGAAGCGTACATAGTGACGGTGCCGTCGGGGTTCAGCTCCGCATAGGCCTGGGAAGCGTCCACGCCGTCCAGACCGCAGCCGTAGACACCGGAAGAAACACCGATGCCGTACTTGAACCGGCCGTCGGAGGCGGCATTTTTCTCGGCAACCCGCTTCTTACCTGCCTCATACAGAGGACGAGCTACCTTGTACATTTCTTCCAGACAGTAGACATCGGGGGCATAGCCGGTGGGGATGGTGGAATGCTCGGATTCTTTGTAGCAGTTGCGTTCCCGGATGTCGAAGGGGTCAATGCCCATCTTGGCTGCCAGTACGTCGATGGCGATTTCCGAGCCCATGAAGGACTGCGGAGAACCGTAGGCCCGGAAGGCGGAGCCCCAGGCGTGGTTGGTAAAGACAGTGGTGGACTTGTTGCGGATGGTGGGAATGTGGTAGCCGGCGCCCACAAACTGGCTCAGACGATGGGTCAGCAGGTCGCCGAACTCGGAGTACGGGCCGTGGTCGATGTAGTTGTTGCCCCACAGGGCCAGCAGCTTGCCGTTTTCGTCAGCAGCCAGCTTGATGTGCATAAAAGCAGGGCTTCGTTTGCCGGTGTAGGTGATGTTCTGGAACTGGTTAAACACCAGGGAAACGGGACGCTGGAGAATCTTGGCAGCGGCGCCCAGAATGGCTTCGTTGGTGGGGGAGAACTTGTAGCCAAAGGTACCGCCGGAATGGTTCTGTACCAGGCGCAGTTTCTCCATGGGCACACCAATGCCGTCGGCAATCATGGGCATATGCAGATGGATACCGATGGACTTGGAGTGGACGGTGACCATACCGTCCTCGTCGATGTAGGCGTAGCCGCAGTCCGGTTCCAGATGCAGGTGGGGCTGACGGGAGCAGTAGGACTCAATTTCCACAACGTTGGGGGCGGAATCAAAGTCAAAGTCCGGACCCTTGATGCAGTTGGTTTCATAGTAGGCGTTGGGGGTGCCGGGGTGGATCTCGATGGCATCTTCGGCAATGGCGTCCATGGCGTTCATGTAGGCCGGCAGCTGCTCAATATCCACAACCACTGTGTCAGCGGCAGCCCGGGCATGGGCTTCGGTGTCGGCCGCCACAATGGCAATGGCGTCACCGAACTGGAAAATCTTTTCGTCACACAGCACCGGACGGTCCCAGCCGTCGCACTTGTTGTTCAGCGGCAGCATGACCAGACCGTTGATCCGGTTCTTGCCGCCGGAGGCCACAATGTCCTTGGCGGTGATAATCCGGAATACGCCGGGCATTTTCTCTGCGGCGGAGGTGTCAATGCCCTTGATCAAAGCGTGGCTGACCTTGGCCTGTACCAGAGCCAGGCGCAGAGTATCAGCGGGCATTTTCAGAGCATCGTCGGCGCCAAAGTCCCAGGTGCCGGTGACCTTCTGGGCGGCAGAGGGACGGATGTATTTGGTGCCCACAATGGAGTCGCCGGTGGGCTTGAATACCAGATCTTCCTTGGTAATCTCTCCCCGGATGACCCGGGCGGCATCCATAACGGCATCAATCAGGGGTTTATATCCGGTGCAGCGGCACAGGTTCCGGTTTTTCTGGAACCAGTCCCGAACCTCTTGACGGGTGGGGGAGGGGTTGTTGTCCAGCAGGACCTTGGCGCTCATGATGAAGCCGGGAGAGCAGAAGCCGCACTGGGCACAGCCGTGGGCCATCCAGGCTACCTGCAGCGGGTGCATATCGGAAATGGTACCGATGCCCTCGATGGTGGTGATTTCCGCGCCGTCTTTGATGCGGCTCATTTTGACAATACACGAGCGGGTTACTTTTCCGTCGACGATCACATTACAGGCACCGCAGTGACCTTCGCCGCAGCCAATTTTGCATCCGGTGAGCAGCAGCCGCTCCCGGAGTACCGAGGCAAGGGTTTCGTTCTCCTCTACCAGCAGCGTCCGGGTGACGCCGTTGATGATCAGCGTTTTCTTAATCATACTATTTCCTCCTTTTTATACCAGATGTGGGGCGGGTTAGCCGTGTGTGCCGCAGGGGTCCCGATCTGCGCCCTTTCCGGTCAGGTCCTGCAGTCGCTGGGCACCTCTGTCGGAGTAAAAAACCAACTGGGAGAAGCTTCCATCCAGGTTTTCCCCCCGCAGTACCAGGGTGTTGGCGGTTTCGTAGTAATCGATGGGCAGCGTTCTGCGGTAGTGCCTGCCGGTACGGGCATCCACTACCTCCAGGGTAACTTCTTGGGCGGAGATTTCAAAAATGGGTTCATCCATGTCCTTCCTCTCCTTCGTGGGGGTGGTTTTCAGGCGGTGCCTGCTTCAATATCATTGTACTCCCCTGCAAATGGAAATTTCAACTTGCACAGCGTTGTAAGTTGCAGAAATACGGGAAAGGGTTTTGTGCATTATATATAATTTAGCGATTGGAAATAATTTGATTATGGACATTATCACGAAATGGTGCGCCTATGGAGGAAAGAAAACCGGCCTTGGCAGAACGCCAAAGCCGGCATAAGAAAAGCCGCCGGAAAACCAGCGGCTTTTGGGAATTATTCTTCGTCTTCCAGAGAGAATTCCAGAGTCTCTCCGCAGTTGGGACAGACGATGCTGCCCTTTTCCAGGGTTTCCTCGTCAAAGTTGATGATCTCACCGCAGGCACACTGTACCTCGTAGATGGTGGTGTCCTCATCACCGAAGTCAAAGCCTTCTTCCGGCTCCTCTTCGTCCTCGTCCCAGTCGTCTTCGTAGTCCTCATCCTCGTCGTCGAAGTCATCGTCTTCGTCCAGGATGTAGTCTTCGATGGCATCCAGATCTTCTTCGATCTCATCCAGCTCGTCGGAGATGGCAATGGTGGTCTCCTCAATGTCGGTGACCCGCTTGGTCACGTCCCCCAGCAGATCCACAATGGCGGCAATCATCTTGCCCTCATTGGTTTCGGTGTTCAGGGACAGACCATCCATCAAACCCTTCAGGTAGGCGGACTTTTCAGAAATCGTCATACGATCCCTCCTCAAAAATTAGGCCTTGGAACGACCCAGGTACTCACCGGTGCGGGTGTCGATCTGAATCTTGTCACCCTCGTTGATGAACAGGGGCACCTTCACCTCGGCGCCGGTCTCCACAGTAGCGGGCTTGGTCACGTTGGTAGCGGTGTTGCCGGCGAAGCCAGGCTCGGTCTTGGTGACCACCAGGTCAACAAAGTTGGGCACTTCCACGCCGAAGACCTTGCCCTTGTAGCTCATGATGGTGCAGACGTCGTTTTCCTTGACGAACTTGAAAGAATCATCCAGAGCAGAGGCATCCAGAGGCTCCAGCTCGTAGGTCTCCTGGTCCATGAAGTAGTACAGGGAACCATCATTGTAGGAATACTCCATCTTCTTGCGCTCAATGAAAGCGGTGGGGAACTTTGCGGTGGGGTTGAAGCTGGTTTCGGTAACGCCGCCGGTGATGACGTTCTTCATCTTCACACGGACGAAAGCGGCGCCCTTACCGGGTTTCACATGCTGGAATTCCACGACCTGCATGACCTTGCCATCCATGTCAAAGGTAATACCGTTTCTAAATTCACCTGCAGAAATCATTATCTTTGTCCTCCTAAGAATACCCTTCCTGCTGGAAGGAGATTTGTGTACATAATTCTACTTCATATAGTTTAACGCAAAATCCGGAAATATGCAAGAGGAAATGGGAAATTTTTCAGGATATTTTGCGCCTGCCCCGATTAAACAATAATCAGGTGCTTGGGGCTGGCGGTGATGTCCTCGCAGCCGTCCTCGGTGAGGATGGTCACGTCCTCAATCCGGACGCCGAACTTGCCGGGCAGGTAAATGCCAGGTTCAGCAGAGCAGATGGCGCCGGCGGGCATGGGGTTGGGGTTGCCGGTGTTGACGTTGGGAGCCTCGTGGATTTCCAGACCCAGGCTGTGGCCGTAGCCGTGGCCGAAGTACTGGCCGTAACCGGCGTCGGCAATGACCTTCCGGGCCACGGCGTCAATGTCCTTGCCGGGGATGCCAGCCTTGGTGGCGGCGATGGCAGTTTCCTGAGCCTTCAGCACGGTGTTGTAGACGGTTTTCATTTCCTCGGTGGCAAAGCCCACGGCCACGGTCCGGGTCATATCGGAGCAGTAGCCCATGTAGGAAGCGCCGAAGTCCATGGTGACGAAATCGCCGGGCTGAATGACCCGCTCACCGGCAACGCCGTGGGGAAGGCTGGTGTTGGGGCCGGATACTACGATGGGGTCAAAGGCCAGGCCGGTACCGCCGTTTTTGTACATGCAGTAAATCAGCTCTGCCTGCAGCTCCAGTTCGGTCATGCCGGGCTTGATGCGGCCCAGAACTTCGGAGAAGGCCTTGTCGGTGATGGTCTGGGCCTTGCGCATCAGCGCCAGCTCCCATTCTTCCTTCACGCCCCGGAAGCCGCTGATTTCCTTGTTGTAGGGAACCAGCTTGGCATTCAGGTTCTTTTCGTAGCCCATCAGCTCGGCAACGGTGAGGTAGTTTTCTTCGTAGCCCAGAGCGGTGACGCCGAAGTCGGCAATGGCGTCGTTCAGACGCTGGAAATAACCGCAGCCCTGGTGCACATCCAGCACTTCAAAGTCTTTGATGTTGTTCTGGGCGGACTCAATGTAGCGGCTGTCGGTAAAGTAGCGGCAGCCCTTTTTGGTGACAATGGCCACGCCTTCGGCAATGTCGAATTCCGCACCGTAGTGGCGGCTGTAGCGGGAAGTCAGCAGCAGGCCGTCAACTTCGCCGTCCAGCAAAGAACGGTATTTTTCCAGATTTTTCATAATACAATCCTCCTGTTTCTTGCAGCAAATCTAAATGGCAATTCCAGCACATTGCGTGCTTTCAGCCAGAAATTATGATTGTCAATGGCCTTGACCAGAATGGACGTGACCCCCAGAGCATTGGAGCCTAAGGTGTCGGTGTAAATCTGGTCGCCCACCAGAGCGGCCTGGGAAGGGGCGATGCCGTATCGGTCCAGACACTGGCGGATTCCTTTGGAGAAGGGCTTGCGGGCATGGGTGATGCAGTCCAGACCGGTCTGGCGGCAGAATTCCGGCACCCGCTGTTTATGGCTGTTGGATACGACGCAAAGCTGGATTCCCGAGGCTTTCATATCCTCCATCCATCGGCACATTTGCTCCGAGGGAATGTCGGTGGAATAGGGGACGATGGTGTTGTCGAAATCCATCATCAGCAGCCGGATGCCATGATCCGCCAGAATCTGGGGGGTCAGGTCCGTCAGTTTGTCTGTCATTAGTTTGGGCAGCAGAGAAAAGGGCATAATGGCCTCCGTTCCTTGATATAGTTCTGGTAGAGCACTTGGGCTTTCCGGTGGGTACAGGACAGGAACGCCCAATTTTCGTTGATTATACCACGGAAAGGATGATTTGTCCATGGCGATTGCGTGTTATCTTGCCATGACGGCGGCAGAAATGCGAATGGCCTGCCAACCTTCGGCGCAGATTGCCTGGATGGCCTGTCATTTTTCCCCTTACGGCACAGGACTTTCCAATCTTCCCAAAGCCCTGCCGCTGGGATCGGTGCTGATGGTCAATGACCGCACCCCCATACACGGTCACGACCCTGAATGGATTGGGAAGCAGCTGCGCCAGAGCGTACAGAATCTGGGATGCCGGGGGGTGCTGCTGGATTTTCAGCGGCCGGAGCAAAAAGAGACGGCGGCGTTGGTAGCATATCTGGTGGAGGCGAATGCTTTTCCGATGGCGGTGTCCCAAAGCTACGCCGCAGAACTGGACTGCCCCATCTTCCTGCCGCCGGTGCCGCTGGATATGGGACTGGAAACTTATTTGATGCCCTGGCAGGGAAGGGAAATCTGGCTGGAACTGGCTCTTGACGGCATGGAGATTACTCTGACGGAAACCGGCGCGGTGTGCAAGTCTTTGGAATGGGCTGCCCAGCAGTCCGGGCAGCAGGAAGAAAAACTGCACTGCCACTACCGGGCGGCGGTAACGGAGCAGCAAGCCCAGTTTCACCTATGGCGGACAAAGGAGGATCTGCAAGACCTGCTGGTAGAAGCGGAAAACTTGGGAGTTGCCGCCGGGGTGGGGCTGTATCAGGAACTGGGGAATTTTTCTCCCAAGGAAAACGCCTCCTCCGGTACTGCTCTGACGCAGCCGGAAGAGGCGGGAAAATAAACCTTATTTCTGTTTGACGCTGGTGCCCATCACGTCGGAGATTTCCGTGACGGTGATGAAGGCCATGGGGTCGATTTCCGTTACCAGGTTCTTGACTTTGGGAATCTGAAAGCGGTTGACCACAAAGTAAATCACGCACTTATCTCCGCCGGAAAAGTAACCCTTGGCGGGAATCTGGGTAATGCCCCGGCCGAATTCTTCCGACAGAGCCTGGCAGATATCGTCTTCGCGCATGGTGACGATCATCACGGACTTGGCCTTGTCCAGACCTTCTACAATGAAGTCGATGGTCTTGTTGCCTACAAAGTAGGTGACAATGGAGTAAAGGGGCAGCACCCAGCTGTTGAAGCTCAGGCCGATGAACAGGTACAAAATCACATTGTAAATCATCACAAAGCTGCCCACGGTCAACCCCAAGCCCTTGGCAAAGGTGACGCCCAGAACTTCCATACCGTCGATGGCACCGCCTAACCGAATGGTAAGGCCGCTGCCCGCACCGGAAACCAGTCCGCCGAAAATGGCGCACAGCAGCAGATCCTGTCCGGCAAAGGGGGAGGCAACAGACACATCCACCGGTAAAATATCCGTAATCAGATAGGAGGCGGCTGAGTAGATCATAACAGCCCAGATGGAGTAGATGGTAAAGCACCAGCCCTGTTTGCGCAGACCGAACAGAAACAGCGGCACGTTCAAAATCACCAGAAACAGGGAAAGACTGTACTGCTCTGGGGTCACCTGCCACAGAAGCATGGAGGTGCCGGAAATGCCGCTGTCATACAGGTTCACCGGCGCCAGGAACATGGTTACGCCTACGGCATTGATGCAGCCGGCCACAATCAGCAGCAGGAAATTCTGCCAGCGCAGTTTTTTCAGCTGCTTCAGCCCCATTCGGGCGCAGAGGGCACACAGACCCTGCCAAATTCCCACAATCCACTGACGGAGTCTTCGCAGCAGCTGCGGAGACTTTTTCATTTTGTGTTTCATAATGAAATCCTTACAGCCAGCCGGGGTTCTCTGTTTCGGCTTTGCGCTGCCGGTTCAGCAGTCCCTGGACGGCTTCTGAGACATTGGTATTTTCGTAAAGCACCCGGTAGGCGGCTTCCGTAATGGGCATGTCAATGCCTTTGGCCTTGCCCAGTTCCCAGGCAGACTTGGCGGCATAGTAGCCTTCCACCACAGCTCCGACCTCTGCCATGGCCTCCTGGGCGGTTTTGCCCTGACCGATGAGAATACCGGCCCGGCGGTTCCGGGAGTGCATGGAAGTGCAGGTAACAATCAAATCGCCTACTCCGGCCAGACCGGTGAAGGTTTCCTTCTGGGCACCCAGCGCCACACCCAGCCGGGCGGTTTCCGTCAGCCCCCGGGTCATCAGCATGGCTTTGCTGTTGTCGCCGAAGCCCAGACCATCGGTGATGCCGGCGCACAGGGCAATGACGTTTTTCAGCGCACCGCCCAACTCCGCACCAACCGGGTCGGGATTGGTATAGACCCGCAGAGTGTCCGCCATAAAGGCATTCTGGACAAATTCCGCCAGGGCTTGGTTTTCACTGGCCGACAGAAGACCGGTGGGAAGATTGCGGGCCACTTCTTCTGCATGGCTGGGGCCGGTGAGTACCACCACATCTTTGCCTGTCTCCTGGGCGGCCACCTGGCTCATCCGCAGGTGTGTGCCCTGCTCCAATCCTTTGGTGGCAGATACCACCACGGCATCCTGAGCAATGTGGGGAGCCACGCCCCGGCAGACGCTGCGCAGGGGAAAGGAGGGGCAGGCGATCACAACCAGTTCACAGCCTTCAGCGCAGGAAAAATCGGCGCTGATGGTCAAGTTTTCCGGCAGCGCAACGCCGGGCAGCCGAGGATTGAAGCGGCTTGCCGCGATTTGCGGAACCCGGCTGGGGTCATGGCACCACAGACTAACCTTGTGACCGTTCTGACACAGCCGCAGAGCCAAAGCGGTGCCCCAGGCACCGCTGCCAATGACAGCTGCTTTCATTGCTTGCTTCCTTTCGCAAAGAGATTGGTTTTCCGCTCCTGACCCTTCAGCAGACGGTCGATATTACCCCGGTGCATGAAAATGGTCAGAAGGCTCATAAATACGCCGCCGCACAGAACCAGCGTGTTATTCCAGTGGAACAGCCCAAAGCCCAGGCCGAAGGTCACTGCCGCCAGAACGGAGGCCAGGGAAACATAACGGGTCAGACCGTAGACCAGGGCGAATACCACAAAAATCATGCCACCAATCCGCCAGTCCACCATCCAGGCAATGAACCAGCCGCTGAGAATGCCTTTGCCGCCCCGGAATCCCTGCAGAGCAGGGAAGTCGTGGCCCAGCATCACGCAAACGCCGCCCAGAACCCGGCCTTCCAGTTCGTATCCAAAAGGAGCCAGAGCGATGCCTGCAATCAGGCAGGCCAGTACGGCTTTGCCTACATCAATCAGAATCACCAGCAGCGCCCGGCCGGTGCCGTAGCTGCGGATAAAGTTGGTCAGACCTGCGTTGCCGCTGCCATGGCTGCGCACATCGTCGTGGAGCATCGCCGAAACGCAGATGGCGCCGTTGTGATTGCCCAGAAAGTAACACACCAGAGCGGTGACAATCAATGTGTAAACGAACATCAGCTGTCCTCCTTATCACCCTTCTGCCGGATGGTAATCCGGATGGGGGTGCCGTTGAGGCCAAAGACTTCCCGAATCTGGTTTTCCAGATACCGCTGGTAGGAGAAGTGGAAGAGTCTGGCATCGTTGCAGAAAATCACAAAATGGGGCGGCTTGGTGCCGGCCTGGGTCATGTAGTAAATCTTCAGCCGGCGGCCCTTGTCCGTAGGCGGCTGCACCCGGGCGGTGGCGTCAGCCAGCACGCTGTTCAGCGCACCGGTGGTAATCCGGCTGGTGTTCTGGGTGTGAACGTCCTGAATCAGCTGGAACAGCTTCTCCACCCGGGAGCCGGTGAGGGCGGACAGGAACAGCACCGGAGCGTAGAGCATGTAGCTCAGACCGTTGCGCACTTGGGCTTCCATATCCCGCATGGTGTTGGTTTCCTTGTTTTCCACCGCGTCCCATTTGTTCACCACGATGATGGCAGCCTTTCCTGCCTCGTGAACCAGACCTGCGATTTTGGTGTCCTGCTCGGTAACGCCGTCGTTGGCGTCAATGAGAATCAGGCACACATCCGCCCGGTCAATGGCATTGATGGAGCGCATGTTGGAATATTTTTCGATGGCGTCATCGACCTTGCTTTTCCGGCGCATGCCGGCGGTGTCAATGAAGCAGTAGCGCCCGGTTTCGTTTTCAAAGTAGGAGTCGATGGCATCCCGGGTGGTACCGGCCACATTGGAGACGATGACCCGCTCTTCGCCAAGAATCCGGTTGAGCAGGCTGCTTTTGCCTACGTTGGGCTTGCC
>DVGO01000080.1 GCA_018712645.1 Candidatus Faecousia faecavium | reverse complement strand
GTTGGCTGCCGGCGCGAAGAATATGTCGTTGAGATTATTCATCGGCGTCATCCTCCTCGAACTCGTCCTCTTCGTCCGCGTCCTCTGCCGCCTGCTCGGCCAGCTCCATCTGCTCCAAAGCGTCCAGCACCTTGTTGAGCGAAGCGGTGTACTTGGGATTGCAGTATTTGATGGCCTGGAACATCCCGCCTTCGGTGGCGCAGCGGTCAATTTCCTTGCCGTAGGGCAGCAGCCCATCCCAACCGCCGATGATATAGCCCATCTCATCCAGAGCGTGGAAGGGGCGGGCCATGCCGGCAAAAGTTATGTGCCGGTCATAATGGAACCGGCCATCTACCAGCAGGGGCTGATGGGCTTTCAGATAGTTGACACCCTTTAAGTCGGGGGTAAGCAGGCGGATGACCAGATCACCGGACTCGATTGCTGCCGGAGTGAACACATTGGTCATGCTGGAACTGCAGTCCAGAATGACGAAATCCACCAGCCTGGCGGCGGCGTTGACCAGCTGGAGTACCATGGCGTATTTGATTTCCGGATAACTCAGCGGATTCTCACCGGCGGAATAACCCATCAGGCCGATGAAGGGATAGCTTTTGAGCACCGTGACATGGCTTGCCACCAGAGAGGTGTCGATCTCTACGCTGCTCAGGACCTGCCCCACCGAGGCATTGGTCTGAATGATCTGCTCCGGCAGCCAGACCGGGAGCATGGGGACGCTGATTTCCGCATTGATGATGATGGCTTTCCGCTTGTCGCGGGTCAGGGCTTTTGCCAGGATACAGGAAAACATGCTTTTCCCGCTCCCCGGACTGCCCCAGACGGTAATGACTTTTCCCATAGGAAGCTCCTTTCCCAAGGGCGGAATGCCCTTGACTTTTTGCAAAACAAATGTATAATATAAGATAGATTATCATAAAATGAATTATGATAAAGGGGGCGTTAACATGAAGTTTATCGGCAGACAACGAGAACTGGAGTCTCTTGAAAGGGAATACCAAAAAGACAGCAGCTTTGTTGTGATTTACGGCAGGCGGCGTGTAGGAAAAACAACACTAATTAAAGAATTTATCAAGGGTAAGCTGGCATTCTACTTTCTCGCAACGGAGGAAGTGGAATCACAAAGCATAAAACGGCTGTCTGGTGTTGTGTCCCGGGTAACACGGAATCCGTTGCTGCAGCGTGCAGCCTTTTCCGACTGGCTGGATTTGTTCCATATCATTGCGGAATTCCGGCCGGAGGAAAAGAAAGTCCTGGTTATTGATGAATTTCCCTATCTGGTTAAGTCCAATCCGGCGTTCCCGTCTATTCTGCAAAACGCTTGGGACGAGGTTCTCAAGGACAGCAATGTGATGCTGATTCTTTGCGGCTCCTTGATTGGAATGATGCAAAAACACGCGCTGTCTTATGACAGCCCCCTGTATGGCCGCCGGACTGCACAGATCCGGTTGGCGCCTTTACCGTTCCCGGATGTGTATGCCGCTCAGCATCTCTCTTTTGAGCGTGCGGTGGAGCAATATGCGATTACCGGCGGCGTACCCAAATATCTGGAGTTTTTCAACGATCAGGAAGGACTGCTGGAACAGGTGGAGTCTGCGGTTCTCTCGAAGAACGGTTTTCTGTATGAAGAACCAAACTTTCTGCTGAAAGATGAAGTGGTATCCGCTGTCAACTATTTTTCCATTATCCGCGTGATGGCGGATGGAAACCACAAGCTGGGGAAAATTGCGGGAGCTCTGGGGACAGAAACTTCCGCGCTGACGCCATATCTTTCCACGCTCAGCGACCTTGGCTTTGTCGTGAAGGAAACGCCGGTTACGGAGAAAAATCCGGAGAAGTCCCGTAAAGGCCTTTATTTCATCTCTGATAACTTTGTGCGTTTCTGGTTCCGGTATGTCTATCCATATAAAGGGGAACTGGAACTGGACAATACGCAGATTGTTCTGGATGAAATCCGAAAAGACTTCGTACAGAAGTTTGTGGCCTTCGCCTATGAAGATATCTGCAGATCCATTTTTGCAGACCTTTGCAGGGAAGGTGTCATTGACTTTGTTCCCTCGCGGATCGGAGCTTACTGGCTGAATGATTTGGACAGCGATACGGAAATTGATGTGATGGCGGTGGACCATCAAAACAAGCGATTCTTTGCAGGCGAGTGCAAATACCACAATAAGCCGGTGGATGCGCCTGTCTTTTTTGCTCTCCGCGATAAGGTGCAGGCTTCTGGCGAAATCCAAAAGGTATGGAAAAGCTATCAGCCTATTTTTGGGATATTTTCTAAAAGCGGTTTTACCCAGCGTCTTGTTGACTTGGGCAAAGAAAATCCGCAGCTTTTCCTGATTAACGAGGATCATCTTTCTACCCAGCAGTGAGGAATCGGGCGGTGAATCTGTTCACCGCCCATTTTTATTCGCCGTCTTCCGGGATGCTGTCCGCAGGAGTTGTTTCCGTACCGCCTTCCGCCCCATCGGAGCCGGCCTCGCCTGTGGACTCGCCATCTGCGGCGCCTTCAGCGGCTTCTCCACCATCCTGGCTTTCAGCATTTTCCTCAACCAGTGTTTCGGGGAAGTAGATCTCCTGAAGCGTCTTGTCCTGCTCGGCCAGCAGTTCCTCGGCCAGCTGGTCGTTGTTGCGGGAGATCAGCGCCACATGGGCCACGCCGTCATTTTCCATCTCAGTGATGATACGGGCCTGCTCCGGGCTTGCCAGCACAGTGATGGTGGCAGACTGCTGCGGCTCTTCGTCCTCGGTGGGCTCCTTGGTGTTGTCCACATTGATACCGTCAGAGTCGGTGAC
>DVGO01000079.1 GCA_018712645.1 Candidatus Faecousia faecavium | reverse complement strand
AGCGGCGCGCATACCGTCCCGTCCTCCCGGGAAAGCGGCGGACAAGGGGAATAAGCCTCATCATGCACAGCTTACATGTGATACTCTTGCTTTTGTCGAAAATCGCTTACACAAAATTTTCTGAGGAGCCGGAGAAAACAGGTGCAATTAACAGAATGATTATCAGTGAGAGAACAATGAAAACCTTCACCATATTTTGACTTGTGTTGAGCCACCCATTTATATAGCCAACTTTTATTTCTTCATCGGCAAACATATCCGATACAGTCAGCCCATTCCAGTTACCGTCCATATCTGAAAAGCGGGCAAAGGTGGCCGACTGTAAAGCGTTGAGATACAGGTATTTTGCATTCATGCCATGTAAATCATAAGTTGGCTTAAAGTCTGTCATTATTTGTTGTACTTTTTCGTCGGTCAAAATACCCTCATATTTTGCCGCAATAGCTTTATCAATCTCGACAGCTGATTTACCGCCCCCTTCGGTGCTTTTTCCGTCAAATGCATGCATACCTTGAAATGCAGAGAACGCCAAAATAAAGGAGAACAGCAAAACAACAGCGATCGAGATTAGCGAGAACCGTTTTGTCAGTATTTTTCGCAGTTCAAACTTTATCAGATTTTTCATTACATATTCCCTCCTTTGAAATAAAACAGATACAAATCCTCTAAATTGGGCTGTACCTGCACAGCGTTTTTCGTTGGCTGATGCTCCGCAATTACCCGCAAGACCGTATCACCATTTTCAATGTTTCGCAGATTGCTCACATTCATAGCTGCGGCGTACTGCTCTGCACAGTTGGTCGGAACCGTATATTCCCAAACACTGCCGTCAATTTCGGATGTGATTTCCTGGGGTTTTCCAAAATGGAGCACTTGGCCGGATTTCATCATAATGACTTCTTCTGCGATGAATTCAACGTCAGAAACAATGTGTGTGGAGAGAATGACAATTCTGTCTTTGGAAAAGGCACTGATGAGATTTCGGAAGCGGACCCGCTCTTTGGGGTCCAGCCCTGCGGTTGGTTCATCCAGTATTAGGATGCGGGGGTTGTTCAGCATGGCCTGGGCAATGCCTAACCGCTGTTTCATACCTCCCGAAAAGGTCTTGATCTTATGATTGCTTTCCCCGGTCAAGCCAACAGCCTCTAACAGCTCTTCCGTCCTTTTCTTGGCCTGTTTTTCACGCAAACCCTTCAGCGCAGAAACATACATGAGAAAATCCCATGCAGTAAAGTCCGGATAGTATCCAAACTGCTGCGGGAGATAGCCCAGCAAGTTTCGGTATCGCTCGCCAAGTTCCGAGATGTTTTTTCCATCCAAGGTGATCGCGCCCGAGGTGGGTACCTGAATGCCGCAGAGCAAGCGCAAAAGGGTGGTTTTTCCCGCACCGTTTGCACCAAGCAAGCCATAGACACCATTTGAAAGGGTAATGTTCAAATGGTCAACGGCGGTTTTGGAGCCATATTGTTTTGTCAGCTGGTCTGCTTTCAGTTTCATATCAAAAACTCCTTGTATTATAGAGTAGTAGTTATTAGAGCCCCTCTCCAAGGGCTGTGCTACACTGGAAGGGATGTTGTGGATTGGTGCAAAACTCCTACCACAAGATGGTTCTTGAAAGGTTCCAACCACAGCCCTTTGCAGTTTTGTTAATCAGTTAAATACCGCCAGACGGTTTATGTGGAACAAGGCTACAAAAGCAAAGTGTTCTGTGGAACAGCATCACAAATATACCGTTGGAGGTTTTTGGAATGATTGTTTCTGTTGGTATCGATGTGGCAAAGGATAAGCACGACTGCTTTATCCAGAGTTCTGAGGGCGAAGTCCTGGCGGATGTGTTTACCATCTCTAACAATATGGATGGATTCAATATCCTGCTGGAGAAAATCCGGACCTGCACCTCCCCCCAGGACAAAATAAAGGTAGGGCTTGAGGCTACCGGGCATTACAGCTACAATCTGCTGGGGTTTCTTTTGGACAATGGTCTGGCCACCTATGTCTTGAACCCTTTACGCACAAACCTCTACCGCAAAAGCCTCAGCCTCAGAAAGACCAAAACCGACCGGGTAGATGCACGAACGATTGCGGCTATGCTGTTATCCGATGCAGGCCTCAAACCCTACACAGATACAGCATACCACAACGAGGAACTAAAGTCACTCACCAGATATCGTTTTGACAAAGTAAAAGAGCGTGCCAAGCTGAAAAGCTCGGTTTCCAGACTGGTCTGCATCCTGTTTCCTGAGTTGGAGAAGCTGGTTCCAATGCTCCACATGGTCTCTGTCTATGCCCTGCTGGAGGAGTTTCCGGGAGCCAAACAGATTGCCGGAGCACACCTGACAAGGCTGAAATCCCTTCTCGCGAATGCCTCAAAGGGACGCTACAAGCGGGATATGGCGGTATCGATTCGGGATGCCGCACGAAACTCCATTGGTTCTAAAATGCCTGCCAAGTCCCTGGAATTACAGCACACCATCCGGCTCATCCGGGAACTGGATGCTGAGATCGACGAGATCGAAGCGGAGATCGAGACTATGATGGAGGAAATCCATTCTCCCATCACCACCATTCCAGGCATTGGCTGCCGCATGGGAGCCATGATCCTGGCGGAGGCCGGGGATCTTTCTCGCTTTGACTCTCCAGATAAGCTGCTGGCTTACGCTGGAATGTCACCGTCTACTTACCAATCCGGGCAACTGAAAAACTGTTACCCACACATGGAGAAACGGGGCTGCAAATTGCGGTCCCCAACGGCCGCTGGTGCGGTAGTCAGCGGCCACTGTGCGGCCCAGCGGCCGGGGCTGAAATAATAGTTTAATATGGTAAAAATGCCCTTCATAATAGTGGTATCCGACAAGTCGGA